>JAUXVN010000010.1 GCA_030684555.1 Ignavibacteria bacterium
CTGTAACTCCAGTCGCCCTACGGGCTCCTTCCGTTACAGATGTTTCAGTAATACTATTATAATTATTCATTCTATGCTCCTGTGCCCTCTGGGTTATTCTGTCTTATATTTTTGTCTCACTAATATAGGCAAGGAGGGCTGAGGTTACAGAAGTTTTATTTAATCCAACTCCAATTAAATTCTTAATCACCGTAGGACCTTTACTTTTCTCTTTTTCCCAAATAGAACCATCGATAAACGTGTTTGAACTATGATTTAACAACCAACTATTTCTAACAACATTTACTTTGAAGTTTTTACGTCTTCATAGCAGAAACTAAAAAATGAGTAGCGAGCCATTATTTCCTGTTATTAATTGCCTCTTCAACCCAGATTTCAATGTTTGCAGCTATATCATTGTAAGCATCTGATGACTTTGGATTATAACATTTAACTACACTTGATAATTTTTTGTCACTATCCTTAAAAGTAAAAGTATCAAATGGGTTGCTACCCTGGCTACACGTTCCATTTCTAGGACATTTTAAGTTGTGTATGTAAATACCAACTAAACCTTTTCCATCATTCCAAGCTTTTCCAATTTCATATTTAACCCATTGACGATTTGCGGTAGAAGAACCTACTAAGACAACAACACAACTCTTGTATTTCATGTTATCATCTATCCATTTTTCAATTGATTTGTCTCCACCCTTTTTAATCTGTTCCCAATCGTTAACTGAAACCGGTTTATTCTCCTCAAGTGAACCAATATTCCGAATTTGCTGAACTCTCATTACATCATTGTCAAAATGAAAGCTGTAAAAAATTTGTCGTTTTGCCATATATTTTTCCTTAATAAATGTTTAGTGTAATATATTTGAAAGTAAAGTTCTGAACATAGACATATAGGCATAATCATATAACAGCCTATTATCATATTGTTGAGGATTTGTTTCAAAAATAATTTTAGCAGCAGCACCAGTGCTTGCAATTGGTAAAATCAGTACATCAGAGTGTTTTTTTCTGAATAACTCATACTCATTATTTATTCCTTCCATCCCTCCAATAAAAATTCCAACTTTAAAATCGTTGTCATTGATAAGCATATTCCTCATTAATTCCAAACTCTCATCACGATTGCTTCTCCTTTCTGTTAACACTATGTTTTCAAAAGCAAAGTTGTCAGGCGGAAAATTATCCTCAAAAAATAAAGATTGGTAAAGTGTAATGTGCTTTTTTAAATCAGCGTTCATTCTTCCCATAACAAAACGAATCAAAGGTGTTATGGAAGGATGTCCTCCCCAAACAAGGTGTGCTTGCGGAATTACAACAGTTGCCAATGCTCGAACTGCATCTCTTATAGAAACAATATCAGCGGTATCATAGAATTTCTTATCCCTGTCAGGATAAGGAATGCTTGCAGATAAAAACACTTTATTTAAATTGTCTTTAGCCATTCTTCTGCTTTTACGATTTTTATAGTTTTTACTGGAAGATAATTGTCTAACCAATCCAAATGTTTAATCCATTTTTCTCTTATGTTCCTGTGGTCAAAGAGTAAAAATGCACCTGCAACCTTTTTTGATTTAATTCTTGCTACTAATTCTTCGGATTGGTTGTATGTAAATGCTTGTGGAACTCCAACCGTTGGAATAACCACTAATTCTTTTCCGTCACTTCGTTTAATTGTGATAAATTTCTCTGATTGTAAATCAGCTTTTTTGCCAACTCTATTTGATGATGCAATAAATTCCGCAATAATATTGTCTTGTCTTGAAGCTAAACTTCTTGCTCTTAGCGATTCAACTTGGTTTATGATATTTGAAATTGTATTTTGGTTCAGATAACTCGTTGGATCTTTAAAGATATTGTTTCCAAAATCGGAATCATATAATTGAAGCGGAATGCTTAGTTCTGCATCTCTTTCAAGTTTATGCGTTGGCCAAATCACCTGTAAAATACTTATTGACATAGAGTTGGCTTTAGCCAACTCTTGAGTTGTCCAATTGCTATTTAGAAATCCAGGTGTATTTAATAAAACAACTACATCTGTGTCAGCCATTCTGTGCCAAAGTTCCTCTTGAAAAGGTTCTCCCGGGCGAATACTATGTGTGTCTAGGAAAACATCAAAGCCATTTTTTTCTAATTGCTCAAACAACTGTATTGCAACGGTTGAAGATTCGTCTCTTTTGTAACTAATAAATAGTCTTCGTGAAAGTCGTAACAAACTAAGCCCTTCCAAAATGCACGAAACGAGTTTTTCAATGTCATTTCCGTTCGCTAATTCAAAGCCATTTACATTCTCTAATTCTTTTGGAATTTGGAGTTTAAATTTAGTTGTGTCAGAAGCAATGGGAAGAATTAAGTTTGCATCGTTGATTAGTATCTCAAGTAATTCAATGTTTTTGAAAGTACCTGCATCGCTTCCGAAGTAAAGGCAAAATGTCGGAGCATTTCCTTTGTATTCAGTCTTAAAATTACTTTCATCAATTTCAAGAATTGCTTCCTTTGCTAAACCCAACTCTGCAATATGATGATACAATGTATCCAAAACCTCTTTGTAGAGAGGATTGTCTGCTCCCAATTTGATTATTTGATACTTTGTAGTCATTTGTTTAACCAAGTTTTAAGTTCTTTTATATAGGTTATGCCTTCTTTATTTTTAGGGTCAACAACATAATAGCCTCTAGGTATTATCCCACCGTTATTCATGTAATTAGTTGTTCCATCTCTATAGTCTATGTGAGGGTATATTTGCATATACTCATTCCCTTTGTATTCAATATCGTATTCACCTTTTTCCTTTATAGGAAGTATTGCGATATGCCTCTGAAATTTATGCACATCACCAATTCCAAGTTCCCAATTACACCAATATGATTCAATTGCTTTTGCAGTTGCAAGCAAAATGAATTTATCACAGTATTTAATTACCTCTTTAATCCTAGCTGCTGTTTCACCTGTCGTTTGGTCAGGCATTTTGTTGTCCATACTGTCGATATATACTTTCACGCCTAAGTCTTCCAGCATCTCTATTACGCCTGTCGCTTCCTCAATTTCTTCTAAGTCTTTATGTTTATGTGATAGAAAAACAGTCGTTTTAGAGTCATAGGCATTCCTTGAATTAAAGATCTTAGATTCATTTAAAAATTTAGTAATTATTGATTTCTGTAGTCGAGAACTTTTAAAATGTCCTTTTTCAAATATCATATTTAGTCAATTGTCTGTTAGTTCCGTTTCGTTTTAACCTTGCCAATAACAAAATTTCTTTACACAATAACTTATCCCGTTAATTATCGGGTTTGCGTAAATCCTACTTTTAAACCTATGTTTTTTGGAAGTTAACCGCAAATTATTAGTTGTCAAAAACTATTGTATTATTCAGAATCAAAACTTCAAACCATACCAGATAACATCGGGATAAACTTTTATTACAGGGGCGGGGAAGCGGTAAAAATTCAGATTCTTTTTTAGAAATATTAGTATCGGGTGATTGCCGGGTAGTTCTTCTAAGTTCCAATCTAATCCGATAAAAAATTCATGATTTCCACCTGATGGCGAATCGAGATGTTTTACGCTATGTCCAATTGCAAGATTAATAAACGAAGGAAGATATTCTTTAATTATTCCCCCCGATAATTCACGTATGTTTATACTAACCCAATCGTATGTACTTTCATAATCATCAAAAATAACTGTATGAGAACCGGACTTAAATCTGTTTGATTTGTGAAAACTTATCTTCGGTGAAAAATTATTTAGTATCGGATTGTGATATTGAAGTATCGGATAAAGTGCACCGAGGGAATTCGCAGTAAAATCGCCCCAACTGAATCCCCATTGTTTAGAAAATCCATCTTTTATTTCGATGTAAGTTTGGTATGAAAAAGCAAGTAGAGCAGAATAGTACAAACTTTGTTTTTGTGAAAGACCTGTCCATTCCAATGCCTGAGAATATATTTTTGTTGTAAGATAAGGGAAGTAAAAATGTCCAAACTTATCAGAGCCGAGTGCATAATTCCAATCATAATCCCATTCAAAGTGAAAAGAACTTTTTTCTCCTTTCCACCATAAGTTATTATTTAGTGCATGCCCGTAAATAAAGCCTGCGGCGGTTACTCCGCCTACTACGCCCAATTTCAGATAATTGGTTGAATCTAATTTTGTTACAGTATCAACCTGGGCACTAAGAAATGTGTTCATAATAATTATGAAACTTATTGAGTAGTTAAACTGTTTAATAAAGTAACCAAGCATGTTTAATTAAATCCCTTTTGCAGATTGCAGGAGTTTATTAAATTTGTCCGGACACGCATAAAAATTAAAGAATACAGGTTTAACTTAAAAGAAAGAAACAATTTCTTTTATCATTATTTATGGAAGTATATGAATAGAAAAAAGTTTATTAAGAAAAGTTTGTTGTTAACGACGGGTGCCTTTTTGATTTCACCGATTGCCAAATATTATGGCGAAACTTCAGCTAAGCAACCTGCAATGAAACCTGAACCGAATAAATGGAGAGATGATGAAATATCTATTTCATGGATTGGACACTCGACTGTATTAATTAATTTTTTCGGTAAAATAATTTTAACCGATCCTGTACTTTTCAGCAGAGTCGGTATTTATATGTTGGGAACAAACTTTGGTCCGGAAAGATTCACTGCTCCCGCTTTAACTTTTGAAGAAATTCCCAAACCTGATTTGATTCTTCTTTCTCATGCTCATATGGATCACATGGATTATCTAACCTTAAACCATTTTGCTTCCGAGTTCCCTAAACAAATTGATGTTATTACTGCATATAACACAATGGACGTAATTCAAAATCTAAAATGGAAATCTATAAGGGAAATGGATTGGGGCGGAACAACTGAATCGAATGGAATAAATCTTAAAGCATTACAAGTTAAACATTTCGGTTGGCGTTTTCCGTGGGAACGTGACCGCTCCAAAGGTTATTTTGATAACGGCAGAAGTTACAACGCTTATATTCTCGAAAGAAACGGTGTGAAAATATTATTTGGTGGTGATACTGCAAATACCGATTTACTAAAGAAATCCGGTGAAAAAGTAAATATTGCCATTATGCCAATCGGGGCTTATAACCCATGGAAAATGAATCACTGT
Organism: Ignavibacteria bacterium; assembly: GCA_030684555.1. Lineage (GTDB taxonomy): Bacteria > Bacteroidota > Ignavibacteria > Ignavibacteriales > Ignavibacteriaceae > JAGUXE01. Next base: position 5,113 of record JAUXVN010000010.1, read on the forward strand.
AATCCTGAAGAAGCACTACAAATGGCGAAAGATTTAGAAGCTAAGGTTTTTATTCCGATTCATACAAATACTTTCAAACAAGGTTTAGAACCGCGGGAAGAGGCTTTGGAATGGATTACTAATTCATTTTCAAAATATGACTTAGAACTTGGTATTAAGGAAATAGGGGAGACTTTTCAGACTGTTTAATTATTTATAGATTTTTCCACATCTTCATGTGCGGAATTGTAACCTCAATAAATTTCTCCCCTTCGAGTTGATAATTCAATTTCTGATAAAAAGGAATGGCGGTTTCACGAGCGTGTAAGATCATTTTATTAAAGCCTTTATTCAAAGCATATTCCTCAGATTGAATCACCAAATGTTTTCCGATTCCTTTTCCTTGATAATCACGACTCACGGCAACTTGTCTCATCTGGATAATATTTTGGTTTATCGGTTTTAATAAGAGACAGCCGATTAATTTTTCATTTTCAAATGCACATAAATGAAATTGATCTTTCTCATCATCAAGCTGCTCTTGGGTGTAAAGAAGAGATAAAGGTTCGCGTAATATTTTAAAACGAAGATTCACCTCTTCTTTATATAGATCGGAATTGTGAGCTATCTCTTTTATAACAATAGTATTAAGTATAGAAAAACTCATCAAATTTACCCGCGCCGTTTGTGAACAGCTTTTCTGTAAAGTTCAAGATACTTCTTAGCAGAAACTTCCCATGAGAAATCTTCAGACATTCCGTTATACATAATTTTCTGCCATGTTACTTTATCATCGAAAGTCTTAACCGCACGGTATAGCGTTGAATAAAGGGCATCCGGAGTATACTCATCAAATGTAAATCCTGTGCCGGTCTCTTTGCCTTCGTATAACAGCTCATGCCAATCGGAGACTGTGTCGGCAAGTCCGCCTGTATTTCTCACAACAGGAACAGTTCCGTAACGTAAACTGTAAATCTGGCTCAGTCCACATGGTTCATAATGAGAGGGCATTAGAAAAATATCTGACCCGGCCTCAACAAGATGAGATAACTCATTGTTATAACCGATGTAAGTATAAATTTTCTCCGGATAATAATATGCACCTCTTCGGAAAAATTCTTCAAATTGATCTTCACCACTTCCGAGAATAATCCATTGTGCATCAATTTTTAATAACTCATTAAAAGCATCAACTATAAGATCAAAACCCTTTTGTGCAACAAGGCGTGATACAATTCCTATTAATGGTTTTTCTGTATGGAACGGCAATCTAACTGCATCCATCAGAAATTTTTTATTCTCGATTTTTCTATGACGGGTATCTCTGATATAATGAAACGGAATATGACGGTCATCTTCAGGATTCCATATTTTATAATCAACTCCGTTTACTATTCCGTAAAAATCATCATTTCGGTAATGTAAAACTCCCTCTAATCCGGCACCATATTGAGGAGTGAGTATTTCCTTTGCATAGGTCTTAGAGACTGTATTAATCATGTCGGCATACATTAATCCGGTTTTTAAAAAACTTACACTATTCCAAATTTCAACCGGACTATTTTCATAAAATAATTCAGGACGAATTTCAGCTTTGTTTAATGTTTCTTTGGGAAATCTTCCCTGATAACCGATATTATGAATTGTAAAAACAGTTGCAATCGGGTCGAAGAATTTATCCCAGCTATAATTATCTTTAATGTAAAGCGGGATAAGACCGGTTTGCCAATCATTACAATTAATTACATCGGGCTGCCATTTTAACCTTTGAAGTGCTTCAAGAATAGATTTTGAAAACAAAATAAAACGTTCGTCTTCATCAGGATCGTTAGTGTAAATTTCCGGACGTGAGAAAAACTCGGGGGAATCAATTAAGTAAATCGTAACTTCTGAATCGGGCAAATTTGAAGTAAATACATTTACATTGTAAACTTTGCCGTAAACACGAATTGGCATTTCACCGATGGGCCAGCAATAGCTTAGGTCATACCTGTAATGATCTATAGAAGAATATTTCGGTATAAAGACTTTAACATCGCAGCCAAGTTCTGCTAATGCTTTAGGTAAAGCACCGACAACATCACCAAGTCCGCCGGTTTTTGCATACGGATATGCTTCTGATGAGGCAAATGCTATTTTCATAATGACTCTTTTTTTATAATCTTTAGTAAATTTTTCAATGCTTCTTTATCTGTTTTGTTTTTATCATCAAGGAAATACTGAATTGAACGCGTAATTTGGGGAAAATTATTGAATTTTCTTTCTTTGCCATTTTTATTTTTAACTGTTTTGCCTTGACCAATAAATGTATCTTCCTTCTTATCGTACGCACTATTAAATAATAATGCTGCAATTTCAGGAGTGATTTTTATTGCTTTCAAAAATCGGTATGAACCTTCCTTTGCGCCAACAATAACACGAAACTTTCCTTTAAATCCAACTTTTAACTTTTTATAGTGAGCATTTTGTTTAACTCTTCTCTCCACAGTACCATCAAAATCAGGACCAGGATATTCTAAATTTTGTTCAACTTTGAACTTACCTATAAAATAAAGAGAACTCGATTTAAGGTATATTTTTTTTACATTATCATAATCGTATAATCGTGCAAGAAAAAGAATTATATCACCATCATCAACATGTTGTAGATTTCCGGATCGGGAAGTATAACCATCACCATAAGTCAGGTTTACAAAATCTGGATCATTATGTGCAAAGTAATTGTGTATTTCATCGGGAAGGTATTCAGATAAATTTTTCTTTAGATTGTTAAAACATTTTATTGACCTATAACTACTTGTCTTATCACAATATTTTACTTGTTCCTTTGATTCTTTTATTGGAATAAATTCAAAAGTCCTATCAGAAAATACTGGAGATTTCATTCTTCGTGTTGAAGAATCACTTTTATTTACACCAACATTTACAATAAATAATTTCATTTGCAACCTCCACGATGGTTTTGTTTAGTTTTATGTATAGTTCTGGTTTGAGATGAATTCGATTTCTTTTTAATCTGCTTGGCTTGTATCTTTATCAGTTTTATTAGGTTTCGAGATGATGGATCGTCCAGTTCCAACCATCCCCCAATTTTACCATCAACCGAGAGGTCTTTTCTATATCCAAAAATTGCATATGAATCAATTTTTTTCTTGTCGGGTTGGTTAGTTCTAAAAAGGTCTAATATTTCATCACTTATTTCAATTCCACTTTCAAAACTTTTAGCAAAAAATATATTTGAAAAAATAAAACAAATATCACGGTTAAAAGAAGAGCCTTTTTTAAGAATAATTGAATTGGAATCTTCATCGTGCACCACTGATTCCTTATTAGAAACAAGATCCCAAATCCATTTGTCATTTTTCGAATGTAAATTGCTTTTAAGTTGATAACCATTTTTAATCGGAATTACATGTAATGGGAAAAGATTCACAGTCTTAATTGCTGCATACTTTGCCCCTCTTAATATTTGATTAGCCTGCTTAAAAGTATAGTGGGATTGAATTTTGCCAGCCCATACTATTTTTCTTACTTTATCTGAATTGCCTGCATTTAGTCCAATGAAATAAGTTTCAGAATTGAACTTTCCATTTTTATCAACCTCACTTTTTAGCTTTTGTCTTAATCTTTTTTTGCAAGGACCAAAGAAAATTTCTTTATCATCAATTTCATAGGGAACTGTACATTTAATTTGATCTGGCTTACTTGAAGCCCCGAGTATGTAAACAAATGCCCTCATGTTAATTCCTCCTATTTGAGGTGGCTGTTTTCATCACATATTTTTCAAATTCATCATCAAAATGATAATATCGTTTCTTTTCCCAACGAATAAGATTTAAAACAATGTGCTGGAGTTTATACCAATATTCTCGATGTTTTGCATTATTGTTGTCGTAAACAAAAGTCAATCCATACCAAACTTCATCATAGGTTTTTTCGAAATCCTTCCTTTTTATTTCGTTTTTAAAACCGCTTCCTCGAGGTGGTTTTCCAATAGTTTCAGAAATGATTTTAGGTGTAAAATAATATAAATCAAAGAGTAGTTTGTTTTCGCTATCGGGATCATCCACATCAATTGGGTTCAGTAAATGTATATTGAACTTTAACAACCCTTTCGTACTACCTTTAAAATAGAACAGTTTCTTTATAGTTAGATTTTTCATTTTTTCTCCTACTTAATTATGTGTTTCTTACTATAAATAAACCTTTTTCTTACATCAAGATTTATTGAACACTTATTTTTAAAATTCTGTGTTCATTTGGTTAAAGAAAATGTTACAATGAACAATTATTTTTTATTCAGGAATTTAGCTGCTTCTTTAGCAAAATAAGTTAAAATCATATCGGCTCCGGCACGTTTAATTGCTGTTAACGATTCAATCATTACACGCTCACCATCAATCCAATCGTTTTGAGCTGCTGCTTTTATCATCGAATATTCACCGCTTACTTGATAAGCGGCAGTCGGCATTCCGAATTGTTGTTTAACTCGATAAATAATATCAAGATAAGCACCGGCAGGTTTAACCATTACAATATCAGCTCCTTCTTCAATATCGGATTCAACCTCACGTATTGCTTCGTTTCCGTTTCTAATATCCATTTGGTGTGAACGTCTATCACCGAAAGCAGGAGTTGATTCTGCAGCATCTCTGAAAGGTCCATAATAACCCGAGGCATACTTTGCCGCATAACTCATAATCGGAATTTTCGTAAATCCCTTATAATCAAGAGCTTTACGAATTGCAATAACACGCCCGTCCATCATATCTGAAGGGGCGATCATATCGGCACCGGCTTCAGCATGTGAGACAGCTTCTTTTGCAAGAAGTGAAACAGTTTCGTCGTTAAGAATTTCTTCTCCGTTTAACATTCCGCAATGTCCGTGAGAAGTATATTCGCAGAGGCAAACATCAGTTATTACAAGAAGATTTTTAACTTCAGCTTTAATTGCTCGAATTGCACGCTGAATAATTCCGTTTGGTGAATAAGCATCGGAACCAACTTCATCTTTATGCTCGGGGATACCAAATAAAATTACTGCAGGGATTCCAAGTGAGGCAACTTCTTTACATTCTTCAACAAGCATATCAATTGATAATTGAAATACGCCCGGCATTGATTTAATAGGGTTTTTAACTTTTTCACCCGGAACTGCAAATAATGGATAAATGAAATCATTTACTGTTAAAGTAGTTTCTCCGATCATATCTCGAAGAATCGGGTTGTAACGTAATCGTCTTAATCGTTTTAAGGGATAATTTGCCATGTTTATTTCCTCCAAAAAATTGTTTATCTGTCTCTATAGTAACTCGAGACAAACTACTATTGGTTGTTATGTTTATTAATCTTCTGAAAAACTAGATCGGAATTTTTAAGACAGTCACCAACTGAAATTCCGCCTCTATAGTTTCCGCTTATGAAAATACCCGGATTATTTATTTCGAATAAATCGCAATAACGCTCATGTTCAATGTAACCGATGTTGTACTGCGGTATCGCTTTCGACCAATATCTGTAAGATTTCATAATTGGTTCGGAATTTATTCCCATTATTTCATGGAACTCATTTAACACTTTTTTGATTATAATTTCTTTATCAAGTGAAAAGATTTCAGGACTGCGTGCCCCTCCAATAAATAATGTGAAGGTCGCATTATCACCCGAAGTTCGATTATCAAAAATTACCGAACTCCATATTGCACCGAGGAATGACTTTTTTTCTTTTTTAGGAATTAGAAATCCGAATCCGTCTAAAGGTTGTTTAATTTTATCTTTAGGATAAGCAAGGTAAAGAACCATTACCGGCGGATATTCAATTGAATCAAGATGCTCACTAAGTTTTGTATCAAGATTGCGGAAAATATTTGAAGCAACATATGCCGGTACAGTAGATAAAACATAGTCGGCGGTAATTTCTCTTTTTTCACCGGCATTGTTGTAGGTTACTTTATAACCTTCACCTGATTTTTCAACGGTTTCAACATCGGCAAGAAGAATTACACGGTCACTCAACTTTGCGGCAATTGTTTTTGGAAGTGATTGCATTCCATTTCTAAACGAAAACATTTTTGCATGATTTTTAGAAACTTCGGCTCTTCCTTTTCTCTCTTTAATACTTCTAATTGTTCCGATAATCAGCCCGCCATATTTTTCTTCTAATTCATAGAGTTTGGGGAATGCTGAATAGACACTAAGCTTATCCGGATCACCAGCATAAACACCGGCAACAAAAGGATTGATTGCATAATCTAAAAATTCCTGTCCGAGTCTTCTTCTTACAAATTGACTGATACTTTGATAATAACCCTCTTTTGAGCGTCCGATAAAAGGCTCCAACATTAAACGCATTTTTGCTTTACCGGAGAATAATTTTGTTTTAATAAATGAAAGGGGATTCATCGGTAAAGCGTGAAGCTGATTATCGCGCAAGATATACCGCTTATTTCCTTCCTGATTTGCATACATCATTTCTTTAGAGAGACCAGTTTCCTTTACCAATTTCGAAATGACCGGAGTAGTTTCCAAACCGCTGTTTGGTCCTCGGTCGAAAAGGAAATCGTTTATCATTACACTTTCCATCGCTCCGCCGACTTCTTTATTTTTTTCTAGTACAACTACATCGTAACCCTCTTTATATAACCAAAATGCTGTTGATAGTCCTGAAATTCCTGCGCCAAGTACTACAATTTTTTTACTCATAATATTTTGATGTTCCTTGAAGATTTATTCGATAACACTCAATAATAAAAACTCTTCTATATTGATACCTAAATTTATTAAAAAATCGAACAACTAATTAAGATAAAATTTTTAATATGTTTATTTTAGAAGGTAACTATTTTATTACGAATATTAAAGAATCCAATGACAGATAATAAAAACGATATTTGGTTAACCCATTTTGAGAAATCAGGAAAAATTTCTTCTCCACTTTACAATGAGACAATTGAATATTTTTCACAGTTTGAAAAGCATACACCTTATGCAAAAATGAAAACATTCGGTTACTCGGCACAGGGAAGAGAACTGAAAGTTCTTGTTGTTGCAAAGGATAACGACTTCACACCGAAAAAAGCTAAACGAAACGGGAAAGCTGTTTTATTAATTCAGAATGGAATTCATTCCGGAGAAATTGAAGGAAAAGATGCATGGATGCTGTTGCTCCGTGAAATTCTTATCACAAAAGAAAAATTAGGTTTACTTGAAAATCTTGTTCTACTGATAATTCCGATTTTAAATATTGACGGACACGAAAGAACTTCAGAATATAATCGTCCAAATCAAAATGGACCGGTTAATATGGGTTGGCGTACAACAAGTACAAATCTAAATATGAACCGCGATTATCTAAAAGCCGATACATACGAAATGAAATCCCTCTTGAAACTCTTCTCTCAATGGCTTCCCGATTTTGTAATTGATAATCATACAACTAATGGTGCGGATTATCAATACCACATAACATACGGGATGGAAAAACATCAGAATATTTATTCCGGTTTGGGTAAATGGGGAAAAGAAAAGTTAATGCCGTTTGTATTGAACAGTGTTGAAGGTGATGGATTTCTTACGGCTCCTTATGTCGAAACTAAAACCGGAAATTTATATGACGGAATTATTGATTTGGCAGCACCTCTCCGATTTTCAACCGGATATTCGGCGGCTCAAAACAGGTTATGTTTATTGGTTGAAACGCATTCCCTTAAACCTTTTGAGAATAGAGTATTTTCAACTAAATCTATGAACACTGCTGTACTGCATTATCTGAATCAAAATTTTAAAGAATTAAAAGAGATTAATAAAAAAGCAGATTCAGAAGTAATTCATGATCATCTAATTAAGAAAAAAACTTTCCCTCTCATAATTGAAGGAACAGATGAATTTGATACAATGTTATTTAAAGGTTTTCGTTCGTATGAAGAAGCAAGTGAGATTACGGGGAATAATGTTATTCGATACACTAACGAATCGATCGAATTTGAAATTCCCGTTTACAATAAGGTGAAAATAACCGCTAAAGTAAGTGTTCCGCAAGCCTATCTTATTCCGTCACAGTTTACTAATATTGTAAGAATACTAAAACTACATGGAGTTAAGGTTCACACTTTGAAGGATGAAAAAGAAATATCGATACAAAAATATAAATTTGTTGAACAGACTTTTGCTCCCCGTCCTTACGAGGGACGGTTAATGGTGAAAGTAAAAACTGAACCTTTTTCTGAAAAATTAAAAGTTGAGAAGGGTACTTTTTTAGTTTTCACTAAACAGCGGACGTTAAAAGTAATATTGAATTTACTAGAACCGGAAGCTCCCGATTCATTTGTAAGCTGGGGATTTTTCAACGCATTTTTTGAAAGAAAAGAATATGCTGAAGCCTATGTTTTTGAACCTATTGCTAAAAGGATGTTGAATAAAAGTGCAAAACTAAAAAAAGAATTTTTCGAACTGCTGGGAAAGGATGAGTCTTTCAGAAATGACCCGGGCACCAGACTCGATTTCTTCTATACCCGTTCTAACTATTTTGATAAAGGTGAAAAAATTTATCCGATTTTCAGGTGTAACGATAAAATAATTTTACAAAAATAATCTGAAACTCCGATTGTTTTTTTTTGTTTATTGCTTAAATAGACTTTGTAAAAATCTAACCATGAGGGAAATATGTCAGGTCATTCACAGTTAACAATCTTATGTGTTGCCAGTTATGAAAAAGGGGCGGAGTTCATGCGCGAATGTAAACGTCAGGGATGCCGCGTTGTTTTGTTAACTTCTAAAAGTCTGCAAAATGCAGATTGGCCCCGTGAAAGTCTTGACCAAATATTTTTTATTCCGGATGTAGATAAAGAATGGAACCTTCGTGATGTAATTTATGGAGTAAGTTACCTTGCCCGAACAGAACAGATTAACCGCATTGTTGCTCTCGATGATTTTGATGTTGAAAAAGCCGCTGCACTCCGTGAACATTTAAGATGCCCCGGTATGGGAGATACAACTGCAAGGTATTTTAGAGATAAACTTGCAATGAGAACAAAAGCTGCCGAAGCCGGAATTCTTGTCCCCGATTTTGTTCACATTCTAAATTATGATTTCATAAGAGACTTTTTCGATAGAGTAAAACCTCCTTATGTTCTTAAACCAAGATTACAAGCCGGCGCAATCGGTATTAAAAAATTAAACTCTACTGAAGAAGTATGGAAAACACTTGATGAACTTGGTAATGAACAATCGTTTTATTTATTGGAAAAATTTATTCCGGGAAATATTTACCATGTTGATTCAATTATCTACAATCGTGAATTAGTTTTTGCAATAGTTAGTCAATATGGACTTCCGCCAATGGAAGTTGCACATCAAGGAAGAGTATTTTCAACACGAACAATGGTAAAGGGGTCAACAGATGAACAATCTATGCAATTGATGAATAAACAAGTGTTAAAAGGGTTTGGTATGCTGCAAGGAGTTTCTCATACAGAATTTATAAAGGCTACAGAAGACGGTCGCTTTTATTTTCTTGAAACATCTGCAAGAGCAGGAGGTGCAAATATTGTTGAACTTGTAGAAGCAGCAACGGGAATGAATCTTTGGGCTGAATGGGCTAAGATTGAAATTCTTAAAGGAGAAGGGAAGTATGAACTACCCAAAATTAAAAATGATTATGCCGGATTATTAATCTCACTTGCTAAACAAGAATTGCCTGACTTATCAACATTTAACGATCCCGAAATTTTTTGGAAGATGAAAAAGGAATTTCATGCGGGACTTATTTTTAACTCGCCGGATCATAATCGGATTGAAGAATTATTACAGCATTACACCAACCGCTTTTACGAAGAGTTTTTTACTTCACAACCACTTCCGGTTAAACCAAAAAATTAAAAAGATACTTTACGGGTTTAAATACCAAACCCCAAGGTTTTCAAAACCACCGTCAAGAAGTGGTTCTCGAAAGATGTGGGAAATTTCTATAGAATGTCCAATTTCAAAAATGTAGGGAACGGTCGCGACCGTTCCCTACAAAAATGGATATTTCCAGATAACCCTTTACCCGCTATCCACTATTTGTAAAAATTCTGTTAAATAGTTATGCAAGCGCTATTGAAGCAGCAAAAACACTACTTGCTCCATGTAATTTTAGAACCCCTGCGGCAGCGTTAATTGTACTTCCGGTGGTTATTACATCATCAACTAAAAGAATATTTTTATTTTCAATCTCTATTGCGGATTTTATTTTAAATGCATCTTGAACGTTTTTTTTCCGTTCTTCTTTATCTTTTTTAGTTTGAGTATCGGTATATCTTTTCCTGTAGAGAATATCTTTACTCGATTTTACCCCGACTATCGAACTGATTCCCTTCGCTATATAATTTGCTTGATTAAAACCCCGTTCAATCAAACGGACTTTGTGCAATGGCACAGGCAGAATTAAATCATATTCCCACTCAGCCCTGTATTGTAGAAGTGCTTCGCCGAGTAATTCACCCATATAAAATGCAGATGAAAATCTCCGCTCATATTTTATTGAGAAGAGGAGTTTTTGAATAGCTTCTCCTTTTTCAAAAAGAAACATTGAAAATAATCCGGTTATCAATTTGGTTTCTTCGAAATGCTTGGTGAATTCTTCAGTTATATTTGATTCATGCGCAGGAGTCAAATCATTTAAACAATCAACACACAAAATTTTTTCGGTTGGTAAGAGTTTAACAGAACATCCAGGACAGGTTCGGGGCAGTATTACATCAAGTGTTGAGGAAGCTATTTCTTTCACAAAACTGCTCAAATCATTCCTTCACGTTTGCGGATGAACCATTCAAGTGCTAATAAAAATATTAATAGAATCAGAAGTCTATGGTCTGACCAAAGATTGTATTCTGCAACAGACATTTTCTCTTGAAGACTATTTTTACTAATCTTTTCTAATTCATTAAAGATTTGAGAATAATCAGAATGGTTATAAAAACTTCCATTATTCAATTGCGAAAGGAGCATTAAATATTCAAAATCAGCAATCGGATTCATTAATTCTATGTTAGTCTCTCCGACTGAAAATCTTCCGTTATCTTTACCGAGTTCTTTTTTATTCAAAACAGCTTTACCAATAAAACTATAGTCACCGGCTGAAGAAGATTCAAAAGCCCCTTCATAAATTCCATTGCCGAGCGGGTTTAGGGTTATGTTGTATATTGATTCACCTTGTTGAATTTTAACATCTACTTCAGCATCGGAGATTATATTAAAACTTTCATCATAAACCTCACCAATGAATTCAACCCTTTCACCAAATGCGTATGTTTTTTTTGTGGTTTTAATTCTAATCGGTTTATTCTCTTCATTGGCATTAAGCCATTTCAAACTATTCATTAAAAATCGGTCAAATAAATCAATCCCCGATTGTGCTCTAATCAGTTTCCACCGCCAAATATCGCTTCCGGTAACAGCTATCGAGCGTTTTGTTCCAAATCGTTTTGTTAAGATCAATGGTGTATTTAAGGTGACATTATTAACTTTTATTTTTGCAATTTGTTGTGATTCGGGTTTTGAGGAGATCTCCCAATTTGGTATCAAAACTGGGGGAAGATTATTCCATGTATCTATCAAGTTAAGTGCATTGTTTTGAATTATTGGATTTCTCTGTTCATCGGCAGAAATTAAAGGTTGTGCCTCCAATTGTCCGCTTGAAACTTTATTAACCGAAAAAGGGAGTTCACCTTGAATTTGCTTCAATTTGTTTACATCAACAAATGGGGAAAGGAGAATGAAAAATGGAATATTTTTTGTAGATATTTTCTGTTGAATAAGTGATAAAAGATCTAAAGAAGTTTCAGCGGTCGGAAACCCAATTAAAAAAAGAATGTCAGCATCGTTGACAAATTTAGTAACCGGAGTATTGTTAAGATATTTATTTGTCCCGAGTTGAACTATTGAATTAACAACAATATTTGTATCATTTAACAAGCTGTTTTTAATAAAAGAAAAATCTGTAGTTGCTGTACCACCAATTAAAGTCACTTCAATTTTATTGCTCAAGACTTTTACAAAAAATAGTTTTGAATTATTTTCTTTTGAAAATTCTTCATTCAGCGGGTTAACTTTTATTGTAAGTTTTTTCTCTCCGGGTGATTCAGGTTTATAATCAAAATTTATATTATGATTACCTTCATAATTGAGAAAATAATTTTTCTGTTCAATCAGTTTATTCTCTTCAAATAATTGAATAGTAATATTTTGATTTGAAATCCCTCTGTTAACGATAGTTGTCAACAGTTGTGTTGTTGAACCAACATAAATTATTTCATTGTGAATCACATTCTGAATAAAAATATCTTTACGTTTTGTTGAATCGCCGACACCGATTGTAAATATTGGCACTGATAGCTTTTCAGCACTATTTATTGCCTGTGACCCTTCTGTAATAATTCCATCTGAGATGATTGTAATACTGGCGGCTTCTTCAATTTGTTTAACGTGAGAGATTAGTTTTGCAAAATTTGAAGCCGGCTCTGAAAATTTCAAATTAATTGAATCAAGATTCCCCGGAGTAATTTCCTTTCCGAAAGTCAAGAGTGCAACATTGTCTTTAATATTGGAGTTTTTCAAATCATTAATAAATTGATTGATGATACCGCTCTTATTCATACCATCATCAATTTTAATAGATTCAGAATTATCAATAAAAACTAAATGCTTTGGGACGATTTCTTTTTTTGTAGTTATAGTAAGTATCGGTTCAAATATAAAAAAGAGGAGAAGTGTTAGAGATAAAAATCTCAAAATAGTTAAACCAACTTTGTAAAAACCCGAAAGCGGTGGAACCGTAATACGATAATAAAATAATGTCCAAATGGAACTGAGAACAATTAATAGGAAAAAAAATATCCAATTAAATGTGAAAGAAAGTGAGATGTTTTCAATATTAAACATTATATCAGGTAAGTTTGGATTTTTATTAATTACTTCTGCTTATTAAACAGTTCATTGATATTCCATTCCTTCATCTTTTCATAAGTTTCATAGTCGGTGAGGTCAAAATGAATAGGCGAGACTGAGATATAATTATTTCTTACTGCATATTGGTCCATTTTAGGATCGTTATCGCAATCAACTAAATTACCTGTCAGCCAATAATAATCTCTTCCGTAAGGGTCTTGTCTTTTTTCGTAAATGTCATCCCATTTTGATTTTCCTTGTTGGGTTAACATAATTCCTTGAATATCATTTTCATTGCGATCAGGAACATTAATATTTAACATTGTTCCTTTTGTTAAACCTTTCTCGTTAATAAGTTTGGCAAACTTTTTTGCGACTTCTGCGGCAAGAGTAAAATGCTTAGCGGAATGACTTGTAACCGAAATAGCTATTGCAGGGACATCCATTATCGCAGCTTCTCTCGCAGCCGAAACAGTTCCGGAATAAATTACATTTGTTGCGGTATTAGAACCATGATTGATTCCGGATACAACAATATCAGGAACTTCTGTCATAATATTACGAATCCCCATTTTTACACAATCAGCCGGAGTTCCATCAACGGCATAACCGAAAAATTCATTATTCTTATAAAATTTTATTACTCTTAATGGCACTTGCATCGTGATTGCATGACCAACCGCACTCTGTTCTTTTAGTGGAGCCACGACTGTTACATCACCAATTTCTTTTAGTGCTTGTGTTAAATGAAAAATTCCAATGGAATCTATTCCATCATCATTACTTACTAATATTTTCAAAAATTTACCTCATTTGTTTAAAAACGCAAATCAATATAATACTTAGCCATAATAGTCCCAATGGTATAAACCAAGACAAAAAATAGATTAACTCATTTTTGGTTTCATTCTTAGCTTTCAGTAGTTTTGCAAATTAAAAGTAGGTATTCGTGATAATTATTAAGTCTCTATTATTAAGTCGTTTCCCTGAAATATCATTTGGTTTCAGTACCAAAGTTCATTTGGGGAGTGAAGCTCCGTTTAATTTCAACCTTTCACAATATGTTGGAGATGACCCGGATGTTGTTTATCAAAACAGAAAAATGTTTTTTAATGAATTAGGAATTGAACCGGATGTCATAGCTTTTCAAAAACAGGTTCATGGTGATGAAATTTCTGTTATTGAAAAATCTGGTTATTGTGGTGAGAGTGATGTTATGATTACTCAAAAGCCTGGTATTCCCTTAGCAATTAGTACCGCTGATTGCACCCCGATTTTCCTATTTGATAATAAAAATAAAATTATTGTCGGAATTCATTCAGGCTGGAAAAGTACAGCAAAAAAAATAACATCAAAAACGATTCAGTTACTGATTAGTGACTTCAAGGTTAATCCGATTGATTTAAATGTTTATATAGGTCCGTCAATTTCGCAGAAAAATTATGAAGTCGGTGAAGAAGTCGCTGTTCAATTCGATGCAAAGTATATTAAACAAGAAAATCAAAAACTATTTCTCGATGTTGCCGGATGTAATTATGACATGCTACTCGAAAATGAAATTTCGATAGAAAATATTCAGCGTTCTAACTTATGCAGTTTTGAACAGAAAGATTTACTTCATTCATACAGAAGAGAAGGATTGAAGTCGGGGAGAGCACTTGGCTTAATCTATTTGAAGCAAAATTAGTATGAATGAAAAACTTAAAATCCCTTCCGTTTATATTATAATATCGCTGATTTGGGGTTCTACATGGTTAGCAATTCGTATTGGTTTAGAATCGTTAACTCCTTTTCTTTCTGCAGGGTTAAGATTCTTAGTGGCTGCACTGGTAATTTATCTACTAATGTTGATTAAAAAACTGCCAATTCAAAAAGATAAAATGGCGCTAAAATTATATCTTCAGATGGGTTTCTTTTCATTCATAATTCCATTTGGACTTGTTTATTGGGGGCAGCAGTTTATAGCATCCGGATTAGCATCAGTATTATTTGGGGTATATCCATTCTTTGTAGCAATCTTCTCAAAGATTGTTATGCCGGAAGAAAAAATTGAATTAGTAAAAATTATTGGAATGGTACTCGGTTTTGTCGGAATAATATTTATTTTTTCAGATAATCTTGATTTTAAATTGGACTCTGATTTCCTCGGTATGAGTGCAGTATTATTAAGTGGAATAATGCAATCGACTATAGCTGTGACTATTAAGAAGAATGGCAAACATTTAAATTCATTATCGATGAATCTTATTCCAATGTTGTTAGCCGGAATTGTAATGACAGCAGGTGCTTTTTTTGTTGAAGACCTGTCCCGGGTAAAATTTGATTTTAAAGCAGTCTCAACTGTTTTGTATCTCGGAGTTTTTGGGAGTGTGGTTACTTTCACTTCATATTATTGGTTGTTGAAGAGAATTAATATTTTATTACTCTCGTTAATTGCATTCATCACACCGGTTATTGCTATGTTATTAGGTTGGATATTTTATAATGAAACCCTTCAAAACCATCATCTAATTGGAAGCGGGTTTGTACTAATCGGGTTGCTTTTTGCAAATCTTTCAAATATTAAATTAAAGAATAAACTTTATACAGGATTAAGGTAAAAACTGATGCAGAATATTATCAGAATTAAAAAAGCAACTTTTTATGCATATCATGGTGTTTTTAAACAAGAACAAAATGTGGGCGGCAAATTTGAAGCGGATATAGATTTACATACTGACTTCCTTCATGCAACTGAAACAGATTCGCTAAAGCAAACCGTGGATTATGAAAAAGTATATAATCTTCTATCCGATCTTGCTATGACTCAAAAATTTTACTTAGTCGAAACATTGGCATTAAGATTGGTCGAAGCAATATTTGAAAATTTTCCAACTGTGGAAAAAACTGTTATTAGAGTGAGAAAAAATAATCCTCCGATTGGCGGGGTTGTAGATTGTGTTGAAGTTGAAGTTGAATCAACGAGAGAAGAATATTTGCAAAAAATTTATCAAAAGAGATGAATATCAGAAAAACCAAAAACATCTTCTTAGGTTTAGGTTCCAATTTAGGTAATCGATTAGAATATCTTTATAAAGCTATCAACGAGATTCATGCTGACGGGAATAATAATGTAGTGATTGCCTCATCAATTTATGAAACACGACCATTCGGAAATCCGGATCAAAATAATTTTCTTAATGCTGTGATTAAAATTGAATCTGATTTTCAACCGGATGAACTTTTATCTTTTCTTAAAAAAGTTGAAAAAAGAGTAGGACGAATTGAAAGAGAAAAATGGAATGCCCGGGAAATTGATATTGATATACTTTTCTATGATGATTTGATTATGCAAAAAGAAAATATTGAAATTCCACATCATTATATAGCCTCTAGAGACTTTGTTCTCATCCCACTTTGTGAAATTGAACCCAATTTTATTCATCCTGTTTTAAATAGAAAAATTTGTGATATTTGTATTAAAGAAAATGAGAGTTTTATCATTGATAAAATTAAAAATCAAATTATGATAAAGGGCTTAAATGTCTGTATTGAATGACACAAGCATAAAATATATTGCAGTTGAAGGTGTAATTGGAGTTGGTAAAACTTCGCTGGCAAAAAAGTTAAAAGAAAAATTAGACTCGCAGCTAATTGTTGAACAGTTTGAAGTCAATCCATTTTTGGAGAAATTCTATAGCGACAGAAAACGTTTTGCTTTTCAGACTCAAATGTTTTTTCTTGTAAATAGATTCAAACAACAAGAAGATTTGAACCAGGAAAATCTTTTTTCTCAATTTGTAGTTGCTGATTACATTTTTGAAAAAGATAGAATTTTTGCTTACCTTAATTTAAGCGGTGATGAGTTAAAATTGTATGAAACGATGTTTCCATTACTCTTTAAAAATCTAAGAAAACCTGATTTAGTTGTTTATCTCCAATCAAATGTAGACCGGTTGATGTACAATATAAGAAAGCGTAACCGTCAGTTCGAAAGGAATATTTCACGCAGTTATATAGAAGAACTTTGTGATGCTTATGATCATTTTTTCTTTCGATATTCATCAACACCTTTATTAATAGTAAATTCCTCGGATATCGATTTTGTAAATAGCGAAAAGGATTTTGGCGAATTATTTAAAGCAATTTTCCGGGATGACAGAGGATTTATTGAGTATTTCCAACCGGAAGTGAAGCGTTTATTATGAAAGTGATTTTAATTGCACTGTTAGTTTTTCTGTTTTACATTGCATTCAAAGTACTTCGTTTTTTTAGTCAGATTTCTAAAGCGGTTGAAAATAGTAAGCAAAATGCATCAGCAGGTTTTAAAATGAATTCGAACCCAAATGCACCGCAAAAAGGTACTATCAATAAAAAAGATATTGTTGATGCCGATTTTGTAGATATTAAAGAAGAAAAAGAGAAACATGATTAAAGTTATTTAATTCCATTATGAATCAACAAAAACAATATATTTCTGTTCTTGATATAGGTTCAAATTCCTTCCATTTTATACTCGCTCAAATAAAAAATAATGCCATCTCAATAATTGAACGAGAACGTTATGTCCTTCGTTTAAGTAAATTTGACATCAGCGGAGTAAATATTATTAGTATAGAGAATTTTAATAATGCGTTGGAGATAATTAAGAAGATTGATTTAACTTCAAAATCTTATAATTCAAAACTAATAATTGTTGCGACAAGTGCAGTGCGTGAATCAGAAAACAAGGAAAAATTTATTGAATATATTTATTCACAAACAGGGCACAAAATTAATTTGCTTAGTGGTGAGAATGAAGCCGAATTAATTTTTTCGGGCGTGCTGAATTCATTAAATGATATTAGTAACAAATTCATTTGTAATATCGACATTGGAGGGGGCAGTACAGAAATTATTCTTGGAAACAATGAGAAGATTCAAAATTCGGTTAGTCTCAAAATTGGCGCTGTAAGAATGTCCCAACAGTTTTTTGAGAATTATGAATTAACAGAACAAGCGATAAACAACTGTTATGAATATTTGATGACACTCCTTAAAGCAAACTTAAGTCTAAATGATTTTAGTTTTGTAGAGAAATTTGTAGGAACATCCGGTACTATACTTACAATTCTCGAATTGTTAAAAAAGAATTCAATTATCACCCAGGAGGAAAATAGTTTTTCATATAATCATTTTGTAATAATTAAAGATAGAATTCTTAATGCAAAAACGATTGAACAGCGATTGGCAATTCCCGGTGTTGAAGTAAGAAGAGCTGATATACTGCCTGCGGGTGTTATAATTCTTGATTCGATTTTTAAATCACTTAAAATTAAAGAATTGCGAGTCTCTACTTATTCGCTTAGAGAAGGAGTCGTTTTTGCAATATTAAATAAGAGTAATAAAATATTTATCTGAAACTTTATTTTAGTGGACTCATCTCACAGCATAAAAAGGAGATTTGAAATGAATTATTATAATTCGAAAAAAGTTACAACAACCTTTGATGAAACTTTAATCAAAATTGCCGAAGAATTGAAAAAAGAGGGATTTGGAATCCTAACCGAGATTGATGTAAAAACTACACTTAAAAACAAACTCGATGTTGATTTTAGAAAGTATAAAATTCTTGGTGCGTGTAACCCATCATTTGCTTATAAAGCGCTCCAGGTAGAAGAGAATCTTGGTGTACTTCTTCCTTGTAATGTCGTTGTTCAAGAAACTGAATCAGGTGAAGTACAAGTCTCAGTAGTTAATCCATTAGTCTCAATGCAGGCAGTCAGTAATGAAAAATTAACTGAAGTTGCCGGAGAAGTATCGCAAAAATT
This sequence comes from Ignavibacteria bacterium, assembly GCA_030684555.1. Lineage (GTDB taxonomy): Bacteria > Bacteroidota > Ignavibacteria > Ignavibacteriales > Ignavibacteriaceae > JAGUXE01. The sequence goes on from JAUXVN010000010.1 coordinate 23,805, forward strand.
GCAGAATGCATTAGGTAATCTTTATTAGTCATCGAACTTTTTTTTTGTGGATTCAATCTTTGACTGAGATTCTTCTTATCTTGATATATAAAATTAAAAAGGAAGTATGAAAAATATTTATTTGAAGAAGAATGAAGAAAGAAGATTGCTGCAAGGGCACTTATGGATTTTCAGCAATGAAATTGCCAAAATTGATGAGGAAATTGAAAATGGCGATACCATAAGTGTAATTGATTCTACCGGAAAATTTTTGGGTACAGGATTTTACAACAAATCATCTTTAATATCAGTCAGATTAATTAGCCGGGAACGAGTAGAAAATTTAAGTGTATTACTTAAAGACAGGTTTGAAAAAGCATACAATTTAAGAAAAGAGTTTTACCCAAAGCGAAGTTCATATCGTTTGGTTTTTGGTGAGAGTGATTTTCTTCCAGGATTGATTATTGATAAATACAATGACACTTATGTTTTGCAAGTTAATTCAATCGGGATCCAAAAGAACATAGAATCAATTGTTGCCATTTTAAAAGAGAACTTTGATGCAAAAGCAATTTTAACAAAAAACGATAAACATTTTCGTGCATTAGAAGGACTTGGGGAGACTGATGAAATCTATTTGGGAAATCCTATCGAAGAAGTAATAGATGATGGTTTTTTAAAGTATAAAATTGATTTTTCATCCTCACAAAAGACCGGGTTTTATTTTGATCAGTCAGATAATAGACTCTTCATTGAAAAGATTTGTAAGAATAAAAAAGTTGTTGATGCTTTTTGTAATTCAGGGGGATTCGGTTTACATGCCGCATTCGTTGGAGCGGAAGAAGTAACATTTATTGATTCTTCAGAACGTGAAATTAATTCAGTCAAACAAAATATTGTGTTAAATCAATTAGAAAATAAATTCAATTTTGTTGTTGGTGACACATTTGATGTTCTTGAAAATATTAGGAACGATAATAAGAAATTTGATGTGGTTATGATAGATCCTCCGGCTTTCGCAAAAACGAAGAAAAATCTTACGGTCGCGATTAAAGGTTATGAAAGAATTAATTCACTTGCAATCAGCTTGATTAAGTCTGGTGGTTACCTTGTTTCCTCATCATGTTCTTTTCATCTAAGTAAAACTGATTTTTTGCATATAATAAATAAATCCGCTCGCAAACAAAACCGGGATATTCAACTTATTCATTTTAATAATGCATCACTTGATCATCCGCAACTACCTTCGATGGAAGAGACTAACTATCTCAAGTTTGCTGTATTTAAATTATCTTAAGTTATGAGTTTTAAAAAATTAAATTATTCTTTAAGATTTTTGCAACATTTCTTTTTCTAAATGCGTCTAACAAAACGTCTTTTCAAAATTATAAAATTTAATGAGGTGGATATTGGATATTACTGCTCTAAATGAAAAAATTAAAAATGAAAGTGCATTCATTGATCTGCTAATGAATGAAATAAGTAAAGTGATAGTTGGACAGAAATCCATGCTCGAGCGTTTGGTAATTGGACTTCTCGGGAACGGACATATTTTACTTGAAGGGGTTCCGGGACTCGCTAAAACTCTCGCAATCAAAACGTTAGCTGCATCAATGAAAGCTAAATTTCAGCGTATACAATTCACTCCCGATTTACTCCCTGCAGATTTGATAGGTACACAAATCTACAATCAAAAAGAAGGTAACTTTTTTATAAGAAAAGGACCGTTGTTTGCTAACTTTATTTTAGCTGATGAAATAAATCGTGCTCCCGCAAAAGTTCAGAGTGCACTTCTTGAAGCTATGCAGGAACGACAAGTTACAATTGGTGAGCAGACATTTAAACTTGATGATCCGTTTTTAGTTCTAGCAACACAAAACCCGATTGAACAAGAAGGAACATATCCTTTACCGGAAGCACAAGTCGATAGATTTATGTTGAAGGTAAAAATAACTTACCCCGGAAGAGATGAAGAATTGAATATCATGCGAAATAATCTCTCGGGATCATATAGTTTAATACAACAAGTGATTACACCTGATGATATTAAGAAGGGAAGAAACCTTGTTCAAGAAATTTATCTCGATGAAAAAATTGAGCGTTATATTCTTGATATAGTTTTTGCAACTCGTTTCCCAAAAGATTTCAAATTGGAAAGACTCGTTGATCTTATTAGTTACGGTGCTTCACCTCGTGCAACAATTAATTTGAATCTTGCTGCCCGTTCAATGGCTTTTATCAAACGACGCGGTTATGTGATTCCAGAAGATGTAAGAGCAGTTGCATTTGATGTATTACGCCATCGAATTGCTGTTACATATGAGGCTGAAGCTGAAGAAATCACTCCTGAAAAAATAATTCAAGAAATCTTGAATGCCGTAGAAGTTCCTTAACATTTCCAGGAAAAATTCAATGTTAACAAAAGACCTTCTAAAAAAAGTTAGACAAATAGAAATCAGAACTAAAGGGCTTGTAAATCAAGTCTTTTCAGGTGAATACCATTCCGTATTTAAAGGAAGAGGAATGGCATTTTCTGAAGTCCGTGAGTATCAAGTCGGTGATGACATTCGTAATATTGATTGGAATGTAACAGCGCGATTTGGACATCCATTCATTAAAATATTTGAAGAAGAACGTGAACTAACAGTAATGTTACTTGTTGATTTGAGCGGCTCACTTTCTTTCGGATCAATAAAGCAAACTAAACAGCAAATAGCTGCTGAACTAAGCGCTATCTTTGCATTTTCAGCACTAAAAAATAATGATAAAGTCGGAATGATTCTTTTTACCGATAAGATTGAAAAATTTATTCCACCTAAGAAATCGAAATCACATACACTAAGAATTATTCGTGAAGTACTTTCATTTGAACCCTCCGGTAAAGGAACAAATATTAAACTCGCTCTTGAATTTTTAAGCAAGACAATTAAGAAGAGAAGTATAGTTTTTCTGTTGTCTGATTTTAATGATAAAGGGTACGAGCAATTACTTAATATTGCAAGCAGACGTCATGATTTAGTCCCAATTGTACTTTCGGATATTCGTGAGGAGAATGTTCCACAAATCGGTTTGATTAATTTTACTGACCCGGAAACAGGAAAAACTATTTTAGTAGATTCTTCTAACAATGCTTTTCAAAATTGGTATAAAAATAAATACTCTTTAATTCTTAATGAGAGGAAATTTATTTTCACCAAATGTAAACTTGATTCAATTTCGATTAATACCGGGGATTCATACATAAAACCGTTGGTGAATTTCTTTAAAGCGCGGGAGAGAAGATGGTAAAAATATTATCAATTCTTCTCCTTATACTCTTTGCAACTATAACTAATTATGCTCAAGTTATAAATGTAAAAGTATCGACAGATTCGTCGCGATATGAAGTTGGCGATTATATTAATCTTACCTATACAATAACTCATGATAAAGATATATCAATTTATTTCCCTTCAATTAAAGATAGCATCAAGAAATTAGAATTAATCGAATCGTTACCTATTCAACTAAAAGATGATGGAGCCAAAAAAGAATCAATATTTAAATTCATCTTAGCAGGATTTGATTCCGGTAGTGTAACAATTCCAGCGATTACTATTCAGTATAAATCAAATAAGGATACGGTTTTACAAGGGATAAAAACTGACTCATTAACTCTACTGATACAAACACTCCCGGTTGATGCCGGTGCTGATATAATGGATATAAAAGCACCATTGACCATAGGAATTGATTGGTTATTTGTATTGTTAATAACAGCGATTGTGATCGTTATAACAGTTATTGGTTATATGATTTACAAAAAATATTTTGCAAATCGTGTGAATCAAATAGAAATAAAGGAAGAGATTATAAAGCTACCTCATGAAGAAGCACTTGAATTACTAAAAGATTTGGAAGAGAAAAAACTCTGGCAAAGTGGAAAAATTAAAGAATATCATTCTGAAATTACTGCAATAGTCCGAAGATATTTCGAAAGGCGTTTTACGATACTTGCATTAGAAATGCCGACATCCGAAATACTCTCAAAGCTCAATAAAATTAATGATGCAAGAACAATAGTCGATTTGACAGAGAATTTTCTACAAAATGCTGACATGGTTAAATTTGCTAAGTTTATGCCTTTGAATGATGTCAATTTTGAAATGATGAATCAGGCATATACTATTGTTGAGAATACTAAAGAAGAATTCTCAAATGAAACTGCCTCTGAGGAGAATACAAATGTTTAGTGACATAACATTTGCATACCCATATTTTTTCCTATTGTTACTAATAATACCATTTATGATATTTTGGTACTTTTGGCGAACTAAAAAAAATGTTCCGACTTTTTCATTTTCAATCGCGAATTATTTTAATGGAAAAATTAAATCACTGAAAGAAAGATTATCTGATTTACCTTTGCTTTTTCGATTATTAGGACTGATAGCCCTAATTATTGCTCTTGCACGTCCTCAAAGTTTTTCAACCGGAGAGAATGTTTATACAGAGGGAATTGATATAGCTTTAGTGCTTGATATTTCAGGAAGTATGCTCGCTGAAGATTTCAAACCGAATCGATTAGCTGCCGCTAAAAAAATTACCGATAATTTTATTTCATCACGTCAAACCGACCAAATTGGATTGGTAATATTTTCTCGAGATGCTTTTACACAATGTCCGTTGACTATTGATTATTCAGTATTAAAGAATCTTTTGTTCGAAGTTAAAAGCGGTATGATTGAAGATGGAACTGCTATTGGCAATGCGATTGCTAATGGAGTAAATAGGTTAAAAGATACTAAATCTAAAAGTAAAGTTATGATTTTGCTAACAGATGGTGTCAATAATGCTGGAGAGGTCGATCCGCTAACTGCTGCAGAAATAGCAAAAAAATTCAACATTAGAATTTATACAGTTGGAGTAGGAACAATGGGACAAGCTCCATATCCGTTTCAAACGCCTTTTGGTATTCGATATCAAATGGTTCCAGTAGAAATTGATGAAAATGTCCTAACGAAAATTGCAACTACAACAGGTGGAAAATATTTTCGTGCGACTAACAATAAGAGGTTAGAACAAATCTATGCTGAAATAGATAAATTAGAAAAAACAAAGATTGAAGTCACTTCTTATAGAAGTAAGAAAGAGCACTTCTTCCCCTGGTTGTCATTAGGTTTAATGCTAATCTTTTTTGAATTGATTATTGCTAATACCGTTTTTAGAAAAATTCCGTAGAAGGTTAATGATTAATGTTTCGATTTGCTAATCCTGAATATCTCAATTTATTATTTGTAATACCGGTTTTTGTAGTATTATTTATTTTTTTGTTTAGAAGAAAATTAAAACTGATTAATTGTTTTGTTAGTAAAGAAATACATGAATTGATTATTGGTACTAAAAGTTTTTATAAAGAGATTATAAAGTTTGGATTGTTTACAGCAGCGTTAGTACTGCTTGTTCTGGCTTTATCAAATCCTCAGGTCGGTTCAAAAATGGAAGAAGTTAAGCAAGTAGGTATCGATGTTTATATCTTACTTGATGTCTCAAATAGTATGCTTGCTGAGGATATAAAACCAAATAGATTGTCAAAAGCAAAAAATGAAATATCAACACTGATCAAAAAACTTCAAGGTGATCGAATTGGATTGATAATTTTTGCCGGGGAAGCGTTTGTTCAATTTCCGCTGACTTCTGATTATTCGGCTGCGAATTTATTTCTCAATACAGTTGATGTAAATTCAATTCCACAACAAGGAACAGCAATTGCTTCAGCTCTAAAATTGGCTAATAGTTCTTTTGACTATTCAAATCAAACAAATAAAGTTATTGTTGTCATTACAGATGGGGAAGATCACGAGGGGGATATTCAAACTGAAATTAAAACTGCTAATGAAAAAAATGTTTTGATTTACACTATCGGTATGGGCTCCCCAACCGGAGCACCGATCCCGGTTTATGATTCCCGCGGAAATCAAGTTGATTTTAAAAAGGATAATCAAGGAAATACAGTTCTTACCAGATTAGATGAACAAACTCTTCAAGAAATTGCGGGTAAAGGAAATGGAAAATATTATTTATCATCAAGTTATCAAAATGAACTTGACCTTATATATAAAGATTTAGCAACGCTCGAAAAGACAGAATTTGGTACAAAAAAAATTACTGATTATGATGACAAATATTATTATTTCCTGATTCCGGCATTTCTGCTTTTAGTAGTTGAATTTTTTCTTTCAGAAAGAAAATCACTATTTATTGACAGGTTATTTAGAAGATATAAAATCAAGAAACAGAAAAATGAATAGTTTAATTAAGATTATATTTTTAGTAATGTTAACATTTACTTCGATGCATAGTCAAAGTCTGCGATCACTTGTAAATGACGGAGTTGATTCGTACCAACGTAATAAGTTTGATGATTCTGAGGTCAATTTTAGAAAAGGAATTGAGCAAAAATCAGATGAGTTTATTCCACACTTCAATTTGGGAGATACCTATTATAAACAAGGTAAGTACGATGATGCTGTAAAGTCTTATCAACAATCAATTAGCAAAACAGAAGATAAATTGTTGAAAGCTAAAGCATTACATAATATTGGTAACTCACTTATAAAATCTGATAAAGTAAAAGAGAGTGTCGAAGCTTACAAAAATTCATTAAAATTAAATCCATCTGACAAAGAAACAAAATATAATTTATCATATGCATTAAAGAAATTGGAGCAGCAAAACGAGCAAAATCAACAGGATAAGAATAAAGATCAAAATCAGAAGGATAAAAACGAGAATAAGAATCAGGACAATAAAGATCAGGATAATAAACAAGACCAGAAAAATCAGAATGATAAAAATAATCCAGACAATCAGCCGTCACCAAAAGATCAGGAAGCTCAACAGGATCAAACTAAACAAAAACAGCAGGAGAAGATGTCAAAGGAAGAAGCTGAGAGAGTATTAAATGCTTTAAAGGAGAATGAAAAAGATATTCAAAAGAAGTTAAGAAAAAAGACCGGTGTTCGAATTAAAACAGAAAAGGATTGGTAGAAAAGTCGATATTTATGTCAAATAAATATTACATATTATTAATAAGTATTACAATCTTGTTGAGTGAATTTATTTCTCCACAGACTTTTACTGCTTCAGTTAGTAATAATAAGGTTGGAAGTGATGAACAATTCGAAATAACTTTTGTCTTTTCAGGCAGCGACATAAATAGTCTGAGCAATTTTCAGCCGCCGAATTTCAAGGATTTTGTTGTGCTTTCCGGCCCCAACCAATCGTCAAGTATGCAGATAATAAATGGAGCGGTTTCAGGCAACAGAAGTTTTTTATATTATATCCAAGCTCGTTCTGCAGGTAAGTTTGTTATTTCATCTGCATCAATTAATTTTAAGAATGAAACACTTCGGTCAGAGCCTATTACAATCGAAGTTTTAAAGGGAACTACAAAACCGAAACAGCAGCAAAACGATCAATCAGTTTCAAATGATGAAATAGCAGAAAATTTATTTATTCGCGCAATAGTTGATAAAAGTACCCTATATCAAGGTGAACAATTGACTGTTGTATATAAGCTTTATACCCGATTGAATATTGCCTCACCCCAAATTTCCAAACTCCCATCCTATCAAGGTTTTTGGGCAGAAGAATTGGAACCATCAAATAATATTTCATTTACTCGTGAAACAATTGACGGCAAGGTATTCAATGTTGCAACATTGAAACGTGCTGCACTTTTCCCAACTCAAGCTGGTGATTTATCGGTTACTCCATTTGAATTAAAAATTCCGGTGCAAATTCAATCACGTAGAAGAAGCAATAATATTTTCGATGATTTTTTTAATGATCCTTTTTTTGGAAGAAGTCAAACTGTTGAGTTTAATGCCAAATCGAATACGGTTCGGGTAAAAGTCATACTATTGCCAAATAGTGATAAACCAAGTTTTAAAGGAGCAGTGGGTAATTTTTCTATGAGCGCCGTATTGGATAAAAATGAAATTAAACAAAACGATCCGATAACATTGAAAATCACTATTTCAGGAACCGGTAATCTAAAATTAATTGAACAGCCTGAAGTTAATATTCCTAATGGTTTCGAGACGTATGATCCAAAAGTTAATGATGAAATTAATCGTTCCTCTGTAGTATCTGGCAGTAAAACTTTTGAATTCTTAATTATACCAAGAATTGCGGGCAAATTTGAAATTCCCTCATTGGAGTTTACATATTTTAATCCGCAGAAAAAGAGTTATCAAACATTAGAATCAGAAGTATTTAAGATAAATGTACTTTCGGGAAGTGGTGAATACGTGGGAGGGACAAGTATATCAAGAGAAGATGTGAAAGTCCTTGATAGGGATATAAGATATATAAAACTTAACATTAATGATATTTCTTATCATTCAGGTTATTGGCTGTTTTCATCGTCATTTTATGCAGCGGTACTTTCACCACTTTTGATTGCACTCGTTTTATTCTTTTGGAAGAGGAAAGAAGATAATCTTGCAAGCAATCTTCAATTATTCAAAAACGTTCGCGCACAAAAAATTGCGAAGAAGAGATTACGCCAAGCTGCTAAGTTAATGAAGCTTAATAAATCGAATGAATTTTATGATGAAATATCTATAGCATTATTCGGATATCTACAAGATAAGTTATCAATTGAAAAATCAGAATTCTCGTTAGATAAAGCTATTGAAGTTTTATCAATTTATGTAAACGAAACTTCAATATTGGATGAATTAAAATTAACAATACAAAAATGTGATTATATAAGATATGCTCCTTCAGGTGTTGAGAATAATGATCTCAATGAAATGTATAATCGGACTTCCACTTTAATTATGACTCTTGAAGATAAATTGGAAGGAGTTGTTTTATAGTATGAGAAGATTCTTAACTCCTTTATTGGTCTTGATTCCAATTTTTTTATTTGCTAATAATATTGATCATAAAATCTCAACAGCTAATGATTTTTATAAGAATAAACAATATGAATCAGCTATTGAATTATATGAAGAAATAATTAATTCCGGAATCGTGTCATCATCAGTTTATTACAATTTGGGGAACAGTTATTTCAGGATTGGCAAATTGGGATTATCGGTTCTGAATTTTGAAAAAGCAAAAAAGATTGATCCGAATGATGAAGACATCATTCATAATTTAGAATTTGTAACCTCCAGAATTACTGACAAGGTTGACCCAATTCCCCAGTTTTTTCTATTCGGTTGGTGGGAGTTTTTTATATCAACTTTTACGGTTAATATGTTGACGATGATTTGTTACATCTTATACTTATTGATAATCATCCTTGTATTATCATTCATATTTAATAAGGCTGCCAGAACAAAAAGAAAAATCTTTTTTACTTTAATCCCAACAGTGGTATTTATGTTTGCTTTTATAATAGCATTGATAGGAAAGATTAGTTACGAATCGGCAAATGAATATGCTGTGATAATAGAATCTCGTATTTCAGTTAAAAACTCACCTGACGAAAAGGAACGCGACATATTTCTTCTCCACGAAGGACTAAAAATAAAAATTGAAGATAATGTAGACAAATGGGTTAAAATTCGACTCGCAGACGGTAAAGTTGGCTGGGTAGAAAAATCAACTGTTACGAAAATATGAAATTAATATTTCGGTATAACTTGTAATCCCTAATCATTAAATCATCATTGCAAACTTCACTAAATCAGAAATAATTTCTCAAACATCTTATTTGAATTTTAAAAATTCAGATTGTTTTGAAGTCTTCAACTTTTTAACTTTGAATCAGCGACATTTAATATTAGTAAAAAAACTTAGAATAAAGTTACTGCATTAATCCAAGATTTGATTTAGGAGATAATTTGACAATCATAAAACTTACATTGATTTCCATATATACAATTATATGTTCTATTGCTGCTTTAATTTTCATAGTTATTGATCGAAGTCATACACTTTATTTTAAGCTTTCGAAAGTTTTTTCAGGAGGAATTTTATTAATCAGCGGAATCAAAGTTACAACTTCCGGGACTGAAAACGTTCCCAAAGATACCCCATGTGTTTACGTTTCAAATCATTCAAGTATGTTTGATATTCCAGCTTTACAATATACTTTTCCAAATCGTGCTGGAATGGTTTTTAAAAAAGAATTATATAGAATTCCGATTTTTGGTTGGCAGTTAAAGTGGGGACCCTACATTATGATTGACAGAGAGAATCCCGAAAAAGCTTTAAAAAGTATTGAACAAGCAAAACATACTATGGCTGATCAAAATATTTCTGTACTGCTTTTTGCAGAAGGAACAAGAAGCAAAACCGGAGAAGTTATGCCATTTAAGCGAGGAGCTTTTTATTTAGCTGCTCGTGTTCCATTTCCAATTATCCCCGTCAGTGTAAGCGGAACAGCCAAAATAATGCCTAAAGGTGAGATGAAAATAGTGAAAGGAACTATTCACGTTCACTATGATAAACCAATTTATACCGAAGATGTAAAATCAAAACCGCAAGAACTTCAACTGATGGAAACGGTTAGAGAAATAATAATCAAAAATAAAAAGGATTAATAATGTCAGTCTCTCAAAGTGATGTTAAATATATTGCCGGTTTAGCGAAATTAAAATTCGAAGACTCTGAAATTGACAGTTTAACTGAACAGCTTAATTCAATTCTTTTTTATATTGATAAATTAAATCAGTTGGATACATCTGATGTTGAACCTTTATCTTATCCGGTAGAAATTGAATTAAATATGAGAGATGATATTTTAAAAGCTTCTGTAAGTAGAAAAGAGGCTCTTAGCAATGCTCCTGATTCAAATGATGAATATTTCAAAGTCCCAAAAGTTATTGGTTGATAAATACAAATTGAATTAAAAATATGCTAAATGTTATTGGAATAATTCCTGCTCGATTTGCATCTTCTCGATTAATGGGGAAACCACTTGCAGATATTGGTGGTAAATCAATGATCCAGCATACTTACGAGAGTGCTTCAAAAGCTAAATTGATTAGCAGAGTTATAGTTGCTGTTGATGATCATAGAGTCTATCAGGCTGTCAAAAAATTTGGCGGTGAAGTAATCATGACTCCGGGAGATATTACAACCGGCTCAGATCGAATTGCCTACGTTGCTTCAAAACTAAGTTCATCAGATATTATAGTAAATATTCAAGGAGATGAGCCATTTATTAATGGTCAAATGATTGATCAAGCTATTGAACCTTTACTTTTTGATAAGTCAATTGAGGTTTCCACTCTTGCAAAAAAAATTAGTTCTGTCTCTGAATTGAAATCAAATTCCGTTGTGAAAGTAGTTTTTGATGCAAGTAATTTTGCTCTATATTTTTCGCGTACGCCAATCCCTTTTGTTCGTGATGCAAGCAATTTTCTTGAACGATTTCAGAGTGCAGATTTTTACAAACATATTGGCTTATACGTTTTTCGCACAAAAATTCTTCAACACTTTACAACATTGCAACCGACTTATCTTGAGCAAATCGAAAAATTGGAACAACTTAGGATGCTTGAAAATGGAATAAGAATTAAAATTGTCGAGACAGAATTTGAAAGTCTATCTGTTGATACTCCTGAAGATTTAGAAAGAGCAAGAATTTTTTACAAAAAAATGAAATCGGTAAAATGAAAACACATTCATTTAATTATCCCAAAAGATTAACATTAGCCAATATTCCTACACCTATTCAAAAACTCCGATTTCGTGAATCCGCATTTTTAATAAAAAGAGATGATTTGACCGGATTAGAACTTTCCGGGAATAAAGTTCGAAAGTTGGAATTTTTACTTCATTACGCAAAAAAACTAAAAGCAGATTTGTTATTCACCTGCGGTGGTGAACAATCAAATCATGCTAGGGCTACTGTGTTTGCTGCAAAATCAATTGGATTAAACACCAAATTATTTTTGTGGGGAAAAGAATCAACTTTAGCAGATGGTAATCTCTTCTTGAATAAGTTTCTAAATACTGAAATAAAGTACTTAACCAAATTGGAGTACGACAATGTCAATTCCATCATGTTTGAAGAAAAGCTTAAGCTGGAGAAAGCTGGTAAAAAGATATTCATCATACCGGAAGGTGGTTCATCTGAAGTAGGAATTTGGGGCTACGTAAAAGCATTTGAGGAAATAATTGAGCAAAGAAATTTTAATATTAATTCAATATTAACAGCTTGCGGTTCGGGTGGTACAAGTGCGGGACTGCTTCTCGGTGCACATCTTTATGGAAAAAAGTTTCAGATATTGGCTGTCAATGTTTTATATCCGGCAGATGTTATGAGAAATAAAATTTTAGAACTGGTTGAGAATACAATCAGAAAATATAGTTTAAAGATTAAATTGGATGAATCTTTACTCGAAGTTGTTGATGGTTACTCAACCGAAGGATATAAAAACATAAGTAATGAAAAAATTAAAGTTATTAGAGAATTTGCCGGACAAACCGGAATCATACTTGACCCGGCTTATACCGGTAAAGCATTTTATGCGTATCAAGAGCAATACCTTAAGAGTAAAAATTTGTCAAGAACTTTATTCATACACACTGGCGGATTATTTGGCGTTTTTCCCAAGAGAAAATTATTTTTACAAAACTGATTAAAAATCTTTATTGCAAATAATCACGAATAACTTTTATCAAATCAATAAAAGAGGTATTTTTAAATTATGAATTGTATATTTTGTGATATAGTCAATCGTTTGGAGAATGCAGAAATTCTTTATGAAGATAATGAAACTATGGCATTCCTTGATATTAGACCTTTCAACCATGGACATTCATTAGTCATTCCTAAAAATCATTATAGTAATTTTTTAGAAGTTTCAAATGAAGATTTATCTGCGATGATGAAGCTAGTACAAAAATTAGCAAATTCAGTTAAAACCTCGCTCAATGCAGATGGTTACAATATTCTATCAAATAACGGGATAGCTGCGGGTCAGACCATTTTCCATTGCCATTTTCATATTATACCGAGATTTAATTCAGATGGATTTAAGTTCAAAATGAATCTAAAAGAGTATGAAGAAAATGAAATGCGGGAAATTGCTTTTAAAATAAAAGAAAATTTGAAATAGTAGGAGAGCTTAATGGATAAAAAAATAAGAGTTCTTGTAGCCAAAGCTGGATTGGACGGTCACGATAGAGGAGCAAAAGTTATTGCTGCCGCACTTCGTGATGCTGGTATGGAAATTATTTATACAGGATTGAGACAAACTCCAGAAATGATTGTTGAAGCGGCTATTCAAGAAGATGTTGATGTAATAGGAATTAGTATACTTTCAGGTGCTCATATGACAATCTTCCCTAAAATAAAAAAACTTATGACAGAAAAGGGAATTGATGATGTTTTATTAACAGGTGGCGGAATTATTCCTGAAGAAGACATCCAAAAGCTGAAAGAAATTGGTGTTGGCGAATTATTTACCCCCGGTGCTGCTACCTACAATATTGCCGGGTATATCAAAAAATGGTGTAATGAGAATCCTAAAATTCATTAGTTAAAAGCAATTTCTTCAGAGCCTTAAATTTGTTAAGGCTCCGTCTGTACTTCAAAAAAAATCGAAATAATGTAAATTCCCATTCCTTGGTAAACCGGGCTAATTATGGTATATTTATTGCTTAAATTTTAATAATTAGCAAGACATTATATGCAAATTGGATTGATTGGTTTACAAAACTCCGGTAAAACCACACTTTATAATACGGTCTCATATTCTTCCGGTGACTCAAATAGAACAGTAGTAAAAGTTCCCGATGACAGACTCGATAAATTAACAGCACTTTTTAATCCGAAGAAACAAATAAATGCAACATTAGAAATTATTGATATCCCCGGATTACAACTTTCTGATGAGGGGAAAGTCAAAATATCTAATGATTTTCTTTCGAAGGTTAAAAATAACGATGCACTTTTTCATATCGTAAGACAATTTGAAAATGAATCCGTTCCGCATCCTGAGAGTTCGGTTGATGTTCTAAGAGATATTAAATTTCTTGAAACAGAATTTCTTTTAGCAGATATGACATTAATCGAGAACCGGCTTGAAAAGATTCAGAAAGAGATTTTAAAAACCAAAAATGAACAGGTACAACGAGAATTTCCGGTATTTAAAAAACTTCAAGAACATATTGAAAAAGAGATTCCACTGCGTGATTTAGAACTTGACGAAAGTGAAAAGAAAATTCTCTCAGGTTATCAATTCCTAACACTAAAACCGTTATTAATAGGAATCAATTTTGATGAAAACTCGAAGGATTCTGTAAAGGAGATAGTTGAGAAAGTAAAATCAGTTTTTTCAAATGCGAATTATGAAATTATTCCATTCTTTGGTCAATTTGAATTTGAATTATCACAACTACCGGAAGAAGAATCATCAGTTTTTATGAATGATTTTGGAATTGAAGAATCTGCTTTCACAAGAATTCTAAGAACTCTTTATCAACTTCTTGGATTACAATCTTTTTTTACTGTTGGTGAAGATGAGTGCCGGGCATGGACAATTAAAATAAACATGACAGCACAAGAAGCTGCAGGTGTAATCCACTCAGATTTTTACTCAAAATTTATTCGCGCCGAAGTTGTAAGCTATAATGATTATATGCAATACGGTTCATTTCCAAAATGTAAAGAAGCAGGCGTCTGGCGTTTGGAAGGTAAAGAATATATAGTAAAAGACGGCGATATTTTAAATATCCGTCACAGTTAATGATGAAAATATAAAAAGGAAAGACAGCATTTAGATGCAAGTATTAGAAAAAATTAGAAACATAGCCATAATAGCACACGTTGATCATGGTAAAACAACTTTAGTTGATTTTATCTTAAAACAGACCGGTGCTTGGCGAGTTAATCAGCAGGTTGAAAAAAGAATTATGGACTCCAATGACATTGAAAAAGAAAGAGGAATTACAATTCTTGCCAAAAATTTAAGTGTAAGTTATAATGGATATAAGATAAATATTATTGATACTCCCGGTCATGCTGATTTTGGTGGTGAAGTTGAACGTACTTTATTAATGGTTGATGGTGTTCTTCTGCTAGTTGATGCTGCTGAAGGTCCGTTGCCTCAAACAAAATTTGTATTGAAGAAATCACTTGAACTTGGGTTGAAGCCAATTGTAGTCATTAACAAAATCGATAGAAAAGATGCACGACCGAACGATGTACTAAATGAAGTATTCGATTTATTCGTCGCTCTTGGGGCTTCAGATGAACAACTTGATTTCCCGTATGTTTTTGCAATTGCGAAACAAGGCATTGCAAAATCAACTTTGGAAGAGGAAAGCACCACACTTGTTCCGTTACTTGACATCATAATTAAACATATACCCCAACCGGATGCAGATCCTGCTGCACCATTTCAAATGCTAATCTCATCCATAGATTATAACGACTATCTTGGCAGGATTGGTATTGGCAAAATTCATAAAGGAGTGATCAAAGTTGGTGATCAAATTGTGCATATTGAGCGTGAAGGAAATAAGACTAATTCAAAAGTAACTAAACTTTACGCTTTCGAAAATATTAAAAGAGTCGAAATTACAGATGCTGGAGCTGGTGATATTGTTGCAATAGCCGGACTTGAAGATGTTGATATTGGTGATACTTTAGCTGATCCAAAAAATCCTGAACAGTTACCTGCACTGGCTGTTGAAGAACCAAGGATAACTATGAACTTTATGGTTAATACTTCACCATTTGCCGGATTGGAAGGAAAGTATGTAACGACAAGAAATCTTAGTGAACGATTGTCAAAAGAATTGAAAACTAATGTTAGTCTTCGTGTAGAAATAACTGACTCTCCCGATATTTTTAAAGTTAGCGGCAGGGGAGAATTACATCTTGCAATTCTTATTGAAAATATGCGCCGTGAAGGTTATGAATTAATGGTTAGCAAACCGGAAGTTATTCAGAAAAAAATATTAGGAGTAATTTCGGAACCTATTGAACATGTTATAATCGATGTCCCTGATGAATACGTGGGGATTGTAATTGAGAAACTCGGGAAAAGAAGAGCCGAGATGAAAAATATGTTAACGTTCAATGAAAATACTCGTATCGAATTTTTTGTTCCGTCAAGAGGATTAATTGGTTACAGATCTGAATTTATGACAGATACCCGCGGTACCGGAATTCTTCACCATAACTTCCATGCTTATGAACCTCATAAGGGAGAAATTGTTCAACGTATAAGAGGCGCATTAGTTGCAATGGAGGGGGGAGTAGCTTCTTCATATGCTATGTGGAAACTTCAGGAGCGTTCCGTATTTTTTATTGATAACGGTACTAAAGTTTACGAAGGAATGGTAATTGGTGAGAACTCAAGAAACAACGACATGGTTGTGAATGTCACCAAAACAAAACAGTTGAGTAATATGCGTGCCTCCGGAGCAGATGAAGCAATACGACTTGAACCACCAAAATTAATGACTCTTGAGCAAGCTATCGAATGGATTACAGATGACGAATTTGTTGAAGTGACACCTGAATCAATTAGAGTTAGAAAAAGACATCTAAAAGAGATGGATAAAAAAAATGCACGATTAGCTCAAAAACAAATTGATGCTGCCGCATTACTTGAGAATTAAAATTTGATAAAGGATTTATTATGACCAAAGATATTATTGCTGGTTTAGAACCAAAACTATTATGGGAACAGTTCTATGAAATTACCCAAGTTCCAAGACCTTCAAAAAAGGAAGAAAAAATTTTAAATCATCTTAAAAGTTTTTGTAATAAGAATGGTATTCAATTCAAACAGGATGCTACTGGTAATTTATTATTAAGTATTCCTGCAACTTCCGGAAAAGAAGAATCACCAATAATTGTGCTTCAAGCGCACATTGACATGGTTTGTGAAAAGAATAAAGGAACAGATTTTGATTTTGAAAATGATCCGTTAAAATTAAGTATCGAAAATGGCTGGATCAAAGCAGAGGGGACTACTCTTGGCGCTGATAATGGAATTGGTGTTGCGGCGGCATTAGCAATAGCTATAGACAAAGATTCTGTCCATGGACCATTGGAAATTTTATTGACCGTTGATGAGGAGACCGGTTTAACCGGTGCAAAAACAATTCAGCCTGATTTTATTTCCGGTAAAACTCTACTAAATCTCGACTCTGAAGAAGATGGTGCTTTTTATATCGGCTGTTCTGGTGGTATTGATACTATGGGTGAATTTATTCCTTCTTACGATACTATGTTCTCAAACTATAATTCTTATGAATTGTTGGTTACTGGATTAAAAGGCGGACACTCAGGACTTGAGATCAACGCAGGCAGAGCTAATGCGATCAAACTTTTAACAAGACTCTTAAGCGGCTTAAGAAAGTTAGATTATAGAATTGCTGAAATTAGTGGCGGTAGTAAAAGGAATGCAATCCCACGCGAAGCTGAAGCGATTATTCTTCTGCATCCTGAAGATTATTCCGAAGCCAAAAGGATAATAGAAAAATATGAACACGCATTCATATTTGAAAACAAGACTGCTGACAATGGTGTAAAAGTTAATTTTGTTGAAATTAAAAAATCATTTGATAAAGCCTTTACCAGACAATTTGGTGAATGGTTAACTGATTCCTTGCTCGCTCTTCCACATGGTGTAATTCAAATGAGCAGCGATATTGAAGGGCTAGTTGAAACTTCTACGAACCTTGCCACATTAAAATATGAAAACGATAGAGTATTTATAGGAACGAGCCAAAGAAGTTCAATTGAATCATCCAAAAGATATATTGCTGATTCAGTTCGCTCAGTTTTTGTGCTTGCACATGCATTAGTAAAAACAGGGGATGGTTATCCGGGTTGGAAACCCGATGTTAATTCAAATGTGCTTATCAAAGCAAAAGAGGTTTTTAGGAATTTATTTAATAAAGAACCTGAAGTGAAAGCTATTCATGCAGGTTTAGAGTGTGGTTTGCTTGGAGCAAAATATCCCGGTTTGGATATGATTTCATTTGGACCAACAATTCTTGGAGCACACTCACCGGATGAAAAAGTTGAAATTGTAACGGTTGAAAAGTTTTATAGGTTGTTAAAAGAATTATTAAAAGATTTGGTCTAATTTATCATAGATAAAGTTTTTGTTAAACCCTGATTTGGCAAATTGTTAAAATTTTATAAAACTCTTTATTGCAAAATTAGATTGACATCTTTACTTTAAAACAGCACTGAATCAACTTTCTTTGTTTTCACAGTTATTGCAGCAACAGGTCTCATAAATTTCATCATAACCATAATCGATGGTTAATTCTTCATCAATATTGATATTACGTGCGGCAACAAGCCAGAGACTTGATTCATCACGGTCTTGAACTTCGCAATTGTAGTTGCAGTCATGATTGATATATTTAATCTTGTCAGTTTTGTTTGTGTCTATATATGTTTCACCATTCCAAAATATGTAGACATTATTTTCTTCATTTTCACGGCGTTCACATTCATCACCTGATATTACTTCCCCGCTGATAATCATGATCTTTTCATCGGTTTTAATGAATCGGGAAGTATAAATCCCTTTCCCATGAATTTGAGAATCTTTCACATAGACAGATTTTTCAAACTCTTTAGATGTGTAGCTATCCATATCAATTTTCCTGGTTATAGGTTGCACGTAGTTTTCTGATACGTAAAAGTTCATCAATTAATTTTTGTTGTATTGAATTCTGAGTTATAGGGAAAGCGTATTTAATATCTTCATCATAATCATCAATTCCATATTGAAAACTCTTGACCTGGTTATTAGCGGGATTATAGTAAACGACTTCTTTAAGACTGTATCTATATTCTTCCAGGCTGATGAGGAATAAAGATTTAGTCCGCATAATATTTTTAGCAACTCCTTCAAGTTCTAAATGAGGTCGATGCAGTTCTAATAACCAAATCTCAAACTTTGCAGTGTTAATTGTATCTAATTGAGTTTGATCATACCAGACCTTTTGATTTTCATTTATAACTAATGGCTTCCAGACATGTTTCTCTTTTTGGGCGAGAGTAACAATGTTCAAGAATACTATAAAACATATAACTAAATATTTTGACATAATTCTTTCTTGATATAATTGACATTGCGAAAATAACAGAATAAATTCTATTTCTAAATATATAAATTATGAAGGTCTCATGCGTTTAATAGTATTATTATTTTTATCATTAGTTTTTTGTCCAATACTCAATGCTCAAATATCAATTTCAGCTTCTGAGATAAATTTCCCGATTACAATTGTGGGGAATAGCTCTTTTAGAAGTATTTCGATTACAAATGATTCTCCTTATCTAAAAGAATTTAGGTTAGTTTTAAATTCAAATTTAAGATTTAATACCGAAGATTCTTTAATAAGCTTACCTTCCGGAACTCCGGTAAATATTAATTTTTCTTTTACACCAAATCACAATATTATTGAAGAAGGTTTAATCGCCTATCAAAACGAAGACAGCTCAGAAGCCATCGTAGTGAAGTTAAAAGGTTCAGGAAATTACGGCGATATGTACGATGCTATTACTTTTAATCTTTTTGATACACAGCTAAAACAAGCTCTATCCAGTTATGTTAGTAACCATACTTCACTTGGTTATAATACTGCAAGAGATAAAATGTTTATGGAATTTGATAATAAAAGAGTGAACAGCGGAGGTGCTACTCAAAATACTTTAGAGTGTGTTTACACCGGCCGTTTAGCGGTAGGTTATACAAGTCGAACAGATGCACAGAATAATTATAATTTTAATACCGAACACACCTGGCCTCAAGGACAATTTGGTAGTGCAGATCCAATGGTATCTGATTTATTCCATTTGTTTCCGACTGATAATACAGCTAATAGTATTAGAGGTAATTATCCATTTGGAGTAGCTGCTTCGAATATTACTTGGTCGGTTGGGGATAGTAAACGGGGTAATAGTTGGAATGGAAATATTGTTTTTGAACCAAGGGATGTGCATAAAGGGAATGTGGCAAGAGGAATGTTGTATTTCCAATTACGCTATCCACAAAATTATGGCAGTTTTTTAGATACTGCTCAGGAAAATATTTTTAGAGTATGGAATCTATTAGACACAGTAGATCTGGCTGAACGCAATAGAAATAATGCAATAACTTTGTTACAAGGGAAAAGAAATCCATTAATTGATCATCCCGAATTTGTAAGTAGAATTTATAGCTTTAGATCTAACACAATTAGACCGAAGTATGCACAGTTTTCTGCATTCCCGCAACTAGCTATTTTAGATACAACTTTTATAGGTGATACAACCTATTTCAATTTAAATCTGTTAAATACCGGTAATGCAACTTTAATAGTAAACTCAGTTACTTCAAGCGATTCAAGATTTTTGTTAGACTCAACTATTGATTCGATTTCGTCTTCATCTGCTAAAGCACTTAGGGTAATATTTATTCCGGATTCATCTATAAATTATTCAACTCAACTAAATTTTCAAACATCAATCGGAAATTTTGCTTATCAAGTAATAGGTTTCGGGATTGAAAAACCGAACTCAATTAATGAGGGAAATTTATTTATCCCAGATTTTTACTTAGCACAGAATTATCCAAATCCCTTTAATCCATTGACTCAAATAAGTTATTCAATACCAATAGGTAATTATGTTAACCTTAAAGTCTTCGATATCCTTGGTAATGAAATTGTTACACTTGTGAATAAATATCAAGAAGCCGGAAGTTATAAAGTTACATTTGATACAATGAATAATAAAATTAATGTTCCATCTGGATTTTATATTTATTCATTAAATTCTAATGGGATTACAATTTCGAAAAAAATGCTTTTAGTCAAATGATTTTATTAGTAATAATTATTTTTGGTTTAATGACTATGAATAACGCTCAAACAAATAGTGAACTTGATAACGCTAAACATTCAATAGTTTCAATGATGAAGAGTTTCCCGGGTGATTATGCAGTTTACTTTGAAGAAGTCGGCAATAAAAAAAGTGTAATTTCAATTAATGCTGAAGAAACATTCCATGCCGCCAGCACAATGAAAACTCCGGTTATGCTGGAAATATTTAAACAGTCTGCTGAAGGGAAATTTGATTTAGATGATTCACTAACTATTATTAATTCTTTTAAAAGTATTGTTGACAGAAGCTCCTACTCATTGGATATAGCTGATGATAGCGGAGATGACTTATATAAACTTGTAGGAACAAAAAAGAAAATCCGTGAATTGCTAGTTGATATGATTACAATGAGTGGTAATCTATCAACGAATATTTTGATAGAATTGGTTAAAGCCGAAAATGTAATGTCTACTCTAAATTCTTATGAAATAAATAATGTAAAAGTTTATCGAGGAGTTCAAGACCTAAAGGCATTTGATGTTGGATTGAATAATACTGTTACAGCTATAGATTTAGCCAAGATATTTTTGCTTCTCGGTAGAAACGAGTTCATTTCTAAAAATATTTGTGATGATATTGTAAATATTTTACTTAAACAAAAACATCGTTCAATCATTCCTAAACTACTGCCTGATAATGTTAAAGTTGCAAACAAAACCGGTTCAATAACCGGAGTCAATCATGATAGTGGGATTGTATTACTACCAAATGGACGCAAGTATGTATTAGTTATTCTTGGTAAAAATATTACAGATAGATATTTAGCTATTCGAATGCAATCTGAAGTTTCAAAAAGAATCTATGATTATTTTCAATCTTTACAAAACTAAGACGCCCTTGTGAAAGAGCGTCATACTTTACAAATCTATTAATCTCCGAAACAAATTCCTAAATCGCGGGCTGTGTGAACTGTATCTGAATCCAGAGGGACTGTTTTCATTCTTTTAGAAATAAGGTCCAAAGGTACATACCGAACATGAGGAGGATCTAATGCCACCATTATACCGTTTTCACCTTCAGCTAAGGCTCTAACCGCAGCTGAGCCAAATCTGAGGGCGAGTAGTCTATCAAATGTAGTCGGACTTCCACCTCTCAATAAATGACCTAAAATTACCGTTCTAACTTCTTTGTCTGTTAACTGTTCAATATCTCTGGCTACGCGCTCTCCGGCTCCACCAAGTCTTTCAGCTTTTCCGGCTTCTTTTTCGATTACAGAAATATCACCATCTTGTGGACGAGCTCCTTCTGCTACAACAACAATAGAATAATTTCTTTTCTTACTGACTTCATTGTTAATATGAGCCGCTACCTTTTTAATATCATATGGAATCTCAGGAATTAAAATTACATCTGCCGAACCTGAAATTCCTGAGTTCATCGCAATCCATCCTGCATAACGTCCCATTACTTCAACAATCATAACCCGACCGTGTGATTGTGCAGTAGAGTGAAGTCTATCTACACATTCAGTTGCAAAAGAGATAGCGGTATCAAAACCGAATGTCATTACTGTTTTATCGAGATCGTTATCAATAGTTTTAGGAACACCAACAACCTTCAAACCTTTTTGGGCGAAAACATTTGCCATAGATAGTGAACCATCTCCACCAACAGCAATTAATGCATCAATGTTATGTCTCTTAAAACCAGCCATTATTTCGTCTGTCCTATCGACTTCCACAATATTTCCCTTTGTATCTTTCATCGGGTATTGCATTGGGTTACCACGGTTGGTTGTCCCGAGAATTGTTCCGCCTAAAGCTGTAATATTTTGTACGAGGTCGTAGGTCATATTAATTAAGCCTCCACCGTGCGGGTATCGTTCTGGTAAAAAAATACCGTTATAACCGTCACGTATTCCAATACATTCCCAACCACGATTTAATGCAGAAATAACTACGGCTTTAATAACTGCATTCAAACCGGGAGCATCGCCACCACCCGTATTAATCGCTATCCGTTTTATATTTACATTGTCTCCCATATTTTTACTTTCCTTTTCTTCTACTGATCATTTTTGGAGTTTTGATTTGTTCAGTCACAAAAATAATAAACTTATTCGTATTGATGCCAAATAAATTAAAAAAAAATTGTGCTAATCGAAAAAAAAATCTAATATTTACAGGTAATTTACAGAATTTATTGAACGGATATACTTATGGCACTAATTGACTATATCATAATTGCTTTCTATTTTTTTGTTGTGCTTGGGATTGGTTTCTATTTCTCCAAAAAAGGAAAGACAAGTACAGACTATTTCCTTGCAGGAAGACACGTCGGTTGGATTGCTATCGGTGCTTCACTATTTGCTACTAACATTTCAAGTGAACATTTCCTCGGACTGGCTGGCACAGGTTCAAAATCGGGTTTAGCTGTCGGACATTTTGAATGGCTTGCGTGTTTAATCGTTTTGCTTTTAGGATGGTTATTTACTCCATTCTATCTTAAATCCGGTGTTTTTACAATACCGGAATTTATTGAAAAGAGATATAATTCTACCGCACGATATTATTTGAGTATCGTCTCAATTTTTGCCTACATTTTTACAAAAGTATCTATTTCACTCTATGCAGGTGGAATCCTGCTGAATGCAGTTGTTGGCTGGGATATGTATACCTCTGCAATAGTTATAGTTTTGATTACAGGATTATACACTATTCTCGGTGGGTTATCGGCAGTAATTTATACGGATTTAATACAAATGTTTATACTTATAATTGGTTCGATAGCTTTAACATTATTAGGATTAAATGCAGCCGGTGGATGGGAAAATGTTATTGCAACTACCCCAACTGATTTTTGGACTATGTTTAAACCTATGTCTGATCCTGATTTCCCATGGACTGGAATTATTTTTGGAGCACCTATTGTTGGAATCTGGTATTGGTGTACTGATCAATATATTGTACAACGTGTTTTAAGTGCGAAGAATTTAGATCATGCGCAAGCCGGAACAATTTTCGCCGGCTTTTTGAAAATTTTGCCTGTTTTTATTTTAGTTTTACCAGGGATCATTGCTCACTCTTTGACAAATGGTGAAGTTACAGGAGATCGTTCATATGCATGGATGGTGACTAATCTTTTGCCGACGGGTCTTAAAGGGTTGGTCATTGCAGGTTTATTGGCTGCATTAATGTCGTCACTCAGCGGAATGTTCAATTCAACTTCCACTCTACTCACGATAGACATATACAAAAGACTACGCCCTTCAGCAGATGAAAAGCAACTTGTCAATTTTGGAAGAATTACAACCGGAGTGATAGTTGCCTTAGGATTATTATGGATTCCGTTTATCAGTCTACTGAGTGATGAAAGAATGTATGTTTATCTCCAAAGTGTGCAATCATATATTTCTCCACCGATTGCTGCGGTGTTTTTATTTGGCGTATTTTGGAATCGTGTTAATGGAAGTGGAGCAGTGGCTTCTCTATTAACCGGTTTATTTATTGGAGTTTTCAGATTTGTTATAGAAATTCAAAATCGATTGTCTCCATTAGATGACGGTATTTTGAAAAACATTGCAACAATTAATTTTTTGCATTTTGCAGTTATCATTTTTATTATTTGTTCAATAGTGTTAGTAGTTGTGAGTCTTCTTACTGAGCCGCCGGAGAAAATATCACTTAAGAACCTTACATTTTCTGAAGTTGATGTTGATTTTCACTCTAAAACACCGTGGCGGAATAGAAATATTTTTATGTCAATAATCTTAGTATTAATCTTGATTTTATTATGGTGGACATTTAGATAAGTAGAATATTAAATTCATTTTTTTGTAAATTTGTAAAAAAAATTTAAGGGTATTTATGAAAAAGTTTTTTCTCGCTTTTATTGTTTTGGTTTCATTTGTTTCGATATCTGCCCAGCAGAAAACTGCTGCTGTTAAACTGGGACTCTATTCACCTCAATCCACCAATGCAGGTTTTATTCTTGGTTATCAAGGGGGAAAGGATATTGATGAAAATTTTGAGTATGGATGGAGTATAGACTGGTTCAATAAAAACTATGTTGATAAGAAGTTAGAAAAAGAATTTGATTTAGCCGGTTTTCCTAACAGTGAATTAAATGAACTACGAGCTAAAACTAATATTCATAATTTGCCAATCGCTTTCTCTCTAATAGGAAGATATAACGTTAACAGAAATTTTGATGTCTATATTTCCGGAGGTTTCGGTGTTGACGTACTTCTTATATTTTATAGAAGTTATCAAAATCCAGATGAAGATAATCTTAAAATTGCAGGTGATTTTGCTTATTTATTGTCAGTTGGAGCGATTGCTCCGATTGGTTCCAGATCAGAAATATTAGCTGAATTGACTTATCATTCTTCTAAGCCTAGTTGGCAGTATGAAGTTGAATCTGTTTCACCGGTTACACATTTAAAAACAAAAAAAGTTTTTGAAAGAGCTTTTGATATGAGCGGAATTATGGCTCGTATCGGATTTAAGTTTTATTATTGATTCTAAAGCTTACTTTTCAATTCTGGAATTATTTTAATTCAAATAATTCCAGAATTGTATTCATTAAAACTAATCTCTGCGTCTCATCGATAATTGTTTCAAACGGAAACCCAAATGCTGCAACTCCATATTCTTTTTTATAAAAAATAGCTGCATCGAGAAAATTTTCAGAATATCTATAAATTGTTTCACTACCGTTTACCGGAATTAATCCATCAGGTGATTCCACTTGATAAATTTTGTTGTTTAATTCATTATTAAATTTTAATTGAACTGGCAGCCACCCTTTTGTGATTGATTCAACTTGACCTGTTCTTGATGCTGATGGGGAAGCAAGATCATATTTTAAAATATTTCTTAAAAAATTTATTTCGTTGGTGTCTTTTGAAGACAATATTATATCGCTTGCAATATGCGCTCCGGAAACAAACAAATTCCCACCGTTGTACAAATAATGTTTGAGAACTGATTGCATTTTATTTGTAAAAGTTTTGAATTGAATCCCTTTTAATGAATCAAACTCCGGTCTAATCCACTTAGTCGATTTTTCTTCACCTAAAATTAAATCAACAAATTTATATTTGGTGAGGTCGTAGAAGTTGTCTTCTATTGCTTCATCACTTGATGAAACAAAGGAATAACCTAAATTTTTTAAAGCCGTTCCATGAACTGATACAAAATCAAAAGTATTTCCTGCAATTATTTTCGATTCAAAATCTGAATGACTAGCACCATGACCGGGCATGTCGTTAGAAATGAACTCAGAAGTGGGAGAGAAATCGTATTGCAAACCGGTGAAACTTAAATCATAATTATGGGGGACACCTGCATCAATAATATTCATAAATCCGGCGAAGGCTGAATCCTTAACTGCATGTGGTCCACAAATTCTATCGAAACCATTTATTATTAGAAAGGGGATTGGATTATTGGAAGAAATATTCGTTGATAATATTTCAGATGGCATACTTTTTCCACCATCATTTACGGCCGTCACCTTAAAACTATAAATTGTATCCTTCGTTAAATTAGAAAATTCGATAAATGGAGATGATGTGAATGTACCGTTATCAAATCCACCGTCACACAATCTTGTATAGACAATATATCCGGTTGGAATTGCTGATGGTTCCAGCGGATCAGGTGCTTCTTTCCAATCAAGTCTTACATTTCCTGTAGTTGTAATATCAGTTCTGAAATGAGTTACAGGTAATGGTGATACTATATATTCTGAATTATTTACAACAGATAAATACTTGAGCATCGATTTATAGATTGCACGAGAGGCGGCAATTTTGAAACGAGGATCATGTGCAAACTGCATATCAAAAAAGTTTTGATGTGATAATAATTCAAGGAGAACTCCGGTCATATTTGGTCTGTAAGCTTCGCTATAAAGAGAATTCCGCAAGTCACGCTTCGTCCAGTTAGGGTCAAAATGAAATTTAATATCTTGAACAATCTCAGTTTGAAGAATATCTGCAAAATCACGATTTGAGTACCTTGATAAACCATTTGGAAAGTAATTTGAAGAATCCAAATCAATACTACTGTAGATTACTAAGGTACCGATTGTACTGTCTCCGGTTGTTACCCCTGCATCGGTATGAAATGCCAGGGTAAGATCGATTGGAATTTTAAGTCCTTCATGTTCTCTATTTTTATTTGGTCCGAGAGGAGCACCGTTTAGATAATTTGCAAATTCAGCGCGGCTCTGATAATCATCGGTATATGAATTATTTGAATTAAGGTTATACACCAATGAATCGGGTGCTCCAGCAAATTGAAGATAATAAAGTGCTCCTTCTACAAATTTTGGACGTATGCTCGTGCTCCCGTTTTTACTAACAATTCCCATTCCGCCGCCAAAACGGACAGCATCTGCAGAGATAATTTTATCACTCTCACTGCTTTTATCCGAAAGAGTTACTCTTCCGATCTCCGGATTAATGCCTTTACTAAATTTATAAGAACCTACGTAAGTCCATGTTTTCCCACCAATTGTCTGATTTACTTGAACATTCGTTTTACCCCCTAAATGAGTGATAGTGTATGTTGCATCATTTGCATTATTTGGGGAGGGAACAAAACTAATATATACTGAATATTCATCGTGCTCCGGAAATTCCGGTATCCACTCAAAGCTTGTTGATTCAGTTTGACTTGAATATATGTAATGATGTGCTCCGCCTCCAAATGGATTATAATTATCTGTATAAGGGATTTTGCCAAGTTTAAATCCACCTACTGGAGATTTTATCCATGAATGTGTTTGGTTCAGTGAACTTATCTTAATAAACCCATTTTTAAAATTATCTAGCTCATCATCATCCAAAATTATCTCATTAGTTTGAATATCTCTTTCTCTTGGAAGAAAAACTGTTGCACCGGCATCCTCTAACATTGGTAGTAAATATGGGATTATAAAAGAAGTTGTAAGCAAATCTTCAACAGTTTGGAATAGTCGAGGTCGCTGCCATTCCCATCGCTTGGCTGATTGACTATAGTACCAACCGTGACTATTCCAGAGGACAATGTTTCTATTTAACAAACCTTTTATCGGATTATTTTTTTTATCAACATATTTAATTACGGGAATTCTTTTTGAAGCATTAATCGGTAATCGCAACGAATCAAGAGTGCTTTTATCGGTTCGATAGAAGTTGGGTATATAAAATTGCAAAGGTTTATTCTCGACAATGAAGTTATAAATATACTTTTCTTTTATCGTTTTCAAAGATGAGTCAAGAATGCTGGTCAAATAAGATATGGTTTCTTCTCTTATAGGTTCAGCTAATAAATGCTTTTTAAAATAAAAATTCAAAACAAATCTATCATCAATTATTATAGAATCAAGCATATCAACAGTTGTGTTCTCAAATGAACGTTTAGTTTTATTGAAGTCAGACTTAAAATTATTTAGGATTTTATTTACATCTGAAAAAGAATCACTTTGTGGAAGTTCTTTTAGGACTTCTTTTGGAGTACAACTTGAAAGAGTTAATACAACTAAGAATAAAAGAGTGAGGCGAACATATTTTCTGTTTGACATTAAATGATCAGTCTATTTTTTATTTGATTTCTTTGCTGACGCATAATTCTTTAAGTCATAATGAATAGTTTTTGGAGGCATTTTAATCCTTCGTATCATAACATTTGCTTTCTCGAAAAACTGTTCCGCAAGAGTGTCATGATATTCCGAGAAAATTACTACTTCTTTGATTCCTGCTGTAATTAAAGCTTTAGCACAATTAGTACAAGGCATATTAGTTACATATGCAATTGAACCAGAAGTGCTGATCCCATGGGTTGAACATTGTAAAATCGCATTCATTTCTGCATGGATTGTTCTAATACAATGATTATCAACTATCATACAGCCATCATCTTCACAATGTTCATCTCCCGGAATTGAACCATTATAACCGGTGGATAAAATTTGTTTATCTCTCACTAAAACACAACCGCAGTGCATCCGTGGACACGTAGCCCGTTCAGATACAAGCATAGCTACTTTTAAGAAGTAATGGTCCCATGACGGACGTTTTTTTATTTTTGACATCGCAATTCCTAATTTATTTTAAACTACAGGGGTTAATGGCTTTTTCCCTTTTAAAACGTTAATTACATTTTTAACTGCAAGTTCAGCCATTTTTGAACGAGTTTCAATTGTTGCACTTCCGATGTGTGGAGCTAAAATCACATTGCTCAATTTTAAGAATTTTATATTTATGTTAGGTTCATTCACATATACATCCAATCCTGCCGCAAATATTTTCTTCATTTTTAGTAGTTGAATCAGATGATTCTCGTCAATGATTTCACCCCGTGCTGTATTAATAAGGATTGAATGATTCTTTAGCAGTGATAATTTTTCTTTATTCAGAAGATTTTTTGTGCCGGGGTTTAGCGGTAGATGAATGGAAATAACATCAGAATTTTTAAGTAAGTAATCTAAACTAACTTTTTTAGACGAATACAAATTCTCGATTTCCAGGTTTCTTGATCGGTTGTAGTAGATTGATTTCATCCCAAAAGCAGAAGCTCGTTTAATAACCGCAGAACCGATTCTTCCCGCGCCAATAACACCGAGAATTTTATTATTAATATCCGTACCAAGCAATAAATTTGGCGACCATCCTTTAAATTTATTTGTTCTTATCATTTTATCACCTTCAACTAATCTTCGAGCGCATGAAAGAATTAATGTTAAAGTGAGGTCGGCGGTTGCATCGGTTAATATGTCGGGTGTGTTGGTAACAATAATATTTTTTTTTCGGGCATAATTAGTATCGATATTATTATAACCTACTGCATAATTCGCAATCACTTTACAACATTTTAGATTATCGATTACATCCTTATCGATTGGGTCTGTTAATAACGATATAATCCCATCTGCGTCACTTGCTTCTTTAATAAGCTCTCGTTTAGTAATTGAACGGTTTTTTGAAAAAGTTGTGACTTCAAAGTGATGTTTGTGTAATATCTCTTCGGCTATTTTGGGTAAAGTGCGGGTAATAAATATTTTTGGCATGTTATTCCTAAATCCGTTCTACAAAGAAAAAAGAGACGTTCGCACGTCTCTTTCATTAACTTTTACTGATTAAGAATTTTTCTCTATTGTAACCTTCGCATTTTCGACTATCACGGCATACGTATAACCAGCGCCAAAATCCTTATTGATTCCAACAACACCTTCAATAACAATAATATCACCAAGTTTAACAACATCATTAGATGTTATGAGTAAATCGAAATCATCATTATTTCCGGTACCATCTTGAATATGAATCCAATTTCTATCCATAATTCCTTGATTGAACTTTGTTACCTTCCCTCGAACTTTAACAACTTTACCCGATAAACTTTCACTTTGGGCAAATACTTGCTCAACTGTTTTACCACCATCTACCGGACTTAAAGAGATTGGTTGTTTTCCACTCATTTCAATTTTTGGATGTTGAACGACTGCACCTGCATGTTCAGAATTTGGAGCCATTGTTTTTATATCTTCAACAAATAAAATTGACTCAAAATTTCTATCGATGGTAGGACTCTGGAAGTTTTTCATTTCAAGACTTTTTGAAAAATATAATGTTTGACCTTTTTCAACGGTCATTGTCGGAACAGCAATCCAAAATTCATTATCATTTTCAGATACATTAATGTACGTATAATCCTTAACAGGTATTGATTCTAATACTGTAACTTCTCTTATTCCATTTGGTAATGGTTGTTTTTCAACTTCTTTTTCACATGATGTTAATCCGACAAGGAGTAACATAACCAGAACAACTAATTTTTTTTGCATTTATCTCTCCGTTGCAAGTTTGTTTGAAAAATGAACTACAATATAACAATTCATTCCATTCTAAAATAGACTATGAATTTTCTCCCTTCTCAATTAAACCAAATTTAATGTTGTCCAAAATGATTAGTGCAATTGTTGCCATAAAAATATTTTTTAATGTCAGTCGAAAAATTGTCAAATTAACATTTCAATTTAGAAATATTCTTAATCAGAGATATAAAATTTTTTTGAAACCAATAAAGAAGCATATTAAAGAGACTCTTCAATTTGCTTATCCTGTAGCTATCGGACAAATAGGTTATGTGATGATGGGAGTTGTTGATAGTGCTATGGTTGGACAAATCGGTTATAGCTTCCTCGCAGCAGCTTCACTCGCAAATGGTTTGTTCTTCTTGACACTTGTGGTCGGTATCGGGATTTCATATGCCGTTACACCACTCGTAGCCATTTCAATTGGATCTAACAGTAAAGATGAATGTACAAATTTATTTAGGCAATCATTCTACATAAATTTTATAACCGGAGTGTTATTGGTTATTGCTACATACTTTTTTGCCGATATGATTTCAATCTTGAATCAGCCTGAAGAAATAACCAGGCTTGCTATTCCTTATACAAGAATTTTGGGATTCTCGTTACTACCGATAATGGTTTTCCAATCCTATAAACAGTTTATAGAGGGTATGGCAATTATGAGGCCAGCCATGATAATTACAATTGCTGCAAATTTTGTTAATCTATTTGCTAATTGGATTTATATTTATGGTAATCTTGGATTCCCTCGATTAGAATTGAACGGGGCAGGACTTGCTACATTCACTTCGCGAACTTTTATGATGATTGTTTTTATTTTTTTCTTAAAGAAGAGTAAAAGTTTTTCTCAATATAATCTAAGTGTACTTCCTATAAAGTTTGATAAGACTTTGATCAACAGATTGTTAAAGCTTGGAATTCCAGGGGGTTTACAATATTTCTTTGAAGCAGGAGCATTCACCTTTGCGGCTTTTATGATTGGTTGGTTAAGTTCTAAAGATCTTGCGGCTCACCAAATTGCAATTAGCATAGCTTCTATCACATATATGGTTGTGCTGGGAATTTCATCTTCATCAGCTATTCGAGTAGGTAATGCTGTCGGCGCCAGAAATATTAGTGAAACACGAAAAGCAGGATTTACGGCATTATCACTTGCATCAGTTTTCATGCTTTCTTGTGCTGTGATTTTAATTCTGTTTAATAAAACGCTTCCGTTGTTATTTGTTAATGATTTTGAAGTAATACATATTTCATCTTCATTATTAATTATTGCAGCTTTTTTCCAATTGTTTGATGGTGTTCAGGCTGTTGCGCTTGGTGTTTTAAGGGGTATTACTGATGTAAAATATCCAACGGCAATCACATTTATTTCATACTGGATTATCGGACTGCCACTTGGGTACTATTTAGGATTTATTTATGAATTTGGTGTTATTGGTGTTTGGATTGGATTATCTGTGGGATTGGCAACATCTGCATCTTTATTAACTATTAGATTTCATAACAAGAGTAAAGAGGTAATAAATTTTAGCCGATAGTTCGTTCAAATTTGCCATATCTTTATGATAAATACCGTTGATAATTATTTGTATACATTTAGCTTAATGATTCAATATGTTAGCATCAGAAAGAAACTAAATTAACGGAGGTTGAGATGAATAAGCGTTTATACAGATCCAGAAAAGAAAAGATGATTGGCGGAGTTGCCGGAGGCTTTGCCGAATACTTTGATATTGATCCGGTTCTTGCAAGACTCGCCTTGATAGTATTGGTCTTCTTTAACGGATTAGGATTAATTTTATATATAATTTGTTTAATAATTATTCCACAAGAACCCCTCTTTTTAAATTTTGAAGAAGGTGAAGTAAAAAAAACAGATGCGTCTCAGGGGACATTGGAAACCCCTAAAAAACAAAATCGGCAAAAAGTTGCCGGGATTATTTTCATCACACTCGGATTTTTCTTTCTTCTTGACAATTTAATTCCTGCATTCGAGTTTGAACATTTTTTCCCAGTTATAGTGATTTGTGCAGGTGTTTGGTTATTAATTAATGCTCAACAAAAGGAGAGAGAAAATCATGAAATCGGGTAATATATTTTGGGGTATTCTGTTTATTGTATTAGGGTTGCTCTATCTTCTTGTTAGTGTGTTTAATGTGAATATCAATTTATCCACATTATACAACTATTGGCCAGTAATACTAATTCTATTCGGGTTGTCGTTTTTGACTGCAAATAAGATTGCAAAATCAGCATCCGTAGCCGGAGCCTCTATATTTCTTTCATTAGTTATTTTCAGTTTTTTTAGTGGAAACGATTTTCACTGTAACATAGACGATGATGATTGGAGTGAAAATAAAGAACTCATTGAATCCGTCAGTCGTGGTTATGAAGATAAGTTCAAAAATATGGATGTTCATATTTATGGCGGAGCTGGCACCTTTTCAATCGGTTCCACAGATGACTATTTGTACGATATCAATAGTAAGGCCGCTTCAACATTCTTTTCAATTGATACAATTTCTTCTTCTGATTTTTACCAACTTGAAATTAAAATGGATGATAATGTCATAAATCTGGAGGATAATAAACCGGGCAAAAGAAGAATGACATTAGCATTGAATAAAAATCCAATGTATAAATTCGTTTGCAAACTCGGTGCTGCCGCCGCCGATCTTGATTTACGGAATCTAAAGGTGAATAAGGTTAATGTCGAAATGGGTGCTGCATCTCTCAATCTTGAACTGAGCGAACCACCACAAGATTCCTCATTCGTAGATATTGAAGCCGGAGCTTCTTCGATTGAAATTACTGTTCCCAAAAGTGTGGGGGTTGAAGTCGGGAATGACATGAAAATTTCTAAAAATAGTTTTCCTGGTTTTACAGAAGTAGATGAGAATAAATTCAGAAGTGAAAATTTTAACTTATCAACTAAAAAAATCTTTATTAATCTGAATGGTGCAGTATCTAAGATTAAAGTGAGAAGAATCTAATAAGTTTATATTTCATTTTAAGTATTTTTTGGAGAGGAGTTAATTTTGACTCCTCTTTTTTTTTATATAATTGAGACTGCTCAACTTTATTTTCAAGTATTCCTGAAAATTTTTCAGTTAATTTAAAAATGTTTAAAATTCTCAATAAGATTATTTAACTTTGATTTCAAAATAAATAAAGAATAAGCAGATGCAAAATGATGAAATAGTTTTTAAGTATACGTTTAACATCTCTGAATCTAAAGTTAAAGAGTTTAGGGTTAAGGTAGACAAGGACACTCTTAATATAGTAAGGGATGAATCAGAAAATTATCCTGATTGGACACTATTGGATTCATTTAAATGTCCTCATTGTCCTTTGGATTCATCAATCGTTAAATATTGTCCTGTTGCGATAAATCTTGTTGATGTAATACAAGAATTTAAGGAGTTAAATTCATTTGATGAGTGTGAAGTGATTGTTGAAACACCGGTTCGCAATTATTCCAAGTTCACCTCATTGCAATCAGGGGTTAGTAGTTTTCTTGGAATGATGATGGTTACTTCGGGATGTCCAATAATGGGTATGTTAAAGCCTATGTTTAATTTTCATCTGCCATTTGCAACATTAGAGGAAACAGAGGTTAGGATTCTATCTTTCTATCTGTTAGCTCAATATGTTAAATGGAAACGAGGGGGTAGTCCTGACTGGGAAATGCAGAATCT
Organism: Ignavibacteria bacterium; assembly: GCA_030684555.1. Classification (GTDB taxonomy): domain Bacteria; phylum Bacteroidota; class Ignavibacteria; order Ignavibacteriales; family Ignavibacteriaceae; genus JAGUXE01. The sequence goes on from JAUXVN010000010.1 coordinate 58,149, forward strand.
CTCCAAGATATATGATGATATTAGAATTCTAAATCACAATGTTTCAAGACAGATTGCAGATCTTGAATCAAAAGATACAAGTATTAATTCATTAATAGTGCTAAACAATTTTGCTGATTATGTAACTTTTACACTTGATGAAAAAATGTTGGATGAATTAGAGATAATATTTAAAGAACTAATGTAGAATGTCTGAATAGAAACTATTTGAAAAATAAAGAGCAAAAACTTTTTTATATTTTAGGGGCGTTCTTCATAGCGAATGCTATACTTGCGGAGTTCATAGGTGTAAAGATATTTTCTTTAGAAAATACTTTAGGTATAACTCCTTTTAATTTTTCCTTTTTTGGAATTGAAAACCTTTCCTTAAACCTTTCTGCAGGAGTATTACTTTGGCCGGTTGTTTTTATAATGACTGACATAATCAATGAATATTTTGGCAGACGGGGTGTAAGATTTCTAACTTTTACCGCCGCATCATTAATTGCATATGCCTACGTCATGGTTTATTTTAGTATGGGATTAGTCCCGGCTGAGTTTTGGATAACCCGACAAACTACTGCCGGGAGTCTAAATATGGATGTAGCTTATAATGCAATTTTTGGTCAGGGTTTGTGGATTATCATTGGTTCTTTAGTTGCTTTTTTAATCGGGCAGCTTATCGATGTTATAGTTTTTCATTTTATCAGGAAACGTACCGGACCAAATAAAATATGGGCAAGGGCTACAGGATCTACATTGGTATCACAGTTCATTGACAGTTTTGTTGTATTGTTTATTGCGTTTTATATAGGTGCAGGCTGGGAATTAAATCTCGTACTTGCGATAGGAGTAGTTAATTATCTTTATAAATCTTTAATTGCATTATTCTTAACTCCAATTTTATATATATTACATAGCATAATTGATAAATATTTAGGAAAAGAAATTTCCGACAAATTAATAGAAGAAGCTGCGTTAAGTTCGCAGTAGCTGATTTAGCTGACACTCACACAAGCTAAAACCGCAGTAAGGAAGGGCAAAGAAAACCGACTTTGCCTTTTCTTATTTTAAAGGGTTGAGTACTTCTTTATAAAGTTTCCATTTATCTGCTTTATAACTAATTTACATCTGAAATAAATTTTAGTAATATCGACTGATATCTTTATGATAGAAGTCAAGAAGTTCGATCATGAAAAAAATCTCTAAATATATCAGAATATTTTATACCCTTCTTATTTTAACCTTACTACTGCAAGAGAGAACTCTTACACAACAACTCTATATTAATGAATTTATGGCTTCAAATTCATCGACAATTAAAGATCCTGACTATAATGATTATGCCGATTGGATAGAAATCTACAACCCAAATTTATCAGAGATCAATCTGAAAAATTATACAATCACGGATAATTTGTCACAACCAGCAAAATATCGATTTATAGTTGACTTACTTATTCCTGCAAATGGTTATATAATTATTTGGGCTGATGATAGGGGAGTTGGGAGACATACAAATTATAAACTCAGTGCTTCAGGTGAAAGTATTGGTTTATTTGATCCTTCAGGTATTTTGATTGATACGCTTACATTTTCCCTTCAACAGAATGATATTTCTGAAGGAAGGTTTCCCGATGGTGCTACTTCACGATTTCAATTTTATCCATCTACTCCCGGCAGTCAAAATTTAGAATCTTCAATTTTTAATAGAGTCGAAGAACCAATACTATCTCATAATAGTGGATTTTTTAGTTCCTCGCAGAGTGTGACAATTCAAAATCATTCATCAGATATTATTTATAGGTATACAACAGACGGCAAAATTCCTACTGAATCAAGTCTGCTTTATTCTTCTTCACTTGGCATAGATTCAACTACAACTCTACGGATCAGAGCATTTAAGAATGGGTTCGTGCCGAGTTATGTTATAACCGCCACATATTTTATAAATGAAAATAGTGAACTCCCGATATTCTCGATTGTTACCGATCCGGATAATTTTTTTAGTGATACATCCGGGATATATGTAATCGGGACAAATGGAATTATTAGTCATTGTAGTTCTGCACCGAGAAATTGGAACCAGGATTGGGAACAACCTGTACATCTTGAGTTTTTTGAAGCCGACAAAACTCCGGCATTTAAAGTAAATACAGGAGTTAAGATTTACGGTGGTTGTACCCGACTATACCCGATGAAATCGTTAGCCTTTTATTTTAGAGGGCAATACGGGAATAGTAAATTAAATTATAGACTATTTCCTTCAATACCTGTTGCAGAGTATAATAGCTTTATACTTCGAAGTTCTGGGCAGGACTGGTGGCGGACAATGTTTAGAGACGGTATGGTACAAACTGTAATTAAACAAGGTATGAAGTTAGATTATTCGGAATATCGTCCTTCGGTTGTATTCCTAAACGGTCAATATTGGGGGATACACAATATTCGAGAAAAACTGAACGAACATTATGTCTACTATCATCATGGAGTAAATAAAGATAATATTGATTTAATTGAAATAAGTAAAAATGTTAAAGCAAATGCCGGGGATGTTATTGCTTATAATAACATGATTAATTTCATTTCAACTAAAAATATGTCGATGTTGGTTAATTATGATTACATCAAAAGCATTGTTGATATTGATGAATACATTGATTATCAAATAGCACAGATTTACTCTGCCAATGGCGATTGGCCCGGCTCGAATATGAAATTATGGAGGGAAAGATCATCTAATGGAAAATGGAGATGGATGATTTACGACCTTGATTTCACTTTTGGAGGGAATTCACAAGGACTTGCGACAACAAATACATTAGCTCAAGCAACTGCAACTAATGGACCTGATTGGCCAAATCCGCCATGGTCAACATTAATGTTACGAAAGTTGTTAGAAAATACAGAATTTAAAAATGAATTTATACAACGGTTTGCTGCACATCTTAATACAACATTCGAACCGGAACATATACTTAATGTAATTGATAGTCTTGCAAATATTATTTCGAATGAAATTCCACGACATAAAGATCGATGGGAACAATCAATTTCTTACGGCACAAGTTGGCTTGGAAATATTCAGATAATGAAAGACTTTGCCGTTAATCGTCCAGGTAACTCAATCGGACATTTTCTTCAGAAATTTAATTTAAGTGGAACTTCTACATTGACTTTGAGTCGTAATAATATTCAGTGGGGAAAGATTTTTACAAATTCTGTAGAGATCAAAAAAAATAATTCGACTAATATTTTCTTTAAGAGTGTTCCTGTTAAAGTTAAAGCATTAGCCATGCCAGGTTATCGTTTTGTTAGATGGGATGGAATTAGTAATTCAACTAATCCTGAAATAGCAATTATTCTAACTAATGCTACAGAATTAACAGCCATATTTGAAGAGGATGAACTCGTTTATTCTTCAATTATCATTAATGAAATTAATTACAAATCTTCACCACTTTTTGACACTGAAGATTGGGTCGAGTTTTATAATCCGTTGGATCAATCTGTAGATATATCAGGATGGAAGTTCAGAGACGAGGACATTTCCAATACATATACTTTTCCTTTAGGAACAATTATAAATGGGAAGAATTATTTAGTCTTGTGTCGTGATTCAGTAAGGTTTAAATATTTTTATCCAAATCTGAATAATATTGTTGGTAATATTTCATTCGGTCTCAGCAGTGATGGGGAAATGATAAAACTTTTTAATAGTACAAATGAATTAATTGATGAAGTCACCTATTCTTCAAGTGGGAATTGGACTAACTTACCAAATGGAAACGGTCCAACTTTATCTTTAATAAATCCGCAAACGGATAACTCAATTGCTGAAAATTGGAAAGCATCAGGACTTTATGGGACGCCGGGTAGATTAAATGATGTATATACCAAAGGTGAAGAAGAATTTACAAATCTTCCAAACGAATTCATGTTATTTCAAAATTACCCGAATCCTTTCAACCCTATTACTTATATAGAATATGCAACAGATCAACCAGCTATCGTTACATTAAGTATTTATGATGTTTTGGGTAATCTTGTTTCTTCATTAGTAAATGAATATAAAACTTCGGGCAAGTACTCTGTAAAATTCGATGCAAATCAATTAACTTCAGGAATTTATTTTTATAGGTTAACCTCAGGAAATAACCAATCAGTAAAAAAAATGCTGTTGATTCGATAATGATGGATATGCCTAAAAATCTACTTAACTCATATTTCCACGAATTAGAATTCTACTCTTTATGATTTTACATTCTTTGCGGTTATTCATATATATATCTATTCTGCTACACTTTTTATACCCACAGTTGAGTTACTCGCAAAATTCAGGATCACTTCGCGGTTTTGTTATTGATGCAGTAACCGGTGAAGCTGTGATTTATGCTAATGTTGTTGTTAAAGGCTCCGGTCGCGGTGCTTCGACAGATACACGGGGTTATTTTTATCTTCCTAATTTAGCTGTGGGAGAACACAAAGTTATATTTTCATATATCGGTTATCAAAAAAGAGAATCTACAGTTATAATTAAAGAAGACCAAATAACTCGATTGGATATTGAGTTAACTCCATCAAAAATAATACTTGAAGATATTTCTATAATTGGTGAAAGGACGGTAAGAGAAGCTGAGACTGATTTAGGGTTGCATAATATTTCTATTCAAGAAATTGAAATGATACCAACCGGTATTGAATCAGATCTCTTCAGAGCATTACAGACAGTTCCAGGAGTTAGTTCAACAGGTGATATTACTGCACAATATTATGTGAGAGGCGGTGGGAGTGATCAAAATTTAGTTTTATTGAATGGAGCACCGGTTTATAATCCTTTTCATGCACTCGGAATCTTTAGTGTTATCGATCCGGAAATGATAACTATGGTTGAATTTTTCAAAGGAGCATTCACACCAAATTATGGTGAAAGATTATCTTCAATATTAAATGTTATTACAAGAGATGGGAATAAAAACCGATACAAAAGTTCGGTTAGTGCCAGTTTTGTATCGGCTAAAGCATCCGCAGAAGGTCCAATTCCGGGCGGTTCGTTCATCGCAACAGGTAGAAAAAGTTATTTCACAAAAATATTAAAGAATTACTTGAACAATAAAGAAGCTCCATTCGATTTCTATGATTTATCATATAAAGTAAATTATTCTAATCATGAGTTGGTACCTGAAGGTAAGTTTATTTTTCACGGATTTATGAGCAGGGATGAAGTAAATAATAACGATCCATTAAGAGAAGATTATTGGGTTAAGAATAATATAATCGGCTTAAATTGGCAGCAGGTTTGGTCAAGTCCATTATATTCAGTGATGACGTTTTCATACAGCGGTTATGAGGCTGAAGTTATACCCAATTTGAGTAATGCAAAACCAAGATGGAATAAAATATCTGACATCACAAATCACTGGAATTTTACTTATATGTATAGTTCATATGATGAACTCCATTTTGGTTTACAAAACACATTCTTGACTACTGATTTAGAACTTGAAAATATTTATGGAAGAAAAGCGAGCTTAAATAAAACGGGATACCAAATGAGAGGGCATGTAAATTACAGATTTTTTAGATTTGACAAAGTTGGGATTGATGTCGGAGTCAGAGTTAATTTCGTTTCCATTTCTGAAAGAGGTCCTTTTTTCTTAGAGCCAAGATTAAGTATAACATACAAACCGGTGGAAACTATTGCATTAAAAGCAGCTTTTGGAAGACATTCACAGGAAATTATTTCTCTTGCTGATGAACGGGAGTTAATCTCAATTTATGAACCATGGACTATTATTCCGGAATATCTTGCCCCTTCTGAAGCAACACAAGGAAGTCTGGGGATGAAAATATTTTTAACTGAAAAATTATCATTTGATACAGAAGTTTATTATAAAAAATTAACGAGACTTGTTGAAGTAAATGATGAAAAATATTCAAAGGATTCTTACGACTTTATTCATGTTGATGGTGAATCATATGGTTTAGAAGCAACAATGAATTATCAGACATTACATTATTATTTTAAAACTTCTTATTCTCTTAGTTGGAGTTTTAAGAATCGGAAAGGGGAAACTTTTTATCCTCGTTACGATTCACGCCACTCTATCCAGGTTCTAACAGGATACGATTTCGGTGGTGGTTGGAAAACTAGTTTCTCATGGTCTTTGCGTTCCGGAATGCCATTTACACCTATCGCTGGTTATTACGATAGAATTACAATTACCCCCGACTTACTTAGTAATCCGTTCGGCGATCTTCAACCGGCAATTTTATGGGGAGATAAAAATTCGAGCCGCCTGCCATATTATCATCGATTAGATTTCAATCTTACTTACGATTTTGCAATTTCAGTTTTAGATTTTACGACCGGTGTGAATATTATAAATGTCTATAATCGTAAGAACCTTTTCTATTTTAACCGGAATACAGGCGAGAGAGTAAATATGCTGCCTTTCTTACCAACTGCTTTTATAAAGGTTGAATTATGAAAAAATTATTTTTACTTCTAATAACCTCGTTTACAATTATTTTTTTCTCGTGTGATGAAAATTTTAGTCCAAAAGAAGAATTTAAGGATGGTTATATTTTATATGGAATAATTGCGAGTGATGATCTTCATAATTCACAACGAAATGAAGTATACATTTCAAAACTATACGATGTTGATGGTTATGATCCAGGTATTAATGTTGATGACCCTACGGTTAGTGGTGCAAATGTAGTAATTGAGTATCGAAATAATTTTTACACCTTAACTCAGGCAGAAAGAAATAGAGTTGATACTTCTCGATATAAAAATAAACTTACATATTATTATACTAATCAGATAGCCCCTTTACCTAATAATCCAATCTCAATTATGGCACAAATGCCAGATGGTAAATACATTTCCTCATCAACTTATATTCCTGATGATATGGTTTTTGAATATTCATATGATTTTGATAGAACAGGAATTAATCCCAAGTTAAACCAATTTTTGTGGGGTGATAAATGGATAATAAATTGGAGCGCTTATCAAGCTGATTATCGGAAACACCTTTATTTTCCTCAGTTAACAATCTATTATGAAAAAAACGGTGCGACCGGTGTTACAGCGGGGAAAGTTAAAATCCCTTCAACATTTATTAAAAGAAACGGGATAGAAGAACCTTATTTTGTACCTTTTACTTATGGTGAATCAGTTACTTTCGATTTTGAAGCAATTGATAAAACACTAAATGATATTTCAAAAGATGATACTGCAAAAAGCAGCTATTCTGTTGGACCGGTTATTTTTGAGGTAATAGAATTTGATGCAAATTTGTCAAGTTATTACTCTAGTATTAACGGGTCTTTGGACGCCTACTCAGTTAGCCTTAACGAAAGTATTTTTTCTAATATAAATAATGGAACCGGAGTTTTTGGTTCATACAAATCGAATAAAAGATCATTCAATTTTAATTCAAACTATATAAAAGAAATTGGTTATAAGATAAAATATTAAGTTAGTCTGACATCTTCACTTTGACTGATAGAATTTATCAGCACACCTTTTTTAATATTTTAACAATATCATTTGACTGAATAGGTTTTATTAAGAAATCAACAGGCTTTAATGCAAGTGCTCTTTGTTTAATTGACTCTTCGGCATAACCGGTCATAAAAATTATTGGTACATCTGATTTTTGTTTAATAAGTCGTGCTGTTTCAATACCGTCTATGTTACCGGCAATTCTAATATCCATAAGAATGCAATCCGGTTTTTCACATTCAGTTTTTTCAATAGCACTTTTACCGTTTGTTACTACTCCCATCACTGTGAAGCCTGCTCTTTGTAATTCAATTTTTAATACCATTCCGGTTAAAGCTTCATCTTCGACAATTAGTAATCTGTTTATAATCATGTTAAAGTGTGCTCTCATAAATATTATCTGTGAATCGAATTTCACATTTCACTCCAACATCATTCGTAAATGTGACAGAACCATTCAATTGATTTTCAACAATGCCATGAACTAATTGCATTCCCAATGTTGAAGTATTACGAGGATCATAATCCTTATCAAATCCTTTCCCATTGTCCTCAATTAAAATTGTAATTTCTGAAGATTCGTTTCTGCTCAAGGTTACTTTTAGTAATTCTGTAACATTATTGGGGAATGCGTATTTAAATACATTGGAGATGATTTCATTTATTACTAATCCACATGGGACAGCATAATCTATTAATACAAAAACATCTTGAAGATTAAATTTAATTTGAACCGAATCAGATGCGGGAAGGAATATATCTCTAAGCAATTCAGTCAAATCCCTAATATATTCTCTTAGATTAATGGCAGAAAGATTTTGGGATTGATATAATTTTTGATGTACCAAAGACATACTTTTAATTCTTGTTCCCATTTCGGAAAGGACTTTGTTTATTTCCTCGTTTTGAATTGTTGATGCTTGAAGTGAGAGCATTGATGAAATAACCTGCATATTGTTTTTGGTGCGATGATAAAGCTCTCTCAATAATGTTTCTTTCTCCTTTAACGAGTCAAGAATTTTTTGTTCACTTGTTTTCCCTTCGGTAATATCTCTAACCAACGAGAGTGCTTTTGTTTCATCAATTGGGAGAAGGCGGCTTTCAAAAATGAGAATCTCGTTATTAATACTTAATTCGTAAGTATAAATTTGCATAGTATTTGTCTTAAATGCGGCATCCAGTTTTTGAATTGTCAGTTGAGCGATCTCCGGCGGAAGTACTTCTGTGATATGTTTATTCATAAACAATTCCGGCGGTAAAAGTAGTTTGTTGAAATCAGCAGCATGATAGTCAATAAAATAACCTGATTTATCAAAAACAAACATTAAATCTGGTATGGTATTCAAAAACGCACGGTTTCTTGATTCACTCTCTTTAAGTGCTTCTTCAGCCGCTTTTCGTTGAGAAATATCTCTTCCTACAACTATTAAACCTTTTCTATCTCCATTATCATTAAAAATTGGAACTTTAATTATATCAAAGGTTAGTTTTGTTCCATCCGGTCTGGGAATAAATTCATCAGCGCGTGAAGGAGAACCTTTTATCCAAGCCACTTCATCTGAATCTTCACTCATCAAAAAAGCATCTTTATAAAAACTGCTATATTCGGCAAGTTCTGAATCTTTTTTCCCTTTGTAATCTATACCGTTCAATTCGAATAAATTTATATCAAAATCGTTTGCAATCAACCATCTTCCTTCAGCATCTTTGAAACAGACAATATCGGGCATTGTATTGATTAATGTTCTGAGTCTTTCTTCATTATCTTTAATGAAGGTTTCGTAGTTCTTTCTATCGGTGATATCTACTAAAATTCCAAGATCTCCAATAACTTCACCTGTTTTTTCATTGAACATTGGGATTGAGTTATCGCTCAACCATTTCTCTTTTCCGTCAGGTGTTTGAATTCGAATATCTGCACTGTAATGATCTAATTTTTTTTCAATCAGAAGATTTTTTGCCTCGTATGCATTTTTAATTTCAGGAGGTAAATTCAGTACATTCTCTTTTATTATCGTTCTTAAAAGATCCATTGACATATCTTCCTGACTTATTCCGATTAATTCCTCGCAACCTTGACCGATAAAATCATATGAATTACTTTCGAAGTTATATATATAAGGAACTCCTTTCATCGTTTTGATAACTTTTGCATAAATTTCGTGGGTAGTTTTAAGTTTCTCTTCTGCCAGTCGATTTTGAGTGATATCTCTACCAAAGCAGCTAAAACCAATTATCTCTTCGCCTACCAGAATCGGATTAAATGAAGTCTCTACATAATTTGGAAGTCCTTCAAATTCAAATTTATCAATAACTGAAAATCTTTCACCATTTAATGCTTTTTCAAACCGCGATTTCCATAGTTCGTTCATATACCCGGGAATTTTATCAATAATGGAAAAACCCGGTTGCAATTCCACACCGTATGCTTCAAAAAAACTTCTTTTGAATATTTGATTGAGTGAAATAATTTTTAAATCTTTATCAATAGACCAAATCGAATCAGTGGTATTATTAAAAATTGCTTCAAGATCGGCTTGACTTTTATTCAAATCAGATTCAACTTTAATCTTCTCCGATACATCATTCAGCATAACCAAAATTGCATCTCTTTCGTTGAAATCGATAACAATAGCTGATGCATCAACATGAACTATGGTGCCATTTGGTTTAATTATTCGTTCGCTAATAGTAGAATGAAGATAATCCGTGTTACTCTTATTTGTATATGCATTTGCTATTGCATTTAAAACCTTATCTCGATCATCAGGATGAACAAAATCAATTACATTCCGATTTTGCAGCATTTCGGAAGAAGTCAGTCCAAGCATTCTCAATAGTGCAGAATTGACATACACAATTTTATTGTCCTGGTGAATGACAATTCCAACTGATAATCCTTCAACGATTGTTCTGTACCTTAATTCGCTTTGAAACAATGCTACTTCAACATTTTTACGATTTGTTATATCCTGAACAAAAGCAATAAAGCGTTGGTTGTTTAATTTAACTGCGGTAATATTTGCCCAGATTCTTGAACCATCTTTGCAAAGAAGTATAAGATCTCCTTCTGCAAATCCATTTTGAACAACTTCACCAAAATGTTGGAGGCCTGCTTCTTTACCATCATCAGGTAGTATGTCAGCAATTGCGATGTTCAACAATTCCGGCTCACTAAATCCAAGCATTTTACAAGCTGATTGATTGACCTCTAAAAATTTACCGAATTCATTGACAATAAAAACGGCTATTGGAGAATGGTTAATGTAAGACCTGAATTTGGCTTCACTTTCAAGTAATGATTGTTTTACTTCACGCTTTTCAGTAATATCTGTACAGACAGCCATTGAACCAATAAGTCTATTATCTCTGTCAAATACGGGTGAAGCTGAGACTGAAACAAAAATTCTCTCACCATTACTTTTTAACATTTCAATCTCATACTGTTCCGATAATCCTTCAGTACGTTTTTTATTATGCTCAATAATTTCAGAATGCAGTTCTTCGGGGGATAGGGAATTAAGTGATGATTTACCAATTAACTCTTTTTCAGAGTAACCAACGATCCGTGCGAATGCCTTATTGACATAAATAATTACATCTTTTACGTCAACGAATATTAGACCTTCATTAATCTTTTCAACAAGATTGCGATATTTATTTTCACTTTCGACCAGAGCCTGGTCAGCATTCTTTTTTTCATTTATATTTTCATTTACAGCAATGAAATTTATGATGTCTCCTTTTTCATCAAATATTGGGGATATAGTCGAAAACTCCCAAAAGAAAAGACCATCTTTACTTTTATTTAGAAATTCGCCTTTCCAAACCAAACCCTCGTTTAGTGTGTTCCAAAGATTCTTGTAAAATTCTTCAGAATGAATTTTAGACTTTAAAATATTTGGTTTCTCTCCAATTATTTCATCTCTTGTATAACCGGAAATTTTTTCGAAGGCTGGATTTACATATTCTATAACTCCATTACGGTCAGTTATCATTATAGAATTAGCCGTTTGTGTAAAAACCTGTGATAAAAATTTTGAACCAACTTCAGTTGATTTTTTTGAATAGTAATTTGATATGAGGGATGAAATTGTTGTTAGGAGATTTAATTCGGTATCATTCCATAATTCCTTTTCATTCATTGATTCAAAAAATAAATAACCGATACATTTAACCTCAGAAAATATTGGAATTATTAATAAAGATTTAAATCCTTCAAATCCATAAACGTTTATAAACTCTTTTTCATCAGAAGTATTATTGTCATCAATAAAAAAATAATTCACCCCTTTGTTTGAGTTTATCAGTTTGGTTAATATTTCTGTAGGAATTGCATCAAGACTTTTATTGGATGGATTAGCTCCCTCATTACACCACTCAAATATTTTTAATGTCGAACTATCTTTTATTTCATTCTCGAATAGTAAAATTCTATCCACATAAAAAGTTTTACCTATCTCCGATAGTGAATTTGCAATTACCTCATCATACTTTGCAAATGGAGAAGTTAAGTATTCATGTATCCATTTTGTTGATAATGATTGTATAAGGTTTAATTGTGTTAATTCAGACTCAAATTGATATTGCTCGGTGAGATCATCAAATACTATTTGAATTCCTTTAATCTTATTCCGTTTATTATATATAGGTGATTTAGTAACCTCAAAATATATTTGTTCACTGGAATCAAACTTGTTATGCTTTTCAACGGAAATTTTGGTTTTACCGGTTTTTATTAAACGTTCAAACTCTTTTGAATATTTTCTAACAAACTCTTTAGGAAAGAAATCAATTAAATATTTTCCAATACAATCCTCCAAGGTTAAGGTGTGTGAACTCAGAAAAGCTTCATTGGTAAATTTAATTCTTCCTTTAATATCTATTATTACAAAACTTTGGGGTAAGTTGACTGATAATTGTGTGAGGGCATTTTGGTAAATTGAATCTGAATGTTTACGATTTTTCTTCTTGATTTTAAGCAGAGATTTCTTTGATTTCTTAAGTTTGCTTTTAAGAGAGTTATTCTCTTCCTGAAGTTTTAGAATTTCTTCATTCACAATTAAAATGTCATTATCATCCATTTAATCCTCTGCGTTAGAAATATTTAGTTTTACTTAATCAACTAAACTCGTTGAAGGAAACTCAACAAAGTTGTACTAATTAATGTATAAATCAAAACATTAAATTGAGAACTTAAATAAAACAATTTTTTTTAATGTTACCAAACGATTTCAAGTATCATTCGATTTTTCTGTAGTACTTTCTTTTAGCTTGAATCTTCCGTTCCACCCAAAACAACTACTTGCAATTTAATTTGAATTACTGTTAAGTTTCCTCATGTGAATAGTTGATTTTCTAATTATTCGGATGGAGAAGAAATGGAAGCAAATCAACAGAATAGTAAATCGGATTTTGTTGAACCTAAGAAGAAGAAAAAAAACTTTAGTGATCTAACCGGAGATATTTTTGGAGGCACTGCAGCAATGTTGGTGGCACTCCCGTCAGCGATAGCTTTTGGGTTAATCATCTATGCACCATTAGGAACATCTTTTTCTGGTCAAGCCGCACTCGGGGGAATTATCGGAACTATCATAATAGGAATTATAACTCCACTCCTTGGCGGCACACAAAGATTGGTAAGTGCTCCTTGTGCACCGGCTGCTGCCGTTTTATCTGCTTTTGCTGCGGAAATGTTACATTCGGGAAAAGTTCCGGTAGAAGTTATTCCAATTTATATAATTCTTGTTTCGTTATTTTCCGGAATTTTTCAATTAATTGTCGGATTTATCGGTGGAGGAAGATTTATTAAATATATTCCGTATCCGGTGGTTGCCGGTTATTTAAGTGGAGTTGGTGTTCTAATATTTATTGGTCAGTTACCTAAACTGCTCGGAATAAAAGAACATCTAACTTTTTTCCAATCATTGTTGGCTACAGAACTTTGGAGATGGGAAAGTGTTGTTGTAGGTGTTATTACTATTTTGTTAATGTTGTTTGCAAGTAGAGTAATTAAATTTATCCCGGCAGCCATTATATCTTTAATCGGTGGAGTTGTTACATATTTTACAATTTCAATATTTAATAATGAACTTCTGATTCTTGAAGGTAATTCATTAATTATTGGACCTATTTCAGCGTCAGTTTCAGAGATTGGGGGATTAATAGCAAGTAGAGCTTCACTTATAGGATCGATTGACTTTTCAATATTAGCGACTTTAGTAGTACCGATACTAACACTAGCTGTTTTACTTTCAATAGATACCCTAAAAACATGTGTTGTAATTGATGCTCTAACATTTAGCAGGCATGATTCAAATAAGGAATTAAAAGGGCAGGGGTTGGGAAATATTGTTTCAGCATTGGCATGTGGAATTCCAGGAGCGGGAACAATGGGCGCAACTTTAGTAAATCTAAATAGCGGTGCTAAAACTAAATATTCAGGCGTATTTGTTGGAGTTACAGCAGTTCTTGTTCTTTTATTGATTGGAAAATTTGTTGCATGGATTCCAATTTCAGCATTAGCAGGAATCTTAATTGTAGTTGCAGTTAGAATGGTTGATAAGAAAAGTTTTTCACTCCTAAAATATCCTGCAACTCGATTTGATTTTAGTGTGATTCTCGTTGTAGTAATTTCGGCAGTTGGATTTAGTCTTATTACTGCCGCCGGAGTTGGGATTGGTTTAGCAATACTACTTTTTGTAAGAATGCAGATTATGTCGTCGGTTATTAGACGTAAATTTTATGGTAATCAAAAATTTTCAAAAAAAATCAGACTTGAGAATGAAATTGAAATATTAAGTCAGGAAGGGAATAAATCGGTTATTCTTGAATTACAGGGACAACTTTTCTTTGGGACTACCGATCAGTTGTTGACTGAATTAGATTCAATATTAAAAAAATCTGATTATTTGGTTTTAGATATGAAGCGTGTTTTGTCAATTGATTTTACTGCTGCAAATATGTTAAGACAAATTCATGCTCGAATAAAAAGTCGAAACGGTTTTCTTATTTTTTCATCAGTTCCTCTTGCGCTGCCTACAAAACAAAATATTAAATCATATTTGGAAGAATTGGGTTTAGTTGAGACTGATAGCCTAAAATTCTTTGATAATCTTGATTTAAGTTTGGAATGGATTGAAGATGATATCCTTTCCAAAAAGAAAATTCTAATTTCACAAAAAGAAGAATCGCTGCAACTTTCAGAGATAGAACTATTCAGAGAACTTGATGAAGTAATAATAAATGCACTGAAGTTATGTGTAGATGAACATTCATTTTCAGCTAACGAAACGATCTTTGAAATCGGAGAGGAGAGCAGGGCAATTTATTTTATAAGAAGTGGTATTGTGAAAATTATACTTCCACTTGCTGATGGAACTTCACATCATTTAGCCAGTTTTGGAAAAGGTGGCTACTTTGGCGATATGTCCTTCCTCGATAAGGGAACGAGATCTGCAAATGCAGTAGCTGTTGATGATGTAGAGTTATACATTTTAAAGAGGAAAAAATTTAAAGAAGTTGCAAAATCATTACCCGAACTTGAAGGTGTATTCTTCAAGCGATTGGCTTACACGATGAGTCACAGGTTAAGGCAGAATAATATTGAATTGAAAGCGTTACAGGAAAATTAAAAATTCACCTGTAGCTAAAGACTTGTCAGGCTATCAATAAACTAAAAATAATAGTGAGTTAATAATTTAGACTTAATTCAAAAACTTTTAGCTGTAAAGATTCATCAAAATTTTGGTGCTATATTCAACTGGAGATTATGAAGTTTAGAAAACTCTGGATTTGTTTAGATTTCCGTTTGCTTTCACAATATCTTTCATTTTATTGGCGAATCAGACTTCTCCAATCTCAACAAAATCAATTTCAGAAAAACGAAGCACATAATATTTTTTTATACAGCCCACATTAATTGTGACTTAAAGACAATAATGCGTTGGCGGTATACGCTCATTTCTGTGATTTCTTATAATCAAATAATGAACATATTCCGCCAATAATAGCAACTTTGTACTATCTCCACCCTAAAGTGTTCATTGAGAAGTAACAATCTCCGTCATTCCACTTCCGGTTTTTGTAAATCCTATGGAAAGTTTGATTGATTAGTCTGGTTACTGCTGTTCAAATTGTTGTAATTTGACCTAAGACCAACATATTTAGAATTACCAAAAGCAAGAATTGGGAAAAATATAAAACCTAGAAAAATCAAACCAAGTGTAAACCCAAACCCTTTTCCAAAAGCCTTTGAAAAATCATTTAAGATGATAACCATGGTGACAATGTTAACTAAAGGAATGAGTAATGTAAGAAACCACCAACCTGATTTTCCACCGATATTTATAACTACTATGATATTATAAATTGGAATTATGCTTGCCCAACCGGGTTGTCCTGCTTTATTGAAGATTTTCCACATAGATATTATCATTAATATCGAAACAACGAACAGAATTAGGACTAATAATAAAACGCCTAGAAATTTGATACCTTCGCCTTCCATAATAGATTCCCTTTATACTTATTAACTGATTTTACCATTAATAACTCTGAAAAGTAATAGAATTTTTCCTCAAAAAAAACAAATGAGATAACTAAGATTTCTTTTCATTTCAGGAAAATGAAGCGGAGTTATCGACAAAAGAGAATTCCCAAATTGAATAAATAAAACTACCAATCTGTCCGGAATGTTTTCAGAATCGGAAGCTCAATTTGTTGAAATATTAGATAATGAAATAATCCGCATACAGTGAACATAATAACAAGTTGCCTAAGCAGATTAAATTCGGTAAAATAATTATGAACCTCATTAAAAAGTTGTTACAAACTAATTACACCAAAACTAACCACGCTTAGATTTTATAAAATCAATCGTTTTATTGTAAAGTTCTATTTCTTCCGGGGAAAGACGTTTAGCGACAGAATCAAAAATATTATCAAGCCAACGGGTATTTAATTCCCTAACAGCTTTGGCTATTTCATATTCAAATTTTATTGGATCTTCCATTATTATTTCACCCAACTTAGTTGCAGCTTTTATGTTCAATAAGTAGTCAAGATTTTTTAAGTGACTTATTTTAATTAGAGTGAGGACGGTATCCTGACTTTTTGAACATAATTCAATTGCTACAATACCTGCCTGCTCCATCAATTGATCACAATTATGACTTTTTAAAGTTGTATCAGCAGCAACAGTAATTAGATGTTCTATAGTTTTTTCTGTCTCGTATTTATGCTTTGCGGCTCTTTCAATACTTTTTACTATTGCGTTTGTTACGGATAGTGTTATAGTTGATTTTGCTAAATTTATGGTTTCGGCATTATAGGTTATATCTTTAGAGACTTTAATGAGTTCTTTATAGTTTCCCTGTTCTATCAATTTATCTAATGAAGAATGACCTCTGTCTACTTTTTTCTCATCTCTTGATAGCTCTGCAAACTTGATCAGATCATTTCTATATTTATCAGCTACTTGATTAATAATCGCATTAACTTTTTTATCGTTAGATTCAATATTAAATCCATTTAAAGCCAAAGTTTCTATTAAAATATAGTAATAACTTTTGCTTGCCACTGATAAAGTGTAATTGAATAAATTATTTTCCGGTTCGAAATCAATAAAGTCAGTTTCAACTCCACGAACAATATATTTATACTTTTCTAATAAATACTCTAATCGATTTTTTTGTGACGGAGTAATTCTCAATCGTATTTTTTTGCGATCAGTACTTTCCATGAACATCCAATTATTAAAAATATTTTAATTTTAAAAGGGAATCTAACAATAATTATTTCAAAATTGAAAATCAATTTTTTGTTTTCAAGCTGTCTCATTTCTATTTTTGCCAATAATTAAAATAATAATCGGATAAAGAATGAACTCAAATTCGGATGATTCAAAATATTCGTTTGATACAGCAGCACTTTTTGTTCGCCTGAAAGAAGCAGAAGAAGCAAATTCTTTTCTCAAAACGAAAGTAGAGAGGAATAGTACTGAAGTAAATGCTTTTAAGAAAATTCTTACTGAAAGTGATGAGTGGAGTTTCATTTTAAACAATGATGGGAAATTAATATTTGTTTCTGATTCATGTCTGAAAACCACCGGTTATAAGTCAGATGAAATTTTGATAAATCCTGATTTAATTATTCAAATGGTTAATTCCCACGAACGTGAAGTTGTTTATAATGCACTTTCAATAAATAATTCAAATGATAATTATCAATTCTTGATTATAAATCTCACTAACCGAAAGGGAGTCGAGAAAAAATTTAGTTTTTCCTGTTTCCCACTTTTTGGAGAAAACGGAGAAAATTGTGGGAAATGCATAATATTTAAAGAGGCAACAGATGTCTTTCTGTCGCACGAAATTGTAAACAGATATGAACGTATAGTTTCTGCAACTCCGGATCTTATATCGCTGGTGGATAAAAATTATATTTATCGGATTGTGAATAATTCAAGTCTCAACTTTACGGGTAAAACTTTAGATGAGCTAGTAGGGAAATCGGTACCCGAACTTGTTGGACATGAAACTTTTGTCACTCTTTTCAAAGAAAAATTCGACCAATGTTTAAAAGGACATGTAGTAAAATTTGAATCATGGATTTATTTCCAATCAGCCGGTAAGAGATATATGAGTATCACATATTATCCCTACTATGATAGGAACAATGAAATTAGCGGAATTGTCGCAAGTTCTCGTGATATCACTGAACTAAAAAACGCTCAGGGGGAATTGCTAAAATCTCAACAATCTTTAAAAGAATTAAATGCTGCTAAAGATAAATTTTTTTCATTAATTGCTCACGATTTACGTGGACCATTTACCGGTCTGCTTGGTTTTACTGAAATGATTCTTAATGATATTGATGAATTATCAAAAGAGGAAATTTCGGATTATGTAAAAGATCTTCACAAATCGCTTAAAGATACATTAGAGCTACTCCAAAATTTATTGGAATGGGCAAGGACACAAACCGGACGAATTCAATTTTCACCGATTCAGTTTAATATTTGTGATTTGATTTTGGAAGTGTTACTTCAGATGAAAAAATATTCTATTCCTAAAGAAATTGAGATGAATGCGATTATTGATAAAGACATTATGGTTTTCGCAGATGAAGAAATGTGCACTACTATTTTAAGAAATCTAATCACTAATGCAATTAAGTTTTCAAATCCAAAATCTGATATTGAAATAAGTGCGGACATTCAAAATGGGAAATCTATTATTAAGATTATTGATAAAGGTATAGGGATTTCCAAAGAGCGTATGGGGAAATTATTTTTACTTTCGGAAAGCTCGGTTACGTTAGGGACAGACGGAGAAAAAGGAACCGGATTAGGATTAATTCTTTCTAAAGAGCTGGCTGAGATAAATAAAGGAAAATTGCTTTGTTACAGTGAAGAGGGAAAAGGGACGACCTTTTTATTGGAATTACCACTGATGTAAATAAAATAATTTTTAAATCAAATGCCTAATCTCTTTTTGAAATAATCATGTGCTCGATTTAATTCACGTGATTTAATAATTGCAAACTGCTGGAACTCTTCCCCAAGATGAGATACTTTATCGGGATGATATTTAGCAATCATTTCCCTATATGCTTTTACGACTTGTTGATAATCTGTTACGGTTTCTAATCCAAGTATTTTAGTATATGCAGTGAGTTTTTCAGATTCACTTTTTTCATCTTCAAAAAATTCTTTGAAAGAGGAGAACGGATTTTTAGGTTTTTCAAAATTCTCCTCGAAAATTTCTGCCATAAAATTCTTTTCAACAAAAAGATCGACAAAACTTCTCTCTTCAATTGAAAGATCATTTTTTGTGCGGGTCATTATAATTTTTACATCACCGCCCGATTGATGATTTTTGATTTTCCTGGCAAGATATTTCTCATTTAATATTTTAATATCCTCACCAAGAATTACAATTTTGGGGGAATCAATAGTAAAGATTTTATAACCTTCGGCACCATCTTCT
>JAUXVN010000011.1 GCA_030684555.1 Ignavibacteria bacterium
TTAGAAAGCATTAATTCTAAAATTCAATTGGCTAAAAGAAGGGCAAGAGGTTTTAGAAATACTACTAACTTTATCAACATGATTTACTTTATTGCCGGAAAACTTAAATTTGATTACCCACTATAAACAACATAGACCCAAGTATAAGAACTATAGCCCGAATAATTTTTTCAAGGTCGAGCCACTTTTTGCTAATTTTCCTCGCTACATCTGCTTCTATATCGGATTTGAGGATATTTAATTATCGAATTTCAAAAAGAATTATTTAGATGATGTTTTTGTTAACTTCTTAAAGATTTTAATATCGTCAGCGGTCGTAATTTTGAAGTTAAGGTGAGAACCTTCGGCTTTAAATATTTTATAACCGGCAAAGTGCATGATTGAAGATTCATCAGTTGCAATGAATCCTTTTTTATATGCTAATTTCATTCCTTTTGTTAATTCATCAAAACGGAATATTTGAGGTGTTTGAACGTAGTAAATTTCTGATCTATCAATATATTTAAAAGAATTATCGGAGGATTTTAGGAGAGTATCACCTGCTTTAATACAAACAAGTGCATTCCCTTTAGTTTGCGCTGATCGAATTGCTCTGTTTAGAACATTTACGGGAAGCATGGGACGTGCGGCATCGTGAACAATAACTAAATCCGATCCTTTTAACTCAAGAGAAGAGAGGGCATTAAAAACAGAATCCTGTCTTTCGCCCCCCCCTTCAACAATATTTTTTAACTTAGCAATCCCATATTTAATTTTTAGTTTTTTCATCCGCATAAAGTATTTTGGATGAACAGCAACTGCAATAGCATCAACAAGTGAGGAGCGCTGGAATATCTCCAAGGTGTAAATGATCATCTCTTTACCATTAATTTTTAAAAATTGTTTTGGTAAAGAGAAACCGCTTCTAGAGCCGGTGCCTCCTGCCGGTATAATTGCTACTCGTCTCATAAAACAAGCATTGCGTCGCCGTAACTTAGAAATCTGTAACCTTCTTTTAATGCTTTCTTGTATGCTTTTACTACTAAATCCATCTCTGCGAATGCAGCAACAAGCATCATCAAGGTTGATTCCGGTGTATGGAAATTTGTAATAAGTTTATCAACAATTTTGAAATCATAAGGCGGGAAGATAAATTTATCCGTCCATCCTTGATTTTGTCTCAGGAATCCTTCAGCCGTTACGCTGCTTTCTAAAGCCCGGACAGTACTTGTCCCAACGGCAAAAACATTTTTACCTGATGTAATTGCTTTATTAACTCTTTCGGCTGTCTCTTTTGATACATGGAAGTATTCGGAATCCATTCTATGTTTGGTTAGGTCTTCAACTTCAACCGGGCGAAATGTACCAAGCCCGATGTGTAATACAACAGGAAGAATATCAATTCCCTTTTTCTTTGCTTTCTCTAACATTTTGTTGGTGAAGTGAAGTCCCGCAGTTGGTGCAGCAACAGAGCCATCAATTTTAGCATAAACTGTTTGATAGTTTTCTTTGTCGGAATCTTCGGCATCACGTTTAATGTACGGAGGAAGCGGTGTATAGCCTATTTTTTCAATTGCCTTAAATACGTTAGAGTGATTGAACCGCACTGTTCTTCCGCGTGAAGTTGTATTATCTATAACTTCGCACCATAAATCATCATGGAAATATATTTTGTTTCCGATTCGAACTTTTCTTGCCGGGTCAACAATTACATCCCATATTTGTTCTTGAGGATTTAATTCTCTTAAAAGAAAAACTTCTATCTTTGCATTTGTTTTTTCTTTCTTTCCGTATAACCTGGCCTGAATAACACGGGTTTCATTTACTACAACTACATCACCTTCTTCCATATAATCTATTACATTGCTGAATGTTTTAGATTCGATGGTTTGTTTTTCACGATTTAATACTAATAACTTAGCTTTATCGCGTGGAGTAACCGGATATTTTGCGATTGCTGTTTTGGGCAGATTATAACTGAAATCTGATAATTTCATTTTCTTTTAACCTTGTCTTTTTTACTGTTTATTATAAATTAGAATAGAATCCGATCGTTTGGGAAAGAAATATTTCATTCTTTCCCATCAGATCTGATTTCTATTTCACAACACTATTTTTTCTTTTTACCGTTTTTCTTTGCTGACTTTTTTTGTGATGCTTTTTCACGGATAACCGCACGGGCTGCAGCTAAACGGGCAATCGGTACTCTGAATGGTGAACAACTTACATAGTTCAATCCAACTCTATGACAAAATTCAACTGAAGAAGGTTCTCCGCCATGTTCGCCGCAGATGCCAACTTTTAAATTTGGTCTTGTCATTCTACCTTTTGTTGTTCCGATTTCAAGTAATTGACCAACACCTTCTTGATCTAATGCTTCAAATGGATCAGAGGCTAAGATTTCTTTTTCTACATAAAGAGGTAAGAATTTACCTGCATCATCACGTGATAAACCAAACGATGTTTGAGTCAAATCGTTAGTACCATAACTGAAGAATTCAGCACATTCAGCAATTTTGTCGGCTACTAATGCAGCGCGTGGAAGTTCAATCATAGTTCCGACTAAATATTGAATTTTAACTTTTTTCTCTGCCATAACTTCAGCGGCAACTCGTCTAACAATTTCTTCTTGAAGTTTTAGTTCTTTAACATCACTTACTAACGGAATCATGATTTCAGGACTTACTTTTGTTCCTTCTTTCATTGCTTCGGCTGCTGCTTCAAAAATAGCGCGTGCTTGCATTTCGGTAATTTCAGGATAAATTATACCAAGACGGCAGCCTCTGAATCCAAGCATCGGATTGAACTCATGAAGAGAAGCCATTTTTTCATGTATCTTTTTAACTGTTACACCAAGAGCTTTTGACAGTTCAGAAATTTCTGCGTCTGTATGAGGTAAGAATTCATGCAATGGTGGATCTAATGTTCTTACAGTTACAGGGTAACCTTTCATTGCTTTAAATATACCTTTGAAATCTTCTCTTTGATAAGGAAGAAGTTCTGCTAGAGCACTTTTTCTAGCTTCGAGGGTATCTGATAAAATCATCTTTCTCATAGATAAAATTTTCTTATCTCCGAAGAACATATGTTCTGTACGGCAAAGTCCGATACCTTCAGCCCCAAATGCAATTGCATTTAATGCTTGATCAGGTTGATCAGCATTTGTTCTTACACCAAGTTTTCTATATTCATCAGCCCATTTCATTAAGCTGTCATAGGTTTGGAATACCGGAGATTTTTTAGCAGTTAAAGTTTTTGTTATAAGAACTTGAATTACTTCAGATGGTTTTGTTTCAAGTTTACCGGAGATAACTTCGCCTGTTGAACCGTCTATAGAAATATAATCACCTTCTTTAACGACAATGTCTTTATTTTCAACACGGATAGTTCTTTCTTTATAATCAATTTTTAATGCACCGCATCCTGCAACGCAAACTTTTCCCATTTGACGTGCAACTAATGCTGCGTGAGATGTCATACCGCCGCGGGCAGTTAAAATACCTTCCGAAGCATTCATTCCTTTAATATCTTCCGGAGAGGTTTCGATACGAACAAGAATTACTTTATCTCCTTTAGCAGCCATTTCTTCAGCATCCTGAGCACTTAACGCAACCTTACCTGAAGCAGCACCCGGACCGGCATTTAATCCTTTTGCAAGAAGTAATCCTGCATCAATAGCTTTTTTCTTCTCTGTAAGATCAAAGATAGGACGGAGTAATTGATTTAACTGATTAGGTTCGATACGCATTATTGCTTCTTCTTTGCCGATAAGTTTTTCTTTAACCATATCAACTGCCATTTTAACAGCAGCAAAACCGGTCCTCTTACCAACTCGGCATTGAAGCATCCAGAGTTTACCTTGTTGAATTGTAAACTCGACATCCATCATATCTTTATAATGTTTTTCAAGATTTTTTCTGTATTGGTCAAGTTGTTTATAAAGTTTTGGACTCTCTTTTTTTAGCTCAGCAATCGGATGAGGGGTGCGTGTACCAGCAACAACATCTTCACCTTGTGCATTGAATAAATATTCACCATAAAAAATATTATCTCCGTTAGCCGGATCTCTTGTAAAAGCTACGCCAGTTCCTGAATCTTCACCCATATTACCGAATACCATTGATTGAATATTAACGGCTGTTCCCCATGACTCAGGGATTCCGTTTAGTTTACGGTAGACAATAGCGCGGTCATTCATCCATGATCCAAACACTGCTCCGACTGCTCCCCATAACTGAGCATATGGATCAGACGGGAAATCAAATCCGGTTTTTTCTTTAATTGCTGTTTTAAATTCTGCAACAAGTTCTTTTAAATCTTCAGCGGTTAAATCTGTATCAAGCTTAACACCCTTAGCTTCTTTTTTCTCATCAAGAATAACTTCGAAGGGGTCGTGTTCATGTTTATCAACAGGTTTTAATCCGAGTACAACATCACCATACATTTGAACGAATCTTCTGTAAGAATCATAAACAAAACGCGGGTTCTTTGTTTTTTTAATTAGAGATTCGACAGTTACATCATTTAAACCGAGATTTAAAATTGTATCCATCATTCCCGGCATTGAAGCACGGGCACCTGAGCGTACAGAAAGTAAAAGAGGATTTTTTGTATCTCCGAATTTTGCACCCATCTCTTTTTCAACTTTGCTGATTGCCTTAACAACTTGATCTTTAAGTTCTTTTGGATATTTTCTTCCGTTTGCATAATAGTAAGTGCAAACTTCTGTGGTTATTGTGAAACCGGCTGGAACCGGAATTCCAATATTAACCATCTCGGCAAGGTTAGCCCCTTTACCACCGAGTAACGATTTCATTTCTGCTTTTCCTTCAGCTTTTTTGCCACCGAAGAAATAAACATACTTGTTATTTTTTCCTTTTGACATTGAGTTTTATCCTCCTGTATTTATTTAATTCACGAGCGTAAAAACATTAACACTGTGTAGTTATTTGTTATTTTATTTTTGACAGAACATATTTATCAAATTCTTCTTTTCTATCGAAGTCAAGTTCAATCTGAAGATAATAAATATCAATATCATCAGACTCTTTGTTGAACTGCGATAATTTAACAGCATCTTTGTGTGTTGTTAAAACTGACTGAGCGTTGGTTGCATAAAATTGCTTCCGAATATTGTGAATATCATCTTCGGTATAAATTTTATGATCACGGAATATCATTTTATTAGTTGTTTCGATATCTATTTGACGTAATGCATTTAAAAATGAGTACGGATTTGCAACAGCACTCACGACCAAGCTTTTTTGTCCGCGAAACTCCTCGGGTTTATAAAACATATTAGTCTTAATGTCTACAAAACCAATTGCATGGAAAAAAGCTGTAAAAACATTTTTCCCATCGAGATGCTTTTGAAATTCTTCCGGTAAATTTTGCCTATGCGAAAACTTTCTATTGATAATTATCAAATCCGCACGTTTAGCAGCGCTGAACGGTTCCCTTAAGTTACCGGTAGGAAGTCCTAATTTTCTCAATTTATTTTTACTCAATAAAAAACGCTGTTCAAAAATTAATATATTAATATCTCGATGTATCCATCTGTGTTGAAAAGCATCATCAAGTACTATTGCATTTATACCGAAATCATTAATCAACTTTTCAGCACCAAAAACTCTCTTCTCGCTCACAGCAGCAGGGACTAAACATTCAAGCATTGTCTGGTAGATTTCATCTCCGCAAGTTTCAACATTTTCTTTAATTTCATTTCCATCACTTACAAGCAGATAACCTTTAGAAGTTCTACTGTATCCTCTGCTTAGTACTCCGACTTTTATTCCTGCCTTTTTTAGCAACTTAGTTACATAGATAACAGTTGGAGTTTTTCCGCTTCCACCGACAGTCAAATTTCCGATTGAAAGAACTTTTGCGTTAACTTTTTTCGATTTAAATATTCCAACATCGAACAGATAATTCCTTACTCCGATTACTAAAGCGTAAATCGGTACTAGCGGAATAAATAAAACTCTCAAAACGTCTAACATCTAAATCGTTATCTCATTAATTAAATTTAGCGGCTTCTTTTTGAAGCGCACTTAATTGAACTTCACATATCTCAATTACTTTCGAAGTTTCTTCATAAGATAAAACTGATGGAACTTCAATCTTATCAGAAAAAATTACTCTAACCTTCGAAAAAGGTTTTGGGATTTCAAATCTGTCCCAACTTTTTAATGCAATCTTATTTTGATAAGCAACCCCCATCAAAAAAAGGGGGACACCACTTTTCTTTGCAGTTATAACTGCACCCGCTTTAAATTTTTCTTTAGGTCCTGTTGGTCCGTCCGGTGTTATTACGACTGAACCTTCATTTTTAGCATAGTCGACCATAATACCAAGTGCTACATCACCACCTTTAGAACTTGAACCACGAACAACCGTAAACTTCCAGTATTTTAAAGTCTTCGCCAGTAAATCTCCGTCTTTGCTTTGACTTGTGATACCAAGAATTTTTTGACCACGGAAGAAATACCATGGGAACAACATTGTTCCGTGCCAAAATGCGGCAACAAATCTTTTTCCGGATTTCTCTAACTCCGCAATCGCTTTTCCGTTTAGAACTTCAACTCGTAAAGTTGCACAAAGAATATTGACAGCCCATAGTAAAGAATAATTCCCTATAAATCGGAGTACATTTTTTGAAAATTGATTCAGCTTCATATCAAAGAGCCACAAATAATTTGTGCAGCTTCTGTTGAAGCCTGTTTTTCACCTAAAGTTTTTCTTAGTTCAAGCAACTCAGATTTCATTTGATTATAAAGTTCACGGTTATTCAAAATATTTTTAGAAACTTTGAATATCGAGTTTTTATTCACTTCATTTTGAATAAGCTCCGGCACAATAGTTTTTCCGGCAACAATATTTGCAAGACCAATATTTTTAAGTTTGACTAATGCCTTCCCAATTTTGTATGTCAAAGCATTAGTCTTATAAACAATCACCATCGGAAGCCCTAATAATGCAGCCTCTAAAGTTGAAGTCCCGGATTTAATAATTCCAAATGTAGACTGCTTTATTAAATCATAAGTCACATTTTTAACAACCTTAAAATCTTTTTGATTAGTTAGTTGACTAAAAACTTTTTCATCAATTGAATCTGCACAACCAACTACAACCTGAAGATTAAACTCTTTAGCAACTTCTATAGCCCCGTCAATTGCATCGGGAAATATTTTCTCTACTTCCTGCTTTCTACTACCGGGAAGCAGCAGCAATATCTCTTTTGTTTTATTCAATCCGTATTTATTGAATAATTTCTCTTTGTCTTCAAATTTGTATTCATCAAGTTGATGAATTAACGGATGTCCCACGAAGGTTACATCTATTCCATGTTCACGATAAAGTTTTTGTTCAAAAGGAAAAAGCACAAGCATTTTATCGACATATTTTTTAATCTTCTCTATTCTTCCTGAACCCCACGCCCATAATTGCGGGGATATATAATAGAATACCTTTAACCCAATAGACTTAAGTTTTTTTGCAAGATTCAGATTAAATCCCGGATAATCAATAAGGATCACATTTTTAATATTATTTTTTTTTACCAGATTTATTACTTCAGTTCTAACTTTTTTAATAAAGGGAAGATGTTTTATCACTTCAACAAAACCAAGGAAAGCCATTTTGTCAATATGATATAACTGTTGCAAACCTTCAGAAATCATTTTATCACCGCCGATTCCATAAAATGAAATATCGGGTTTTAACCGTTTCATCTCACGCATAAGTGATGCGCCGTGTAAATCTCCGCTTGCTTCTCCTGCAATTATTAAAACTTTTGTAATCACAATCTTTTATCCGTTATCTTAAAAAGATAATGTTCTTAAAACACGTAACAAGATTATAGTAATTACTACAATACTGAATGCTTGTAAGGTTCTTCTTTCAGACCTTAGCCCGGCTTTGAAATTAAAAGGCGGCTGCAAAACAGATTTGTCTTTATACTGCGTAAATCGAGGAAAAAATCTTGGAACATTTTTGCAATATTCTTCAAATTGTAAACCGAATGTTTTTTTTAAGTACTCCTCTTCTTCGAGAACTATATAGTAGTATTGCATTACGAAAAACAATAGTGCCCCAATCTGAAGATATGGGAATAAAGCATTGGACATTACACCGAGTCCGGCATACATTAAAATATTTCCGACATACAGCGGATTACGAACATAACCGAATGGTCCGCTGATAATTAAAAATGTACCGCCAACTGCTCCGGTTGTCCGCGTTTCGCTACCGGCCCAACTAACTCCCCATAATCTCATCCCTTCACCCGAAAGAGCGATTAAAAATCCTATTATCAAACTCCAAATGTTTGCATCTTGATAGAAGAACATAACCAATAAAAACGGTATCGGAGTGTAGCTTCTATACTTAAAAAACGTGAGCGATAAATTCTTCATAAATAACCTTCTAAACTTCTTATAATTCTAATTTAACCCATCATGTAAACAGATCGTCTTTTCAATTCTGCCTGATGTCTTTTCTTTAATCGTTTTTTCGAGACCAATTCCTTCATCTTCCTGGTTACATCATCAAAGGAATTGAATGGGGAGAAGGAAATTCTTTCCTGCTCACAAAACTTTAGTAATGTTTCTTTTGCAAAAATAAAATCACAATGTTGAGCCGGGCAAATATCAGACGTTCCGTCTCCTATATAAACAGTAAACTCTTCATCACTACTAAGATTAATAATGTGATTACGTTTACAATTTGCACAGTTAAAGCATTCTTCATCCTTATAGGGAAAGGTTGGAGTAAGAGTCCCATCGCTTTCAATAATCAATTTATTTGAATAAACAGGAATTGACGAAAGATTTTCACGCTCCAAAATTTTGTCGATATAAAAATCAAATCCGTCACTAAGGATGTAATGATCAATTTTATTTTCATTTAAAAATGAAAGAAAAGTTTTGAATGTCGGATCTATTTCGAAACCGAGGACAAAATCAGTTAACTCATTTTTATCAATAATCGGTAAGGACGCAAAAAGCCTTTTCCAACCTTCAGAATTAGATATTTCGCGATTACGAATTTTGTCAACAATCTCATATACTTCGGGGTGTTGACCGAATCGTAAAAAAATATTTGCACCAACATCTTCTTTTGTTATTGTCCCGTCGAAGTCAATAAACACTTTAAATGAATGATTAGTGGATGTTGTAATCATCTCGAAATCACCATTTTTTTTACTTCAACAAATTCTCCCGCAGTAAAACGGTAGAAGTAGACTCCATTCGGCAAATTACCTGCATTAAAAACGAAACGGTTGCTTCCTGTTTTTGTTTCGCTAATTGTAAATTCTTTTATTTTCTCAATTCGTGAATTATATATTTCAAATTTTACATTTCTTTTATTCGGCAAATGATAGACAATTGAAGTTGAATCAGAAAAAGGATTTGGTGTGTTCTGATATACAATGATGTTCTCTGAATCAGTCAGTATAAAATTCATACGTAGAACATCTGAATACGAGCTGTTCCCTGCATGATCAACAATGGCAATGCGGTAATAGTGACTTCCGGCTTCTTCGAGTGCATCTGAAAATTGATATTTGTTTGTTATACTCATTGCATAGTGGTTAACATAACCAACTTTAATCCAGGCTGAATCTTCATCTTCATTCGAGACAAATTTTTCAATTTGATATCCTGCAATATTCGAAGTACTGAGTGAACGCCACTTCAACAATGCTGAATCTCCCTTTTGAGCAGCATTAAAATCAAGAATTAAAGAAGTGTAACTCTTAGTCGCATAAATTCTTTGACCAAAGATTGAAGTTATAGATTCTCGTTTATCTTTAAAAATGGCAATAGCACCGCCGTTTTGATCAGAGACGAGATTTAAATAGCTTTTCTCAGAGTTCTTATAAGCAGCCAAAAGAGTACCGGTTTGATCCCAAAGGATATCACCCTTTTTATTTATTTTTTGCCCGTAAATATTCGGCTGCATTTTCGCATCACGCCGATCAAGCCAAGCGGTAATTGCCCCACCTTTTCCGTCGCTGACAATTGTTTGTCCGAATTGGTCCCCATCAATTTTGAAAAAAGTATAACCGTTCTCTTCCCAAATGGTTTTACCATTAAACCTAAATTTTTGAAGAAACACATTTTTATCTTTATTTAAATCATGTGTCCACGAAACTATTACTGCTGAATCGGAAGAAGTTATAACCTGGGGATTGGTATGGTCGCCTTTTGTTCGAGATAAGTTTTTTCCACCAGTTTCCCAGAGAGTTCCGCCGTTTTCATTAAGAATTTGATGTGATATTGTTCTCGGTTTATCGAGGTTTTGCCATATCAGGTAAGTCTGTTGTTTAGGGAGAGGAAGTAGTTTATAAGACAATACATTACCTGTAAATCTTGAATATTCTGTAGGTCCCCAAATCTGTTTACCCGATGAATTAAATGCGGTTCCGACTAAAACATTTCTCCGGTTAACGAACTCAATCCAAAAAACTGAAAATCCTCCTTTATTATCGGGTTTAATAACAACTTGATTTTTTGCGTTTAGTGAATGTACTACTTCAATACCATCCTTTTCAAAATCGGTGTAACCAGTAATGGATAATCTTTGAACCTTTAATGAATATTTTGTAGGCGAGTAAAAACTCTTTTCAATGTATGCTATGTAGGAAAGTCCATCATCATCATATGCAATGGAATAGTTAACTAATTCATTATCACCTTTCCTAATTTCGATTCCCGCATCGCTCCAGTAAGTGTAACCGTTGCTTTCTACTTTCTGCGCATAAAGTGCCTGGGTATTTGCATCAATTATCGATTTCCATATAACAACTGCACCGTTAGTGCCAACTGAAGCTACGGGATTATTCTGATTTCCCTTTGTATTACTCAAACGTTTACCGTCAGCTCTAAAACTAACTTTCCCATTCTGGTCTAAATGCTGAAAATAAACAGAAGATTCGCTTTTCTTTTTATCTTCCCAAAAGAAATATGTTCCACCGTTTGGATTTTCGTAAGCAGAAAGATTAGTTGGATTAACAGCATCAACAATTAGATTTGAATTAATAGATGGATTTTCATTCCACTGTGAAAAAAGATGTGTTGAAAAAATCAAAAAGAAAAATATCATCAGTCTGAATCTTTTTGAGAAACAATAAATCGTGTCACTGATATTTTTATAAAAACGTTTATGCAACAATATTAAAATCCTCATTAAATCTGACGGCTACCAACTTCGAAATTCCTTCTTCCTGCATTGTAACGCCGTACATTGTATCTGTAGCTTCCATTGTTCTTTTGTTATGAGTGACAATTATAAATTGAGTATTTGTACTAAACTCGCGAAGAATTTTAGCAAAACGGTCAATGTTAGCATCGTCAAGCGGAGCATCAATTTCATCAAGAATACAGAAAGGACTTGGTTTTACAAGATAAATTGCAAACAACAACGCAATAGCCGTTAAAGTTTTTTCTCCTCCTGAAAGAAGCTCAATTGATGTTGGTCGTTTTCCTTTAGGCTTGGCAACGATTTCAATTTTTGCTTCAAGCGGATCGGAATTTTCCTCAAGTCGAAGATCGGCTTCATCACCCGGGTTAAACAATCCACGGAATATCCGTACAAAATGAGTTCTTATCTGTTCAAACGTATCCATGAACAATGTTTGAGCCGTGTTATTAATTTCCTCAATTGTTTTAACGAGATCACGTTCTGAATCAATTAAATCAGTTCGTTGCTTCATCAAGAAATCAAGCCGTTCTTTTTCTTCTTCATACTCTGAGTATGCAAGTAGATTTATAGGTCCAAGATTTCTAATTTGCTGTTTTAATGAATGCACCTCTTCGGAACGGCTGTGAAAATCGAACGATTCTAAATCTTCAAAATCTTTTAATTCAAGCGTAAGAGAATAATTTTCCGAAATATTTTCTTTAAGAGTTGCAGTCTTTAATTCAATTTCATTTAATTTGATTTCACTTGCATGAATGTCATTCCCAACAACATCTCGTTCGAGTCGAAGTTTTTTTTGTTCGGCTTCCAAATTATTAATTCGTGAGCGGATATCCCGGAACTTAGAATCGATACCTTCTTCTTCTTTAATCAGTTTGTCTTTTACGAGTATAAACTCATCAAGTTCAAATTGTTTATCATCAACTATTGAAACAAGAGTTACAAGTTCTTCGTCACTACTTTTAATATCATTTTCACGTTTTATAATTGAACGCTTGACTGATTCAATAGTTTCTTCTGCGCGTCTAACAGCATTTTCAAGATTTCTTCTTTCACCAAGAAACCGTTCGTGCTCGAGATTGACTTTGTTTTGTGCTTCAACCAGTTTAGAGTATTCAGATTCCAATAATTGAAATGCTTCATCTAAAAGACGCTGTTCGTTATCAGCTTTTTTCTTTTCTTCAACTCTCTCTGAAAGAAGATGTTCGAGTTTTTCTCTTTCGTTATCAATGAAGTTTGAGTGTGAGGCTAACTCTTGAATTTCTTTTCGTGCTTTTTCTATCTCATCAGAAGCTTTTTGTTTTTCGAATTCGAAACGGGAGATTTGCTTGTCAACATTAGCAAGATCGTTTAATAAAAATCTTCCTTTTTCGGACAAAACTTTTAGGTCGATTGAAGTTATTACTTCCTCTAAATTTTCAATTTCAATTTTTGTTGAAGCAAGTTGTTTTTCTTTAAGCGGAATTTCTTTTTTAAGATTATCAAGAAGTTGTTTTCTTCCAAAAAGCGTGTCATCCAGGCGCGGTTCAGAGCCGGCTTCAATAACTCCTGAAAAATGAACAAAGTCACCTTTTAAAGTTGCGCAATTATATGATTTATATTTTTGAGCTAATCGAAAAGCATTGTCAATAGTATCAACAATTATTGTATCATTTAACAATTGTTTAAAGAAGGGCTGCCATTTAGCTTCTGTTTCTACCAGATCGATCGCCCAGCCAATAAATCCGCTTTCCGACTTAATCTTTTTGATGTTTCTACGTTGAAGGTATGAATTTATCTTTTCAAAAACATTTTCTTTTTTATCGAAAAAAGATGAGACATAAAATGATGCTTTGCCGAAGTTATGCTGTTGAAGATAATTAATTCCTTTTTTTACTTCTTCGAGTGATTCAACAAGAATGTTATTGAGATTACTTTTAAGTGCAGCTTCGATAGCAAATTGATATAACTCCGCTGTGTTTCCTAAATTGGCGAGAAGATTTTTGTCAGAATTCGACCATGTGTTCTCTTCCAATAATGCTTTTGCCCCTTTTGAAAAGCCTTCAAGATTATCAATAAGACTTTGAAGAAAAGAAATTTTATCGTGAAGATTATTAATCACACCTTTTTCTTCAAGTTCTTTTTCTTTTAATTGAGTAAGTCGGGCTTCATTCTCTTCTTTTTCTTTCTGCTTTTCTGTAAAGAGATTCTCTGCTTCAGTCAATTTCTTTTGAAGATCGGAACGCTCATTACTCAACTCTTCAATAAATCCAACCGTCTTGGCAATGTTTGCAGTAAAGTGTTGAATCTGCTCGTTCAGTTTTGCTATAGAAGTATTAGTACGATTTAAGGATTCGTTTATATTGGAAAGTTCATTTTCTTTTGAAGTTATTTCTTTAAACTGAACAAGAAGTGTTTCGGCAAAGTCTCTAACTTTGGTTCGTTGCTCATCAACGCTTGATTTTTTAGCTGTAACCTTTTCGGTCAGTAAATCTTTTTCAAGTTGAGTTGCAACTATTTTTGATGCAATTTCTTCAATTCGTTCAGAGCTTTCTTCCCGTTCCGATTCAGAAATTTCAAGTTGAGTTTGAAGTTCCTCAAGTTCCTGTTTATATCTTTCGATATTACGGGTTAATGATTTTCTACGTTCTTCGGAAACGGAAAGAGATTGTTGAACCGAATGAATCTTCTCGGTTTGACTTGAAATTTCACTTCTCTTTTCCTTCAGCTCAAATTCAATTTTGTATAATTCTTCTTTTATCTCTTTCAACTGGTCGTCGAGCCGCGATAATTCTGATTCAAGAACTAATTTGCGCTGGAAGGAGTCTTCTTTTTTTAGTTTAAACTCATTTTTGTTTTTGGTGAAAAGAGCAAGTTCGCGTTCAGCAAGATCAATTTCTAATTCGCGCAAAGTTGAAGAAACTTTATTATACTTATCGGCACGTTTAGCTTGTCGTTCAAGCGAATTAACTTTCTTATCAACTTCTGAAACAATATCATTTACGCGGGTTAAATCTGACTTAACATCATCAAGTTTTTTAAGTGTTAACCGGCGGCGAAGTTTGTATTTGTTAACCCCGGCAGCTTCTTCGAACATATTGCGGCGTTCTTCGGCTTTGTTGCTTAAGATAGTTTCAACCATTTTCAATTCGATAACAGAATAAGCATTAGCTCCCATTCCGGTATCCATAAAAAGATTGGTGATATCTTTAAGCCTGCAAATATTTTTATTTAGAAGATATTCACTTTCTCCCGAACGAAAAATTCTTCTTGAAATTGTAACTTCAGAATATTCGGTTGGAAGAATTCCGCGGTCATTTTCAATTGTTAAAGAAACTTCTGCCATTCCCATTGGCTTACGTCCGGCGGTTCCGTTAAAGATTACATTCTCCATTTTATCCGAGCGAAGAGTGCTGCTCTTCTGTTCACCGAGGCACCATCGGATTGCATCAACAATGTTTGTTTTGCCGCATCCATTTGGACCAACAATTCCTGTCATTCCTTTATTGAAAGAAACTTCGGTTTTTGATGCAAAGGATTTGAATCCTAATATGTCAAGTTTTTTTAAATACAATTCTTATCTAACTCTGAAGGTTATTTTATATAATGAAGTATATAATCAACAACTAAACTTGTTGATTGAAAATAAAAGACTGCCACAGAAAGAGTTATAGTTATAATAACAAAACTATAAAAATAGACAGATGAAGGTCTTACGTCATAAATAACGTAAATGCCTTTAATTAATCTGTAAATTACCCAGAAGGCAAAAACGATTAAAATGATATATACATAAGGATTGATTACATCAGCATGTAAAATTCGATATAAAACTATAGCTACCGGAATTATTAATACAATAGGCAAAAATGACCACGTTACTGAAAAAAATGAATTAGTGAAAAACACACGGTTCATTACGAATAATGATCCCAATTTTACAATAAGAGTAAGGAATAAAATTAATACAAGGAAGATCACGGTTAGAATTCCCAATGCAGCTAACGGCTGCCAGATTAGGAAACTCATAACCTCCATAATTGTGTGACTTCCGAAAGCAAGCAGAAACTTTTCAAAGAAAATATCAGTTCGTAAATGATAAAGAACACTGCTTGTAATCAATGCCATTACTGCTGATGCAACAACAGATAAAACTATTGTATGCAATCCCGAGATAATTCTTAAATCTCTTATATCAGCATAAAAATTATATGGGCGAAGTAAAGCACGTGAACTATCCTCGCGGAATTTTCTGCCGGTATTTACCAGAAATCCAACCATCAAAGCCAACACCAAACCGAAAAGAATGAATACCATCGGGGCGTCGTCTTTTTTTACACCCAAAGGAATAGTGACTTTTTCTGAGTTATTTAACTTTGATTGAATAACCTTATACGTAATTCTATTTAAATTTCTTTTCTCCCCCAGAATTCCTAAATGGATAATTTTTTCTTTATTGTATCCCGAAATAATTGAATGGTAGTCACCTCTATAGTCAAACATTGTGTTCAAAAAATATCCGGCATTGTAATTATCTTCAGAAAAAGAAATTAGATCTCCAAAATATTTTGCTTGAGCCTCAAATGTGAATTCATTTGTATAACCGCTTGAACTCCGGAGATTTGCAATATATCCTGCTTCGCTAATAAACAGTTTACCTTTCCCGACTAATTCAATCAAATTATTATATTCATTTTCATCGTCGACAATCGAAGTATTAATAAATTCTAATCCGTAAAGATCAAGTTCGGGAATTTCCACTCCTTCAAATGATGAGAAAGAAGCATACACCAGATATGATTTGAAATTCTTTAATAATTGAGATAGTTCTTTAATATATACAATAGAAGCTGTTGAAGTTGATATATATCCGGTACCGAGTCCAAAACCGGCTACGGATTTATAATCTGCAAACGCTAAGGCAAACTGACTTAAATAATTCTTTGAACGCGCAAGAAAATTTTGTGATTCAATCACATCCCCGGGTACTGAATTCACGGGGATTTCAATAAAAGCAAACAAACCATATTTTTCACAAAGCGAAAGCATATATGGATGCGGAGTATTTAATGCAAATCTCACCGCATTAAAACCAGTCTCTTTTATTAATTTCAGATCATTTTCCATCGCTTCATATGAAATCATTGAGGCGAAGGATTCATGTGAAGGAATATATGTTACACCCTTTAGCTGATAAGATTTTCCATTAAGATATAAGGAATCTTTTGAAGATTGAATATTATAAAAACTAACACTCTTAGTTATTTCATCAATTAAAATGTCGTCATGTGAAACTTGAATTTGCACAGCATATTTGCTTGGAGAATCCGGATGCCATAAGAGGGGATTTATATCAAAATTCTGAACTACACTTTTTTCTTTTCCCTTGAGTACCTGGACGGATATGGTTGAAGTCGCAACAACAGATTTATCTTCAGAGATCAAGTTATATCTAACATCAAACCAATTTGATTTTGAAGATGAGTCAACCTGTGCTTTAAAATTTGTATTTTCAACTTTAGATGTTACGGTAAATCGAAACTTATTCCCACCGCCTAAAAATTTATATGAGGATGAAAAGGAAGAAATAAAAATATTTGGTACAACTCTAATATAAACATCTCTGAAAATTCCACCGATATGTGCCGGGGCTAAAAATCTTTGTTTAACCGGAATTGTATTTTCAGAATCTAATTTCGATGAGATTTTAACTGATAAAGTATTTCTTTTGTCATGTCTAAGCAAATCTTTTGGAAGAATAAAAGAGAAGGGAAAATCACCCCCGGAATGGCGATAAATAAGGGAGTTATTTATTGAGATATCAGCAGAATAATTTAATCCTAAAAAATGGAGTTCAAAATTACTCTTGGTTAAATCTTTATAGTTAAGTTCAAAAGATTTTTCGAATACCAACTCTGTTCCCCCAACATAAAGCGAGGGAATTGAGATACTCGTTTTCTGCTTTGAATCATCATCGGCAAAATATACATTCCACTTTCCGTTTAAGTGAATAACTTTCCTAACACCTGACTCTTCGACAAAATTATATAAAGAATTAGAGTTATTATGTGGAGCTAATTCTTTAAAAACAACCTGCGCAAATGATGATTGGATGGAAAAGGATAAAAGAACGGAGAAAATAAGAAAGAAAGATCTGTAAACCGTCATCAACAGTAATTTTCCTAAAATTTGTAAAATCAAACCACAAATATACTACATTGAGGGAGGGGAAATCAATACAAAAGTAGGGTCACCTAAAGCGATTAAGCAGGCTTATTCTTCTAAGGCATTTATATGTAAAGGTTTAACGTTTTAATAGTTTGATAAATTATTTGGAAAAATTGGAACTTTATAGAGCAAAAATGGCAAAGCGGAAGGGG
This sequence comes from Ignavibacteria bacterium, assembly GCA_030684555.1. Classification (GTDB taxonomy): domain Bacteria; phylum Bacteroidota; class Ignavibacteria; order Ignavibacteriales; family Ignavibacteriaceae; genus JAGUXE01. The sequence goes on from JAUXVN010000011.1 coordinate 17,541, forward strand.
TTTAGAGAATTTTTTATTTGACAGAATTGAAATTTAATTATATATTAAGGGTCAATTTTTTCAAGATTATAAGGCACTAAGGAATGGCAAATCATAAATCTGCTAAAAAGAGAATATTAGTAAGCGCAAAGAAGAGAGCGATAAATAAAAGTTCGATTTCAAAATTGAAGACTTTAACCAAAAAAGTTTTATCTTCAACTGAAAAGACAGAGGCTGACGGATTATACAAAGAAGCAGTTGCATTTATTGATAGAATTGCATCAAAGGGAAAAATTCACCGTAATACAGCAGCAAGAAGAAAATCTGCTTTGACCGGACACGTAAACGGTTTAACCGTTACTCAATAAAGTAATATATTCAGTTCGTTGGTTGACAAGTTCAACCAATATTATTAATTTTATGTTCTAAAAAATAGTATTTAGCGACAACTCAATGGTGGATCCCGAAAGCGTTCGGGATGTTAACCGAAAGGGTTATTGAATAATTGAAATACTGATTCCGCGATAGCTCAATGGTGGAGCATTCGGCTGTTAACCGAAGGGTTGCAGGTTCGAGTCCTGCTCGCGGAGCAAAAACCCCAGCACACATGTTGGGGTTTTTTATTTATATGAAATACTATTTATACATATTAAAATCAGAAACTACCGATAAATATTATACCGGTATTTCACAAAACCCCATCAAGAGATTACATTACCATAACACACTGGAAAAAGGCTTTACAT
>JAUXVN010000007.1 GCA_030684555.1 Ignavibacteria bacterium
CCTTTTTAGAGTGGACTCATAAATCTATGTCATAATTAACCTTATTACCTTAGTAACCAGGATAATCAAAAGAATATCAACCTTATTACCTTATCTTCCATCGTAAAGAATTCCGATATTATTTTATCTTTATAACAATAAGGTAATAAGGTAGAGAAACAGTCCGCCGCGGCGGATCGTTTTATTACTAAGGTAATAAAGTTCTATTTTCTACAAATTTAAATCCGTTAGCTAACGGATTGTCAATAACGATTCTTTAGGAGCCTCAATGAAAATAGCACGAAGTATTAAAATATCGAGGAAGCAGCTCTTAGCTCATAAGTTAAGAACTATCCTTGCGCTTGTTGGAATCATTATAGGTGTTTCAGCGGTGATTATTATGGTGGCGATTGGCAACGGTGCGCAAAATGAAGTGCTGAGTAAAATAGAAGCGATGGGCACCGACCTTCTAATAATAAATGCGGGGCAAGTTCAAAAAACTGCCGGCAGAATGCAGATGCGCGGAGTAGTTACAACCCTTACACTTCAAGATGCTGCTGCACTTCAGAAGGAATGTTCGCTGATAAAACTATCCGCACCGGTGCAGAGTAAAAAAATGCAGGTTAAATTCGGCAGCTTGAGTACCAACACAACTATTGTTGGAACAATAAGTGAATTTCAAGAGATTAGAAATTTTCGCCCGGTTAAAGGATCGTTCTTTAGCGATGAAGAAAATTCTGCATCAAGAAGGGTTGCTGTATTAGGGCAATCCGTTGTTAAAAATGTGTTTGGAAGCGAAGACCCGATTGGCGAAACAATACGCATTGGAAAAATTCCTTTCGAAGTTATTGGAGTGATGGAATCAAAGGGGGTTGACTTGAACGGAATTGACCAGGATGATCAAATTTTTATTCCGATACAAACGGCGCTTAGAAGAGTATTTAATCTGAGTTACATAAGTTCAATAAACATTCAGTCAATCAATCAAGAAAAAATGGCGGAGACGGCAAAACAGATTACCGAAGTTCTTAGAGATCGGCATCGCTTAAATAAACAAAATAAAGCAGATGATTTCACGGTGCAAAACCAAACCGACCTTATAGAAACTCAGCGCGAAACAACCGACACTTTTACAATGCTTATTACAAGTATTGCCGGAATCTCCTTATTAGTTGGCGGAATTGGGGTTCTTGCAATTATGCTTATCGCTATTCGCGAAAGGACTAACGAGATCGGGTTGCGGATGGCTGTGGGTGCAAGCAAAAAAGATATTCTAATTCAGTTTGTAATCGAATCGGCTATTCTTAGTATCGGAGGCGGAGTAATGGGGATATTCATCGGTGTGATCGGCTCGCTTATAATTGCCTTTGGAACGGAATGGGCTGCAAGTGTTTCTTTAACATCTATCTTTTACTCATTCGGTTTCTCGATGCTTGTCGGATTATTCTTCGGGGTATATCCGGCGCGGAAAGCTTCTTTACTTGATCCGATAAATGCATTGAGAAGTGAATAAATTAAAATGATTTCTTCTTCAATTGTCTTCTGAAATCCCGCGTTAATATCATATTATGGTTTAACAAATGCCTGATGATTACGCAATAGCATTTCTATTTTTTCTACCCATGTGGTTCGATCATTTGAATTTTTATTTTTTTTCACCGCTAATCATTTCGTAGAATTCATCAATAATTTCATCATTATAATCTTTATGATATTCTTTCTTCATTCCATAATCGGTTAGCACATAATGAACGTCCGGTTCCACGCCAACATTGTTAAGACAACTTTTTGCACATTGTAAAACACAACCGTCTATTGCAATGATTCTTCTACCCGATTGCGCTATCTTTACAAGAGGTTTTACATTTCCACCAACTCCAGCAATGCATGACATTTCAGCTAAACCATCTCTGTCCATTTTTACCGCAACATCATTTGCAAGCTGAGCAATATTACTGCACCCGGAACATGAATATACAAGCGGTTTTTTATTAGCAAAAGATCTATCGGTAATTGAATTCAATGTTTTCTTCCTTGTTTAATCATAGTTTTGAACAAAACACAGTACTTGTTTTACATGTTTTCATTTTTTAGCTAAGCGGTCTAAAATTTTGTACATCATCTTATTGCATTTTTCAATATTTAGAATGCCACCCCAAATTTGATCGCTCGTTTGAATATATTTTCTTTTTATCAATTCCGATTTCCCGTGCTTTATCATATCATGTAATGATAGTTTAGTCACTTCAAGGTGAAACTGTAAGCCTAAAACCTTTTCCCCATACAAGAATGCTTGATTTTGACAGCACGCATTAAAAAATAAATGTTTAGAATTTTGTGGTAAATGAAACGTATCTCCATGCCAACAAAAAGCATTGAAAGATTCATCAAAGTCATGAAAAACGGGAGACTGTTTCCCTTGTTCCGAAAGTTGAACCGGGAACCAACCAATTTCTTTTTGTTTATTCGGAGATATCTTTTCTCCTAAAACTTCAGCAATCAGTTGCGCGCCCAAACAGATACCAATAACAGATTTGTTTCCCTTTATGGCTTTTTTGATGAAATCCTTTTCTAATTTAAGCCATGGATATTTGACCTCATCATTTACACTCATAGGTCCACCCATAATAATGAGCCAATCGATAGCTTGTAGATCAGGCAGTAGTGCGCTTTCATAAAACTTAGTTGCGGAAAGAGAATGCCCGCTTTGCAACGCCCATTCTTCGATGCATCCCAAACCTTCAAATGTTACATGTTGAAAATAATGAATATGTAATGATTTCATTTTAGTTCTTTATCCCATTTCAGCAATGGTTATTATTTGATCATCGTTAAAAGCATTTTGGAGTTAACTGTTGCTTTTAATCCGTGAGGAATGCCTGGCGGCATTACTATCATTTCGCCTCCTTTAACATTAAATGGATTTCCACCGATTGTAATTTCCATTTCACCATCTACCATATAAACAACGGCTTCATAAGGTGAGGTGTGTTCGGTCAAAGATTCACCTTTGCTAAAAGCAAAAAGCGTGATGTTTCCGTTTGGTTTTTTAACTATTTGCCTGCTTACGATAGATCCGTTTTGATAATTGACGGCATCTATGAGACTTTCTTTGTTTGTAGTTTCTGACATTGTCTTTACCTTCTTTCGTTTTATTTTTTAGATTTTATAAATTTAAGTGAAAACTGATACACAAAATAAATAAGCAGTAATACACCGATGCCAAACAGGGTATCACCTAATGCTCTTGCCCATCTTAGCATTTGCATAGTTTCAGTTTGTAAGAACTCTGCACTTCTTGCATACCAGTACCCGTGTTCTACAGACGCCCAGGTCTGCATCAATCCAACCGGGAGTAAGCTGAAAACGACCATTGCGAATAAACCGAAGTTAAGTAACCAGAACGACCATTTAATCGGATTTTCGTTCCACTCCATATCAGGCATTATTCCACGGAAACAGAATAACATAAGACCGATTCCAAGCATACCATAAACGCCGAACAAGGCTGCATGTGCATGGACTGGAGTTGTATTTAATCCCTGCATATAATAAAGAGCAATAGGCGGGTTGATCATGAATCCGAATAAGCCGGCACCAAGCATATTCCAGAATGCAACAGACACAAAGAAATATATTGCCCATTTATACTTTCTCACCCATTCTTTGGCGCGGGAAAGTTTAATGTTTTCCCATGCTTCATATCCCACGAACAACAACGGAACAACTTCAAGAGCACTGAATACCGAGCCGAGCGCAAGCACAACCATTGGTGTTCCGGAAAAGTAAAGATGGTGAAGTGTTCCAATTATACCGCCAGATAAAAAGATGGTTGCAGAAAGAACTGTTGCCTTTCCGGCTGTTTTAATTGAAAGTAATTGCAGCCTTGCGAAGAGAAAAGCTATAACAACTGTAGCAAAAACTTCAAAGAAACCTTCAACCCATAGATGTACAACCCACCAGCGCCAGTATTCTGCAACGGCAAGGTTTGTGTGTTTTCCGTACATTAAAGCTGCAGCATAAAAGGTTGCAATTGCAATTGTTGAAATGAGAAACAGAACAAGGATCGGTTTCTGATCATCTTTTTTTTGCAGTGCTGGTTTGATTGCGCGGACTATTAAGAACAACCAGAGAAATAATCCTATAAGTAATGCTATCTGGAAGAATCTCCCAAGATCTATATATTCATATCCGCTGTGACCGAATAAAAACCAATGTTCATCAGGTAGAATATTTTTTACACTTAACCATTGACCAGCCATTGAACCAAGAACTACAAATATCAGAGCTATGAAAAGTATATTTACTCCCAGTCTTTGACCTTTTGGTTCAACTCCGCTTACAGCCGGAGTAATGTATAATCCCGCAGCAAGCCATGCAGTTGCAATCCAGAATATTCCTAACTGAGTATGCCAGGTTCTTGTAATTACATAAGGAATGATTTCCGCAATCGGAATTCCATAAAATGCTCCTCCTTCTACTCCGTAGTGTGCAGTAATAAGTCCCAATATTATTTGAAGAAGAAACAAACCGGAGACGAGCCAAAAATATTTAACGACAGCTCTCTGCGATGGGGTAATAAAGGCTCCGAGCAGAGGATCATCCTCCGGTATCCGGGTATGCTCAACTTCACCTTTGTTAGCAGCATAGTATAACGCCATTCCACCGATACCAAGCAGCAGCAAAATTATACTTACACCCGTCCAGACAATAGTATCCGGAGTGGGAACGTTTCCAACCAATTCTTCATGAGGCCAGTTATTAGTATAAGTTACGTTGTCATCAATCCTGTTGGTGGATGCAGCCCAGGAACTCCAGAAGAAGAACGCATTTAGTTTCCTGATTTTCTCATTATCAGTTAATGAATTTTTTGGAATTGCATATTCATCTTTACCGTTTATGAATATGTCGCTGTAATGCTCTGTGTTTTGTTTGATTGCCGTAAGACGCGCATTGTCTAACGTGATAATGCCTGTTTGCGAATCATAGGTGTTAGTTCTGAAAGAATTGATTAATCTTGCCTGGAGAGCCGATTTTTTTTCATCGGATAACTTTTCAAACGGGAGATTGTACTGCTGTTCGGACCAGATATCTAAAACGATTACTGCCTCACGATGCAGCCAATCTGCAGTCCAGTCGGGAGCAATATAGCTTCCGTGCCCCCAAATTGAACCAACCTGCATACCACCCATAGCCTGCCAGATGTTCTGTCCTTGTTGTATATCGGACTTTGTAAAAACCAATTCACCGCTTTCCGTAACATACTTTTCAGGAATCGGCGGTTTTTCCTGATATATTTTTACACCAACCCAGCTTAAGACCGCAAAGGAAATAATTATAACAAGCGAAAATGATATCCAGTATTTTTTCATACAATAATCCTTAGATGCTTATTAATGTTTTTACTAAACCAGCATTTTAAAAAGTTAAGAAAAAACATGCAAATCGGTTATTTAAATTTTATTTTGATGTTTAATGCCCCGCGTGCGAGCCGCCGCCGTGTTCAATAATATCGTGGATTGCTTCAACGGTATGCGTGTAGTCAACATAGGCAGCTACAAATTCTCTTCCTTTTTCAACCGAATCATCTTTTACTTTATAGAGTTTCGAAACTTTTTGATATTTTTCGCGAACAACTTTATCAATATGATTATTCAGCTTTAGCAAAAAATCATCCACATTGTTTTCTTTAAGTGCTTTATCGGTCATTTGAATAATTTGTTTTGTGGTTCCGGCGGGTTTTAAGCCGGTGTATGGAGCGCCTTCGGTTTCACGGTGCAATCGAACGAGAGTCTCGAAAAAATGTTTCTCCACAATCTCAGAAACTACTTTATCTCCATTGCGCAATTCGTAGGTTTTTTGAAACAATGTTGTAATCTCTTTCTCTTGTTCTTTAGTTACCCATTTAAGAACTAAGTTTACATTGTTTGTTTCGAGTGCCTTTTCGGCATCTTTAATAACTGGTCCGTCATAAGAATCACAGTGTGCGAAAGCTGAGTTTGTAAATATGAAAATAAATGATGCTAAAAATAACATCAGCGCAAGTTTTGATTTGAGTAACATAATGATCTCCTAAATTAATTTAAGTTTTATTTATTTTGAATAATAGTGAGAATGAAAGTTGTATCTTCTAATGCTTCAACATCGTGAGGAACTGCTTTCTCCAATACAATAAATTCATTACCTTCTAAAATAACTTTTTCTTCTCCGGCAATAAAATTCATTTTACCGGATAATACAAATAATGTTATTGGTCCTTCAACTTTGTGTTCGTGTAATGTAGCGCCTTTATGCAGTGATATTAACACCACACGCAAGTTTGAGTTTTTCTGTAAGGTAACAGCATTGCGATCTCCATTAATCCACGCAGTTTCTTTTTTGAGTTTGTCTGTTTCACTGCCTATTGAAAAAGATAACAACGTATCTTTAAGTTTTCTCTCACTTAACTTTGGTCTTTCTTGTTCTGACATTTTGATCTCCTTTTTTAATATGTAATCCAATTTCGGCTTTCTTTTCTTAAAAGAAAAATATGCTTTTCTCGTATTGCTGTTTTGAGAAGTCTGCCGAGAAATCCGACAAAAGTAACTTTCTTAAAAAACGGCAAAGCTAACCAGCCGATAGCAAGATGCTTGCCGAGACTGACTACTTCGCCAAGAACTTTCGGATAATAAGCATTCTTTGGTCTTCCGAATATCTCTGCATAAATATTTTCGGCGGCTAATCTGCCTTGTTGTAATGCAAATTGTGCAGCAGCCGGAACAGGTTTATTCGTAACGGGGTTGACTGCATTAGCACTATCGCCAATTGCGTAAATATGTTTATTGCTTTCCGATTGTAAATACTCATCAACAATTAAACGACCCACCGTACTTGTTTTTAAACCACCGCGTTTGATTAAATCCGAAATACGAATTCCGCCGGTCCAAATAAAATTTTTAGATTTAATTATATTGTTATCGGAAAGGAAGACTTCATCCTCAGTTCGTTTAATGAGTTTTGAACCCAGCAAAACTTTAACGCCTTTTTGTATAAGACGATTTTTTATTTTTTCAGAAATATTTTCATTTATAAATGGAACCAACCGATCAGCAGCTTCAATTACAATGATTTCCACATTACTTTTATCAATATTGAAATTAGAAACACACTTTGAGGTATGATCTGCTAATTCACCGGCAAACTCCACACCCGATAAACCCCCGCCGCCAATTACGAAACGAAGATTTTCTTTTCTAATATTTTCATCTTTTTCAGAAGCCGATATGGCACATACATTAGAATTATGTTCATAAATTTTATCCGCGTCATATAAAGTTTGTAAAGGGAAAGAATGATCTGCCATTCCCGTAATATTGTAGTAATTTACTTTGCTGCCAATTGCAATAATCAAAAATAAAAAAGGCAGTAGTTTATCGTTTATCTGAACGGTTTTATTTTCAACGTCAATAATCTTTACTTCGCCAAGATGAAATTGGATTTTTTTGTTCTTTAATATTTTGTAAAGAGGAATGGAAACTTCAGTTTTACGAACAGCAGCTTCGTGCAATTGTGTTTTAATTGTATGAAATGGATTCTTATCAATCAAATGAACATTAAAAAAAACACTTTTCTTTAATAATCTTTCGATTCGTAATGCAGCTGTAAGCCCGCCGTATCCAGCTCCGATGATGACAATATTTTTCAATTCATTATCTTTAATTAATTCGGTTACGTTTGTTTGCACAACTTCTTTTTTATTTTATAAATCTAACATCTTTTTAATAAAGTCATCGCTTTTTAGTTAACTTATTAACCGGGCTAATTACTTTAATCGCATCCATCGGACAAACAGCAATACATTTAACTTTATTCAAACCAGAACATTCATCGCATATTTCTATCACAATATAAAAATGTTCATTTGAAATTGGAGCTGAATGCTTCGCCTTTGCATTCCTATTTTCATCTGGCTCATAAATAGCTTCAGCCGGACATTCAACTGCGCACGCTTCGCAATTGATGCAGTCATCATTTATCATCAATGCCATTTTAAAACTTTTCCCCTTTTGCTTCGCGGTATTGGCTCCCAACTGCTCTTATTCTTCCCCACATTGAATAAAAAAATAAAATCATTGCAACAACTTGTAAGGATGAGAATATCACGATTGCTATGTTCACCCAACCAACAAAGTAAAATGATGTTGTAACCTGAAAAATAAATCGTAGACCTGTTGCGATTGTCAATAACCAGTAAGTAGTTGATATTAAATTCGGATTGTATTTTTTATCATCTTTTTCGGGACGCGGAAAAAACCACAAAGCAACACCCATAATCATCATCATAACAGAACCGACAAGAATTAAGTGAGTGTGCGCTGAAATTAATTCTTGCGTATAACCGGTTTGAAAGACATACTTAGCAAAAGACATATAAAGTCCTGTAACTATTCCAAGCACAAGAAATACTAAGCTGGTTTTAATAAAATATCGCACTGTCGTAAACATAATATTTCCCTTACATTCCTAATTGTTGTCTTGCTTCACGGGTCATTTTATCGGGCGTCCATAGCGGTTCCGAGACAAGATTTATAACAACTTTCTTCTCCGGCTCAAAATGGCCAATCACATTTTCTACCCATGTTGAAATACTGCTGTGCATTGGGCAGCCTGGAGTGGTTAACGTCATTGTAATTATATTTACGTCGGCTTTCGATTCGACTTCGGAAACTAGACCGAGATCAACGATATTTATTCCTATCTCAGGATCAATAACACCTTTTAACACTTCTAATATTTCTTGTTTATTTGCCGTACTAATTATTTCCTAAAAATTGCTATCATATTGAAAAGGAAGATAATAGAACTGATGAGCATCAATGAAAATGAGATCAATAAACCTATTTCACTTCTAAACGCTAAAGAATAAAGAGAACAAAAAACCGCTGTGAGCATTAAATAGAATTCTATCTCCGCAAACTTTTCAATAAACATATCCTTTAACATCGAGACTGGTTCAAGCCCGACTTTACTGCTGTATTTGTGATACCAAACTAAAAATGGAACGATCTTATACATCTGCCCAACAATCAACATTGATATGTAACCAAAGATTATCATGTAACCATACACTAATGTAAGATTGATTATGCTTTCATAATCGACAAAAGCGATGAAAGTGCCGAGCACTGTTGTTAAACCGAGCATAAAGTATGCAGCAGAAGAAAATTTAATTCCGATATCAAACTTCTTTCGTATTCTGTTTTTAAAAATGATATGAATTTGAAGAAGAAAGAAAATAATGCCTAGAACAACCAGCAATATAAATGTGTAATAAAGGTTTGTTGTCTTCTCAAAAAGCATCGTGGCTGCTATTCCAAATAATCCGATGTTAATCATCCAGAAAGCCAGCTTTGCATGTGTTAACGAATAACCGTGTGAAAGTGTGAACATCGGGATTAACTTGAATGAAACTCCCATTATCACCATCGAAATCCAACCGATGAATGCAATGTGTGCGTGCAGATTTAGGTATTGAAGATGACTTAATTTTATGTACGGAGTCCAAAGATTAATCGCCAATAGTAGTCCGGCAATTGCGGTTACAATCAAATAGAATATTGCTGCTGCAAGAAACCAGCCCGTGACGTTCCAGCTCTTAACGCTTTTCATCGTAAGAATAATGTTAAACGAAAAGATGAACATTGCAAGATTAAGAAGTGTTGCAAAGAACGTCATGTTAAATCCGGTATCGAATACCCAGAAGCAATATACAAAACCGATAACGCCGGGCAGATAAATCCAGAATTGAATCTCGGCAAGTTTTTCACTAAATAATTTGGTTTCGAGCACAACCGGCACAAGCTGAAACATCGCACCGAAAATTATCATCGTAATCCAGCCAAGTGTAGCAATATGATTGATGGAAAGAATCTTTGGTTGAAAGTGATGTCCGCTAATTGATGAATAATTGAGTAATAAAAGAAGATTAAGAACGACAAAAGAAATAATCGCTGCAACGAAATATTTTGCAACAATTCTAAATGGAGGTGCATAAGCAGAAACTATTGATTCCGATTGAACCATAGTTACACATTCCTTTTTTTCGTTATCACAACTTTAAAATAGTTTTCTTCAATTTTATTTGAAACTGCTTCGTAACCTCTTTCCTCAAGTTTCGGGTAAAGCATCATTGGTTCGCGGTGATGATGAACAAGCAGAACAGTATTCTCATCAACATGTGATAAAGTTTCAAGGATTTTTATCATTGGTTCCGGCGGTACAAGTTCTCTCACATCTAATTCAATTACATTTTTATAATCAATTTCTTCTCGGGATGTTTTTTGCTTCGAGAGATTTTCAACAAGCTCCACGATTTTATTTTTATAAAAATAAATTTTAAATAGGTCATCCTCTTTCTCAGTAAAATGTTCATATCCTTTTTTACCAAGCACAGTATAAAGTGGAAGCGGCTCGAAAGAATTTATGAGAATTAAAACATCTCTATCATTAAGCTCTTTTACCGCAGCCATAATAACTTGAAATGGGTCAGTTCCTTTTTCTAAAATTGGACGAACGTCAAGTTGATGAATTTTATCAGCGCTAATATTATTAAGTAGTTCTGGCTTTTGTTTAACTAAATTTTCGTTGTTCATTTTTTCACTAAAGTTTTGTTTAGGTTCAAAGGAATTATTTATAGATTTATTTAATTCGAAAAGGAGTGAATATAAATCCACCCCCGCAATTGATGCAGCTTGTGTAACTGTTACCCTGCCTGCCAATGCTTTTCTGAGAATTTTATCCTCAAGCATTTAAAGTGCGTGCTTGCTTTTATCAGCACATAGAAAGTTTGAGGGAAATCCACAAGCATCTTTGATATTTTCATATCTTTTGTTATCATAATAAAATCTTACAAATAGATGAAATCTTTTTAAAAAGCTCTCAACTCTCTTTTTATTTTTTAGAAATATTCACACGCCAGACTTCAGGACCACGCTCAACGTACTCCCAGCCAAATTGATTTGGTCTCTCAGCATTGAACTGATAATAAAGAGGCATCGGATCGTGATCATTCACTAACTGAAACTCTTCGCCAATAGGCAGAGCATCAAAAGTTGCAAAGATTATTGGGTGTTTTTCGCGCGGCGGAATAGGCCGGATATCAAGTTGATTATTTGTCATTTCTTTTCGCTTTTTTAAAAGATTAATTTTCTGCGGGGAAATTAACTATCGAGTGGGCGGAATTCCTTGACTTAAGTCAGTTTTGTTTACTTTAAAGGAATTGCCATAATTATTTGATGAGTGAGGAGCAGAAGGCGGGGAATGGTGTTATTTAGCTAATTCTTTTAACCCTTTAAGGTCTTTCACAAATATTTTTTTTCCGTTAACACGAATGATACCTTCATCTTGCAATTTTTTGAAAGAACGCGATAGAGTTTCAGTTATTGTGCCAATGTATGCAGCAATTGTGGATTTGGGAATTGTTAGTTTAACAAAAGGTTCAGGTAAATTTTCCGTGCCGGCTGTCTTTATTTCTTTTAATAAATATTTAGCTAAACGATTGGGAACTTCTTTTGACGATATATCTTCAAGCTGGCTGATAAGTGATTTTAATCTTTTGGCAAATCCTGCTAACATCTTTAAGGAAATATCAGGTTCCGTATAGATAAGCTCAAGAAATTTTTCTTTGGGAATGAAGAGAGTCAAACTTTCTTCAAGAGCTTCGGCACTAACCGGATAATTTCCCCCTTCAAATAATGGAATATCTGCAAATGCGGTTAACTGTCTAATGATGTGTAAAACGGATTCTTTTCCATTTCTTGATAATTTAAAAACTTTTACGCTCCCTTTTAGCAGAATATAAAATCCAAGATAAAATTCTTCTTCGTTAAAAATTCTATCGTGCTTATCAAAACTTTTTAATTTGCTGAACGATGAAATTTTTCTTAATTGCTCTATGCTCAGCTCGGAGAATAACGGAATGTCACGCAAGGTATCTTTATTTTCAATCAACTTTCGAGGCATTTTCTATAAAGAATTATTTATTAATTATTAGATACCCCAATATAGTAATAATATAAAATCCCTTACCGGTCTAAACCAATAAGGGACTTAAATAAAAGATGCAAACCTACGATTCTATTTATCTGCCGGAAGTAAATCAGTTGTATTTAATTTAGATGGCATAAAAATTCCGATCACACCGTTCAAACCTACGCTCATAACAATATTAAAGAAGAAAGCTAAAAATGCGAGAAGAAGCAATGAGCCGGAAAGCGCTGCAAGTATCATGTAAGAATTGTATTCGCCATTGAAGTAGATTGTCCTACGCAGCATTCCTTTTAAGCCTGCCATCCCCATAAAGGCGCCCATTCCGATACCGCCGAGAAGATTGCCCAGAAATGGAATGTAGCAAGTCTTTGACTATTTAGAGAATCCATTTCCTTTTTTTTTGAAAAAATCAGTTATGAAAGTTTAAGTTTTTCTGTTCCTACTTCAAGCTCAACCGAACTTCAGAAAAATTAATATTGGCTTAATACTAAAATTTTAATATTTCAACTATTAAAAAATCAGTTTCTGCAATCCACTTATTTCAACTGCAAAGGAATTGAATTTTACTAAAAACTATTCCAATAAAATATTTTAAGTATAGATGAAATTCTCACACATATCAGACCTACATATTAATACATATTTTCGAGATTCAAATTTAGAACAGACCACCAAACTGCTGGAGTATTGCGCCGATAATAAGATTGACCACCTCTTTATAACAGGTGATTTAACAGATAATGCAGACGAACTTAATCTTCTATTGCTTAGAAACAATTTGGATTACTTTGGTTTTCGATTTGGTGAAAGATTGTCGATTATCCCCGGTAATCACGATATTTATGGTGGTATCCAAAAACCGGATGAAATCTTTGATTTTCCTGAAAGATGCCGAAAAACTGACTATGAGGAAAAAATAGATTCATTTAACAAAATCATGAAAGATAGTTTTAGTAATTCCATTTATCGAGGAAAAGTTAACGGTTATCCTTATGCAAAAATAATTGGTGATGTTTTAATTATTGGAGTTGACTCAAATGATCTATACTCTTCAGTTACAAATCCATTTGCATCAAATGGAAAAGTGGATAAGTCTGAACAAAAGGAAATTGAATTTATAATTGATAATTTTGGAAATCATGCAAAATTTAAAATTGTGTTAATCCACCATCACTTTAACCAGATGCATTACATTAATCATTTCTCTGTAGCGGGACTTTGGCAAAACATTGAAAAACAAACAATGAAACTGAGAAAAAAGAAAGTTTTATTAAAGTTATTTCAAAAGTATGAAATTGACTTAGTACTGCATGGTCATCTTCATGAGACAATCCATTATGAACGTGAAGGAATTAAATTTTTGAATGCCGGAGGAAGTCTGAAGAATAGTAATGGGGCTTACTTAAAAATCAATATTCTTAATACTACTGGTGAAAGGATAGAATATAATTCTGTTGAGATTCCAAACACTTCCTCTCCTCTGTTAGAATTGAGTAATGAGAGTTTTGCACATGCTCACTATTAATCAAGAATGAAAATTTATTGAAGGGGAATTTCACTTACTTCAATTTCGGAATTGGTTTTGATTGTAATAGTTGTTAAGATTGAATTAGTTTAAAGCTGGAAGCAGATTATCAAATCAAGGTTTTAATTGTTTCAGCCACTTGCGAAGTACCTGTATGCAATTTAGCTTTTTTTATATTTTGGAGAAAGAAATTGTAGTAATCAGAATCACTCAATAAACGGTTAATTATGCCGGGCAATTCAGAAATTCGTTTTTGATAAATTCCCATATTATTATCACGGACAAATTCCATATTTCCCTTTTCTTGTTCCCAAATATAGTCCACAATAATCGGGACTTTTTGCAGTAACAGAATTTCCATTATGGTTGAGGCGCCACACTTAGTTATAACAATATCGGCAATGTTTAATAGCTCATATACAAAATCTACAAATCCAAAAACCAATAACTTTGGAAATTTTTCTCTTAAAATTGTTGCTTTAGAAAAAAGCTCTTTGTTCTTTCCGCAAACAATAATTATTTGATATACGTTGTTATTCATAAGCAATTCATCCAAAACCTTTTCACCTCTTGGCAAACCGTCTCCCCCGCCCAAAAGTAAAACTGTTTTTGAATTTGAATTAATATTTTTTAATTCACAAAAATCAGTTAGTTCAGAATTAGAAAGTTTTCTTGAGAATTTTTCATCAATTATAAATTGGTGTACAAAAATATTTTCTTTTTGAATACCTCGACTAATACACTCCGTAAACAGTCGATCACTGAAAACGATATACTTTTGTTTTTTATTTTGAAACCAAAGTGGGTGTGCTGTAAATGGGTCTGTCACTACTGTTAATATGGGAATATCTAAATTTAATTCTTTAAGAATTTTATAAATTGGGTTAATCAGAAAAAAATGAAAGATGACAATTTTCGAAGGTTTATGTTCGAGGATAGTCTTTTTAAGATAATTCTTAACAAAGTAGTTTGTCATTAGAATATTAAAAAATCCGATTGGTAAAAACTTATTTGTGGCATAGAGAAATTCATAATACCACTTAGCTTTTGATTGCAAAATTGCATATCCATCCTCTATAATCCGTTTTGCAATACTTTTAGATTCAGTTAGTCCATCAATAAGTATAATATTTGTGGCGGAATAATTTTCTCTAAAATAATTAGCGACAGCTTTTGCCGGAGCTAAGTGACCCCCTCCGGTTTTCAAATAAAAGAATAAATAATTTTCCATAATTAATTACATTTCCAACGGATTTATACTTTGTTCAAAAGTATTGTTGAATACTAAATCTATAATTTTTTGAGTCCCTAATTTTCTTCCTTTAAGAAATCCTGACCATGCCATATCAGCAAGAATTCCATCATCTAATAAATCAAATAACCATTCATCAGCGTATCTCGGATTAAGCTGCTCCATACCTGCATTAATTTTTATGAGCCAATTTTTATTTTGCGTTTCTTGCGCACCAATCTCCGGGGTCAGTATGATAGGAATTCCGAGAGCCGAATAAAAAACCAACTCACTCGGTTTTGTCCATAAAATATCAGTTTCATGTAAGGCATTATTGAATTTCGAAAAGTAGTCATCTAAATTTCTTCCGCAAATAACTTCGATATTTGCTGAAGGTATTATGTCATTGAGTTTTTCAAAGTAGGAAATTACTTCTGGACGAATTCCAGCAATTAGATTAAGTTTAACATTTCCATTCACGAGTTTTTCTTTAAGACTTTTAACAATATCCGAAGCAATCTCTTTTTGAGCACCGGCTCCTCCAACAACATAACTGATGGTAATCGCCTTGTTCTTAACTGTTTGGGGATAAATGTTTCCTAATAAATGTTCAACGCTTTTATGGTGGCGGTTGATAAATTTGCTTTTGGCATCCAGGCGAATCAGTCTTTTCCCTAAGTTTGATTTAAGAATCGACAAACCATCTCCGACTAGTTCAAGTGGTAACGGAAAACCGGTAATAAAAATTTTATCATCATTGATACCATACATTTTTAATCTGTTCGCAGTTTGTTCACAAGGGACGAGATAATTAATTTTATTATCCTTCGGGGTCTTCGGTACCCAAACTCTATTTACATCAACGTCACAAATAATGCAATAAATGTCGTCTATATAATTCATATTAGCAAAAATTGCGGGAGCATAAAATGAGGTTAGAAAAGGGAGTTTTTTTTGTGATATTTTTTTGTTTAGACCTTCACAAATTCCTTTTTCTATTTTGTTGCGAAGATATTCTACTTGATATGTTGTTCTTGACAAACTTCGTTTTGGATAAAATGAAGGTATTTGCAATATGAAATCCATAATGGACAAAAGGTTTCTCCCAATCAAAGGGACATCTGAAGCTCTTGAGAAAGTTTCATAAGCATTTAAAATGTTCTTCCACTGTTTTTTCTCCTGCTTAGTCGAAAAATCATTTTTACCGAGCGTAATAATTTCATCTTCAGCGAGGTGTTTGAACGGGTAAACTGCTCTTTGATGTCCATATCCCATATCAGCAGTCACAACCCACATTTTAAGATTTTGATCTATGCTCATGTTTCTCAAAAAAAGTATATGTATTAACTAAATTACAAAATTGAATTTTGTTAAGATTAATTTCACTGTTAAGAAAATATTATCTTTTAGAAAGTTACTCATTAATTATTTGTATGCACGATGAAAATTTAGTTAAAATTTTTATGTACTTAGAGGAATTTTTCATATTAGAGGTTGATTTCTAAAAAACTAATTATAAAATCTCCTTAAAAGATGAGAGTTATTGTTATCATCTTTCACTAGTACAAGTGGGTTCAGAAAATTGAGGTATGTTACTCTAAACTGATTTAATATAAGTTTTTAAACTTTAAGGTCCTTTCGCAAATTCAGTCGCTTCAAATACTACTTCTGAAGCTTCTGTAACATTTCATAATACTTTTTTATCAGGTCTTCGTAATCCTTAGAATAGCCTTCCTGTATAGCTTTATTTAATTCATCCTTCAAATTATCTTTATTGCGCCGCTTATTCAAATTCAATTCTGATGGGGATTGTCTCGTTAGATTATCACCCGTATTTGATTCGCGTTCCTTTTCAAAATCTCTTTCATTTATCGATCGTTGTGCATCTAACAGTTTTGATAATATTCTCTCCTGCTTCTGAACAATGTTGTCATCAAGATTATCAGTTTTCATGTCTGTAACAACTTCCCGCATCTGATTTAATATTTCTTGAAGATTAGCCGGAAGACTTTTGGATTTGCCCGATTCCCGTGCTTCTTTATTCAATTGTTCCAATGATTTTTGAATTAATTCCTGTTGTTGTGCTAAGCGTTGAAGCTGCCCTTGCTGCTCCGGAGACATCTGTCCCGACATCATTTGTTGCAGCATTTGAGTCTTATTGTTTAATTGCATTTGCTGCTGTCCCATTTTTCCAAGTTGCTGCATAAGAGACATCATTCCCCCACCTTGACCACCCGGCTGCATCATATTGTCCATTGAACTTTTCATCATTGCGGCGGCTTCATTGAGTGACTTCATTGATTCACCTTGATTATTGGCAGTCATATTCGAATTTCGATTTTGCATCGCATCAATAGCTTTATCCATTTCCCGTCTTGCGTCGCCAAGTGATTTTCCCATTTCGGGTGTCACCGCAAAAGTGCGTTGAGATAATTCGGAAAGCTGGTTCATTAATTTTTCAAGATTAGCTTTAAGATTACTCTGCTGTTTTGCATTCTCCGGATTCATTGAGCTTTGATCACCTGTTTGAGATCGGGTTTTCAATTCCTCTTGTTGTTTAGAAAGCGAGATTAAATTATTTAACACTTTCATTAAATCAACCAGCGTTTGCATTTGATTTTGCTGAGCCATTTGCTGCTGCATTTGCATAAGACTTTGTTTCATCTTCTGCATATTTTTTGATAACTGCTTTTGACTTTTTTGTGCATTCTGTTTCTGTTGATTTTTTAATTGTTCAGATGCTTCTTGAGATAATTCTTCATTTTCCTGTTGATCCATCTCTTCACTTAACTTTTCCATCTCACTATTCGGCATATCGGAAAAATCATCCATTTTTTCTTTAAGCTCATTCATCTCATCTTCGAGTTTCTTCAAGTCCTTACTTATCTCATCCTGTTTTTTTGTAAGTTCATCTCGTTGCTGCTGATTTTCCATATTAGCATTCTGAGTCTGCTCTTCAAGATTCTCCTGTTTTTTCTGCAGATCATCAGTACGCCGAACAACTTCATCCATCTTCTGTTCAATCTGAATTCGTTTTAAAAGATTGAGAGTCCGTTCTATACTTTTTTCAAATTGCTCTTCATCAAACTTCATATTTTGAAGAGCTTCTTGTGTCTGCTTCCTATCCATATTTTGCAATGCTTGTTGGAGTTTTTCCATTGCTTTTTTCATCTCTTCAGAAGTCATTTCATTCATCAACTTTTGAAGTTCCATATACTTTTCTAAAGTTTTTTCTGAAAGAAGATTGTTTTGTTGAAGTTCGTTTTTCGTCTCCTCAAGTTTTTGACTGATCTCATCAACCTTTTCCTGTAGCTTCTCGAAAGATTCCATCGTCTTTTCAATTTTCTCTTTTTCCTGCCAGGTTAAGTCTTTTTTATCTTGTTTCAAATCTTTTGATATTTTGTCAAGTTCTTTTTTAAGCTCATCTGCCTCTTTCAAAGTTTCTATAAGTTCTTTTTCCATTTTATCTTGTGTATTATCTGCATTAGCAAATATTTCATCAATTGACGGGATGCGAACTGTAAAGAGTCCCGTTTTAGCTGACTTATATCCGCTGAAAGTATCATTATCAAAAACCTCTAAATAATAACTTATCACATCTTCAGTAGCTAAATTGAATTTACTCAAATTCCATATATAGTTTACGAGTTGTTCTTTTTGATTTTGAGTGAATGGAATTTCAACAGATGTAAAATTTTCATGTGGTAATTCATATCGCGATGAAGAGAGTCTGTAGTTAATAACTAATTTTGAGAAACCGTAATCATCAGCAATTTTTACAGATATTGGAAGACGTTGATCATCATTCATGTTTACATTACGATTTGGGGAAATCATATCAATAGACGGAGGCAAATCACTTAATACTTTTATTGAGTAAGTGATAGGTGATAAATTTTCGTTTTTATCTTCATCAAGAAGACTCAGCCAGTAGCTATTATCTTTTCGAAGTGTAAAACGTCCACTCCCATTTTTATCACTAAACGTAAGCGGAATGGATGTTGAATCACCGAAAATAATTTTTGCAGAACTTAGTAATTTTGAAGAAAGAACTGAAATATTAACACTACTTCCGGTTAGTCCGGTAATATTTCCATTATCCGATTGCTCAACAACAGGGAGACCGGAATATGCCGGGGGGATAATCTTTAATGATAATCCTTGAATAATCGGTCTATCAATAACTTCAATTTTATATTTTTTACTTTCAATTCCCTCAGCAGAAACGAAGTAGAACATATTGGTTCTTACCGTACGAATATTGTAAGTCCATCCTCCTAATGAATCAGCATAAAGTGTTTCTTTATTAAAAGATGTTTCCGTCTCATCTTTAAAGTGAAACTGAATTTTAGAAGGCATATCGCCTTCAACATTAATTTTAATTAGAACATCACTCCCTTTTGTTATTTTTGCATCCCCAGGAATCACAATAAAATGAAATTTCTGTGGTGGAACAAATTCTTGTGAATAATTAATAAGTCGGGAAAATGCCGATTTAGCTTCGCTGCTTAATGAAAGGAGTGTTACGAATATTGCAATGAAAATAATGGAGATCCGTGCAAGTTTTTTGCTTCGTTCTAATGAAATGATTTTTTCAAAGTTCAACGGTTTTACTTTTGAATAAAGCTCTAAAAACGCTGCATTGATAAGCCCGGTAGAATACAAATTATAATTCTGAAGGTTAACAAGCTGTATCACATTTAATAGCTCATCTTTTACCTGAGGAAAAAATAGCGCAACTTTTTCAGAAGCTCTTTGATACCGATATTGATTCTTGAATGCGTATGACTTTACGGAAGGAAGTAGTAAATAGTAGAACATCGCAACAAGAACTACAATAATAAAAGAGTAAAAGATTAAAGTTCTTATGGATGCAGAGAAATTAAATGTATACTCAAATAAAACTGCTGTAAATAAAATAGTTGTAATTATTGTTATTAATTGCAGACTTCCGTTTAACAAATTGACAACTAATTCTCTCTTAATCAGATTATCAAGTTTATTTAAGATATATTTATAATATGTTGAATCAACTTTCACAAATTACTCAATTAGTTAGCGCCCAAAGGACGATGTTAGTTCCAAACTTAAAAGCTTCCTCCCTCTTTTGAGGTGGATTGTTGTGTACGTCTGCATCCGCCCAGCCATCACTCGGATTTGCCTCGACTGTATAGTAAATGACCAACCTTCCATTTACAAAAAGACCGAATCCACGCGGCGGATTCTCATCATGCTTATGTGTTTTTGGTGGTCCGGAAGGAAAATCATAAAAACAATTGTAAATCCCATGCGAAAAAGGGAGTTCGACAAGTTCATTATCAGGAAAAACTTTTTTTAATTCTCTTCGAATTGCTTTATCAAAACCATAGTCATCATCGATAAACAGAAAGCCGCCGTTCTCAAGATATTTTCGAAGTCTTTCAGCCTCGGTCAATGAAAAAACTACATTGCCGTGACCTGTCATAAATAAAAACGGATGTGCAAAAATTTCATCTGAACCAATATCAACAAACGAATATTGTGCTTTAACTCTTAGATTAGTATTACTCTTAATGAAATTTAATAGATTAACTTCTGCTGATGGATCGTTATACCAATCACCCCCGCCACTATATTTTAAGCGGGTAATTCTGAACTCGCCGGTTTGAGCAACAACTGCTGTCACAGAAATTATTATTAAAAAAAGTATGGTAATTCTTTTCATTTCTTTTGAATATTTATCTATTTAAGATATAGAGGAAGGTATTTAGATTCAATCTAATTATTTTCGATTACTGAAATGGTTAACAAAGAGTTGGTTTTATCGAAAGTTTGTTTTTCAAAACCTCAGCCCATAATTGATAACCTTTTGCTGAGAGATGAAGCCCATCCTCTGTTAACTCCGATTTCAATTCTCCCTTCTCATCCTTAAAAAAAGCGGCTAAATCAAAATAATGTACTCCAAAATTGTTCACCATTTTTTGAAAGTTTTTATTGATTGAATTGATTCTATCATTCGGTCTGTCTTCAATATCTTTGGTGGGAAGAATTGAAGTCAAATAAATCTCAGCAAGAACTAAAGAAGAAGTAAGTGTATCAATTATATTATGAACTGTTTCTAAAATTTGTTCATCGCTTCTTTCAAGAGCTAAATCATTTGTACCGATGAGGAGAAAAACATAATCGGGATATTCATTAATAACATCTTTTTGAAGGCGGCTTAAAACACCCTGAGTATTATCACCATAAATACCTTTATTAATAATATTGAAATCATTAAGGTTTTCATTTATTGAAAAAGCCTCAGTAATTGAATCACCGATTAATAGTACTTTCTTTACTTTCACAAATTACTCCCTAATATTTACCCTTAATAATATTGTTCTTCAATGCTTTATCAGAATGGATTTCTTGAATGCTCTTATTTTCTGTGACACTATTTTTACAACTGAACAAACCCAAACTGATGAATAGTAGTATTAAGAAACCACTTATATTTTGTTTGAACATTTTATTCTCACTTCGTTTAAAAAAGTGAGAAATATTCAATCTTCTATTCCTCTAACAAAAAGATTAAATTTTCAACGATTATTTTATGAAATTAAGTTCACATTTAATCGTTTTCCAAAAAATATTTTTTTGTTAAAAGAACTATAATTATGTTTAACTCAAATGAATTATTATGTAATTTTAACAATTAAATAATTGGATATTCCGAACTTTCGAGAAAATCAATGATTACCGCTATTAAAGTACTTGTTTGTGATGATGATGAAGCGCTCTGTTATCTTCTCAAAGAACAATTGGTTGAAAAAAATTTCTCTGTTGATACGGTTTATGATGGTAAATATGCAATTGAAAACATCAAAAAGAAAACTTATGATTTAGTGCTTCTTGATCTCAACATGCAAATAGTATCGGGAGAAGAAGTTCTTCGTTTTATTAAAGAAAATTATCCCTCACTTCAAGTAATTATTTTAACCGCCGATTCTGAAATCAGAAAAGCTATTGACTGCATAAAATTAGGAGCTTATGATTTTTTAACCAAACCATATAATTTTGATGATCTATTCGTAACCATCAATCGTGCAATTGAACATAAAGAGCTTTTAATTAAAAATGAATTGCTTACCAAGCAAGCCAGTAATATTAAATCTTCATCTATCATTGGTGACAGCCAGGCACTTAAACAGTTAATGACATTAGCTGCAAAAGCAGCTTCTTCGGATTCGAGTATTTTGATTGAAGGAGAAACCGGAACCGGAAAAGAATTACTTGCTGAATTTATACATAAAAATTCAGTCCGACACGATAAGGCTTTTGTAGCAATTAATTGCGCTTCTCTGCCTGATCAACTAATTGAAAGTGAATTGTTCGGTTATGAAAAAGGGGCATTTACAGATGCAAAAACTTCTAAACAAGGGCTCGTCGAATTCGCAAATGGGGGAACTCTATTCCTTGATGAAATTGGTGAAATGAGTTTGAATATTCAGCCAAAACTTTTACGCTTTTTGGAAAACGGTGAATATCGAAGAGTTGGCGGAGTAAATACTTTTACATCCAATGTGCGAATAATTGTAGCAACAAACAGAAATCTTATGGAAGAGATTGAAAAGAAAAATTTTAGGCGTGATCTTCTCTTTAGGTTAAACGTAATTACTTTAACCGTCCCTCCTTTAAGAAATAGGAAAGAGGATATAGTTACACTCGCTCAACATTTTCTTAAAGTAAAATCTCCAATAAGATCGCCAAAAAATCTTTCGGAAAAAGCCGTAAATGCTTTAGTTAATTACTATTTCCCGGGAAATATAAGAGAGTTGGAACACATAATAGAAAGAGCAATAATTTTTAGTGATGATAATCTAATCAAGCTGGAAAACTTATTTCTACCTTCATCTATAAATCAATTTATTAAGGAAGATGTAGAAGATTTTAATACCTCAAAATATAAAGATGTAGTGAACATGGAAGATTTAGAAAAGATTCATATACTTCGGGTACTCGACCAGAATAATTGGGAGAGAGTTCAGAGTTCTCTTCAACTTGGAATTAGCCAAAAGACTTTGTACTCCAAGATTAAAAAATATAAGCTAAAACCTAATGTTTAAAAAAATATTTTTAGATGATATTGGGTCGTATAATTCTTTTATTGAAATAATGAATGATTCAAATTCTATTTATTGTTCGTTCATATTAGATGGAGGTGTCGATTCCTATAGCTCTAATTTTATTGACTTTATTAGAGATCAGAAAATCCAATTAGCAGATTTATCCTCAACAATTGAAAGTGCCTTTAATGCTTATTTAGGAGGGGAGAATTTACTTCTAAAAAAAGATCAATTTGTTACGAGTTTAATTTTAATTAATTCTAAAGCCTATCGGGTATTGTTAACCGCACAAAATTCAGTTATATATTCAAAAAAAGAAAATTCAAATTTCTCTTATTTATCAAGTTTAGAATTTAACAATCTACTCTCCTTCCAATTAGGAGATACTACCCCGGAGAATCTGTATTCAATACTTTTGCAAAAATGTTGTGAGGCTACTCGAAGCGAAGCAGGAATAACAATAATTCTTCAGTATGGTGAAACTGAATTTTTCTTTAACGACTTAGTTGATGAAGTAAATCAGCAAAGTTTACTTCAAAAAGAGTTGACTCAGATTTTACCGGTCCTTATAAAGTGGTTTCAAATAAACAAAAAGAACTATTTAACATCAAAAGAGTCTTCGGAACTTACCACAAATTTGATGAAACAACTCCGTTTGAAAGAAATAATTTTTGCACCATGTTTTACAAATAATGAACTTTCTGCTATAATTACTATCGCAAAAAATAGAACATTTTCAGATAACGATATTCATATAATCAATCAATTCTCTTTATTATTGGGTTTCTCACTAACACTAATAAAAGCAAATGAATTTACAAAGCATCTTGAAACACGTCTAGCTCAAAAGCAGCGGCTCGAAACTCTCGGGAAACTTGCAAGCGGTATTTCACACGACTTTAGTAATCTTCTTTCAGGAATATTTGGAAGTGTTAATCTTTTGAAAAGAATCAATCAAAATTCAAAAGAAAATATGAGGTTCCTGGAAAATATTGAAAATGCTGCAGTGCGAGGGAAAGATTTAGTAAAGGGGCTGCTGTCATATGGCAAACCTACTGCTAGATTAAAAAAAGTGATTGATCTAAGAAAAATAATTAACGATGTTGCAAATGTTGTACAACAAACATTCCCGGCAGGTATAGATTTGCAGATTGAAATTAAAGATGATATTTGCAATGTAATTGGGTATGAACCTCAACTTTATCAGGTAATATTGAATCTTTGTGTAAATGCAAAAGAAGCAATAAATGATAGCGGAACAGTTATCATCAAAGCTGCTAATCAGACTATCGATAAAGAAAATCACATTGAATTTCCTTTGCTTTCAGAAGGAGAATATTTATTGGTCTCGGTAATTGATTCCGGAAGCGGTATTAGTGACGAAAATATTTTGCGGATTTTTGATCCTTATTTTTCAACTAAACGAAAAGAGACAGGATCAGGATTAGGATTATACGTCTCTTATGGAATTATCAAAGCTCATCAAGGGATGATTGATGTGATGAGTATTGAGGGGAAAGGGACTCGCTTCGACATCTACCTGCCGGCACAGAAAGAATACACAAAACCAATCCAGGTACACGCTGAAAAAATTATTCTTCTTGCTGAAGATGAAATTATGCTTCAAGAATTATTAACTGAGCTGCTTGAAGCATCAAATTTCGCCGTAATAAAAGTAAATAACGGAAACGAAGTATTAAGAATTCTTACCGAGGAGATGAAAATAGACTTATTGATAATTGACAACAACATGCCGGAGATGAACGGGGTTGAATGCATCAAAGAAATCAGAAAATTAAAATTTAATTTCCCAATAATTTTGTCCTCGGGTAATTATAAAGTTTCAGAGAATATTGACCCCTCCGGTGTGGGAATTACCACGATTCTTAATAAGCCTTATGATTTTGAAACCATGCTAACGTTAATTAATACTCTTGTTTAGGTAAGCAATGCCTGTCAACTTAAGAAAATAAATGTGGCTAAAGCCATTATTTCTGTTGTTTTTCGCCGTCGCTTAAAAGCGACGGGAATTACCGTTGCCTTCAGAGGCTGTGTGAAAATCCACTTGCAATAGGGGGTTATTTTCATACTGTCTTGTTTTCTGAAAATTATTTTACACAAGTTTAACTTTTTTCACTGTTTTATATTTTGATGAAAAAAACGGCGGTTTATGCCGTTTCCCACTTGTAATTTTCTATTTTCATCATTAAGTGCTCAAATGGGTCTATGTTGACAAGACGCTTTAAATTATATACGGTTACATAAAGGTTCACTTCTGTCGTCACTTTTTTCAATCCTCTCAACAACAACGGTATTTTTCC
>JAUXVN010000036.1 GCA_030684555.1 Ignavibacteria bacterium
TTATAACGGTTGTATTCTCATATTTTATTAGCTCCGTAGGAGTTTTCTGTTTGTAGAAAGAATAAGAAAGAAAATATTCCAGCTCCGTAGGAGCGGTCTGTTCATTCAATCCATTCAAACAAATATTTTTAATTATAATCGATCTCATATTTTGTTGGGAATTCTATAGTCTTGATATGTATCCGTTAGCTAACGGACTGCAATATCTGCGTAAGTTGAGTTAGTAACTAATCTTGTTGACAACTGCCTCTCATATATGTTTAACATCACATTGCCTATATACCTCCCCCCAAAGTGGGATTGTGAAAAGATCTCTCGGTTTACATATTGAAAATGAAATTTAAAAACAAAAGGAAGCGTCATGAAAAAAACTTTTATAATGTTCATTGTTATTAGCACTTTTTTTGTCGTCTATGCACAAACATGGTCGTGGCAAAACCCATTACCACAAGGAGATCACTTATTTGATGTCCAGTTCGTTTCCTCAAGCGTCGGATGGGCTGTCGGGGATGCTGGGCGAGTAATGAAAACAACAGATGGCGGATCAACCTGGAGTATCGAATCCACAACTGTATTGCGGGAATTATATAGTTTATCATTTACAGATGCAAACAATGGAACCGCCGTAGGAGTTAAAGGAAAAATTGTTCGGACAACAGATGAGGGTTCAAATTGGGTGGAACAAACAAGCGGAGTGGCTACTACTTTGCATGATGTTTCATTTAGTGACGCCAATAATGGGACTGCAGTGGGAAACAGCGGTGTAATCATTAGAACGACAGACGGCGGCACTAATTGGGTGTCTCAAACCAGCGGAACAACAAGTCATTTTTATACGGTTCTATCCATTGACGCTAACAACGTAATGGCTTTTACTTCAAACGGGAAGTTTTACAAAACAACAAATGCCGGTACAAATTGGAGTTTGATCAGTACTATAACTACCTGGGTTTATGGAGCTGCTTTCACAGATGTAAATAATGGAATAGCCGTTGGAAATAACGGTGCCATAAAAGTAACCACTAACGGAGGTGCTACCTGGAGTTTTCAATCAAGTTTTACTTCCAATACATTAAGATCTGTCTCCTTTACGGATGCAAATACCGGGACTGCAGTTGGTGATAACGGCACAATAGTTAGGACTACCAATGGCGGAACAGATTGGTCATCTCAGACTAGTGGTACAACCAGAGGGTTAGATGGAGTATTTTTTTCGAATGCAAATAATGGTACCGCTGTCGGCTCAATGGGTATAATACTTATTACAACAAATGGCGGGACAAACTGGACGGAAAAATCATCTGGAATTGGAGGCAATATTGCTTTGAGAAACGTTTCATTTACAGATGCAAATACAGG
This sequence comes from Ignavibacteria bacterium, assembly GCA_030684555.1. GTDB lineage: Bacteria > Bacteroidota > Ignavibacteria > Ignavibacteriales > Ignavibacteriaceae > JAGUXE01. The sequence continues at coordinate 1,360 of JAUXVN010000036.1, forward strand.
TACTGCAGTAGGATTTAGCGCTGATTTTTTCACACCAGCTACAATACTCAGAACTACTAATGGAGGCGCAACATGGAACGAACAAACAAGCCCTGCTATGGGTGTTTTGTATGGCGTATCATTTACAGATGCGAATACAGGTACTGCAGTTGGGTGGGCAGGGAGCATTGTTCGTACAACTAATGGTGGTACAAATTGGACTTCACAAACTAGTCCCACCGCACAGGATTTAAATTCAGTTTGTTTCACAGATGCAAATAATGGGACTGCATGTGGTTCGGGTGGTGTTATTATTAGAACTACAAATGGAGGAACTGACTGGAGTACCCAAGCAAGTAATACAACAAATGCCTTGAAAAGTATAATATTTACCGATGTGAATAATGGAACCGCTGTAGGTGACGTTGGAACAATTATTCATACTACAGATGGAGGGACGAATTGGACGGTACAGTCTGTTAATGTATTTGATTATTTAAATGATGTTTATTTCACAGATGCAAATAACGGTACTGCTGTTGGAGGAGTAAGCGGCGTAAGTAGCCAAATCATACGAACAACAAACGGGGGAACAAGTTGGGCCCAACAGAATAGTGGATTAATAACCAATTTATGGGGTGTTTGTTTTTCGAGCACAAATATCGGAACAGTTGTTTCCAATCAAGGGGAAATAATTCGGACAACAGATGGTGGAACCACCTGGACATTACAATCAGACATAACTGAAAATTGGCTATTTGATGTTACATGTACCGATGCAAATAATGTAACTGCCGTGGGTCATAATCTGACAATTCTCCGCACATCCGAAGAAGTCTTACCGGTCGATTTAACATTTACCCCACCTTATCTGCAAAATTTTGATGGTATAATTTCACCGGCGCTACCAGATGGCTGGTTTGTTGAGAACACAAACGGCGATGGAGCATGGATGAATTCCGGTATAGGCACTCCTCGTTCTGTGCCAAATGCAATGACGTATGATTTCCATGGTGCTAGTGCTGCAGATGATTGGTTTTTCAGCCCCGGATTGAATTTAACAGCAGGAGTTACTTACGAGGTTACTTTCTATTACAGCGCAGGACAAAATTTTTTCCCTGAAAAACTTGAAGTCAAATGGGGACCCACTCAAAACTCGGCAGGAATGACTTCCTCAGCTATTTTCGATAATAATAATATTAATAACACAGCATACGTGAAGGGTACCGGCGAGTTTACCCCAGGTTCCTCCGGTTCATATTACATCGGCTGGCATTGTTATAGCGCTGCTTTTCAGGATTATGTTTTTGTAGATGACATTTCAATTAGAGTAAAACCAACTGCAACAAACAACCAGGTAGTTCCGGCAGGCAACACTAATCCTATTACGTTTACAGGTACAGGTTCAGTGGTCCAATTTATTACCAATAACGGAGGCGAACTTCAGTTAACTTGTGATGAAATATTATCATCACCAGGCGGTGCTTTGCCGGACGGATTAACAAACCTTGCGCCTCAATACTGGTCTATAATTGTTACTTCCGGCACTGTTAACGGAACCTATTCAATAACGTTTGATGTCACTGATGTTGTTGGGGTGTTAAACCTTGCCACACTTCATTTGCTTAAAAGAGATGATGCGAGTGGAAATTGGACAGACTATGGAGTAGCCTCCTCCATTGACGGTAATTTATTAACCTGGACAGGCTTTACAGGTTTTAGTGAATTCGGATTAGGCGGTGATAACAATAATCCACTCCCTGTAGAATTAACTTCCTTCTCTGCTTTGGTCGCTGGTACCAATATAAACTTAAATTGGCAAACCGCTACGGAAGTAAACAACTACGGGTTTGAAGTTCAGAGAACAATTAAAAATGAAAAATTAGAAATTACAAATTTTGAAACCATCGGCTTCGTTGAAGGGAACGGCAATTCAAATTCTCCAAAAGAATATTCTTTTATAGATGAATCAGTAAAAAACGGAAAATATTCCTACCGTCTGAAACAAATAGATTTTGATGGTAAATTTTCTTACAGCGATGTAGTTGAAGTTGAATTAAACAACATCCCAACTGAATATTCACTTTCACAAAATTACCCGAATCCGTTTAACCCAAGCACAACAATAAAATATTCTCTTCCCATGGATTCAAAAGTTACTCTCGAAGTTTATAACATAGTCGGACAAAAAGTAACAACACTAATCAATAACGAAAACATAAAAGCTGGATATCATCAAATCAACTTTAATGCGAATGAGTTAGCTACCGGAATTTATATATATAGACTAACAGCAAATGATTTTACATCAATAAAGAAATTTGTATTGATGAAATAAAACAAACAAGTTGATCAATGTTTTAAGCTCCATCTCAAGGATGGAGTTTTTTTTGTCATTCCGACGGATCCGCCGCGGCGGACGGAATCTGCAACGCAAACAGATGCTGATTCGCCGCGGCGAAACATCAGCATGACATCGATGCTAAAAGATGCTGAATCAATTCGCCACTGGCGAACAGCATGACACATGTGCCACCCTTGCTGTCATCCCGACAAAGGTCAGCGATTTTTCAGCCTCTGAATTTTTGACTTATTGTATAGATACAAGCGATTTTTATTCAATATTCACATTTTATGGTAAAACATATTAAGGCGGTATATTATTGTTTACCAAACCTATGGTGGCTATA
>JAUXVN010000051.1 GCA_030684555.1 Ignavibacteria bacterium
TCCAATCAGATAGCTCCGCTAAAGAAAAGCATTTACAGTCTTCCCTTTCTGAAAGATCAACTCAAAGCTGCCAACAAAAGGTATCTTGAGTTTATCTCTGCTTTTGACAACAAAGAAGTTGGAAGGAAAATGCTTGAAAAAATTACTGAAACTAAAACCGTACATAATCGGAACTATCGAGGGTTTAACTTCTTTTCCAAATTTGATCTATCCTTACTTTTATCCATAGTACGGGGTGAATTTACTATTAACGGATTTAGGAATAAACATCTCAGATATATTTTTGATTTTTCCACTGGCAAAGTCAGCAGACTACTTAAGCGTCTTTTAGTACATGGCTTAATTAAGAAGGCTCAGCATTCTTATAAATATTATCTTACTACTTTGGGAAAAGAAGCTATCGTAGCAGCTCAACTTGTTAAAGATGTAATTTTGGTGCCTGCTTTCAATTACTAAATATTCTGCCAACTATTACACGAACTTTACTAATAAGGTACTAAATGTATATAACCTTTCTGATGTTTCTGAATTATCAAAATGTGCCCCACTCAGAAAAAAGTGATTATCTTCTCTACTATATTGTATATTATATAAATTGACCGGGATATTTGGAATATTTAAGTTAGTCCATTTTTTACCATCATACTGGAGAATTATTCCTTTGTATTCATCCAGATTTACTGCCATGCCGGTTGCGTAGATATTATTTGGAGATGTACCGCAAAGCTGTTGAATAATCACGTCGTCATATCCTTCCATTGTGAAAACCGAGTCAATCTTCCAATTAAAACCATCATAATGATAAATTCTGCCATAAGCTGTCGACATCCAAATATTGTTTTGTGCAAAACCGCAAAATGAAGTTGCGGATACTATATATTCATTGTAGGGATTGAAACTTTTTCCATCATAATGCCATAATGATTGTCGCCTGTCATCTCCATCACCACATATCCAAATATCAGAAGGGGAACTTCCCCACATATCTTTCATTACGGAATTCTTGACCGGAATAGTATCCACACTCCAAACATAATCTCTTCGCCCTGGTGGAGTATCAGTTGGCTCTGTCGGCTTATTACAACTCACCGCAGTAAAGAGTAACGGAAGTAATATTATTGCAAATAGTTTTGTTAATGAGTTTAAGGACATAATTGCCTCTTATTTGGTTTTGTGTAATAAACATTATTTTTTAACATGAGCGCTCCGCTGTTTATTTATATCCTTTAGTTTTACTCCATCCTCTGTCGAGAAGTGGTTCCCGACAGCCGTGGGAATATGCACAAATTCAGGGAGACAATAACTGTAAAGTCCCTTATTACACTCAGTTTAGGGTATACTGCAACTGCATGGTGCCTTGTTACATTTGTTTTTGGGCACTCGGCAACTGCATGGTGCCTTGTTACATTTGTTTTTGGGCACTCGGCAGTTGTAGGGTGCTTATAATTGTTTAGTTTCGGCTAAAATCTACTGATTTATATTTTGTGTTTATTTACTCAAAGAACGACTTTACGGATAAGCCGCATTACAACTACGGCTTCCACTTTTTTGCCTGGAGGTCGAGAACTATTTCTTGACAGCCGTTGGAAATTTTCTATAGAATGTCCAATTTCTAAAATGTAGGGAACGGTCGCGACCGTTCCTTACAAAAATAGATATTTCTCAGTTAATGATAAATCATAAAGCCTGGGTTCCTGACAACCGTGGAAAAACCCTCAACCCTTCGAGGTTTTGGAAACCTCGAAGGGTTTTAAAGTTGCTAATCTCTACTTCATCAGCATAAGTTTTTTGGTTGAAACGAAATCACCGGAACGTAATTCGTAGAAATATGTTCCGCTTGCAAGGTTATTTGTTGAGTTAAACTCAATCGTATGTTTACCAGCCGGCTTTACTTGATTAACAAGCACGGCAACTTCTCTTCCGATAACGTTATAAATTTTAAGAGTTACAAATCCATCTTTAGCTAATTGATAGTTAATCATCGTTGAAGGGTTAAATGGATTCGGATGATTTTGCTCTAATGAATATGTTAAAGGTAGTTCAACATCCACTTCAACAATATTTGATTTATTTATCGTCCCATCAAAATCAACTTGACTTAAACGATAATAATTTCTACCGCCGATTGGAGCATTATCAACAAAACGGTAATAATGTTTTTCAGTAGAAGTTCCATTTCCTTCAACAAACGTAACTTTCTCAAACGATTGCCCGTTTGAACTTCTTTCAACATTGAAGCCCGAGTTGTTTGTTTCTGTAACTGTTGACCAGGTAATCACAACACCATTTTCATCAGAAACTGCATTAAAAGATGCCAATTCAACAGGTATCGGATTATCAATTATTGTAAAGTTAGCATTTGATAAATCGAAGAAAACATTTCCAACAGCTTCAATCATAATTCGAGCTGAAGTTGTCGCCTCGTTTGGAATAGCTACTTCTTCGGTTCCATCATTTGGTGTGTTTGCTGCAATTGTTATCGGGAAAGTTTGTCCACCATCAGTCGAGAGAAGAATATTTACATTAGCAACATTAACCGGGGCAACGTTTGTATTTGCAACATTCCAGGTAATTGTTTGGGATGAATTTCCCTGAATCGAAATATTAGTATTTGGATAGGTAACAGCAAATGGACCTGCGGTAGCAACAACTGAAAATGCAAACTGCGCTTTACCTGTACCGCCACCGGCAGCTTTATTGTCACGGGCTGTTAACCTGAATGTTAATGTTCTCGCATATGTTGGAAGAATCTCTCCCATCACTTGAGTATTATTTAAAATGTTCGCTAACCGAGGAAATAGTCTTGTTGGAGAAGTAACCGGGGTAAATGAACGGAAAATCGGGGCATTTCCGGAAGGTGAATTTGGGGCGCCTGCAACACCGAGATCAAATTCTTCCCAGCAATAAGTTAGTGCATCACCGTTAGCATCGGTAGCACTGCCGGTAAGTTTAAATGGTGTGCTAATCGGAATAGAAAATCCGCCGGTCGGGACTTGTACAACCGGAGCATTATTTCCTGTTTGTGTAACAACCGCACAGCTATTTCCTGAACCGGTTGTAAATGCAATTATTTCATCAAGATTAACACCATGGAAATAAGCATCACTATTATTTTGAATGTTTTGCGGACTGCAAATTCCTGCATAAGCCATAATAGTTGTACCGCTGCCCGGTTCATATGCCGTTGAAGCATTTCTATTTCCACCGGAGCAACTACCCGCACTACCGTTAAAGCTGTGATTTCCACCGTATTGGTGTCCCATTTCGTGAGCAACATAATCGATTGTAAATGGATCTCCTATTGGTGAAGGTGAGCCTGTAACCCCGCCGGCTTTACTTGAACCGCATACCGAACCAAGATATGCAACTCCACCACCACCTGTACTGAATACGTGTCCAATATCATAATTAGCACTTCCAATTACACTGTTTAGGTTAGTAATGTTTTGACCAAGCATTGTACTACCGTTGTTATTTGTATAAGGATCGGTAGAACCATTTGTATAAATAATCAAATCATTATTAGCTATAAGCACCATTCGAACCGCAACTTCTTTTTCATAAACCCCATTAACTCTATTTAGTGCGGTAACAACTGCAGCTAAACCCAACTGAACTGTCCCACCATGATAAGCAGTATATTCACCCGTTGCAGCTATTGCTGTTCTGTAAGTCCTTAATTGTTCTCCGGCTCTGTCTGCAAATCCAAGTCTAATTAGTTCAGCTATTTGATTACTTATTTCTTCATCTTCAATTAATAAACACTCCATCGTTCGCTCTAAGGGATCAATATAATCTTTTTTATAATAGGTGATGTAAAGATTTGTTTGACGCATGTAAACAGGATCAATATACCAGGCGCCGTTAGCTGATAATATTTGTGCATGAAATCCTGCCGGGGTAATATCAAATCTTATCGTTGCAACCGGATCTGAAATTCCCTGACCAATGAAAGTTTTAATTTCAGGATATCTTTGTGCAAGCTCGGGAGCCATGATAGAAGATTCCATCACAAGAAAATCTTCTTTTTCTCCTTTTGGATTAATAAGCGTCATAACAACCGGAGAAGCACTATTATTTTTAACTGATTCCTCAGAGGGAAATGTGCTGAGGTAATTTTGTAGTTGGGAGAAATCAACAATAAGAAACTTACTGCTTTTTGCTTGTATGTAATTTTCACCTGCTCCGGGTCCCGGTATAGCTTTGGAAGTAATATTCCACAGTTCGTCATAATCATTTTGGGCAAATGATTGTTGAGCAAATAAAAAGATAATTGATAAAATTAATTGAACTTTTAACATCCGCTGAATGAAATTTGTTAATTCATTTAGTTGGGTTTGTTTCATATGTACCTACCGTTTCTGATTAATGATTAATAGTTGAAAAATAAAACTGAAAGAACAAATAAACAAATGAATTGAAATCAGAAATGAGTCAACTCTAAAAAGTTAATAAACGGTTACACCAAAGGTGCACAGGTAAAACCGTTAATAAAAAGGTTGATTTTTTATAATCCAACAGATAAAGAGGCTGTGTGAAAATCCACTTGAAATCGGGGGTTATTTTCATACTGCCTTGTTTTCTGAAAATTATTTTCCACAAGTTTAACTTTTTTACACTCTTTTAAATTTTGATGAAAAAAAACGGCAGTTTATGCCGTT
>JAUXVN010000052.1 GCA_030684555.1 Ignavibacteria bacterium
TTAGTAACAACAGTTGAAGGAACGCCAATATCGGGAGATGTAAGTTATGCATTAGCAAATCTGATGAACGATGCTACGGAGTTTGAAAAGAGACAGATGACAAAAGTTGGTTTCGCGGGAACAAAGAAACCAACCGAATACGCCCTTTTCCAAAACTACCCGAACCCATTCAATCCGGTAACAACAATAACTTACCAAATCCCGAAAGAAGGATTAGTGACGCTAAAAATCTATGACATACTCGGCAAAGAAGTAACCACACTAATAAACGAAGAGAAACAAGCCGGTAAATACAGTATAGACTTCAACGCATCAAGGCTTTCAAGCGGAGTATATTTGTATGAACTTCGTTCAAATGAGTATAAATCGACTAAGAAACTTTTATTGATGAAGTAGATATTGCTAACTTTAAAAACCTTCGAGGTTTTGAAAACCTCGAAGGTTTGGGGTTTTTATTTGAGTTGCATTTTCAACTGTATAGCTTCAATAGAATCGCTTTTCAAAATCTAACATTTTAAGAATTAAATCCGTTTTTGGATGCCCACCCTGGGGTGTGGTTCAGAAACAAACAATAAAAATAATTTGACTTTTAACTAAGGTCTTGTTATGTTTTCAGCGTTTGAAATATTTCAAATATAAAAAACATAATGACAACAGAACAAAAGATACAAAAAGAGATAATTCAGCGATTCGGGGATGCTTATAAAGCCTTCGGGTTGAATAAACTGATGGGGCATATTGTAGCACTTCTTCTATTCTCACCTCAGCCACTCTCATTAGATGAAATAACAAATTCACTCGGAAGAAGTAAAGGACCTATTAGTCAGATTGTTAGGCGGCTTCGAGAGAGAAAATTAATTCGTAAAGCATGGGCACCGGAAAATAATCGAAAAGATTATTATGAAATCGAACCGGAAGTATTCGAAAATGCATTTAGAAATAATTACGAACTCATTAAAAACAACACCCGCATTGCAAAACAACTGAAGTTGGTAGTTGCTAAAACCGGAAAAGAAAATCTTAAGATTGCCAAAATCCGATTAGATGAAATGGAGAGTTTCTACTTGCTTATGGAAAAGCATTTTAGAAATTTTCTTACTGAATGGAATGAAGAAAGAGAAAAGATTTACAATCAATAATCTTGATTTTTATAAAATTAACGTTTGAAATTTTTCAAACGTAGCAAAAGGAGAAGTAACTTGAAAAGATTAGAAAACAAAGTTGCGGTTATAACCGGAGGGGCACGTGGAATCGGTAAAGCTACAGTTAAACTTTTTAGCGAACATGGAGCAACAATAGCTATATGGGATTTACTTGAGGTTGAAGGAAAAGAACTAACTGCTGAAATTAATTCTGCCGGCGGGAAAGCAGTTTTTTACAAAGTTGATGTTACTTCATATGAATCAACTGAAATGGCAGCTAAACAAGTTAAGGAAGAATTTGGAACTATAGATATTCTAATCAATAATGCCGGAATAACAAGCGATGCGACACTACAAAAAATGACACCCGAGCAATGGAAGAAAGTAATCGATGTAAACTTAACCGGTGTTTTCAACTGTACTAAAGCAGTCTCACAATTTATGATAGAAAAATTGTACGGTAAAATTGTAAATACTTCTTCTGTCGTTGGGCTTTATGGAAATTTTGGTCAGACGAATTATGTGGCTACAAAATCGGGCATTATAGGAATGACAAAAGTCTGGGCGAGGGAACTTGGTAGAAAAGGTATCACTGTAAATGCGGTTGCCCCCGGATTTATTGCGACAGAGATGATTGATTCCATCCCTGAAAAAGTAATTACAATGTTGAAGGAAAAAACACCATTGGGTCGACTTGGAAATCCAATCGACATAGCTAATGCTTATCTTTTTCTTTCAAGTGATGAAGCTTCATTTGTAAATGGAATTACTCTTAGTGTTGACGGTGGATTAATTTTATAATTGAAATAGAAAACTGAAAATTAATGAGAAATGCGATTATAACCGGAACCGGTTTTTATGCACCTGAAAAGGTGGTTCCAAATTCTTTTTTTAACGAGATTCTCGGTGAAGATGTTGATACATGGTTAAGAGAGAATTTAACTATTAAAGAAAGACGATGGTGTAACGAAAATCAGTCAACTATTGATTTATGCGTGAACGCTTCCAAATCCGCTTTAGTCGATGCAAATGTAGCTGCTGAAGATCTAGATTTAATTATTGTCGCAACTGATACACCTGAATATATTTCACCTTCAACGGCATCAATTCTTCAATACAAAATTGGAGCAAAAAAATCGGGTACGTTTGATGTAAATACTGCTTGTGCAGGTTTTGTGACTGCGCTTGATATTGCATCCAAATATATTATTGCCGATTCAAAATACAATAATATACTTGTTGTGGGGGCGTATGCAATGAGTAAATATCTTGATCTAACTGATAAAAAAACTGTTACACTTTTTGCAGATGGTGCAGGTGCAGTCGTTTTAAGTTCGTCGGAAAACTCGAATAAAGGGTTTTTGACAAGTAATCTTTTTACAGCAGGTGAATATCACGATTGGATGGGTATTTATGCCGGTGGAACTTTTAAACCGCTTACTCAAAAAGTACTTGACGATAAAGATCATCTATTAAAGTTTGTTAAAAAATTCCCTAAAGAAATAAATCCGATTAAATGGTCAGAAATGATAACGGAATCATGTAACAGAATTGGAATTACTCCTGAAGAGGTTGATCATTATTTCTTCACTCAAATAAATATTAATGGAATTTGGGAAACACTTGATAAGCTTAATGTAAGTCGAGATAAAGGCTATACAATTATGGAATATTATGGTTATACCGGTTCTGCATGTATCCCTATGGCTTTTGCTGATGCAAGAAATAAGGGAATTGTTAAGGATAATGATTTAGTTGTGTTTATGGGTTCCGGTGGTGGACTTGCTTTTGCCAATGCGATTTTTAGAATTTAATATTAGGATAAAGAAGTGACAAATGTAGCTTCTAATGAAATGGTTTTTGCTTCATGGGTTTTAATAATAATCTATATGATTGTTATTCTAACTTTTGTTGTGAGAGGTGCATTGAAAATAAAGAACATGAAAGACTATGCTGTCGGAAGTGTTAACTTTTCACCGTTTGCTGTCGGACTTGCATTAGCTGCTTCGATGACGAGTGCTGCTACATTTATAATTAATCCCGGTTTTATAGCTTTCTATGGATTTAGTGCAGTAATATCATATGCTTTTGCAATGCCATTAGCGGCGATGGTTTCATTAGTAATCTTTACAAAAGGATTTCGTAAACACGGAACCGGAGTTAAAGCTTTAACAATGGCTCAATGGATGGGAACACGTTATAACTCTAAAGGATATGGTTTTTTCTTTGCAATACTGTCACTTTTACTTATGACATTTATAGTTCTGATTGTTGTTGGTATTACTAAAGTATTATCAAAATCATTAAATGTAAACGAACTGACTATTATGGTTTCTTTAGTGATTTTTATTTTTGGTTATATGATGTTCGGCGGCGCAAATTCTATGGTTTATACAAATACGATTCAAGCATTAATAATGCTGGTTGTTGCATTCATTCTACTCGGATCCGGTTACGAACATTTCAGTAATGGTGTTCATGGATTAGTTGAGAAGCTGAATCAGATAGATCCTAAACTAACAAGCTTTACAAATGATTCTAGTTTTTTATTCAGAGATTTTTTTGAAATCATTATTGCACAGATGGTGATTGGAATAGCAATTGTTTGCCAGCCTCACATAATAACTAAATCGTTACTCCTTAAATTCGACAAAGATGTAAATAAATATTTAACATTCGGAATAATTACCCAAACCATATTCTTCCTTGTTGTAATAACAGGGCTTTGGGTAAGATTAGCTTTCCCGGATTTAACAGTCAATGGAGTTAACTTAAAACTCGACGGAGTAATATCAGCCTACGTAGTAAAGGAATTTCCTGTTTATGTTGGATTATTAGTTGTACTTGGTTTAATCTCTGCGGGAATTTCAACATTGGAGGGATTAGTTCAATCACTTTCAACAACGATTACCTCGGATATTATTGTTCCTTTAGCAAAAAATAAATTCAGTAATGATGAAGTTAAAAAATCAAAAAGCATAATCTTAGTTAATAGAATTGTAATTATGCTTTTAGCAGCGGTTACAATTTATATATCATATGATCAATTGGTTAATCCGAAATTGAGTGTTGCTATCTTTGCTCAGAACGGGGTTTATGCTTATTTCTCTGCTGCATTTATACCAATTTTACTCGGTATGTTCGCAAAGAATGTCAAAAAAATTGTTCCGATTACTGCATCAATAGTGGCTGTAGCTGTTCATTTTACTATGTACTATGGTAAACTTGCTGTTCCTTTTTCTTTTGCAACTGGAGAAAATCCCGGAGTTGCCGCAGCCGTTGCTATTATCACTTCAACCTTGATTGCATTCATTATGCATAAAATTTTGGGAGGAGTAAAAGAGTAATGAATTTCCAAATTGATTGGCTTGCTAAGTGGGCAAAATATACACCGAATAAACTTTTTTTACGTGAATACCATCGTAAACTCGAATGGTCATTCTCAGATTTTAATAATAGGACTACGGAACTATCATATTACCTTAGAATGAAGTACAATATTAAAAAGGGCGACCGCATAGCTGTTTATTCTAAAAACAGTTCTGAATATGTTCTAATATTTTTAGCATGTATAAAACTTGGAGCAGTGATTGTTCCATTGAATTATAGGCTTACATCACGTGAATTAGATGTTCTTCTTTCAGATGCGGAACCAAATCTATTTATTTATGAGGAAGAGTTTGGAGATGAAGTTTTGAATCTCGAATCGATTCGTAATTTAGAATATAAAATTGCGGTTTCAGAGATTACTCCCTTTCTTATTGATAAAAATGCAAAATCTATTTCTTTAGAAGAAGTTAATATTTCCGAAGAAGACCCTGTAATGATTTTGTACACAGCCGGCACAACAGGATTATCAAAAGGTGTTTTGATAAATCATCGAATGTTGTTTTGGAATGCTGTTAATACAGGTTTAAGGTTAGATTTGAATTCTCAAGATCACACTCAAAGTTATGCACCATTTTTCCATACCGGCGGATGGAATGTTTTATTTACACCATTTTTATTACATGGGGCTTCACACACTCTCCTGTCTAAGTTTGACGGGGATATGATTCTTCAATTGATGGAGAAAGAAAAAACAACGATTCTGTTTGGAGTTCCAACAATGTTCCAAATGATGTCAGACTCCCCGTTGTTTAATAAAGTAGATTTGTCCTCAGTCAGATATGCAATAGTTGGCGGCGCACCTATGCCGATCCCGGTGATTAACACCTGGCAAAATAAAGGAATCGCAATCAGGCAAGGTTATGGTTTAACAGAAGTTGGACCAAATTGTTTTTCATTACATCAAGATGATGCTATCAGAAAAAAGGGATCAATAGGTTTTCCAAATTTTTACATAGATGTAAAAGTTATGAAAGATAATGATACGGAATGTAAGGAAAATGAAACAGGTGAACTCTGGATTAAAAGTCCGGTAGTAACCCCCGGTTATTGGAAAAAAGAAAAAGAGACAAGAGAATCAATAACCGATGGATATTTCCACACAGGTGATCTTGTTAGCTACGATGAAGATGGTTTCTTTTATGTAGTCGATAGAAAAAAGAACATGTTCATAAGTGGAGGTGAAAATGTTTATCCCGCTGAAATTGAAAAATATATCTATACTAATCCAGAAGTAAAAGAAGTTGCCGTAATTGGTGTTACTGATGCCAAATGGGGAGAAGTTGGTAAGGTTTACATAGTTTTAAAAGAAAACATACATTTAACAGAAGAAGACATATTTAATCACTGTAAAGCCGGATTAGCTAAGTACAAAATTCCGAAACATGTAAAGTTTTTAGAGGAAATTCCTAAAACGGATGCAGGGAAGATTAATAAAATATTGCTTAAACAAATGCACGAAGATTCCTTAATTAATTCATAAATCAATATCAAAAAAAGAGGTTATCATGAAAAAGATGCTCTATGTTCTATCGTTAGTCACTGTACTGTTTTTAGTCAACGGATGTAAAGAAGACAGTACAACAGAAGTCCCAACACCAAAGGATCCAATAGTTGGTGTTTGGGTTTCTGAAGGTGCGAATGTCGCATACGGTTTAAGACTTGCTCCATTCAGAGTAAAGAAAATTGTTGCAACATTTAATGAAAACAAATCATATACTGTAGTTCAAACAGACAGTGCTGATGTAAATACTACTTTTACCGGTACATATACTAATCCTGTTTCTACATTTACAGATACGGTTTCGGCTTCATTTACAGTTGGTGCGAAAATCTACAATATTGTTGCAAGTCAGGCAACACCGTCAGTAGTTACAGCAACCGGTATTTATGCTATCAGTTCTTCAAATATGTCATACGAAGTTATCCAAACTTCACCGGCTTTAACCGGGGTTTCTGCTCCAACCGCTGAAAAAGGATTCGGAAGTACTTCGATTGGTGGGACAGCATATCCTATCTATGTTCAAAAATATGTTAAACAATAAGTAACAAAAGATTCTTATATCATGGTCCTGGTCATTGTTAAAAATGATCAGGATTATGTTTTTACTAAGGAGACGGGAAATGAAATTAAAACTGCTTCTCTTTTTTCTGTTAATATTGATGTCTGTTCCAAATAACTTTGGACAATCAGCAGAAATTAAAAGAATTCCTGATGCAAAAACACCCGAGTTCAAGTTTATCGGTTATTGGTATACTCGTGGTACGGCATCAAATATAGCCCCAACAAATGATTTATTAAGAGGACAAATAATAGGAAGATTATTCGGACCGAACACAACAAATACACATGCAAAAACATCTTCTTATTTTGAACAAAGATTTGTGCCGATGTTTATCTATTCACCACAAATACTTGACGGTACTGCTACATTCAGAAGTCTTTTTAAAATAGACATGACCTGGGGAGATGCAGCTTACGGTGTTGGTGGAAATAATGGTGGAGGAATTAATGCAGGACAAGTTAACCTACAAACTCTTTTGGCAAATGTCGATATTAAACCAAAAGGAAGTAGTTGGAATGTAGTTCTCGGGTTGCAAAGAATGTTTGATAATGTACGCGATCCTAATCAAAATGCAGTTGGAACTTTTCAAAATAGCTCCTACAAATTATCTTATTGGGGAACACAGGGTGTAGGTATAAGTCTCTTCGGAAATATTAATGAAACTACAACCGCACGTTTAGGCTATTTCCAGTTGTATGAAAACATAATTCAAGAAAATGATGATGTAACATTATGGATGTTGGACGTAGAGTCAAAAATTCATCCTCTTGTTGAAGTCGGAGCAGATGTTTGGTTCCTTTGGGATAGAGGAAAAAGTTCCGGTGGTATTTCAGTGCTTGGACAAGGCTTAAATAGCGGACTTGCTCAATATAACGGGGCAGTAAGATTAAGTTTTCCAACTAATAAATATGAAGCAGATATATTATGGATTGGCGGTCATGCCGCATACAATCGGGAGTTCCTTTCAGGAAGATGGTGGATTGATGGGTATGCAATTGCAAATCTTGGTACAATAGATACTCTCTCAGATCAATCAACACCCGGTAAGTACGCAGATATATTGGGCGTAGCTGCAAATGCATCGGTTTCATATAAATATGGAATGACTGCAAATGATAAAATATCACTTGAAACTCAATTTACAACCGGTGACGATAACGGAGCTAATGATAAAAAAGTTAGTTCGGTAATTACAGGTAATATTTGGGGTTCACCTACAGGTATTTATAGCTCTCATAAGGCTTTGCTTCTATTTCCTGATCCACAAGTAGTCAACAGGTATTATTCGGCTGTTCACGATATTTCAAATATGGGATTTGGTGTTACAGCAGGATTTCTATCAGTATCTAAAGATCTTATTCCAAATAAACTTTCAGGCAAACTCGGATTGGCTACAGCTTTGTCAAATGTAGCACCTAAAGATGGAGGTTCATATATGGGAACCGAAGTTAATGTTGAATTCAAATACAACATCAAAGTCTTTCTTACGCTTGGTATAAGTGCTGGATATCTAAAACTTGGTGACTTTTATAATGCCCCCTCAGTGAAATATGATAATGTAACAGGTAAACCAAAAGATCCGTTTGTAATTTTTACATCACTTAGCTGGTTAATGTTTTAGGAGAGAAAACCATGAAAAAAATATTTGGATTAATAGTTATGGCTACACTTTTATATAGCGGATGCTCCGGTTTTCTTTACACTAAAATGGAACCGCTCGAATTCTCTGATTTTGATTATGGATTTGAAACTAAATCAGTATTATCAAATCCATCAATATCCTATATAGATGAAGGTTCCGGAAAAGAGACTATCATTTTAGTTCACGGTCTTGCGAGTAATGCAGGTTTTTGGAGGTACAATATCCTTGAACTTTCAAAAAAATATAGAGTTATTGCAGTTGATCTGCCGGGTTATGGTAAATCACAAAAAGATTTCTATATCTACAATATGACCTTTTTCGCTGATCAAATAAAACGTTTGGCTGATGAATTAAAACTTGAAAAGTTTATCTATGTCGGTCATTCGATGGGGGGACAAATTGGAATAAACTTTTCACTTCGTTATCCCGAAAGAATTAAAAAACTTGTTTTAGTTTCTCCGGCAGGGTTTGAAGAGTTTGAACAGGGTGAAGGGGATTGGCTGAGAAGCGTAATGAAAGTTGAGGGTGTTAAAAAAACAACCGAAGAAGGTATCAGACGAAATCTTGCAATTAACTTCTATAATTGGAATGATAAACTTGAATGGATGGTTGAAGAGCGAGTAAGGATGGCAAAAGCAAAAGATTTTGAGAAGTTTTCTTACGCTGTTGTCAGAAGCGTAAATGGAATGCTTGATGAACCAACATTCAATAAAGTTGATAAAATTTCAGTCCCGACTTTAGTTGTGTACGGGAAGTATGATGGATTAATTCCTAACCCCTACCTAAACCCGGGATTTACCTGCGATGTTTTTGCAAGAGCAAAATCTAATATAACAAATTGTGAAGTCGTCGAAATTAATAATGCCGGTCACATCTTAATGATTGAAAAACCAGAAGAATTTAATAACATAGTTTTAGATTATTTAAATAAATAGTTAGAAAGTAAGGGATGTTAATACATCCCTTATATTTAATCTCATTTATTGCAGTTCTACCAACCGATATTTATCCCACTGCTGTCAGAAGCTACTTCTCAACCTCCAGTCAAAACAATTAATCAATAAGTAGAACCATTCAGCGGATGGAGTGCGGATGGGTGCGGAAGCAGAGCGGATTCAGAGCGGATTCAGAGCGGAAGCAAATGCCGTCTATATCGGTTCTATATCGAGTGTGTAACGAATCATAAACGTTTTGTATGGTAGCAAAATCTTAAATAATAAGAAATTATTTGGAGTAGACATCCGTTCCTCACCCGTTCAAATGGGTATAAATCAACTAAGAAATTATTGCTGATGAAGTAGAGATTGCTAACATTAAAAAACCTTCGAGGTCCAAAACCTCGAAGGTTTGTTTTTTTTAGTTAGTTGATAGTATGTTTCCCTTAATTTTTACCTCTTATATTCTTTGTCTATCAATGAAATTTTTCATTTGCATTGGAAGGAAAACACAATCTCCCGAAGCGCAGCCACAGCAAATATTAGTAA
>JAUXVN010000103.1 GCA_030684555.1 Ignavibacteria bacterium
AGCGATTTCCGTTAAGCGAGAAAATCTGTTTGACCCGCCTGAGGCGGGGAGTTATTTTCTCGTAGGAAATCGATGCGGTGTAATTTTATCGATCACCATATAAAGCAATTATTTTGAGTGCCTGTTCTTTTGTTACTTTTCTGGAGTTTACCCGTATACTTTCGGGCAAAGAAAAGTAAAGGAACTAAAGACTTAAAGATTTGGCTATCCGAAGGATTCCTTTGGAAAAGCCCGGAACATGGATTTGTGATTCCGTCACCACGGGCTAAAGCCGCGTGGTTAAGAATAATTACAAAATCCCCATCTTTTCCCTATCCCACAAATCTACTCACTAAAACTCACTTTTACACAAAAGCGTTAGAATAACTAATTAGAATTTGCAACTTAAATATTTCTTCTCAATCAAGGAGAATGTTTAAAGTTGAAAGGATAAAGGAAATATATTAATTCATTTTGATTGTCCTGATGAATAAGTATCTCGTAAAGCTCGATATGAATATGTGAAAGAATGTTTTAACTTTTCTTTCATTCTTCTTTATACAAAATATCTGAATCAAATTTTTTCTTAATCCAAGTAGGATTTCTACGACAATCCAATACAGCATTGACAAAAACAGTTCCAGCATCTAAGGAATAATAAACTGCGTATGGAAATCTATTTGATAAAAGGCGATGATACCCAAATACCTTTTGATGAACACCGGCATATATTTTTAATGACTCTATATCGGAGAACAAAGTTTCTAAAAAATAGCTGCCCAAACCATCTGATCGATTTTCATAAAAATTAAAACCATCTGCAAGATCATCCGCCGCAGAAGAAAGAATTTTTATTTTCATTGATATCGGTTACGTAAATCTTTTTTTGCTTCTTCCCAATTTTTGTAAGATTCTTTTCCCTCTGCAATTCTCTTCTCTCTTAGCAAAAGGACATCTTTGTGCCAATCCGGTGAAGGATAATCTTTTTCAGTTTTTGTTAGGGCTGCCCACAAGTCTTCCATAATACGAATCTTATCTTCAATAGACATATCATTTAATGGCAATTTTGTATGCATATAAACTCCTTATAGCAATAGCAGATTAGCAAAAAAACTATTTACTCCAAATACGCCGATAAACTCTAATTATATTCTGCCTTAGGGGAAAATCCAAAACTATTAATCTAATGCAAACGTTATAGTGAAAATGCCTTTCGTTTTTTTCGGCACTCAATTATCTAGCTTAAATAACTTTGGGCTAAAGCCCTGAACATGTATTTGAGTTTCATTCACCACGAGCTTAAGCCACGTGGTTAATATAAAACCAATTTACTATTTCAGATTTTTCATTCCGGAGAATCAGTTTCATATGTATTCTCTATACTGTCTTGCACCTAAAATAATTGCTTAGCAAAAACAATCTTTAACAGAAATCCGGTGAGATCATCAAGCAGCGATTTCCGTTAAGCGAGAAAATCTGTTTGACCCGCCTGAGGCGGGGAGTTATTTTCTCGTAGGAAATCGATGCGGTGTAATTTTATCGATCACCATATAAAGCAATTATTTTGAGTCCGCCGCGGCGGACTGTTTCTGGCGCCTGCCCGGATTCATTTCGGGTTACTTTTCTGGAGTTTACCCGTACACTTTCGGGTAAAGAAAAGTAAAGGAACGAAAATAAATAAAACATTAAAAACATTTGGGCTAAAGCCCGGAACATGGATTTGTGATTCCGTCACCACGGGCTAAAGCCGCGTGGTTAATATAAAAGCAATTTATTAATTATTTATTTTCATCCAGGCAAATTTTCTGTTATAAAAAAAATGCTTTCGGCTAATTTCATACTATCGATCCAAATTCTAACTTCTAACTACGGAAGCAAGAAGGATTCTTCCCCTACATTTTCACTTTTGGAGCAAGACAGATTCTTGCTCTACATTAAACTTTCTACGTTCTACATGAAGCCATCAAATCCTTGCTACCTACTTCTAAAATTTTAGCTACTCCTAATAACCTTCAAAACTTCTGTTTCAATAGAATTAAAAACAGCTTCTCTATCAACTTGCAAATTTGGTAAATAATTGATTGGGAAATCATCCACATCATCATAACTTAGTAATGCCCGGATATATATGGCTTTATCAAATTCAGGATGTTTTTTTTCGGCACTTGCCAAAAGTTGAGAAAGCGGAATCTGCTTGAGTATAAAATAAATATCAACATAGTCCTTATAGGATGCCCTAGCAAGTGCTATTAATTTCATTATTCCGATTTCATGTACCGATGCTAATCGAAAAAACTCACTATCCATTAGTGGGAATAGATTTTGATACTCTAAAGAAAAAAACGATAATTTAACTTCGTTACCGACCATAACTGTTAGCGTATTTTTTTCATTTTGCAGTACTGAAAAATCCTCATTTAAAAATAGTCTACGAATTTTATTGAGTAACACTCCATTATCAAAACCAATAGATGAAAAAAAATCAAAATCAACCGAAATCCTATGACCCATCTGCAAAGCTAATGCAGTACCGCCTGCTAGATAAAAATCTTTTTTGAATTCCTTTAATCTCTCTAGGAGCTGTATTCTTCGCCTATCAAGAACGTCGTACTTAAGATTATCGCCGCCAAAGTTCATCATGTTTCACCAACTTATTCCAAAACAAAAAATTACGATGACTAAGCACACTTTTTCCTTTGGTATTTAACAACTGAGAAGCATCTTTCAATGAAATTTCAGACAAAATAAATCTTATGGCATCAATATTTCCAAATTCCATTAATCTCTTCAGAATAAATTCCTGATGCTGATTTATATCAAGTTGATTAAATTCA
>JAUXVN010000068.1 GCA_030684555.1 Ignavibacteria bacterium
GAATTTATTTCCATCTTAGCCGTATAAGTTTTGACTTCATATTTTAGAGGGGGTCTCTTTTTGATTGTTGATAAAAATCTTCTATAATCAAATGAAAATGAAACATTTTTATCAATCTGGATTTTTAGTCGGTCGTTAGTGATTATATTTATAAATAATGCCGATTCTTCTTTTATCAAGAACAGGTTTAAATATATTTTTATCTTCCATATAATCATTTGTTGCAAAGAATAAGGCTATATCTAAATCACTTGTAAAATCTAATAATTCGGTTAATAAACCATAATGCTGAGCCATCCCTTCAAAATCAAGTTTGAGTTTTCTATTGTCGAGACTTAGCTCTTTGATATCTAATAAAGCAGGATGATTTTTAAGTAAGAATTTAAATTCAGTAGTTCTTAATTGTGCAATGAACTTTTTTATTTGATTTTTATCTCTGTATATATTTGGAATACACTGTTCGTAAAATGTTGTTTGCCCTCGATATAATTCAGACGAAAACTCTGGCCCAGGAAATAATTTAAAATGTTTTCCATCAATTGGTATTAGTGAAAATTTACCGGTTTCTGCCACTTTAAAATTTTTATTTATCCACTGTCGATTTCGTACCAAATTCTCTTTTATATCAGCTAAAATTTTCTCTAAAGATTTCACAATATATTTTATACTATTTTGAAAGTCAATTCTTAATTGAGCCGAACAAAGTCGGATACTTTTTGTAACATTATCACGAAATACTTTTTACTAAATACTATACAAAAGTAGACTTTAGTTTTGTTGGTGCAATTATAACAATATTCTGTAAACAGGCAAGTGTTGGTTTTCACTCAGTAGTTTAATGTATAAGTCTCAAAAAAAATGGCATCCCGTTCGGGATGCCATTAAAGAAAAAAGATTAATTACACTTATTTCATAAGAAGAAGTTTTTTCACCGAAGCAAAATTTCCCGATCTTAATTCATAGAAATAAACACCGCTTGAAAGTTGTGAACCGTCAAATTCAACAGAATATTTTCCGCCGGTTTTAATTTCATTAACGAGTGTTGACACTTCCTTACCGAGAACATCAAAAATCTTTAATGTAGCATGTCCTGCAACCGGTAACTGATAGTTAATAGTTGTAACCGGATTGAATGGGTTCGGGTAGTTTTGGGATAATTCAAAACTGTTAATTTGAATGTTATTTTCTTTTCCCGTTCCGAGAGGGTACTGCCCGAAATTACTTTTATAAAAACTTCTTACATAACTTGTAATTCTTTTTCCTTCAGATAGTGAAGTGAGGGGATCATCTTTTCTGCCTACTATAAAAGCACCCATTACAACCACAGGTTCATTTTCTTTTAGAACAAATGGTCCGGAATTCACCAAAGTACGTTGATCAGTTTTTACTATGTTCAGCCAACCGACGTTTTGAACCGGATTACCTGAATACATGTAATGGGGATTAATGGTTGAACAATTAGTATTTATTACACTACCAAAATCCCAGGTACATGGATCAATTAGATCACCATTTTTATTATTTCCTATTAAATAATTTCTTGCTTCAAATCTTGTGTTTGGATCCCCTTGTGTCGGATGACTTTGCATGTAGTGTGCGAATGAAGTCATGTTATGATTTGCAGCCCCGGGTAAAACATCAAACCCCAACAAACTTCCTTTTCGATTATATGCAGTATCGATGGGAGTATCAATACCTAAATCAAAAATGTTATTTCCGTTAATATCAATAAACGTTTCACCGGCTTTATAATAGTATGGACCTTGTAATACAGTTGTTAACACGGTAGGAGCTGCTGTTCCGAATAAAATGTCTGCGACTGTATGATAAACATAACCTGCGTTTAATATTGTATCACAGCCGACTAAATCATCATCAGCATTCCCTACATCAGGGTCGGCCCAAAAACAGAAGTAGACTGAATCCATTTGCGGAACTACAGTCCCTTTATTAATGATTTTGTATCTAACAAAAATTGTATTTTCCAATGTTGAGTTTGATGAGTTTGCATAAGCGAATAATGTTTGTCTAATCTCAATCCCCTGAGGCTGCACATCAGAAAACCGTCTTAAATTGCTGGTAACAGCATCGTTATAAACAGTGTACGTTGTTACATCTCCAAGAATATCAGGTTTATCTTCATTTGGGTCCCACACTCCATTTGAATTTAAATCTATCGGATTATAAATGCCGTCATTATTTCCGTCATAAAAATCAGCACCGAGCTGAACTGCATTTATCCATTCATTCCACGATGTTCCAAATGGTGGATCATTTACAGAAACTACATAAATCAAATTCTTTGGATCTGAGGGAAGTGAGCCAACTATCCCCGGCTGATAATCCTGGATTCGTGATGCAGAAGCGACAGCATTAGCCCACATTAAAGCACCCGAGTAACCGCTTATAATGAAGCCTGCCGAATAAATGGCAATTTGTCCATCATAGGTTGCTGTACTATTACCAAGAACACTTGCATCTGCTAAAACTCCGGAGTTATCCAGCGGCATTTTTAACCGATTTACATCAAGCAGATAAGTTTCGGAAGCTGATGTATTGAAGTCTGTTTTTTTTCCATTGGTTTTTATTGATGGGTTTTGTGGAAAGATTAACCACGTCATTAGTACTATAAAACAGAATAGTTTTTTCATATAACTCTCCTAATTGAATTTGATTTGAATTTCATAACCATTTATTCCCATAATGGTTATCCCGATTATTGCCCCGATAATTCCAGTTATAGGAATATATATTATACCGGGAATCTCTGGTCTTCTACTAAAGAAACTTTCAGCAAATTGACCTAAAAATAATCCTAAACCTACCCCCGCAATCGAACCTGCTGCGGCACTTTCAAATAAACCACTTGAGAAACTTTTAAATGAAATTAGTTTGATATTCTTTGTAAGGATTATTTTTTCGCTGCCTGAATCATGATCTACAAAAGCTGCAGTAGTGTCTGATATAGTAAATTTGTTACCGAAGTAATTGTTACTATCATTGGTAACTATATTGACTTCTTGCTGATAACACAAATCATTGACTTTATTAAAAAAGGTAGACTCATCATCATAATTGGATCTCTTAACCTGATACAGACAACCAATAAAATGACTGAAAATAAAAAAGTAAACTAAAAATCTTATTTTTACAATTTTATGCATAACATTCATTCTCAATAAACCTATAGTTAATTTTAAGATTCCCAAGGAGGTCGAGAACCATTTCTCGACAGTCCCGGGAATGATTCTATTTCTATTTTATTTACCTTACCAATATCATCTTCTTAGTTTCAACAAAACTACCAGCTTGCAAGCGGTAGAAGTAAATCCCGGATGATAAACTTGTAGCATCAAATTTTACTTCGTAAGTGCCGGGAGCTTTTTCTTCGTTTACGAGTGTGATAATTTCTCTTCCGAGTATGTCAAAGACTATTAGTGTAGCCCGTAGAGACGGGGCATGCCCCGTCTCTACAACGGGAATAGAATATTTAATTGTTGTTACCGGATTAAACGGGTTCGGGTAGTTTTGGGATAAATTAAATTGGAGTGGTAAATTATCATTTTCAATCTCAATGCCTACTAATGTTGTATCGCCATAAACAATACCGTTTTTCACCATTCCTTTTAATCCAATATTCGTATAGCCAAAATCATAAGCGATAAACATACTGTCGATGCCAAATCCCCACATCAATGAGTATTCATACATACCTAAACTATAACATCTGTTCCGTCTTTCGAAAGAGGGTTGATTGAATTTAGTTCGCATTGTAATAGAAGTTACGACTGAATAGTTTACAGGGTGACCGTTCGGAAAATATTCAGATGAATCTCCGACTGCCAAAAATAATTTTTCGATTTCTTTTTCTTCATTGTAACCGTTGCCAATTTGGTAAACGATTCCTTGAGAAGTGTCAATCCTATGGAAAAAAGTTTTTGAGTATGTGTTACCGGAGTAAGTTCCTGTAAGGTATTTTGTGGATTCAAAAATTTTGAAATATTTCATGCCATTAACAACACTATCTCCAATAACCGATTTAACAATTTCATACGAATATGGAGCTATACCAGGCTCAAGATAATCTGCACCGTAGGCAGTATATATCCATTTGTTCCCGATTTTCAGTGGATAGAAATTTAAGTAAAAAGACAGATTGGGATTATTTATTAATGATTGAGTAGTCTCTATTGTTACAACTTCAATTCCGTTTGTTGTCGAGATATAAAAAGTATTACTGCCACTTTTTTTATGTAAGCCTGTTATTGATTTGTCAACTGTTTTTACAAGCGAGAATGTTGCTCCACCGTCGAGAGACTGATAAATATTATATCCGGTTGCATAATAGACAGCATCGCTGTTTGCTTTATCTAATGCAAGATAGATAGGAGTTCGTGATGAAACTCTTTCGCTCCATGTAAAAGGATTTCCAAAATCATTTGAAGCATATATTCTAAAGTTTCTCTCATTATTGTAATAATCAAAACTGATAGCCCTTCCTACTGTAAAAAGATTTTTACCGTTTTCGGTTATTTTAATTTTATCGAAGAAATAAGTGTCGTTGAACTGAGCAACTGCAAATTCATCAGTTCCGCCTGAAAGACTTTTAACCATTTCTCCTTGATTGCGATGACCGAATAAGTGGTTATCATTGATTGGGGAAATTGCCTGGTAACGGACATAATTGTTAATTGAGACGGTATCCCAGTCAAATCCTCCGTTACTACTGCTGATGAAGTAACCTTCAACACTTAAATAAATCTTTTGCGGATTTTGCTTAGCTAATAATATAGGTCCCCCCGGAACAAGAAAAGGTATAGCAATATCGGAAGAATCGTATCTGCTTATAAAAGAACCTGCACCGGTTCCGCAAAAAGTATAATAACCATTATGGAAAATATATTTTGAAGGATCATTATTCCAAAAATCATAAGAATAGAGATAACTTCCGTCATCAAACACATAGTTGGCAGTGGTGAATTCATTGAAGAAAAGAGTATCACTGTTTGTTGAAGTATTATAGTGACGTAAATGATTAGTACTGTTTGTGCTTGTCGCGGTGTATGCGTAAGTGCTGCTTCTGTAAAATAAATGAGTTGTGCTGGTTGAGTCTTCAAAACCATTTAATGAATGAAACGATGGGACATAGTTTTGAGAAAATATTTGAACTGATAGAACAAGAAGGAATATGATTGAAGTTTTCATAAAGTCCCCTTAATCAATAATTTATTTTTCAAAACTTACTGAAATATTTTTGAATTGTAAAGCTAAAATATATTAATAATAGCCTAAAAATAAGGAAACGTCAAATAAAAAGTGGTTATTCGCTTATTTCATTCTTAAACTGTCCGTGAATATCGGGCTGTATCTTCTTTCCTTTCGATATAACCATCAAAGTTAATAGCTATATTTCTAATCAATAATCTCCCCATATCTGAAATTGTAATGAGATCTCCGTTGATTGAAATGAGGTCATCATCAATCATTTCTTTGAGATTTTCCAATCCATTTTTGAAATAAGTCTTGAAATCGATGCTGAATTTCTGCTCAACATCTTTC
Source organism: Ignavibacteria bacterium (assembly GCA_030684555.1). Taxonomy (GTDB): domain Bacteria; phylum Bacteroidota; class Ignavibacteria; order Ignavibacteriales; family Ignavibacteriaceae; genus JAGUXE01. The sequence goes on from JAUXVN010000068.1 coordinate 5,560, forward strand.
ATATTAAGTTCGAAGTCGCACATTATTTTCATAATAACGTGACGGCGGAGAATATCGTCATCGTTTAAAAGATAACCTTTAGCGGTTGGAATTTCACCATTATCAAGTGCGGTATAATATTCTTTTTCGGTTTTAACATTTTGAGCATAAACTCTTTGAAGCTGACTGATTGCAGTCATTCCAAATGCATAAAGATCAGCACCGGCGCGTGTGCTGTAACCTTGAAAATTTCTGTGAAGTTTTTTCTCACGAAGTGCAATTGATAATTCATCATCTGGTTTACCGAAATGATCCATACCAAGGAAATCATATCCGGCACCGGTCAATTTTTCGATCGTCATTTTTAAGATTTCAAGTTTTTCTTCTGCTAATGGAAGGTCTTCGGGATGAATTAATGCCATGTGTTTTTTCATCCATGGAACATGTGCATAATTAAATACGGCAATCCTATCCGGAGAAATATCGATTATTTTATCTACAGTCTCCTCAAATGTTTTAACTGATTGGAAAGGCAAACCGTAAATCAAATCAAGATTAATACTTTGAAAGCCGAGTTCTCTTACCCATTGGACAGTTTGCCGAGTAATTTCTTCTGATTGAACCCTGTTCGTAGCTTTTTGAACTTTATCATTAAAATCTTGAACCCCCATGCTTATTCGGTTAAAACCGTTATTGCGTAAAGCTTCGAGATGTTCTCTCGTTAATCCGCGTGGATCAATCTCACATCCGTTTTCAGGATCATCAGTGAAAGGAAAAGATGTCTTGATGTAAGAGGCAAGGTCATTTATTTCATCGGGATTGAGATGAGTTGGCGTTCCTCCTCCCCAATGAAGTTGTGTGACTTTTCTATCGACATTAATGTAACTTCTTAAAAGATCAATCTCTTTTTTTACATAATTGACATACTCTTTAACTCTGTCACGGTTGCGGGTGATAATCATATTACAACCGCAGAAATAGCAGAGAGTATCACAATAAGGAAGATGAAAATAGAGTGATAAATCGGATAAATTATCTCCGTAATTTGTTTTTACAATTTCATCAAGCAGCTTTCCGGAATTAAATTCCTCATTAAACTGTGGAGCAGTCGGATAACTTGTGTAGCGTGGACCGGGTCTATCATACTTTTTGAATTTGGTTAAATCTAAATTAAACATCGATACTCCTTATTTCTTTCCGCTTTTGTGAAATGCGGGAGAAAGTTCTTTAACAAAATTTACAAGTGCTTTTACATTATCGGGATTAATATCAGGAAGAACGCCGTGACCGAGATTAAAAATGTGACCATTTCCTTTACCGAATGATTTTAATACCCGTTTAACTTCAGCTTTAATTTTATCCCGGGAAGCATATAAAACTGTAGGATCAAGATTTCCTTGAAGTGCTACACGTTTACCGACTTCTTTTCTAACATCGCCAAGATCCATCGTCCAATCGAGCCCAAGAACATCCGCACCGGATTTGGCAAGTTTTTTAATTGCGTAATGAACCCCTTTTGCAAAGACAATTACAGGCTCATCTTTTTTCTTTACAAGTGAAATTACTTTCTCAATGTAGTTTAGTGAGAATTCTTTAAAATCTTCAGGCGCCAAAATTCCGCCCCAAGTATCAAATATTTGAATAGCATCTGCACCGGCAGAGATTTGTGCAGATAGATAATCGGCAACTGCAACAGAAATTTGATCAAGTAGAGAATGAGCAAGTTTCGGATTGTTATAAATCATTTTCTTTATTTCAGAAAAGTTTTTTGAACCGCGTCCTTCAACCATATAGGTCAATAAAGTCCAGGGGGAGCCGGAAAATCCGATTAACGGCACGCGGTTGTTTAACTCTTTTTTGGTAAGAGAAATTGCATCGAGAACATATTTCAAATCAGAAGAAGGATCAATTTGTTTTAACTGTTTGGCGTCTTCTTCATTTCTTATTGGATGATGAAAAATTGGACCTTTACCTTCGTGCATTTCGAGGAACATTCCCATTGCTTCGGGAACAACAAGTATATCAGAAAAGATAATGGCAGCATCAACACCAATTAAATCAATTGGTTGCAACGTAACTTCGGCAGCGAGTTCGGGAGTTTTGCACATTGTTAGGAAGTCATATTTAGTTCTTACCGCACGATACTCAGGCATATACCTTCCTGCCTGCCGCATAATCCAGATTGGTGTTCTTTCAACATCTTTGCGTTTGCATGCACGCAGAAAGAGATCATTTTTTAATTTCGACACAATAGCTCCTCTTATTTTCGGTTATAAAAATTCTTTATTTCTTTAATTATTCCTTCTAAAGTATATTCAGAAGGAATAACAGTAACGTCAACGCCGGATAGATTTACTGCCTCTTTTGTTGTTGGTCCTATTGCCGCAATATTTTTCTCCTTGAAATATGAAGATGGATTTCCAATCCCTGCAAGTTGAAGAAAATTATTATAGGTTGAAGGACTGGTAAATACAAACCAATCAATGTTTTCTGAATTCAATTTTTCTAAAGCGGGTGTTACGGTTGCAATATCGGGTAACCCGACAGTATAAACCGGAACCGCATAAACATTGGCTTTAAGGTTGGTTAAACCTAACATCAACTCATCTCTCGCAATATCACTTCCGGGAATGAAAATGTTTTTCCCGCTAATGTTATGTTCCTTTAGAAGTTCAATAATTCCTTTTGCACTAAATAATGCGGGAACAAAATTAACCGGAATATTATTCTGCAAACAGATGGATTTCGTCTTTTCTCCAACAGCAATCACTTTGCAATTAGAAAATTCGAATTTCATATTTAATTCGAATAGTCTTTTATTAAAATACTCAACTGCATTTGCTGATGAGAAAATTAAGTAATCAAACTTTTGATTATTTATTAGTGAATCGAAAAGACTATTATCATCCAAAGGACGAACGGCAATAGAAGGGAAGAAAAGAATCGACTTAAATACTTTTTTGAAAAGGGAAGTTGTTTCATCTTCATGTTCAAGATTTCGTGCAATCAGAAGAGTTTTGTTTATCAATGGTTCCACGAGTTTGGTCTCATCATATAATAAACCACTTAGAATAAATTCAAAAATACTTTCACGCTCGGCGATTTTATTCTCATCCGAAATGTTTTTCTCGATACCTCTTTTAATTGCTGCATAAATAACATTAACCGCCATATCTGCGGCTAATTCGCTTTCAATCTCTTTAAATATTTTTTGCGATTTTCCTCTTTCGATTATATCAATTAATATTTTCAATCGTTCTTCTTCAAGATTTTTTATTGCTGAACAGACATTGTTATCTGCATTCAGTTTTTCCTTTTCGTACATAAGGAAAAAGTTTCGATATTTCATCATAAACATATAAGTGTGAATGACGAAAGTTTTTATCGAGTCTGTTAAGCTTTTTTCACCGGAGATTTTCTCCCTAAGTGAATTTACTAACTTTTCTAATCGTGATTGAATTATCGTAAAATAAAGTTCTTCCTTAGAACTGAAATAAAGATAGAGAGTTCCTTTAGCGATTGACAATTTTTTTGCTACATCATCCATCATCACTTCATGATAATTATGTGTAGAAAAAAGGTAAGAAGCCGCTTCAAGAATGCGCTCACGCTTAATCTCTTTTTGAACTATATTTTTTGTAGAAACTATCATTCCTCTATCTGATATTCCATTCATTTAACTCAATTATTTTTCCGGAAGATGGATCGATTAAAAGTTCTTTTCCCTTAGCAATATAGCGTTCATCATTACCGGATTCTGAGAGCGTTGATAATATATGCCACAAGTATTGTTTATGTTTACCATTCCATAAGAGTCCAATTTTCCAATCCTTTATTCCTTTATCCAATCCTTCAGTTTCGGCGATTGATTTAGCTTGAATATCGGAAATATGAAATTCGCAGTTTTGCGGATCAGTAAAGCAGTCAGGAATTCCCGTAATCTCTTTATCATATAAAATATTTCCGAGAGTGTCGGTATAAATAACAATTTCCCCTTTGAAATAAGGTTTATCGGGAATGTTGATTTTATATCGCAATTCAAATAATGATTCGATTCGCTTTGAATTTACCGGATTGAATGAAATGTAGTCTTTAAAAAAATCACTGCCGGTTTTGTTGATAATTAATTTGTCGGCATTTGTTGTAACATTATCCGGGAAAGGATATTGATTCTCCTCCTGTCCACAATTACATGAGCAAGCCGCAAAATTCCATGTTAAGGCTAAAGCGAAAAATCCGACAAATATTTTAGTTAAAAGTTTCTTCATAAAATTATTTTCTTGTTGAATAAATATCATTAAGAATTTCTTTTGCACCGGCTTTAATAAGGTCTTTGGCGAGCAGTTTACCAAGTTTTACCGCTTCCTTTTTACTTCCGCGCATTTTTTTTCTGAATGTAAGGACTCCGTCAATTGAGCCGACAATTGCATCAAGATACAATCCATTGGAAGTTACTTCTCCAAAAGCTCCGATAGGAACCTGGCAGCCCCCTTCAAGTGCTTTTAACAAAGAACGCTCTGCAGTTACGGCACAGAAAGTGTTTTCATGATGAAGAACTTGAATTAATTCTTCAACAAGTTTATTATCACTATGAATTTCGATTCCGAGTGCTCCTTGTCCCACAGCCGGCAGCATTTCATCTTTAGGGATGTATGATGAAATAACTTTTTTAAGTCCTAATCTTTCGACTCCGGCTCTTGCGAGAATAATTGCATCCCATTTTGAAGCGAGGAATTTTTCAATTCTTGTTGGAACATTTCCGCGAAGTTCCGTAACTTTTATATCAGGACGAAGATGAAGGAGTTGACTTCTTCTTCTTAACGAACCGGTTGCCACTGTTGCCCCTTCTGGTAAAGTCCAGATTGTAGTTCCTTTTTTCCTTGCAATCAGTACATCTTCAACATCGTGACGTTTGGTAACAACTGCAAGTTTAAGTCCTTCCGGAATATCGGTTTGAAGATCTTTAAGACTGTGCACAGCAATATCAACACGTTTCTCAAGCAGTTCAATTTCAAGTTCTTTGGTGAATAATCCTTTGTCTCCTATTTTCGAGAGAGCAACGTCAAGGATTTTATCACCTTTAGTTTTTATAAGTTTTATTTCCACCGAAACATTTTTGTGCTTCTTTTCAAGTTCTCTTTTTATGAAGTTGGATTGCCAAAGAGCCAGTTCACTTCCTCGAGATCCGATAATAATTTTTGTTTTCATAATTTCCTGACAATAATTAGTTTATTTTAATTTTCTTTCTTCGCGTCTATTCCGAACAGATTTCTTATAAGACCAATTTTGGTTATTGATTCGGGAGTTTCAATACCGGTTTCAGCGGCTTTTTTCAACTCTATAGTCGGTTGATGTAAAAGTTTATTGATGATTCTTTTTGTGACGATATCAACCTTTTCTCGATCTTCACCTGAGAATTTGTTAATCATCTTTTGAACTTCATCAGCTCTTATTTCTTCAAAATAATCTCTAAGTGATTTTATAGTAGGAGCAATTTCGAGAGAGTTATACCAACTGAAAAAGTTAACTAATTCTTCTCGAATTATCTTTTCAACTTTCGGAAGTTCTTCTTTTCGTTTTTTAAGATTTTGTTCAACAATAATGTTAAGTGAATCAATATCGTGATAGAATACGTTATCAATATCTCTTCCGGCAGGATCAATATCGCGGGGAACAGCAATATCCATAAGTACTGTGGCGGCATATCCGCGTTTCTTCATCATAACTTTAATATCCTCTTTGTTGAGGATAATTTCATTTGAAGATGTTGCAGAAATTATTATATCAAAATCGTGAAGGTTTTCTTTAAAATGAGAGAAGGGAAGAATTCGTGCATTCACTGCTTCGGCAACTTTTTCGGCTTTTTCATAAGTACGGTTTGTTATTACAAGTCTGCCAATTCCTTTATCGCGTAAATGTTTTGCCGCAATTTCACCTGTTTCGCCGGCTCCGATGACTAAAGCAGTCTTTTTGCTTAGATTGGAAAATATTTTCTCAATCAATTGAACTGCGGCGTAAGAGACGGTTATTGCGCCGTCACTTATTTGAGTTTCATTCTTTGCACGCTTTCCGACAATTGCCGCTGCATCAAAAACTCTTTTTAACAGAAACCCGACAAAATATTTTTCCTCAGCAATTTGAAAAGATTCTTTAACCTGTCCGAGAATTTGATTATCGCCAAGAAGTAAAGAATCTATTCCGGCACTAACTCTGAACAAATGATTAAGTGCACTGCATGAAAAGAATTTTTGAAATTGTTCATCCTTAATTTCAATTGATGGTTTTTTATCGATAAGATACTTTTCAAGGTCTATATAATTAATTTCCGGTTTTGCTGGAATACCGTAAAGTTCAGTCCGGTTACATGTAGAAAGGATAAATCCTTCAGTAAAAAGATTATTCTTTAAATCATCTATATAGTTTTTTATCTCATCCTGGTTAAGATGAAGTGCCTCGCGGACTTCAACCGGTGCAGTGTGATGATTAATCGAAATGGCTAAAAAATTCATATTAATAAAACGAGTGAAAACTTCTTGAAATAAAGTTGGTTACAATTGTCGAAAAGATTGCAAGAAGAAATCCTGCTATAGATAAAACGACAACTTTTTTCCCCCTCCATTGCCCTGTGGTTTTTAAAATTATTCCGACTCCATACATTAACCAGACAATAAAAGTTACAATTAATTTCGGATCGGTGTATGAAAAATCGGGAAAGGCTTGTGGAAGCCAAATAAGTCCTATTGTTGTTGCAATGCTCAAAGCGATAAAACCGATTACTGCAGATGAAAAACTTAACCTTTCAAGAATTTCGAGATTTGGAAGTCTGTCAAAGATTAATCCGAATTTGTTCGTTTTTATTTCCTTATAAAGAGTCAGGTATAAAAATCCATACACCGCTGAAATGGTTATTCCCGCATAACCGAGAAGCGCATGGAATACGTGGACTCCAAGAAGATTGCTTCTTAATACATCTTTTACTTCGGTGAGGTCCCTTATGAATATGCTTGATAACACTTGAAATAATAATGCGATCACAATTATGAAAAAACCTGTACCACGTATATCTGTGACCAATTCCAAAATGAAATAGGAAAAACCGATTGCACAAGCAAGAATTGTAAAAATCTCGAAGACGTTTGTTATCGGAGGATGATCGAATTCAATGGTTCTGATTATTATATAAAAAGTATGAAATATTAAAGTGAGAAAGAGAAAAAGCCGTTTTGAATGAGCAAGTTTCTTTTCTCCTTTTATGAAATCATACAGATATACCCCAACCGTAAGTAAATACAGAAAGGGGAGAATGATATTTGAATAATGAATCGTGTTTTGCATAAATCTACCTAAAATTCGGACTTCAACTTATCGAAACTTTTTACACTTAGCAATACAAAAATGACTGATGGGTCAGAGAAGGAGTCCGCAATTAATAATCCCGAACTAATTTCGGGAAGAAGTGAGTTTTGAGCAGTTCGAAATTACTCAAATGCGAGCATTTCACCCGTAGAAAAAATATTTATTCAAGTGACTTTCACAGTTGTCAAACAAAAAAAATCTCCCCAAAACACCACAGATGCGAAGATTAAATCAAAAGACGAAAGAGTTACATGTTACAACCACTCATCTCTTTTTTTTAGTCCGAATTTTAGCAAGTTCTTCCTCCATCCGTTCATGATCAATTTCAATGTACTTGGGCGTTTTTCTTACTTTCGATCCCTCAATATCTTCATATATGATATCTAATCTTTCCTCTATGTTTTTGAGGTCATTGTTAGACGATATTCTATTAGAATTAATGGTCGAATAAATCCAATCCAATTTTTCCATGATTGATCGGTCTTGAAATTTAATTTCTACTCTTTCCTCGGTTTTAGCATTAATTAAACTTTCTATAGTGCTTATCTTAGTGCTAAGGTCTACGTTTTTCCCAAGACGATGCTTGGAAAAAAAGTCCCGATGAAATCGGGGAAAAATTAATACAAGATATAAATGAGCCTGGACTAAAAACGTCGTTTCTGTCATTGCCAGGCGTTCTAAAGATTGCTTCACGAGTTTATACTGAACGAAGTGAATGTGTTCGCAATGACGGATACAAAATAAAGCTTTTAAGAGTGGACTCATAAATCTATGTCATAATTAACCTTATTACCTTAGTAACCAGGATAATCAAAAGAATATCAACCTTAATACCTTATCTACCATCGTAAAGAATTCCGATATTATTTTATCTTTATAACAATAAAGGTAATAAGGTAGAGAAACAGTCCGCCGCGGCGGATCGTTTTATTACTAAGGTAATAAGGTTCTATTCTCTACAAATTTAAACATCGTTAACATGTTATCAATAGCAATTTTCTAAGAGCCTAAATATAAAATCAAGATAAGCAGACAAAGAATTAACAATCCAAACTTGTTTAATAGTTCAAATACTCTTAAAAATTTAACTTTCATTTTCCCTCCAAAGAGCATTAGTTTCAAAGTTATATCAAATTATAATCGATTACTGAGGTCGTCGTTTTGTGCTTTATAAAATTCTATCGCCTCCTGATACTCAAGATATGCCGGTTCAAGAAACTCAACTATCATTTTTTTACAATGTCATTATAAACAATTGTTTTAACTTTGCCATCAATAAACAGTTGAAACCGTTTCTCAACCTCATCTTCCCAATATTTCTCAATATCTGCATTTGGTTCGCTTAAGCTTTTTGAGATTGCCTCAATTATCAATATTCTTTCAGCCGGACTAAGACTAAGGGCGGTCTGAACAATGCTTTTTGCATTCATTTAATTCTCCAAAATGTATATCTAATAATAGAAAAGGACGCAAATATATTCAAGGATTAATTAACTGATTGATCAAAATCTGATTTCAACTAGATTTAGGCGCGGTCGAAATAAATGCCATTTTCGGAAATGGGTATCCTTTTTAGTAATTTTGCAAGGTTCAAAAAATATTTTTTTAAGGGTATACAATGAATTATTTAGTATTATTACGTCATGGTGAATCACAATGGAATTTAGAAAACCGTTTTACCGGCTGGGTTGATGTTGACCTTTCTGCCAAAGGAGAAAAGGAAGCTCACGAAGCTGGACAATTATTAAAAGCTAAAAATTTACAATTCGATTATCTTTTTTTATCTGTTCTTAAACGTGCTATCAGAACTGCAGAGATTGCATGCGCTGAAGCCGGTTATGGCGATTTACCTACTCAACACGATCAAGCACTAAATGAACGCCATTACGGTGCTCTTCAAGGATTAAATAAAAAAGAGACTGCAGATAAATACGGCGAACAACAAGTTCACATCTGGAGAAGAAGTTACGATGTTCCACCACCAAGTGAGGTGACAGAATTAAATCCCGACGGAATAAGTGAGAGCTTAAAGAATACAGCAGAAAGAACAATTCCATATTATCAAGAAAAAATTGAACCATTGTTAAAAGAAGGTAAAAATATCTTAGTTACTGCTCATGGCAACAGTTTGAGATCACTTGTAATGTATCTTGATAATTTAACTAAAGAAGAAGTTCTTGAATTAAATATCCCGACGGGTTCAACATTAATGTATGAATTTGAAAATGGGAAAATCATTAATAAATATTATCTAAAAGATGACTAACGAACTATTTTATCAAATATTAAACGATGACGAACTTCTCCGAATCTCAAAAAAGATTAAGGAGAAGAAAAAAATCACATCGGGTGAAATTGTAGTTTCGATAAAAGAAAGGTCTTCACTTTCGTTTAAGAAGAAAACAGTTCGTGAACTGGCTGAGTTAGAATACAACCGAATAGGGATTAACAAAACAAGAGATAATACAGGAATTTTACTCTATTTCTTGTTGGAGCGAAGAGAGTTTTATATTCTTGCTGATTCCGCAATAAACGAAAAAGTTTCTGATGATTTGTGGGACTCGGTTAAGGGAAGAATGGAAACTTTTTTTAAGAATGGTGAGTTTTGTAAAGGAATAATCAGTGCTGTTGATGAAGTTGGAGATATACTTGCCAAACATTTTCCTATTAAACCTGATGATACTAACGAAATATCTAATAAAGTGATTGTCAGACCTTAGTCCCGGTAGTTTTGCCGGATTGTTAATAAATTTGTAACACACCTTACGCAGGTGTCATGCTTGCCCGGTCTAAGGCGGGTCAGCATCTTTTCGCTTTGCAGATCTCGACCTTCGTCGGGATGACAGCATGTGTGGATATATGTGTCATGCTGAACTTGATTCAGCATCTTAACGCAATAGTGAAATCCTGAAACAATTCGACCTGGCGAACAGAATGACAAATTGTGTTTTTTGCATATCTTTTGCGTAAGGTGATTTTGTAATTAATTATATAAAAGGAATCTAAATGAAAAAACTTTTTACACTTATAATTTTACTGACCGTCTTTAGTTACGGGCAGTACACAACCCCGGGTTCCGGAGTACAATGGAATTTAGATAGCTTAGTTCTTCATTCCGGCGGAACAGTTTCGGGAACCTTTCCTAATTATACTGTGAGTGCTTTAGTCACCGTAAGTGCAAACGATTTAGTTACCGTTTTACCAGGCTCTACGGTTTCATTTACCGCTTCAACTGCAGGATTTACGGTTAACGGAGCATTTCAAGCAATCGGAACAGAATCTTCACGAATTAAATTTACTTCTCCGACACCCGATTCACTCGGTGCTGCATACAACGGATTAGTTTTTAATGATACCTCTGTCGATTCTCTTTGTATTGTAAAATATTCGGATATTGAATATGCGTATTATGCATGCAGAGCAATTGGTGCGAGTCCCACTTATGAAAATAATTATCTCTTCAATAACCGACGCGGATTTAATATCAGTAATTCAAGTATGATTATTCGTAATAACACAGTTTTACGAAGTTATGAATATGGTGTAACGATGACACTCAACGGTACGCCGCTTATCGAGAATAATACCTTTGGTTTTAATAACACTCAAGGAACATCGGCTAAAAATCAAATAAGTATCGGTTTACAAGGAACAAACTCTCCGATAATTAGAGGAAATACAATTTACGGCGGTGAAAATATTGTAACCGGCGGAATCAGTTTATGGGTTAGCGGTACTTCATCAGATGCAATTATTGAGAACAACACTATTTACAATAATAGTTTTGGTATTACTTTATATGCTACAAGCGGAACACTAAACGCAATTGTCCGCGGGAACACCATTTACAATAATAAAATCAATCCAAATACACAGACTTCCGGCAGCGGAATTAATGTAAACGGAGTAATCGGAAATACACCTTTAATATCACATAATACAATTTATGGAAACTGGTGGGGAATTACAATTCAAAACGGAACTTCTGTACAAGCCGGACCTAATCCTAGATTAGGAAATCTTCAAAATGCAGATACTACCGATGACGGTTATAATAAAATCTATAACAATATTCAACCCGGCGGAGTTTTTGATCTTTACAACAATTGCACGAACGATATTTATGCGCAGAATAATGATTGGGGAGTTTACGATTCAGCTTCTATTGAAGCGAATATCTTTCACAAAGTTGATAATGCTGCTCATGGAACTGTTTTCTTTATGCCTTTTTATGACCCATCGGTAATTCCGGTTGAGTTAGTTTCATTTAATGCGGTTCAGAGAAATGAAGATATTCTTCTTACATGGGTAACATCAACCGAAACCAATAATAAAGGCTTCTTTGTTGATAGAAAGAACAAAGATGAATCATGGAAACAGATTACTTTCTTAAACGGAAAAGGAACTATCATTTCATCTCAAACTTATTCTTATTCAGACAAAGTGAAGAAAAATGGGAATTATTCTTATCGATTAAGACAAGTCGATTTTGATGGAACAGAAAAAGTTCTTTCTCAAACTGAAGTGAGTTTTGTAAATTTACCAAAAACACATTCACTTGCGCAAAATTATCCGAACCCGTTTAATCCATCCACAAAAATTTCGTACTCTGTAGGCGGAAATTCAGATGCATTTGTTTCATTGAAAATATTTAATCTTCTCGGGAAAGAATTATCAGTGATTGTTAATGAAAAGCAATCTCCCGGCAGTTACGAAATTGAATTAAACCTTGATAAATATGGGTTGACGTCACTTTCATCCGGAGTTTATTTCTATCAGTTAAATGTGAACAATGTAATTCAGACTAAGAAGTTTGTTGTAAACAAATAGAGCCTTACCAAGTTGAAAATAAAAAGCCGCCATGTTTTAATATGGCGGCTTTTTGGTTTCGTTATTTTCTGTTTATCAAGTTTAATTATTCAAAAAAATATTTACAGCGAATCTATTCTGGTTATTGTTTTACCAATGTAAATACTTTTGATGTTGGAAGATCTGTATTAACCGTAACTTCATTTACAAGCATTTGGAAATTCTCTTTGAAGATTACTACTTTAAATCTATTTGAAATTGTTTTTTCAACTGTAGTATCGGGGAAGGTCCCATACCTAAAATCAAATTTTTCTCCAATACCCAATTCGTTATAGCTCATATTGAAAATTCCCGAATTATCTGTCTGCTTAAACGGCGGTACGTCTGAAAGGAATTCCTCATTTTTTAAAATCAAAAATTTATTATCGATTTCAGTAGTGTCATACTTAATTACGTAGTGATAAATCCCGTTGGTTAGTTGTTGTGGAGGAAGGAATATATGAACCCCTTCATTCATATATTCGTTTTTATAAAGATATTCAACCGTGTCTCTTGTATAATGTTTTACAAGTACAACAGTAACATAAGCTGAAGATGGTATTGAAAAACTAAAGGGCATCTCTAAAAACTCACCCAAGAGTTAATAAAAAGTAAAAGAAAGAAAGGAAGAGAAATCGTAAAGTTGTATTTTTACGATAGTAATAAATAAAAGAAATTAAATGAGCCACAGAAAATACAAACACAAACAAGCA
>JAUXVN010000081.1 GCA_030684555.1 Ignavibacteria bacterium
GCCCGGTTAAACATCCTATTCTTATCTCCGTCCTAAAGGACGGAGATAATGTAACAAGACAATAACCTAAGATGTGTTATTTTCCAACGGCTGTCAAGAACCACTTCTCGACAGAGGATTATAAATTCCAAATTTGTCAAATTTCCGTTAACTTGATAGGATAGTAGCGGAAATTCAGCCATAGGGGGCTCAATTTTCACCTTCCTTAGAAAACCGCTCACGGCAAAATGCAATAAATAAACTCCGAAATGCTCAATTGTCAGCCCGTTATATAAGATATAATGTCCGTTATATAAGCTATTGAGCTTGTTATATAAGATATAGTGTCCGTTATATAAGCTATTGAGCTTGTTATATAAGATATAGTGTCCGTTATATAAGCTATTGAGCTTGTTATATAAGATATAGTGTACGTTATATATGCCATCGAGCTTGTTATATAAGATATAACGTCAATTATATAAGATATAGAGCTCATTATATATTATATAAACATAAATCTGAAGTATTATGCGCACTCAAAACAGCATATTTTACCGAAACTTGTATATGAAGCACAATTCCACGGCTGTCGAGAACCACTTCTCGACCTCCTTGCGATTATGCGTTCCGAGTTTTATGATTTATTATTAACTGAGAAATATCCATTTTTGTAAGGAACTGTCGCGACCGTTCCCTACATTTTAGAAATTGGACATTCTATAGAAAATTTCCAACGGATGTTGAAAGCCACTTCTCGACAGCTGGAAACCATTTCTCTTAAAGGAGGAAGATAGGAGACTTGAAGCAGCAGGTTAATTAATAACTTCTGCTGATGAAGTAGAGATTGGTAACCAAAAAACCTTCGAGGTTTCCACAACCTCGAAGGTTTGGGGTTTGCCGATTGGAAATAGTCTTTCGTTAGTTACCCTTAACTGTTCAGAATATATTTGTTTGTCAAGTCGATTAACTTTTCGATATTCTCTTTTTTGTAACTATAAGCTGATGATTTCACAATTCCCTTTTTATGATCAAAATATTTTCCGGTGAGATTTCTTAACTTTGGCTCAAGAGTTAGATAAGCGTATGTTTCTGCCATTTCTTCCGGAGAAATTGAAAATGACCCTTTTATTTTGTAAGCTAATCTGAATAAAAAAGGAAGGTTTGGATATCTATTTATATCGATTTTAACATTAGTCACACGAATACAATTAACAGTAACCTCAGTCGATTTTAATTCATCCGCGAACCAATAAGTGTACATTATCTGAGCCAATTTAGATTGGTAATATGCCTTAGGAACACTGAATTTGTTTCTTCTAAATTCGGGGTCATCAAAATTTATAGACAGTTTTGGCTGAAAAGCTAAACCCTGTGAAGCAATTGTAATTATACGACCTTGATTGCTATTCTTTATTTTATTCAATAATAGATTTGAAAGTAATACAGGTCCAACATGATTTGTTGCCCAAATGCTTTCGATATTTTCGGAAGTAATTAATTGTCTTTTTTGTGATAAATCAAAAGCTGCGGCATTGTGAATTAGAACATCTATTTTATCAAATTTCATGTTGATTAGCTCGTGAATTCCCGTATAGATTCCTGAATTGACATATCTACCCGGAAAAGTTCTACGGAATTATTTTTACTCTTTTGCTTTACTTCATTTAGAGCTGCTTCTCCTCTTAATTTATTTCGACAGCCAAGAATTACTTTATGCCCCGTTGAAGCGATTTGGATAGCGGCTTCCTTTCCAATTCCAGCATTTGCTCCAGTAATTATGCAAATTTTATTTTCCATTTTTCTTAAAATGAATATGGGTTAAATAAATCGGATTTGTAAAAAGTAAATATTCATATCTCACCAATCACGGTGACAATTAATCTTCTTGAACCACCTCTGTTTCTGTGTTCACATAGATAAATCCCCTGCCATGTACCGAGATTAAAATCACCGTTTGTTACCGGAACCGATACAGAACTTCCTAACAAAGAAGATTTAATATGAGAAGTCATATCATCAGTCCCCTCGTAAATATGCTCAAAATAGTTTGCGCTTTCCGGAACAACAGTGTTGAAATATTTTTCCATATCGCTTCTAACCGTAGGATCTGCATTTTCGTTTATTGTTAGTGATGCGGAAGTATGCTGAATAAAAATATGAGCAACTCCCTTTTTTATATTTCGTAATTCGGGTAATGCTTGTAAAATGTCGTTTGTTATGAGATGAAATCCACGGGGTCGTGGTTTTAGAGTTAGTTCTTTTTGTAGAAACATATTATTTCGCTTGATAAATAAAAAAGACTGAGGTTAATGTAATTCAACATTATCACTCAGTCCCGGATAGTTTCAATGTAAAAACATTTATTGCATATTATGATAAACAGATTGAACATCATCATCTTCTTCGAGTGCTTCAATCAGCGTATTAACCTCTGTTTGCTGCTCATCATTTAATTCTTTATAGTTTGTTGGAATGTATTGAAACTCGGTATTTAATGCTTCTATACCTTTTTCTTCAAGTGCTTTTTGCATCGAACCAAAATCTTCAAAAGCAGTATAAATGTAAACAGCGTCATCCATAGCTTCTAATTCCTCGAGACCATAGTCAATCATTTCAAGTTCAAATTCTTCAACATCGCCTATAGCTGCTTTATCAAGTTTAATTAAAGCTTTGTGTTCAAACATGAAAGAAATACTTCCGGTACTGCCAAGTGCTCCGTCATATTTTCTGAAAAGGTGGCGCACATTTGCAACTGTTCTGGTTGTATTATCGGTTGCGCAATCAACAATAACTGGGACTCCGTGAGGTCCGTATCCTTCGTATATTATTTCCGAATAACCGGATGTATCTTTTGATGATGCTCGTTTAATTGCCGCATCAATTCTATCCTTAGGCATGTTTACACTTTTAGCATTTTGAATTGCAATGCGTAACCGGTTATTTGTTTTAGTTTCGACACCACCGGCTTTGACAGCTATTTCAATATCTTTTCGAGCGCGGTTGAATGCTTTTGACATTTTTGCAAATCGTGCAAACATTTTATGTTTTCTTTTTTCGAATATACGACCCATAAAAACTCTACTTATTTAATGGTAATAGTTACTGTTTATTTATTAATGCAAAAATAATCATCAGACCGTTCAAATAAAATTGTTAATTCGACTATTGATGATTGAACCCGAAATAAAACTTTACACTAAAGCCGTTTATAAAAAGATTTTAAAGGAAAACCCGCAAGGAAAGTTTAGTTTGAAGTAGGATTCAATTCTTTTTAAGCTTTTCTATTATGTTAATGGATTTATCCGAATCGGCAATAATATTTCCATTATTTAATAAAATTATTCGCGGTGGAGATGAAGTTAGAAATGGGAAGAACTCCATTGCAACGAGAATTATGTAAGGAAATTCTTTTCCTGCAAAATCAAAAAAAGGCTTTACCTGATTTTGTTCACCAAGAAAAAGGATATAAAGAGGTGGGAATTTATTTCCTGTGCTGAAAGTTGCAAAATGCTTCGCTGCTTCCATACAATGGTCGCAATCAAGACTAAAAAGAGCAACTATGTTTATCCCCTCATCAATATTTGCAGTAACACCATTGCTGAAATTTTTATAAGAGGAGAAGATGGACTTTGTGTGTGAATAAGATAAAACCTCATCATAACTCATCTTAACAGGAGAAACATTTTGTTTGATTGAATCATTTTTTGCTGTTGAAGTTTTTTCTGCTTGAATCGAATCTACGGTTATTAATCCTTTTTCTTCATTAATTATATTGTTAGATGGTTCGGCCATTTGTGATTCACCAATTTCCGGAACCACATAACTTTTTATTGGGAAGAGAATAAAAATTGAGAGATAACTAATGATTAAAATGGTTATCGGTAATCTAATATTACTCTTCACTTCCTTAGGAATTTTAACAAATAAATAAATTAAAATTCCGTTTAGAAAAAGATTTTTAATCAATGCTTCAAGTGAAGTCATCGGAAACAGTTGCCCGAAACAGCCGCAATTATCTGCTGAATGACCGGTAAGAATTAAGTAGGAAAGATGAAAATTAAATATGATCAGAAGAATGAATGAAAAAGGATAAATTATTTGTTTAAGATAATTTTTCTGAAAAAATGATAGTCCAAGAAAAAACTCAAATCCGATAATGGCTCTTGATAAATATGGCGCATATTCCCAGCCGATTATTTTTTGGGTGACTATTGTTAATTCAAAACTGTGTATAGGAAAAAGTTTTGAAACAGCCGAAAAAACAAATAGCAGTCCCAGAAAATAGTTGGTCAGATTAAATAAAAGTCTTGTTCTTGTTTCTGTCATTTTCAAAAAAAAATCAAATAATTAATTGGTTAAAAGCTAATCCAAAAACGAATTTCTTTCAAGCCGAAACGTATTGCTTCCTATTTTGATTGAAACATATCTATCAATATCACTATATTGAATAAAACAAAGTAAATAATTTGGGAAAACTTTATGAGAAAACCATTTGCAATATTATCGCTTCTAATTTTTATACTATCACTAATTCAAACTAATACCGAAGCATGTACTAATTTCATTGTTACCAAAGGGGCTTCAACAGATGGCTCAACAATGATCTCTTATACAGCAGATTCATATTTGATGTATGGTGAACTTTATCATTATCCTGCCGCCGTTTATCCGGAAGGAACAATGCTTGATATTTACGAGTGGGACACAGGCAAGTTTCTTGGTAAGATTAAGCAGGCTTTACGAACTTATAATGTTGTCGGCAACATAAATGAACATCAAGTTGTTATTGGTGAAACTACTTATGGCGGAAGAAGCGAGTTAGTTAATACAAAAGGAATTCTGGACTATGGAAGTTTAATATATATTGCACTTCAGAGAGCAAAAACCGCACGCGAAGCAATTAAAATAATGACGGACTTAGTAGCTGAATATGGTTATTGTAGTTCCGGAGAATCTTTCTCTATTGGTGATCCTAATGAAGCATGGATCCTCGAAATGATCGGCAAAGGAGAAGGAAATAAAGGTGCTGTTTGGGTTGCAATGAGAATTCCGGACGGTTATGTTTCGGGACATGCAAATCAAGCAAGAATTACAACATTTCCTTTAAACGACCCTAATAACTGTCTCTACTCACCTGATGTAATTTCATTTGCTCGTGAACGTGGTTATTTCTCAGGTAAAGATTCAGATTTTAATTTTTCAGATGCTTATGCGAGATTAGATTATGGTGCAATTCGTTTTTGCGATGCACGCGTCTGGTCTTTATTCAGAAGAGTAAATAAAGATGCAGATAAATATATCTCATACATTAAAGGTGAAAACTTAGATAGAATGCCGTTATGGATTAAACCCGACAAAAAAATATCCTTACATGATGTTATGCAATTGATGAGAGATCATTATCAAGGAACCGAACTTGATATGACAAAAGGTATTGCAGCAGGTCCCTATTCAATGCCTTACAGATGGAGACCATTAACATTTTCTTATAATGGTGAAGAATATTTTAATGAACGCCCGATATCTACACCTCAAACAGGATTTTCATTTGTATCTCAATCACGAGCTTCGCTGCCGAATGAAGTAGGCGGAATTTTGTGGTTTGGTGTGGATGATACTTACATGACAGTTTACACTCCAATGTACGCATCAATGACAAAAATTCCGTATAACTTCAAAAAAGGATTAGGTTCGTTAGGGGAATTCACATGGGACTCCGCTTTTTGGGTTTTTAATTTTGTTTCTAATTACGCCTACCCAAAATTTTCTATGATAATTGATGATATTCAAAGTGAACAAAACAGATTAGAAGGAACTTATCTTTCACAGCAAGAAAGAATCGAAAATAGTGCTTTGGCTCTTCTTAAAGAATCAAAAGGTAAAGCTGTTGATTATTTGACCACTTATTCAAATGAGATGGCTTATAATACTTATTCAAGCTGGAAAAAACTCGGCGAAAATTTAATAATGAAATATATGGATGGTACCAAAAAAAGTGAGTTTCATAGACCTATTAATATTGGTTATCCCGAAGAGTACCGAGGTCTGATGGTTAAGGAAGCCGGAGATAAAATAAAAATGCTAAAACTTCCGGGACAGGATGAACGTGAATTTGCGCTCTTGATTGAACAGGGAAATAAAGAGCTTTCTAATAAAAAATATGAAGAAGCGAAAATTTCATTCAACAAAGCTTTGAAGATTAAATCCGATAATGCAGAATTAAAATCCAAAGTTGAAAAGATTGATAAAATTCTTGTCGATATTGAAAAACTTCATAAAACATATTTAACCGAATAAATCAAAATTAATGTTAATAACCTACTCCCCCAAAAATGGGTGTAGGTTATTTTTTCAATAAAATCCGATACCTCCATTCTTTCCCTTTGCTGTCCAGCCTCACCTCCCGACATTGCTCTAAAGTGGCGTATAATTTGTATAAATCCCCCTTAAATGAGTCTAAATCAATAAAAAACTACTGCTGAAGTTGTTTGATAAAACCCAAAAAACCTTCGAGGTTTTCAAAACCTCGAAGGTTAATGATTGGATGCAAGACAACAAATTTTTGTTTAATTTCGCTTTACCACGGAGAGGATTTTAAATAACGCATTTATTATTGCTGATTGTACTGATAAATATTCATCTCATCCAATAGTAACAACCTTTTGAATTGGGTAAAAGTTTCCATTTCCCCGACCATTATTTCGGTATTATTGTTCTTAAAATGCTATAAATTTGCTCAAACAGTAACTATTTATATATTTTCATATTTTCATATTTGTTGTGGATAAATAATTTTTTATATTTGAGCCGTGTAAATAATAGTGCTTGTTATCCTAACAGTTACTTAATACAAAGGGGAGCTTATGATAGATAGGTTCGTTACCAAATACAACAGGTACCTGCCCCGCAAATTATCCAATGAGGATGTATTAAGTAATTCGGCTTCTCCATTTCTTTCATTATCTCTTTTCTTCTGCTGCAACAAAAATATAAAAACTATTATCCCCATAAATAACGGTTACAGCCATTTTACAACTAAGAGGCAATTATGTCCTTAAACTCATTAACCAAACTATTAGTTATAATATTACTCCCGTTACTGTTTACTGCGGTTAGTTGTAATAAGCTGACAGAGCCGCCGACGCAAGAGAAGTATTCTTTAAAAATTAATTGAGCAGATGCTAATATAAAATGAAAGAATTTAGGATGAATAGAAGAATAAGTCTATTACTGATATTAGTCACTATTTTATTAATTGCATCGTTTAGCTGCAAGATAAATCCTGTGATACCTCCTGAAGAAGAACCAACTAATTGTTTCTACCCCGCCGGTAACCGAAACTATACCTGGCGTGTTGATACTGTTGCCTGGTTCCCTTCTTGGCTTGGCGGTGTCTGGGCTTTCTCGGATTCTGATGCATACGTGATGGGAGAAATATTTCAAAGACCAAAAGGTGTTTTAACTGGTTACCTGGGATTACATTGGAACGGTAAAGATTGGGACACCAACATCAATGGTACTGTTGAAGAAATAAAACATGTCGCCAATGATGTTACCGGCGATGACCAGTATATGGTTTCTGTTGGTAATTGGTCCATTGATCCACCTAAACCTGCGCTTGGTGAATTTGACCACCGCACAAATAAATGGAAGGGATATCAGTTTCAGATACAAGGTGAATTGCGAAGTGTATGGACTGACGGCAAAGGATATTTTATTGCCGTTGGAGATAATGGGATGGTTTATAAAAAAGATGGTTATACAGCGGAGTGGATATATCAAAAAGCACCGACGGATTATTCTTTACATAGTCTTGCAGGTATTTCAAAAGATGATATATATATGTCTGCGACTCAAAATCTAGTAACCGGTGAACACAATACGCAGGGTTGGAAACTATACAAAAATTCATGGATAAAGTTGTATGATACGAAAGACACGAGCGGGATGCCGTTACAATTAACAACATCAGACTATCCTAATGAAATGGGAGTTTGGAGATGTAGCATTACGGATTCACTAAAACTCTACGTTATTGGCGATCAGTCTTATCTCTTTGAATCCAAAGGGCAACAATTGGAATTTCGTAAAACAAATCTTTCTGATATCGGGTTGCCGCTAAAAGCGAATGGACGAACCGGAGTACGAGTTAATGTTTTTACGCCAAATGACATTTGGATCATTGGTACACGCTATAATTTTTACCATTGGAATGGAGAAAATTTTATTAAAATGCTTGTGCCGGGTTTGCCGGCTGATGATATGCAGTTCGGTTGGCAGCTAAGATTGGTAAAAACGAAATCCGGAAAGATGTTTTTCGGAACCGAAGTTTCTTCACAAGTGTATGTAATTTATCAAATGACATTTATATAATCAATTTTTTACTAATTAAGAGGTGATACTATTGTGAAAAAGTAAAATGCAGAAAAAACAGACCTATACCCGCTGGCTAGAGCAGGTATAGGCAAATTGCAAACATTAGAGGATCACTGTCCATACAATTTTACCATTGAAGTGCGTAGTATAACGCACATTCAGTGGGAATTGTATCTACCCTTTTTTGTTTGCTTCTAGCAAAATAACAAAAAAGTTAAACATAACATACAAGGAGATTTATCATGGTACTTTTTCCAAAATACGGGCGATTGCTTGTCCTTACTATACTCACATTTTCATCTTTATCTGTTATAGCTCCAGCACAAACAAGAACTGTTTCTTCAACTGTACAAATTACCTCAACAGCAATCAACCGTTTCATAGCCGCACAAACATTTCCAACACTAAACGGTTCAGCCTCTGGTTATACGTATAGTATTTCAATTGCGGAACCAACAGTTCAGCTTAACACAAATTCAGCCGCGATACAATTTACTATCAATGCAAATACGAGTGCAGGCAATTATTCAATAAAAGTGCAACCGACCATTACTATTCCGAATCTTAGCGTTACTGTTTCACAAATTATTGCAACACTGCAGCAATTTGATGTTTTGATTAATTCACGTCCTGATATTCCATCGTGGCTTAAATCGGTTATTATTAATGGATACAACAGTCTTAACCTTGTGATATATCCTTCAAAGCTAATAGATTATGCAAATTCTGCTGTTCCTGATTTTGTAAATATTCAGGTAACGGATATTGGTCTTACTTTCACAGTGGTACCAGATGCAATTACATTTACATTAACCGCAACCGTACTCGGCGCCCCGCCGGTATTTACGGCACAATGGCTAAAACCCGAAGCTTATAAATGTAAAATCAGATTTGGAGGGAATGTTGCTACAACAATAAAACAAGTACGCGTTTATAATCTACTTCCTGCCGAAGTTTATAAGAATGAAAATCTTAATCTCTCTATAAGTAAGGACGGCTATTCTACTGAAATTAATATGAACATTTCATCTGTAGCAACATATTATATCGTCGTCTTATTTCATTCAGAGTATGGGGAGTACTCCAGAAAATATTGGTTCACTTATAATACGGCAACTTACAATACCTGGTTTGATGCAACTCAATCTAATGCAATTAATTAGCTAATCTGAAAGGATAATAAAATGAAACAAATTTCAAGGATTATGGTAAAAATATTTTTTCTTGTGTTTATGTTAATTTCGTATTCAACGGTTATTTTTTCGCAGGGTGATATTAACCTTATAACAACCAAGTCAAATATCAATCAAGCAGTTCAGGCTTTAATAGATTCAAAAGGTATTAATTTTGCTAAATACGATGGTTCTTATGGTTTAAGCCAATACAATATTAATATAAGCAGTGTTTCTCTAAATCTTATCGGGAATAGTTCAACCAATGTGGAATTATCTGTAGGATTAACCGGAAGAGCTACATTTAATTTAGTTGTGTTTACTTTCAGTGTAAATATAAATTCTACTTTTAAAGTTTATGGTAATGTTGTGCTTAGTCCTCAAGGGCAAGGATATAAACTCGTTTTAAATCCTCAAGGAATATCTAATTTTACATTAACAAATACTTTTTTAGATGATGTAGTGCAGGATTTAGCAAACGGTTTTATTAAGCAATTACCTGAAATATCTTTAGCTTCGTATTCATCTATGTTACCCGGAATCGCTGCTCAATATTTTACATCCGGAACACCAACATTAACTGTAACTAACGATGCCGCTATACTCTCACTTACACTTACGGCCGGACCACGTTATATTACAGCGTACAATGAAGTGAATCAGCAAACAAACATCGGTTTTGTTCAAGACGAAGAAGGAACAAACAATTTTGTTACTTATTCGTCACCGAAAAGATTTGCGTGGAACACCGGCACAATACAAAAACTGCAAACACCGGAAGCACTGTTGAGCGATGTATCAAATGTAAAATACAAGTATAGGAATTGGTCGAGAGTAAAAGATAATGTTATACAAACCGAAATAGCACCACGCCGTATTCAATTGAGTATCGGTACGATCGACGAAACTTACAAAGCTAAATTTGACCAAGCCCAGCATGTGCAACTTTCTAACGTACTGGAAGGAAGTTTGAGTGGTGGTACGGTAACATACGAAAGCACTACAGGCGCAACGTTTAATGATTATGATTTTAGTTATTCTATAAATCCAGTTCAACACCCAATAAACACAAGTGTACCCAACGGCACTCTCGGGCGCAATTGGGTATTTCAAAATTGGAGTGATGGTAATACAATTGCACAAAGAACTATAGTACTTAATGCTGATAAAAACTTAATTGCCAACTACAAAGGACAGGGTTTATCCAACCAACAAAACGCATACACCTCAAACAGCCAGAGAAAAAGCGTAAAAGCTCAAAATGGAAATTTATTAAGTATATACGAAAGTATGGGAAAGGTTTGGCTGGAAAGGAGTACTAATAATGGT
>JAUXVN010000084.1 GCA_030684555.1 Ignavibacteria bacterium
ATTTGTAATCGTCAGTAAAGATTTTTCTAAAAATTCATTTTCATTTTCACAAAATGAAGTTAATACGCCAAACTGTAATGTCAAATCGTGATGGAACATTTCAGATATTCTAAGAATTGCATCATATGCTTCTATTGATAAATCGTCTGTATCCATATTTTCTTTGATGATATACTAACTATACTTTGGCACATAACGGCGTGGCTGCTATCCCGCCGCCCCGAACTGACGGTGAAGTTAAAACCACAATACCAATAATTATTTAAAACTTAATTATCTTAACACTACCAAGTAACAAACTTGCATACTTAAATGCTGTCAATAATTAGTACACTGCCTCATTGAAATAGCGGTCGGTGTTGAGCAGCAGGTTATATGGCGTTCACTCATCTTAACAATACCATCTTTTTGGCTTCTGGATAAATCCCACATACCATTCTGTAAAAATATATCCCACTCGGTAGATTACTTGCATCAAATTCAACTTCATAACTTCCGGTTGTTTTATACTCATTTAATAATGTTTGTATTTCTTTTCCGAGTATATCATAAACTTTTATTTCAACAATATCTGATTTGGGAATTGAGAATTTAATGTTTGTTACAGGGTTAAACGGGTTAGGGTAGTTTTGTGAGAGATGATAATCTGTGACTAAATTATTTTCTTCATCTATACTTGTTGGAATTTGAAGCTCATATAAGCCATAACTATTTGTAGCAATAAATAAGCTGGTGCCGTCAATTTTTAAATCGTGCGCAAATGCTCTTGACGAATTTTCTGTAAATATAGAATCCCACGTATTTGCATTATCAGTTGAACGTATAACTCCCTTAGTTGTGCCAGAATATATAAAATTGTTTGTGTCAATATAGATGCAATTACTTAAACCAAAATATTTTTGTATCCAGTATGAAGGCGGAAAAGTATTCATATAGATGCCAGGTGACTGATTTCCTTGCCTGTTAAGAAAAAATGTTTCTCCATTTAAGTTTATGCTAAAACCGTTTTTTCTACTCCCGTCAGAAGGTGTTTCTATTTCAAAAAATGACTGTCCCAGGTTATCAGTATAAAATATTTTAGTTTGAAAATTCATAAACCCATGTGTAAATATTTTATTGTCATGAAATAATATTGAACTAGCCCAAGGATCAGAAGAAATACTTGTTGATTGCCAAGATAACCCTGCATTAGTACTTATTCTTAAATTCGGAGATGCTGCATCTACCAATATTGAATCAGAAATAACTTTGAAATTATAGCGTTCAATTACATCATTAGAAACAAATTCCCAGCTATCACCATTATTGGTTGAACGATATATCCCATCAATAAAAGTTGCAGCATAAAGATTACCAGAGGGGGATACACTAACTGATTCTACTTGTTTAAGCCCCTTGTTTTCCCAAACGCCATTTGTTCTATTATAGCTCTGCACACCTGATGGAGTTGAAGCAAAAATAAAATTTTTATCAGGACTGAAATCTATATTTTGAATATGAGATACTGGTAAGCCTTTTTGCTCAAAAGATTCTCCTCGATCAGTGGAACGATAAACACCTTCATTCTCAGAACCTATAAAAATATAGTCTTGAGAATTTATTTTTAATCTAAACACTTCAATTCCTTCTATCCCATTTATATGCTGTGTCCACGTTTGTCCCATATCTGTTGTCTTAAATAACCCATTTTGTTTTGTCCCTGCATACAAAGTTCCTTTTGAATCAAATGCCAATGATAATACTACTTTACCTTCTAATCCTAAATGTATCCATTCATTACCTCCATCAGTTGAATAATAAACTCCGTTACCATTATCATAATAGCCTGTGCCGATAAATATATTATTTGACGAATCTATCAGTATTGAAGAAACTGTCATGTCCTGAAATGAAGGACTTTGAAACCAATTAACTCCATTATTTGTGGTTTTGAATAGACCGGAAAAATGTGTTCCGCAAAAAACTGTGTTATTAGAATCAGTTGCAAAGACAAGCGCCATTAAACTGCCAGAGAATTCCCAGCTATCTCCATAATTTGTTGATCTATATACCTCACCTTCACCATTTCCTGCAAATAAAATACTATCATTACTTTCACCAAATGCCCAGCATTCCCCTGTGCTATAACCGCTGTTATTATTTTCCCACGTTACACCATCGTCAGTTGAGCGATATATTCTTCCTTGATGGTTAGTACCAACAAGTATGTGTCCGGCTTTGTTTATATAAAGAGCATAGATTTCAAAAGGGGCAAACTGTGTTTCAATTTCAGCCCAACTGTTTCCATTATCCGTTGATTTATATAAACCAGAATAATATTTAAATTCAAAAGTGGGTGTTATGAAACCATAAACACCGGCATAGATTTCACCATTAGAATTAATAACCATATCACCGACAATACCCCCATTTGGTCCTCCGGTATGTTTCCAAATATAATTTTGTGCAAAAAGAATACTTGAAAGTAAGATATAAATCAAAATAAAATTATATAATCGTTTCATTTTCAACACCTTTATTGTCAGTGATATAGTTTTGCGATTTCTACTTTGCTAAAAGCATTTTCTTGGTTAATATACTACCATTTGCTTTAAGCGTGTAGAAGTATATACCACTCGAAAGATTAGAAGCATCAAATGAAACTGTATAATTCCCAGGTTCTTTTACTTCATTTACTAGCTCAGATACTTCATTTCCTAGAACATCATATACTTTAAGTGCAACAAATGAATTTTCTGCAACCGAAAATGATATTATCGTTGCTGGATTAAACGGGTTAGGAAAGTTTTGATCCAATCTAAATTCACTTAAAGCAAATCCTTCTGAAGATCCTTTCTTCTCTATTTCACCACCCTGAACATTTACTGTAATTATATTCGTGGCGGATGTTTCATTATTTGTATTATAAATTGCTGTAACTTTATACTGAACATCTGTCCCCGCTTGTTGACCACTTAGTGTTACTGAACCATCGGTATATTCATACATATTTGAAGAAACAGTAGTAAGCAATTGCCAGGATGATGCACCATATTTTCTATAAACTTTATAATTATTAATCGTTAATGTGTCAGAGGGATAAGTTCCCCAAATAAGTCTTGGATGGCCATTGACATTTAGTGCAACCAGAACATTACTCCAAAAGCTTTCTAATTTGTGTGTCTTTGATGTAAACCCTAAAATATCACTAACACGGACTAATGAGCCATTTTCTATTGGTGGTTCAGGCGTGCCACATTTAACATAACAAAAATATTTTCCCTCATTAACATCATAAACAAACCAAACATCAGGGTTTACAGATGTTTCGATATATTCATTATCCCGGGTATCTAAATAAAAATATTTACCAGATACTTTTGAATTAGTGATTTTATATAGACCAAGCCCCCACGGCGAGAAACTTCCTGTCTGATTCATCCATTTCCAACTGAATGGAGCCCTTGCATCCGGATCATATGTAATAAAATTGCCCGTTGAATACATAGTAGAAGTATATATATCTTCATCTTCAGAAATTATGTAATTATTGCCTGACTTTTCCCAAACGACACCTTCTGCTTCGATTGTGTGGTACACAACCTCACTTCCACCTACCCCAGTGATTCCCAAAAACAATTGTGCAAGTTCTACGGTTTTCTGTGCATATAACATATTACAGAAAACGATAATTGTAACGAAAAAAGAAATTAAATTTTTCATTGTCATCTCCAATGAATTTGTTATTGATATTGTTAGTTATGCGAGCCATATAACGACGTGTTATGTTAAAAAACAAACGCCGATTTAATTATTATTTATAGATTTCCGTTCTCGTTTTGGTTGACCAAAACGAGTTGTTAATTATTAAAACTCTCAACACCCAAAGTGACGAATTTCTTATCCTCTAAAATCGGGATATCCTGTTATACGCTGTCATAAGCAGCATGTTCGTCTTCATATTAATGGACCGGGCCGCAAACTTGCTCTACGCTTTTTTTTCAGCTTTCGCTGTTTTAAGCACGCCGTTAGACGCGGTCACCGGTCGCTTTTTGCTTGGGTTTTTATTTTTTTTATGCTGCCAGGTTCTCTCTATACGCTTCTTCTTTTTTTATTATCGCATAGACCTTGGCCATTAATTTCCTCGCTACTGCTACTATTGCTTTTTGTTTACTCCCGCTCTTTTTGTAAACCCTTTCAAACTTATCAAGCAACGCTCCGTCCTTCCTTACTGTTTTCCAGGCTAACTGGATTATGATAGACCTCAATTGTCTATTCCCACACATTCCGCTTCTCCCTCTGCTTACTTTCTCTCCGCTGCTTCTCTCCGACGGTGTTAGTCCTAAATGATGATTCAGTTTTTCACTACTTTCAAACCGGTCTTTTCTGTCAAACAAATAAACACTCATCCTTACAGAACTGATTATTCCTATCCCATTTATCTTTTCTATTCTGGTTATTCGTGGTCCAAGAACTTTATCTCCTTTTATTTTCTCTATGATCTCTTCGGAGTCTTTTATCTGGTCGAGTACATATTCATATTCTTTCAATAGGTTACCAAACTTCAAATCAAACAGATTATCTTCGAACTTTAATTCTTTCAGCTTCTCAACCAATCCTTTATTCCATTTCTCCCACTTATATGGATGATTCTTTTGCTCTAAGATTGCTTTTACCTGCCGGAGTATTTGTCCCTTCCGCATCTTCTGTTTGTCATAGATTCTAAATATGTACTTATACTCCCGCACCTTCTTTGCCGGAACCTTTACTTCTCTTAACAGTCCACGTGATAATTGGAATGCAAGTTTTCGAGAATCAATTTTATCTGTTTTTATGCTGCTTCCATCTTTGTAGATTCGGTTGGTTGGAGTAACTATTATTGAGTAACCCTTTTCAAAAAAGTAATCGTATATCCAGAAACCGCTAAAGCAGCATTCATAGACTATTTTATAAACAGCCCGGGGATAGTTAGAGGTTAAGAACTTCTCTAAATCTTCTGCGGAAGGTTTCATTGAGAAGGTTTTGAGTTCGAGATCGTAAGTCCTGACACTAACAACCCACTTAGCTTTGTGGACGTCAATACCGATGAATAGTTCTTTATTTTCAAAGAACAAGTTATTCTGAGTAACAGCTTCAGAACCCGGAACAACTTCACTCTTAGGAATAAGTATCTTTTTCATAATGAGATCTCCTATAAATAATGTATTAATAAATACAACCAAATTTCGGAAATCTCATAAAATAATTTTCGTATGTTTTAAACATACGTACTTGCTGCTAACCCGCCGCCCAAAACAAGGAAGCCAAGTAAAACACAACTGATAAATATTTAGCCGAAGGTTCTTATCTTGCGTCAGCAAAGCACCGAAGGCAAGTTAATTAATTAAGAACGAACACTTAGAACAAGAAACTATAACTAAAACACAATTTCAAAATTTTGCGAAAACTCATAGGCAATCATTGAAAAAGCACTCATTACGAAAATTGAATATGAAATTTTAGCAGATTTATATTGATAAAAAGAAAGTGTTGCAAAAGAAATCCCGAAAACTGTAAAGAAACTTGGAAGTGAATCAGCCAAACCGAAATCGCTTATTTTATTTAAGTAAATAAAATCTCGATAAACTAATTTTGATAACAAGCCAAGAACAAAGGCAATAAAAAATATTATAACATAAATTATAGCTAAAGGATTTGGAGGATCGTTAGAAGTCTTATCGAATATTTGAATTTTCATATTTTATACTGGCAACCTAACGACGTTGCCGATAAGCGGCGCCCCAACACAAGATTGCCGCATAAAAAACAACTGCCAATGATTTAGCAAACTGTGTGTAAATTTCTTCGCACACACAGTTTGCAAGTTAATTAATTAATACGTTTACCTTTAACAAGTTAGCCGAGACGTAACGACTAACTATAAAATTTCTAAAATGCCAAATGCGAAAACGGCGTCCGCTTGATTGGCAGGTTATGTGCTGCTGTGTAAATTGTTGTTATATCTTTCCAACTGTTCTTTTACAAACTCTATATACTTCGCACTTCTAAATGCGAACCAATTCTTTCGATATTCATTTTCATC
>JAUXVN010000088.1 GCA_030684555.1 Ignavibacteria bacterium
GAGTTCCTCTTTCTTTTATCTTCTTAGCTATGATTGCTTCTTTCCTTACTGAAGACTTACGAATGAATTCTACTTCTATTCCGTGCTCTTTAGCGATGCTCTCTGCATTTGAACGAATCTTTTCTTTGTATGGCTCGGCAAATTTGGCATAATCAAAGATGCGTAGTTGATTTGCATAGAAGTATGAGGTTATTCCTTGCGCGTAGGATATCTCGGGCAAACTCCCGGAAATAAGTAACCTGTCATAACAGGAAAGCGTTAAGCTTATTTTTTCTTTGTAGGTTTCCGTTAATATTTTCATATCCCAAATTTACTGATTTTTTCCTTTTTGGTTCTGGCTTGTCCAGGTTAGGAGATTGACTGAGTTATAGTCGATTAGATTAATAACATGATTATCGTAAAAATATTCATTCTAAGTGCAATCCACTGATTCTAATGGAAGTTAAAAATGTCCCGGGATTCCTCTTATTTTATCTTTGTCTCATTTTCACTATAATTGTAAATATAAAGAAAAGAATAATATGAAATTTCTTCCTTCAGTCATTACATATTTTATACAAAGTAGAAGTACAGTTAAGAATATCAAATTATTGATGAAGTTTCTGATGATACTTTTATTAATGATTTTGACATTCAGTATCTTGTTTCACTACATAATGGAATTGGAAAATCAAACTTATAGTTGGTTAACCGGATTGTATTGGACTTTAACTGTAATGACAACATTAGGTTTTGGGGACATTACCTTCACTTCGGATTTGGGAAGATTATTCTCGATTATTGTGCTGCTTTCGGGAGTACTTTTTTTACTTGTTTTATTACCATTTACATTTATTCAATTCTTTTATGCTCCCTGGATTGATGCACAATCTAAAAGTAGAACACCAAGAGAATTACCCTCAGAAACAAAAAATCATGTCATAATAACGAATTACGACCCACTTAGTGCAGCTCTAATCGAAAAATTAAATTTCTTTGAGATAGATTATGTAATGCTTGTTGAGGATATCGCTACTGCCGTTGATTTGTATGATAAAGGATACAAAGTTGCGATTGGCAATTTAGATGATCCGGAGACATATAAAAAACTAAGAGTAAATAGTGCGGCAATGGTACTTGCCGTTGGCAGCGATGAATTAAATACAAATATTTCTTTTACAGTAAGAGAATTAAGTGAAACAGTTCCAATAGTATCAACAATTAATTCTGATGCTTCAGACGATATTTTACGTCTTGCCGGAAGTACACATGTTTTTCAATTTCATAAAATACTGGGAAGAGCCTTAGCAAGGAGAACAGTCGGTAGTGATGCCCGCGCAAATATAATTGTAAATACAAATGGAATTATAATTGCCGAAGCACCGGTAACAGGCACTCCTTTAGTTGGTAAGAGTATTAAAAATTGCGGTTTGCGTGAGACCACCGGAGTAAATATTATAGGGATATGGGAACGCGGTTCATTTGAAAATGTAACACCTGATTCAGTTATTTCTAAAAATTCTGTTTTGGTTCTTGCTGGTAATGATAAGATGTTTTCTTTGTATGATGAGTTGTTTTGTATTTATCATCCATCCACTTCACCGGTAATAATTATAGGGAAGGGAAGAGTTGGAAGAGCAACAGCCGAAACACTTGAAGAAAAAGGAATTGAATATGTTATCATTGAAAAAAATCCTATGATAGCAGAAAATGATCCTAAAGTTATAATTGGAGATGTTGCTGATCTAACTGTACTTCAAATTGCAGGTATTTATGAGACACGATCAATTATTGTCACAACAAAAAATGATGCTACAAATATTAATTTAACAATATATTGCAGAAGGTTACGATCTGATGTTCAAATTATCAGCAGGTCAACATCTGCCCGAAATATTTCTACTTTGCATCGTGCAGGGGCTGATCTTGTATTAACTTATGATTCACTTGGAGCAAATACAATTTATAATTTGCTCCAAAAAGATGAAGTTATGATGGTGACTGAAGGACTTGATTTATTCAAAATGAAAGTTCCGGTTTCTTTAGTTGGTAAATCACTAATTGAATCAGAGATAAGAGCTAAAACAAATTGCACTGTTGTAGCTATCGGAACGGAAGGGAAGTATGAAGTTAATCCAAATCCAAAAATTCCTTTAAAATATGGAGATGAGATATTGTTAATCGGAACCGTAGATTCCGAAAAAAGATTTATTAAGTATTTTAATTCAAATGTGTAAGGTGAAAAGCTACCTTAATTAGAGTAGAAATTACTAGTACAATATTCAAAAAAAATATATTGTAGTTATTCCCTTCTAATTTCATTTAATTCAAATTCAATGGTTCGATATCCCAATACATCTCTGAGTAAACCCATTATTCCGCCGCCATCAATTATTATTTTTGCTTTTATTAAACCGAGATCTTCTGAATACCATTCAGTAACAATATTTTTTGCACCGGAAGCTGATTCAACAATTGTTTCTATTTTAATAGCTTCAAATTTTCCCGCTTTTGTAATAACAAATTCTTTGAAAAAAGCTTTCCCGCTAACCTTTACTTTATTCGATTCGTCATTTGAATATTCTTTACCTTCCCATTCCCATTCTGTGCTGGGTAACAAAGGAAGCGGAAATCTTAATAAGGGTTTGTTGTATGTTACAGTTGCTTCTTTTGTAAAGAATAAAAATATTTTAAAATATTGATAAGTCTCTATTGAATATACACCGTCATCTTTTATCATCAGAGTCTGTTTATATTGAAAATCATCTCCCTTACTCAAACTAATAGTAAAATCTCCTTCTTGAAAGCACTTTGAGCTGCTTTCACCAAATGATGATTTGTAAATCAATGTTACTCCATTATTAACGGGAAAGTAGATGCTTGGGACAAAAATATTTTTCTTTTTTTCTGATGAAACAATAATAATGGCTGCAAACATGACAATTACACAAATAATATAAAAAGATTTGTTTTTCATATAGTCAGATTTCTCCTAGAAAATTTGGATGTTTGAATTTACTCTCTTTTAATGTCGAAAAAATGGGCTTTATTTTTCTAACTGTTGAATGAAAATATCAAAAAATGTCTAGTTGGACAATAGACCAATAGGATGAAAAGGGGATTACATCTTTGAGTTGATATTATAATATTAGAAACTTGCTTAAGGATGTTATATCGATTGCTGATTTGTTTCTGTACTGCTTAGAGTTGAGCTTGTTTAGAATTTATGCATCAGTTTTAAGTGTTAGGTTTCAAGAAAAGTGACAATGCTATTATATATGGTCTGTATAAAAAGAAAATGCCTTGCATAACAAGGCATTATATAAACTAAGTACCGAAGGCCGGACTCGAACCGGCACATGGTTTAAGCCATACTGGATTTTGAGTCCAGCGCGTCTACCAATTCCGCCACTTCGGCTTTTTGTAAAAATGTGTACAAACTTAATAAACTATGTCATATTTTACAACGAATAAATATTATCATCACCATTTATTTTCCGTTTAAAAATTATTTGCCTTAAAAAATACATTTGGAACAATTATTACATATTATTTGTTTAATCTTTACACAAGATGGTGTAACAAATGATTAAGCAAGTTTTTTTCGTTGATTTTTATAATTCCCTTATCGACGGAAACAAAGAAAACTGTATTTCAATAGTTTCGCAGTTATTTAACGATGGCGTAGAACACGCGGATATCTATATTGAACTTTATCAAAATGCATTGTATAAAATTGGGAAAGATTGGGACAAGGGATTTTGTACAATTGTTGATGAACACATCTCATCCAGAATAATTGAATTTTTATTGTACCGGTTTGCCCCAAATGTATCTAAAAAAAATAAAAACGGAAAAAAAGCTGTAATCCTCTGTATTGACAAAGAACAGCATTCAATTGGTGCTCTTATGGCATCACATACATTTGAATTAAATGGTTGGGCCACTTTGTATCTTGGCTCCTCTACACCAAATAAAGAATCACTAAAACTAATTGAGCTAAAGAAACCTGATATACTCGGGATTTCTTTCAACTTTTATTTGAACATTAAAAGATTAACCGATTTAATAGAATTAATAAGAACGCATTATCCTAAACAAAAGATTATAATCGGTGGACAGGGATTAAAAGAGAATAATATTAATTTGTTATCGGTTTTTCCTGATATTCAGTACTTCAAATCGATAATTGAACTGGATAAGTTTTTAAAAGAAAATTAAATCAGAAATTTTCTAACCGTTAAATTTCTAAACTCACAGATAATGAAATTTAATTACAGTTAACATCATTATTAAAATTGATAAAGATTTAATCCGATTTATTTATTAATTTCCATCTGTAGTTTCTCTTCTCAATAGTATAAATCAGAAAAAGTGGAATGAAATCGTTATTGAATATAGAAGCACGTCCCAAATCGCTAATTCAAAGTCAAAATAGACTTCGTAGTTTTCTATTATATAACTTAGAAATATTCCTTGAAACAATTCAATTCTACTCACAGTGGAAAATAAATAGAAATATTCTATACCGTCAAATATTATTTACTGGTTTTGAAGCTCTTGGAATTATCACGTTAATAGCAGTAGTTATTGGGGGTCTCATAATATTAGAAGGTAATTCTATCTTAACAAATTTTGGACAAAGTAAGTTACTTTTTACAATACTTGTAAGTGTTATTACGAGAGAACTTGGCTGTGTTCTGACAGCTTTTATCGTAACCGCACGCTCGGGTACCGCAATTGCAACAGAACTTGGAAACATGGTTGTCAATCAAGAGATCGAAGCATTGCAATCGTTTGGTATTTCTCCTATTTCTTATCTTGTTTTACCCCGACTTCTTGGTGTTATTATTTCCATGATTACTTTGAGTATTTATTTTAATGTGGCAGCATTATTTGGCGGTTGGATTATTGCATCTCTTTTTCATCCTATTGATTTCCTTGAGTTTATGAATTCATTATTTCAGGAACTTTTAATTGCTGATATAATTCTTGGATTGGTGAAGTCATTTTTCTTCGGATACATTATTGCATCAGTCTCTAGTTATCAGGGGCTTCAGGTTAGTTTTGCAAGAACGGAAGTCCCGCAACGAACAATTAAGGCGGTTGTTTTTTCTTTAAGCGGTGTAATTGTTGCAGATATAGTTTTAACTCTCATGTATTATTTTTATTAAATGAATTTAGAAGCAAAAAATATTACTTGTAAGGTAGGGAATACAGTTATTCTTCAAAATTTTAATTGTATTTTCCCATATGGTGAACTAATCGGAATTCTAACTTCTCCAAAAGAGAAAACTGAATTGATTCTGAAATCACTTTGCGGTCTATACGATTTGGAAGAAGGTGAAGTTTTATTAGAAAACGAAATTGTAAATCCAATACTTGAAATTAATTTGCGTTCTGTACGGAAGAAAATATCCTTCGTATTTCGAAGCGGCGGACTTTTATCTAATCTAACAATACTTGAAAACTTATTATTACCACTTGACTTCCATTTCCCCGAAAAAACTTCCGAAGAAAAGTCAAAAATCATTAACGAATATATTGCGAAATTTGAAATAGACAATTCTATATTTGAGATGAGACCTGCTCAATTAGCTGTTCATGAACACAAATTAATTTTAATTATACGTGGTTTTATAACCGAACCAAAGATTATCCTCTATGAAGAACCGACAGATGGACTCGACATTCGTTCACGAGTTCTTGTTATCAGAGAAATATTTAGAAGAAGAAAAGAGAGGAAATGTATACAAATTTTCTCAACTCATTTCGAAAACAAGTTAATGAAATATTCAGACCATTTGCTTGTTATTGATAAGGGTAAACTGATTGAATCAGGTAATATTGTGGAATTATCCGAATCTGAATATTTACAGACGCAACTATTATTAAAAGATTATTTATTGAGCATTGAAAATGAAACTTAAATTTAGATATACCGAAAAAATAATAGGAACATTTTTATTAATTGCAGTTGTTATTGTATTCTCATCTATTTTGTTCTTATTGTTAAATCAAAAATTTTTTGAGAGAAAATATGTTTATAAAGCCAAGTTTCTTGATGCTGTAGGATTATCACAAAATAGTCCGGTTTATTTTAAGGGATTTAAAATCGGAATTATTTCTAATTTTGTTTTAGGTGATGATAATTATATCTCAGCCGATTTTGAAGTTTATTCAGATTTTAAAGATAAAATTATTGTGAAAAGTGCATTATATAAGGCAGTGAATGTTATTACTCAAGCAAGTACAATTGAATTTCTGCAAAGTGTTGAAGATGGTGAAATATTAGCAGAAGGTTCACTTATTCCAGCGATTGACGTTCCTGAAGGCAAACAGCTTTTAGCACAAAACAGAGTTAAAAAAATAGGCGATCCACTAAATTCAATGCTAATAAATCTTGAAGGACTTGTTGAAAATCTGCAAAAAGATAATAATCCCGATGAAGGAGCTTTATTTCGCGCTCTTGTTAATTTAGCAGATGCAGCAGAGCAATTAAAAAAACTTTCAGACAATATAAATCGGGACCTTGATAAGCTAAGTAATAAAGAAAGTGAAAATGGTGCACTCTATCAAGTTGTTGTTAATCTAAACGATATAACAAGAGACCTAAAAACTACGACAGCATTGACTAATCAGATTTTGAAAAAAACCGATCTTGCTATTTCCAATTATTCAAAACCTGATAGTTTAGGAATTAAACTTATTGATCCTACAGGTGAAAATATTGTAAATCCGCTAAGAAAAACATTTACACAGTTGAACGAAATACTTCCAAAAGTCCAATCATTTACAGAATATTTAAATGCTCAAACAACCGATATAACACTTGTAATAGATGATCTTAAAACCGTTCTAAGACAAGTACAGCAAACATTTGAGAGTCTAAATAAAAATCCTCTAATTGGACCCGGCGGAACAGAAATGAATCAATCTTATTATGAATTAAATCAAAAACGTCCGAAATAAAATTATGAAGACATTAAGAAAATTATTTTTAAGTTCTATCATTTGCAGTTTAATACTGATTGGGGGCTGTTATCAATCCGGTGGAGAGAAAATGAATCTTAATCAATCTGTAACAGACGGTTATCGGTTGATTGATTATGCAAACCGTTTGAGTACATTAAAAAACTATAGAAATGCGGTTAATAATTATTTATTAGCTTATAATCGGTTTGCACTTGCGGATTATATTGATGGAAGATTAGATGCTGCGACTAAATTAGTTTTAGTTTATAAATATATTGGTCTTAAGGATTCATCAGACTATTGGTTAAAAAAATCAGAAGAGATTTCAGAATATTCAATCAACCTAAAAGAGAAGTATCTGCTGATAAAAGTTAAATACTTGTATGAGGAAAATGCTTATACAGAGGTTTTAAGATATCTATCAAAAATAGATATTGATAAATTTATTGTAGGTATAAAAGTTGAAATCCTTTCGTATAAAATCTTAGCTGCAACCATTAGCTCAGTAGATGCAATCGATAGTTATAACAGCCTACATTCAACACTTACAAGTTTGACAAAAAAAGACCAGATCAGTTATGAAGTAGTTAGTTTTGGTTGGTATACACTCGGTTACAGTGATTTCTATAAAAAAGATATAACTAATGCAAATATTAAATTTAATATGTCATTGAGTATTGATAAAGAGAAGGGTAATAGTGAGGGAATTGCTGATAATCTTTTTATGTTAGGTAAATGTGCAGAGTTTGATGGAAATAAAAACGAAGCTTTAATTTATTATGAAAGAGCTTTAGAAATTTATAAAGTATTAAACTCAACTGAATTAGTTTCTGAACTAATTAATAAAATCTCTTTATTACGCAAAAGTTGATTGAACATAGCAATTTTGATCCGAATAAAAAGACTGTCCCAAAAGTAAAACATTGTTTAATCTGATTCGTTGTGATATTGATTAATATGTTTTTTATAAAAATCAAAATATCGAACCGTCTAACAAAATGAGTTTTTGGGACAGGTTAAAATTAGCAAGATTCAATTAGTAATTATTAAGCCGCTTTTCTAAGTCATTCAATTCATCAATCAATTCTTTTGGTAATCTTTCACCAAACTGTCCATAAAATTCCCGGATTTCTTTTGTATCGGTTAACCAAC
This sequence comes from Ignavibacteria bacterium, assembly GCA_030684555.1. Lineage (GTDB taxonomy): Bacteria > Bacteroidota > Ignavibacteria > Ignavibacteriales > Ignavibacteriaceae > JAGUXE01. The sequence goes on from JAUXVN010000088.1 coordinate 8,107, forward strand.
CATCTTTATCAACATTAAGAATTGCTTTAAGTTGAGTTTCAGAAATTTCTAAACCACTAATATCAATGGCTCCATCAGAAGGTAAATAACCGATTGGAGTTTCTATCGCAAGATCTTCTCCGTCAATTCGTTCAAAAATCCATTTTAGAACACGAATATTATCACCAAATCCAGGCCAAATGAATTTACCTTTTTCATCTTTTCTAAACCAGTTAACTGAAAAGAACTTCGGAAGTTTTTCTATTTCGGTTCGATGCATAAAACTTAACCAATGATCAAAATAGTCAGCCATATTGTATCCACAAAATGGTAACATTGCAAAGGGATCACGCCGTACATTTCCAATTTTTCCTTCTGCAGCTGCTGTTTGTTCTGACGAAACTATGGAACCTAAGAAGACTCCGTTATGCCAATCAAATGCTTCAAAAACAAGAGGAATAGAGGTGGCTCTTCTTCCGCCAAATAGAATTGCTGATATTGGAACACCTTCGGGATCTTCCCATTTTGGATCAATCACAGGGCATTGATTTGCGGGTGTAGTGAATCTACTGTTAGGATGGGCAGCAGGAGTTTTGCTTTCAAAAGTCCATTCATTTCCTCTCCAGTCTGTAAGTTTTTCAGGTTTTTCATTTGTTAGTCCTTCCCACCAAACATCACCATCAGGAGTTAGAGCAACATTTGTGAATATTGAATTAGCCTGGAGTGATAGGATTGCGTTAGGATTAGTCTCCATTGAAGTCCCCGGTGCAACACCAAAAAATCCTGCTTCAGGATTAATTGCATATAGTCTGCCATCTTTACCAAATTTCATCCAAGCAATATCATCACCAACAGTTTCCACTTTCCAACCGGGGAGGGAAGGTGTTAACATTGCAAGATTCGTTTTGCCGCAAGCACTTGGAAATGCAGCCGCAATATATTTTTTCTCTCCTTCAGGATTTGTTATTCCTAAAATCAACATATGATCGGCAAGCCAGCCTTCCTCTCGTGCCATATGTGAAGCTATTCTTAATGCAAAACATTTTTTCCCTAACAATGCATTTCCACCATAACCGCTGCCGTATGACCAAATTGATTTTTCTGCAGGGAAGTGAACTATATATTTATTTTCACCATTACATGGCCATGGTACATCACTTTCACCTTCTTGTAATGGTGCACCGATTGAATGGAGACATGGAACAAAATTACCATCTCCAAGTATTTCAAGAACTTTTTTCCCAACACGCGTCATTATGTGCATGTTACAAACAACATAAGGAGAATCCGATATTTCAACACCTATATGTGCAATATCACTCCCCAAAGGTCCCATACTAAAAGGAATAACATACATAGTTCTTCCTTTCATGCAGCCTCTGAATAATGAGATCATTTTTTCTTTCATTTCTTTTGGGTGAACCCAATTATTGGTTGGGCCGGTATCTTCTTGATTTTCTGTACAAATAAAAGTTCTATCTTCAACGCGGGCAACATCGGCGGGGTCTGACTTGCAATAATAGCTGTTTGGTTTGATATTCTCATTCAATTTTATGAATGTACCGTTTTTTACCATCTCTTCAGCTAATCGGTCAAATTCTTGTGGTGAGCCGTCACACCAATAAATCACATCAGGGGTACAAAGCTCTTTAACTTCTTTAACCCACTTAATTAATTTTTGATTTGTTGTCATTTGAGTTAACATATATTTCCTTTCGGTTTAAGTAATTTACATTTTAATAAGGTATGAATTTAACTATATACTCCTTGAACTAATCTTATATCATTTACGTCTGATTGTTTAGAATAATTCGAGTGATTGTTATACACTTTTATTACAGAAGATTGTTAAAAGAATAAAATCTCAAAATCGAAAACTATTTAATAAACATCTTTTATGAAAACGATAAGATGCAAAACATTAGTCATATAAAACAATGCCATCAAGTCTTTATTTCAAGACGACTTAATGAATAAAGAAATTTAGATCCGATTACAAAGATTCTATTTTTTTACTGAAGTTATTTTGTTATAAATCCACATTAATATTGCAGCGATAACCCCAACAGAACCAATGATCAGAAATACCATTCCCGGATTCTGTGCATCGGTTGCAAAAGTTTTATAAGTCCAACCCCCAAAAGTACCACCAACTAACCAGGCAATTGCGATAGGTAAAAAAGCAAATCCCTGGAATAATGCTGCTTGACCTTTTGGTGCTAAGTCGGCAAGATATTCATAGAATCTTGGAGCTTGAGTTTGTTCACCGATAGAGAAAATAAAAATTGTTGCAATTATCAATCCGATTCCAACAGTGAATCCCATCATATCTGCAAAGTAAAGTAATAACCAGCTTAGTGCGGCAAAGATAAATCCAACCATGATTGAATTTGGTGTCGATAAATTTTTAGTGAGTCTGTTTATAGGAATTTGCAGTAGAATAATTGTCCAGGCTCCGACTGAAAGGACTAATTCAATTGGTGCTTCGGGTGAGATATAATCAGAAACATAAAATGGGAGGATGATAAAAAATTCCCAAAATACTATCCAATAAAGAGCAAAGAGTAAAAGAAAGAACATAAACTTTACATTTTTAACAACTGTTATTAAGTTATTAACAATTGTAAAAAAATCATCCTTTTTCTCGACGGATGTAACTTCAGGTTCCTTAAAAAATACCAACGTTGTGAAAAACATCAATGCACAACTCAAAGCTGATACGAGATAGACAAATTCAATACCGAACGAATCTCTTACAAAAAAAGCAAGCAACGGACCGATGGCAGCTCCAATATTTACTAACCAATAATATATTGCATAGCCAAGCGATTTTGTTTCGTGAGTGGTCGTTAATGCAACTGTTCCTAATACACTCGGTTTAATAAAAGAGCCGCCGATCGCAGTAAATATTAATATTATAGTTAATATGTAAAATAAATTAGAATCAGAATACCAACTTGAAAATATTTCCATTCCTGTTGATCCGATTAGAAAATATCCTATAGCGAGAATAAAAAATGCGAAAGAGAAAGCTTTTTTAAATCCGAATTTATCAGCAAGTGCCCCTGCAAAAATGGGAAGGAAATAAATCAAACCTCCAAAAATAGAAGATAACTGTCCCGTTTCAACTTCATCAAATTTGAGGTGATCTCTTAGGAATACACTCAGAATTGTTGCTTGTCCATAATAAGCTAATCTTTCAAAAAGCTCCATTCCATTAGCGACCCAAAATGAAGTTAAAAAACCGTTTTTTAGTTTTGACAGAGAATTGGAAATATTCATCACAAATCCTTAGGCTTATGAAAACAAATAAATTCGTTTAAGGTAAAAAAAATGAATTACAAATATTGGAACTACGATTTGAAGAATTAAAACATGAGGTCATTTTCTCAAATCGATTAATATGAATCAAATATATATCATTGATCCTTTTTTTCATAATAAAAGTTTTGAATGTTGAAAGGTCAATTGATATATTTGTATCAATGAAAAATATATTCAAAACTCCGATTGTTAAAACTCTTCTGATAATCTTTATCGGGATAAATATTATACTTTTATCAGTAAACTTTTTTTTGATGCCATGGTATGTAAAACTCCCTGAAGTTAAAGTCCCGCGTGTATTAGGGGAGTCAGAGTACTCCGCAATACAATCTTTAACTGAGGCAGGATTGACTCCAATACTTGGGGATACTGTATATAATGACAAACATGCGAAAGGAACAATTGTTCTTCAAAAACCGAAAGCAGGTGAGGTAGTAAAAGAGGGTAGAAGAATATATCTGGTTGTAAGTGGTGGGGAACAATCTGTTTATGTTCCATTATTACGCGGTAAATCATTGAGAGATGCAAAATTTGCATTGGATAGAATTGGTTTGAAATTGGGTGAAGTAAACGAACAACCTTCAAATACCCCAAAAGATATTGTAATTGATCAGCAATTTTTATCTGGAACTCCATTGAAAAAAGGGAAGACAATAAGTTTAACAATTAGTATCGGAAGTGAAGAAGGAAATATCGAAGTTCCGGATTTGGTAGGGAGATCATTTGCTGAAGCTGAAAGAATATTGAATGGAATGTTATTACGAGTTGGTCAAGTTAGTTATCAACCTTCATTCTCATTATTACCAAATACAATAATTGACCAATATCCAAGTAGAGGAACAAAGTTAAGCGAAGGGGATAAAGTTGACCTCTTTGTTACAAAAAATGTCGAAACAACAGATGAAATAAACTTAGATTAAAATATGAAAATAATAGCCCCATCTATACTATCAGCAGATTTTTCAATATTAAAGGATCAAATTAAGCAAACCGAAATTGGTGGTGCCGGATGGATCCATTGTGATGTTATGGATGGTCAGTTTGTGCCTAACATAACTTTTGGTACGGTTGTAATTGATGCTGCAAAAAAATCGACCTCACTACCTCTTGATGTTCATTTAATGATTAAGAATCCCGATAGTTTAATTCCAAACTTTATTAATGCAGGAGCATCATATATAACTGTTCATATAGAAGAAGTAGTTCACATACATAGAACACTTCAAAAAATTAAAGAGTTAGGGGCAAAACCAGGTCTTGTTTTAAATCCGTCAACCCCATTAAATTTATCATTTGAAGTGTTGGAAGAAATCGATTTATTATTATTAATGTCCGTTAATCCCGGATTTGGCGGACAAAGTTTTATTAAGAATGTATTACGTAAAATCGAAGAAGCCGCAAATTACCGTGAGAAGAAAAATTTAAAATATCTCATCGAAGTTGATGGTGGTGTAACGAAGAATAATATTAAAGATATATCCAATGCAGGATGCGATGTTTTTGTTGCCGGTTCATCCATCTTTCATTCAGAAAATATAACAATCGCAACTCAAGAACTATTAACGATGATAAAAGAATAAAGTAGGTGATAAAGTGAAATTTGCATTAATCGGTGGTAAAATTGTTACACCATTCAGAATTGTAAACAATGGTGTTATCGTAATTGAAGATGGAGTTATATCAGAATTAGGTAAAAGTGATGTTGCAATCCCGGATGGATGTGAAGTGTTTGATGTAAGTGGTAAAACAATTACACCCGGGTTCGTTGATTTACTTGTACACGGTGGCGGTGGTTACGGTTTTGCTGATGAAGGTAATGAAAGTATTAAAAAAGTAAGTGAGTATTTTCTTAGAAATGGATCTACAACTGTACTTGGCTCTCTTTTTGCTAAACCACATCAACAATTACTTGATGATTTGAGTCGTCTCTCTAAATATATTTTGGAAAATCCTAATTCGAATATATATGGAATCCACATGGAGGGTCCCTATTTGAATCCTGAATTAAAGGGAGCGATGAATGAAAACTATTTATGGAAACCTACAGTAGAATCATGGGAAGCAATGTGGGAAGCATCGCAAGGGCTTATAAAGATTATGACTATAGCACCTGAATTACCGGGTGCTATCGAGGTAATGCGGGCAGCTGCAAAAAAAGGAGTAGTACTTTCAATTGGACATTCAATGGCTAGTTATGATGAAATCGAATTAGCAATTGATAATGGTGCTGCACATGTTACACACATATTTAACGCAATGCGACCGTTTCATCATCGTCATCCGGGAGTAATACTCGGAGCACTTTTAAGAAATGAATTAAAAATAGAATTGATAGCCGACAAATTGCATGTACATCCAGCAGTCATGGAACTATTACTAAAACTTAAAGGTGCAAATGGTATCATACTTATTACAGATTCAATTCGTGCAGGTGGAATGCATGCAGGAGAATATGAATTTGCTGATCAAAAAGTTTACATGAAAGACCAGAGAGCATATTTGGAGGATGGAACATTAGCCGGCAGCACTTTAACATTGAATATTGCGATAAGAAACCTCGTTGAAACTGCAAATGCAAAACTTCCTGAGGCAGTTAGAATGGCATCACTCAACGGTGCTAAAGTTTTAAATATTGAAAACCGAAAAGGAATTCTTGCTGTTGGAAAAGTTGCAGATATTACTGTAATGAATGATAACTATGAAGTTGAAATGACTATAATAAAAGGAAATATCGGTTATAAAAAATAAATCTGATTTGTCTGTTAATAATGTTGTTGACTCCTTAATCTATAAAATTGGCGACAAAGATTTCCGTTTTAATATAAATTATATTATGGGAGTCGTTAATGTGACACCTGATTCCTTCTCTGACGGAGGGAAATATTACCGGCTAACAGATGCAGTTGATAAAGCACTAAAATTAATTGATGATGGAGCTGATATTATTGATATTGGGGGTGAGTCAAGTCGACCCGGATCTGAATCAATAAATGAATTGGAAGAGATTGAAAGAGTAATACCTGTCATCGAAGCAATATTGAAGGTCAACAAAAACATAGTTATTTCTGTGGATACAACAAAATCCAATGTTGCCAGATTAGCTTTGGATAAAGGGGCACTCATGGTAAATGATATAAGTGCCGGACAATATGATGAAATGATATTCGAAGTAATCGCTTCTTATACAGCGACAGTAGTTTTAATGCATATGAAAGGTAATCCTTCAACTATGCAAATAAACCCGATAGAAAAAGATGTTCTTAGAGTAGTATCTTACTACCTTGCTGAGAGAGCTAAAGTAGCACAAGAATTTGGAATTGATAAAATTATTTTAGACCCCGGAATTGGTTTTGGAAAAACTGTTAATCAGAATTTCGAATTGTTAAGAGGCTTAACAAAATTGAATGAAATTGGTTATCCGGTGCTTGTGGGTGTTTCAAAAAAGTCTTTTCTTGGAAAAACATTCAATCTAGAAATAAATGAAAGAGAAATTCCAACTCTGATCAGTGAAGTTATTTCAATAATAAATGGTGCAAAGATTATCAGAACACATAATGTAAAAAATGTTTTATATGCAAAAAAGTTAATTGAGCTTGCAGGCAATAATTATGTTTGAGTTATTTAAAATTGGTTTCCTTTCTTTTCAGTTTTTAGATTTAGTTGATATAGTTATTGTATCTTTTATCCTTTACAAACTATATACTCTGCTAAAAGGAACAATCGCCTCTCAAATATTTTTAGGGTTGATGATTGTCCTATTCCTTTCTTTTACATCTCAAGCTGCAAATCTTAAAGCTTTAAGTTGGCTGTTGAAATTCATAACTGATATCTGGATCATTGCATTTATAATTCTTTTTCAACCTGAGATAAGAAGACTACTTGTAATTCTCGCTCGTTCACCAATTTTCAGATTGAGTATAAAACCAGAGTCATCTTTGTTTGCACAAATAATTGCTGATGCAGCATATGAGCTTTCTCAACATCAACATGGTGCTTTAATTATAGTGATTAAATCATCAGGTATTAGAGGTTTCGCAGAAACAGGTGAATTGTTAAATGCCAGATTATCAAAAGATTTATTAACTTCAATATTCTTCCCGCGTACATCATTACATGACGGCGCAGTAATAATTAATAATGGTATGATTGAAGCTGCTAGATGCACACTGCCATTATCGGCAACAACCGTACTAAATGGCGAATCTCTCGGAATGAGGCATCGTGCAGGAATTGGAATTTCAGAACAGGCGGATGTTCTGAGTATTATTGTTTCAGAAGAAACAGGAGGGATATCAGTTGCTGAAGGTGGAGTGCTTATCAAAGGATTGTCCAAAGAAGCGTTAAAGAAAAAAATAAGTAAAGGGACAAACACAACCCAAAATAAAAATCTTAAAGAAAAAATATTTGCTTCTATAAAAGAAAAATTCGGAAAGAATTTTGTTAAACAATAAAATTGTGGCAGTGATTCCGTTTTTCAACGAAGAAGAGAGAATTGTTGAAGTTGTAACAAAGACTGCAAAATATGTTGATCTAATTATTGCTGTAGATGATGGTTCGATGGATAAAAGTAGTGATATGATTAGTCAACTAAATCTTCCAATTATAATTATTGGAAATGGTATTAATGAAGGAAAGGGAAGTGCTTTAAAAAAAGGTTTTATGAAAAGTATTGAACTAAACAGCTTCTTTACAATAACTCTTGATGCCGATTTACAACATCCACCTGAACTAATACCTCAATTTATAAATGAATCTAAAAACTTTGACATAGTAATAGGTAATAGAAGAAAAAGTAAAAGCGATATGCCAACTCACAGAAGATTGAGTAATCAGATAACTTCATTTCTTCTTTCTAAAAAAACAGATTATAAAATTCTTGATAGTCAATGTGGATATCGTCTATACAAAACTGAAATACTTAAAAATATTATGACAAGTTTTAACGGATTCGAAGCAGAAAGTGAAATAATTGTTAATGCTTCATATCAAAAATTGAAAATAGGATTCCTAACAATTCCTACTATTTACGGGACAGAAAAAAGTAAAATGCGTCCATTTAATGCTATTATTGGATTCTTGAAAGTATTATTTTTCAGGTAGAAATAATTCACTGTTTAACATGAAAGGGAATTAATATGCGATTAAGATATTTTTCACATTCAGCATGTCAAATAACCACCGATGACAATATCAAAATTCTGATTGATCCATTTTTAGATAATAATCCAACATCACCGGTTAAATCAAAAGATGTGGATGCTGATTTCATAATTTTAAGCCATGCTCATGGTGATCATACCGGTGATTCTGAATCGATTGCAAAAAGATGTGGTTCCACTTTCATTTGTGTAAATGAACTGGCAAATTATTATGCTGAGAAAGGGTTTGAAGTTCATAATATGCATATCGGCGGATCACATAAATTTTCATTTGGAAAAGTAAAGTTTACAATAGCTCATCATGGTTCGGTTACAAATGATAGCGTTTATGGAGGTGAACCAGCAGGAATAATAATTAATTCTTGCGGAAAAACAATTTACCATACAGGCGATACCGGTCTTTTCTTAGATATGAAATTAATTGGCGAAATGAATAAAATTGATTATATGCTTTTACCGATTGGTGATAATTTTACAATGGGAATAGATGATGCAATTAAGGCTGTCGAATTTGTGAAACCTTCTATTGCAATTCCTATTCATTATAATACCTTCCCGGTTATAGAAGCTAATCCGGAAGAGTTTAGAGAAAAAGCAGCAAAAATTGGGTTTAAGGTACGAGTTCTAGAGTTCGGTGAGGAAATAGAATTATAGAAATTTTAGAATTCCTTTTTATAACAGTACAAAATGAGTAAATTTATTTTCGAAATTTTATTACAGTCCTCAAAATATTAGTTAAGGTTTTTTAGTTAATGTCAAAAACAATTGCAATCGCTAATCAAAAAGGTGGAGTTGGAAAAACTACAACCTCAATAAATTTAGCAGCTTCATTAGCAGCTTCCGAATATCGTACTTTGTTAATTGATATTGATCCACAAGCTAATTCGACATCAGGATTGGGTGTGGAAAACAATAACCCATCTATTTACGAAGTCTTGATAGGAAATGTTCTCCCCGAAGATGCAATAAAAGCATCATTTATTCCATTCTTAGACGTGCTCCCATCTACAATAAACTTAGTCGGAGCAGAAATAGAAATCGTAGATTTACCAAACAGAGAACGATTACTTAAAGAGAGACTCAAACTAATAGATGACAGGTATGATTTCATTTTAATTGATTGTCCACCGTCATTAAGTTTACTTACTCTAAATGCGTTGTCTTCAGCGGATACAGTATTAATTCCGGTACAATGTGAATATTTTGCTTTAGAAGGATTGGGTCAACTGCTTAATACTATTAATATTGTCAAGCATCATTTTAATAAAAATCTAACTATAGAAGGTGTCCTTCTGACTATGTATGATAGTCGGTTAAGATTGTCTCAACAAGTGACTGAAGAAGTTCAACGCTATTTTGGTGAAAAAGTATTTAATACTATTATTCATCGAAATGTTAGACTTTCAGAAGCTCCAAGTTTTGGTAAACCTATAATTATGTATGATGCCCTTTCAACGGGAGCAAGAAATTATATTGCACTTGCAGCAGAATTAATCGAAAGAAATCAATCTTATCTAAAAGTGGCTAAATGAGTAAAATGAAGCAAGTGATGGGTCGCGGTCTTGACGCTCTGATTAAACCGCAAAATAGTGATTATCCGGAGGTTGAAGTTAACCATGCTCCGAAAATCTCAACCAATAGCAAGGTTGGTGTTGAATCAATTTCAAAACTACCTTTAAAGGTTATTTCACCAAACCCTTTTCAACCGAGACAAACTTTTGAACCAGAAGCATTAGAAGAACTTAAAAAGTCAATATTGTCTAACGGTTTAATTCAACCAATAACCGTCAGGAAAATTTCAGAAAATACATATCAACTTATTTCTGGGGAACGACGTTTAAGGGCTTGTGCTGAGATAGGTTATTCTGAAATTCCAGCATACATACTTGAAGTTGTTTCTGACGAATTAATGTTAGCGATGGCTTTAATTGAGAACATTCAACGTGAGAAATTAAATGCTATCGAAGTTGGAATGGCTTACAAAAGATTAATGGATGAATGTAATCTCACTCAGGATCAAATAGCAGAACGTGTTGGGAAGGATAGATCTACAGTTGCAAATTCTATACGACTTTTAAAATTACCTCAAGAAATTCAATCAGCTTTAATTAAAGAAGAAATTTCAATGGGACATGCCAGGGCACTTATAAATTTACCTTCCTCAGCTCTACAAATATTTGCACTTGAAAGAATAAAAGAAGGAAATTTAAATGTTAGAAAAGTTGAACTATTAGTAAAAAAACTTTTAACTGAAAGAAATTCTAATATAAAAAAAAGTTCAAATACTAAATCTCCATCTGTTTCAGCAAATGCTTTAGATATTGAAGATAAACTAAGACGATTGTTCGGAACGAAAGTAATGTGTAAAATAAAACCCGGTGGGGCAGGGGAAGTTGTAATTGAATACTATTCCCTTGATGAACTTGAACGATTAATTGAAATGTTTGAGATAATTGAAAACCATCGTAATTAGAATATTGTTTTTTGCTGTGCTGTTTAATTGCAGTCTACTTTCGCAAACAGATTCATTGCCTACAGAAACTGACTCTGAACCAGACACATTATTTGTAATGCAAAAATCACCTTGGGGAGCTCTTGTTAGAAGTGCTATTTTGCCGGGATGGGGACAATTTTACAACGAAGCATATTATAAAATACCTGTCGTCCTCGGGATTTCAGGTTGGCTAATTTATAATTATATAGATAATCACAATCTCTATAAAAAATACCGCGATCTTTACATATCTACAAATCTTGCTGGCTATAAAGAATATAGAGAATTTTATAGAGATCAGAGAGATCTTTTTGCTATATATTATGTTTTTGCATTTATAGCAAACCTCGTTGATGCTTATGTTGACGCACATCTTTTCGATTTTTCTGTGACCGAAGATTTTATGAGAAAAACTCAAATGATTAATGTGAGATTTAATCTGCCATGAAGAATAAATTAAACACAATTAATTGTTCATACTGTCATGAAGAAAATCCAATTTATAATTTAGAGTGTAATAAATGTAATGCAATTCTTAGGAACAAAATTGTAAATATTGATCTTTGGTCAACAATAGCAAAAATAATTGAAGAGCCGATTAAAACTTTACAAAATATCATCATCGCTCAAAATAAAAACTATATATATTTTCTGACCGTTTTAGTCAGTATAAAATTTTATATCAATTCTCAATTAATCATTTTAGCATCTGGTAGTCAAATTTCATTCTCATTCAAGGTACTTGTATTTGAGATATTAATGATGTTTTTTGCTCTATCTGTTTCAGCATTATTACTTGGGATTTTATTAGGTCAAAATAAATATGTTTCAAGATTTATTGATAATTATTCGATAATTACTTATTCAAATATTCCGTTTATTATTAGCCTAATTATTCTTACTCCTTTGGAGATTGCGGTTTTCGGAATAACATTTTTCACATTCGATCCTTCACCATTTCTTATCAAACCAGCACTTGCATATTTCTTTGTTGCTTTAGAAATACTTATGATTTTATGGAGTATTTTTTTAATAATGATTTCAATTTTTATTCAAAGTGGTAGTAAAGTGTTTTCATTATTTTTTGGATTGATAATATTTCTACTTCACACTACTATTGCGTATTACTCAATTAAACTTTTCAACTTAATCTTAAATTTGTAATGCTATGCTAAAAGAAATTCTTGACCAGGAGAAAAGACACTTCATTCAGATATATAATAGAATTCCGCTTGATATTTCACATGGTCAAGGTGTTCATCTTTTTGATAAAGATGGAAAAAAATATTTGGATATGTTTTCCGGACTTGGAGTAAATGCTTTAGGTTATTCACATCCACGTATAATTGAAGCAGTCACAAAACAAATAAATAGATTTGCTCATTTATCTAATAACTATATCACTGATATTCAGATAGAGTTTTCAGAAAAACTTTTACATTATTCCGGAAAATCGAAAATATTTTTAACCAATAGTGGAACTGAAGCAGTTGAAGCCGCAGTTAAGTTAATTAGAATGAAATATGGTGCAGATAAAAATATTTATTCATTAACAAATTCATTTCACGGAAGAACTTATGCGGCAATGACTTTGACCGGAAAAGATAAATATAAAAAAGGTTTTGAGCCGTTAGTCCAGAATATTTTTCAAATTGATTTTAATAATATTTTAGATTTAGAACGAAAAATTAATGGTAACACTGCTGCTGTTTTTTTAGAATTTATTCAAGGTGAGGGTGGAATAAACGAAGTTAGTCATGAATTCGTTTATGAATTGAAAAAGCTCCATGAAAAATATGACTTCATAATCGTCTCAGATGGAATTCAGTGTGGAACAGGAAGAACAGGAAAAGCATATAGTCACAGTTATTATGATATAGATCCTGATATAATAGTAACTGCAAAAGCAATTGGTGGAGGTCTTCCACTCGGAGCAATAATGGTAAGTGAAGAATTATCGGATATTATACCACTGGGCAAACATGGAACTACTTTCGGTGGAAACCCTATCAGTTGTGCTGCAGGTAAAGTAGTTTTGGAAGAAGTATATGAAAATGGCCTAATGAATTATGTTGCAGAGATTGGGGATTATTTCAAAAATGAGTTATTGGTATTGAAATCTAAGTACAGCGATTTAATTAAGGATGTAAGAGGAAAAGGATTAATGCTTGGAATTGAAATGTCATTCACATGTTCAAATCTCGTTAAAGATTTGTTCAATAAATCAATTTTATCAAATTGCACTAATGAAAATGCTATAAGATTGCTCCCACCATTAATCATTTCAAAATCTGATCTTGATTTTTTCCTTTACAATTTTGAAGAACTATTAAAAACCGGAAATTATGGAACTTAAAACAGATGTGTTAGTTATCGGAAGTGGAATTGCAGGACTCTACGCAGCAATAAAAATGTCTGAATTTGCTGATGTAATACTTGTGACCAAAAAGAATAAATCCGATTCAAATACGAACTACGCCCAAGGTGGAATAGCTTCAGTTATTGATCCAAATGATTCGATAGAAAAACATATTGATGATACTATGATAGCGGGAGCAGGTTTATGCAATGCTGAAGCAGTAAGAATATTAGTTACTGAAGGTCCAGATAGAATTACCGAATTAATTAATATTGGTACTGATTTTACACAAAAGAATGGCAAATTGGATTTGGTAAAAGAAGGAGGTCACAGTTTTTCCCGCATTGTGCACTCGAAGGATTTGACCGGGAAAGAAGTAGAAAGAGCTTTAATAGAAAAAGCTAATTCTATAAATAATATTGTTATTATTGAAAATACCTTAGCAATAGATTTAATAACGGAACACAATATTTCTAATCTAAAAGATATGCCGATAAATAATCGCCATTGCTGGGGAGCATATGTCCTTGATAACAATGACAATTGTGTAAAAAAAATTACTTCAAAAGTTACAATACTTGCCACAGGTGGATTGGGGCAAGTTTATCTTCACACTACAAATCCATCTATCGCAACTGGCGATGGTTATGCAATGGCATACAGAGCAGGAGCACAATTAGCCAATATGGAATTCATTCAATTTCATCCTACCGCATTATATCAAACAATTGAAACTCGTGACAGTTCATCACATGCTTTTTTAATTTCAGAAGCAGTAAGAGGTTTTGGAGGAATTCTTAGAAATGGAGCACATGAAGAGTTTATGCATTTTTACGACTCAAGAAAAGAATTGGCACCACGAGATATTGTTGCGCGAGCTATAGATACCGAAATGAAGAAGCGTGGTGAAGATTTTCTTTATTTAGACATAACTCATAAAAATAAAGATGAAATTATTGATCATTTCCCTAATATTTATAATAAATGTAAAGAAATTGGAATTGATATCACCAAAGATTTAATACCGGTTGTTCCAGCAGCACACTATGCATGTGGTGGTGTTTTAGTCAATACAAACGCAAAAACATCGCTATCGGGTTTATATGCGGTTGGAGAGGTCTCGATGACTGGTGTTCATGGAGCAAATCGATTGGCAAGTAATTCTTTGTTGGAAGCTCTAGTATTTACAAAAAGAGCTGCTGATTCTGTTAGAGTAGAATTATCCAACTTCAATACAAAAATTCCTTCCATACCGGATTGGGACGATTCCGGAACCCTTACTGCTGATGAAAAAGTTATAATTTCTCATAATGTAAAAGAACTCAAACAATTTATGTCTGATTATGTGGGAATCGTCAGATCAAATTTAAGATTAAATGCAGCTTCCCGTAGAATACATACACTTTTTGTGGAAGTGGAAGATTATTATATTAAAACAAAAGTGTTTGATTCGTTAATTGAATTAAGAAACCTTGTAACATGCTCCCATTTAATTGTTAAAAGTGCTTTGCTCCGAAAAGAAAGCCGTGGATTACATTTTTCTTTGGATTATAAAGATTTAGGACAAATGACTTTAGGTGAAAACAATGTTATCCAAAATACTTATCAGAAATCATAAAAATATCGTTTTATTATAACTCCATATCGTAAGCCTTTAGTGCTAACTATAACTTTATTTAATTGGAAATAACTCATAATATTATAAAGCAATATACTGCCAGATAAAAGTAAATCCTCTCTGTTACATACTACGGTTTGATATTTATTAAGGATTTCTTCACTCTTCAATTTAGACAACTCATTAATAAAACAATTGATATCTGAAAATTCTAATTCATCACCTTCAACTGCTTGCTCATCATATTCACTTAACTTTTTTTTAATTGATGCAAGAGTAGTTGATGTTCCTGCAATTGCTATAGCAATATCAATGTCTATTCCCGTAAAATCAATATTCTTTAGATATTTTTTTGTTTCTTTATATGCTCCCGTTAAATTGTAATTTTCAGGATGTCCATTAAAGAACTTTTCCTTTAAGGAAACAACTCCTATTGGTAAACTTATTTTATTTCTAATTTTACAATTCTTACCCAAAGAAATTTCTGTGCTCCCACCTCCGATATCAATAACTAAAGCATTCATAGAACTGAAGCTTTCGTAGGTTGCACCAATAAAAGAATATTCTGCTTCAAGTTCTCCTGACAATACTTCGATAGTAATTCCTGATTCTTCCTTAATTCTATTGATAACATCTTGACTGTTTGATGCTATTCTAAATGCATTTGTTCCAAAAGCATTAACACTTGTGCAATTATAATTTTTTGCAACCTCTTTATAATGCAATAATATTTGCAGCAACTCAAAAACTTTTGCCTCGGAGATTAATTTAGTCTCGTTCAAACCTTCACTAATTCTTGGAATGAATTGTAGATCATAAACACTTTTTATTGTTTTTAAATTTTGATCAACTTCAGCAATCAGAAGAATTACAGTATTTGAGCCAACATCAATTGAGGCAATTTTCATTTTTTTTCTGTATGTTTGTCACCACTAAAATAAAACATTTATGTATGAAAAATAAGAATATACTTTCCAAATTATTTCTATATTTAACTGTTCTAACCGGATTAGTCTGGTTAGGGGGATATATTGCAAGAATAATCATAACATTTCAACTATTCGATGGAAATCAATTTGAGTTGAGATCAATTTTCGTTGGGGATGCTCTTCGAGCAGCACTCTATGCAATTAATCCAGCAATTACCTATAACTTGTTAACCTATCCGATTTTTTTAATTTCATTAATTATTTTCATATTCACCGCAAAATTATCACTTAAAGAGAATGGATGGTTATTCATCTCCCTAATTTTAATTTTCCTTACTGCTCCATTTGAACTTTTTCTATTATCTATCGATTATAAAATCGCAACATCAGTTTTTTATAATCCCAATTTTGATACTGCAGCGATTTTGAACCTTACAATTGAAAGGTTTAAAGTTTTAAGCAGTTTTCCGATAATAGAAGTTTTTATTTATTGTGCAATTATCTATCTCTTTTTATTTCAACCATTGCAAAAGAAAAGTTAATGAAAATAAAAGAGAAAGAATTTGAAGATATTATCGAAGAATTAAAAGTGTTGGCTGTTCAACTTGGAGCAACAATACGTTTTGAAAAAGGGGATTTTAAGGGAGGGTACTGTTTACTAAAAGATAGCAAAGTAATTGTTATTAATAAACTTGCCAACACTCAAAGAAAAGCTATGATATTGGCAACAGCACTTAAAGAACTTGGTATTGATCAAATTTATATTACACCAAAAGTACGTGAATTAATAGATGAAATGTTTGATGAAAAATGAAAATTAAAATTATTAATGGTGCAAATTTAAATTTACTCGGAAAACGAGACCAGGATCAATATGGCTGCGTTTCGTTAAAAGATATTGAAAAATCTTTACTGGACGAATTCCCAAATATTAGTCTTGATTTTTTTCAATCAAATATCGAGGGTGAAATCGTCGACGAGATTCAAAAATCAATTGGACAATTTGATGGATTGATAATAAACCCGGGAGGATATGCTCATACATCCATAGTTATAAAAGATGCTCTTGAACTTTTCAAAGGATTAAAGATTGAGGTCCACCTTTCACATCTATCTAAAAGGGAAGATTTCAGGCAAGTTCTTTTAACTGCAAGTAGTTGTGATGGATATATCTCCGGGTTTAAGCAATATGGTTACATTGCTGCAGTGTATTTAATCATAAAGATTTTCAATACGAAAAATTAAAACTTCCACAAAGGTTATTTTAGACCAATATTTTAATATGATGCTATCATACCAAGATTAAACGATTTAGACCATAATATTAAAGCAAATACTAATTAATTCTCTTGATTATTGATAATTAATAATCAATTACTTATTTTCCCTCAAGTAATAAGTGAGATTATGAAAGATTTCAATATTAAAAAATTGTACTACTCAATTAGTGAGGTAAGTAAAATTACTGAGGTTGAGCAATATGTTCTTCGTTATTGGGAAACTGAGTTTGAGCAGTTAAAGCCTCAAAAAAATCGTGCAGGTAATCGAGCTTATACTAACAAAGATATTCAAGTGATTTTATCAATTAAATCACTTTTAAGAGAGAAGAAATATACCATTGAAGGTGCAAAAGCAGTTATTTCTGAGTATCCAAAGTTAAAAAAATCAGAAGTTGAAAATTCTAGTAAATCCGAAATTAATAGTATCCCGACTGAAATTGAAACAACTTTAAAAAGTGAAACTCCAAATCTTAAAAATGATCTGTTGGAGTTTAGATTTTTCTTAGAAAATCTACTTACAAAATTTTAATTAATCGGAACGTGGCGCAGCCCGGTAGCGTACTTGAATGGGGTTCAAGGGGTCGCGGGTTCAAATCCCGCCGTTCCGACAAAAAGGTATCAAATTGATACCTTTTTTTTATGTATGCTTCATTATATTTTTCTGTCTACTCTTAAATAATTAACTTAGGTTTTTAATTAATTAGTTTTCCATTAAGAAAAAGTAGTTATGTCTCGTATCGATAATGATAAACCGGTCTGTTTTTGTGGTGTTTTTGGTGTTTATGGTTCTGATGATTCCGCTCTTCAAACTTATTATGGCTTGCATGCGCTTCAGCATAGAGGTCAAGAAGCTTCAGGAATTTTAACAAGATCTTTTCATAATAATAAACCAATATTTAATATTATTAAAGGAGAAGGTCTAGTTTCAGAAGTATTTGATAACTTTGATTCATGGGGTGAAATATTAATTGGAAATGCTGCTATTGGTCACAATAGATATTCAACAACAGGATCTTCAGAGTCCAGAAAAAATATTCAACCGTTTTTCGTTAATTACAGATTTGGAAACTTAGCTGTAGCTCATAATGGTAATCTTACTAATGCTTATCAATTAAGAAAAGAATTAGTAAATGAAGGAGCTATATTTCAAACTACGAGCGATACTGAAATTATTCTTCATTTAATTGCAAGGAGTAAATTAGATAATCAAGTCGACCAAATTAGAGAAGCACTTTCAAAAGTCGAAGGTGCATATTCATTTATTTTTCTTACTGATGACAAGTTGATAGCAGCTCGTGATCAATACGGATTTCGTCCTTTATCTCTTGGCAAAAAAAATGGACATTTCATAATCGCTTCAGAAACATGTGCATTCGACATAATTACAGCTGAGTATATTCGTGATGTTTTACCCGGAGAAATTGTTGTTATCGATGATGAAGTACTTTCTACTAAAGAAATTAAATCTTATCCATATCAAAAAGAATTACCTAAAGCGAAACATTGCATTTTTGAGTATGTCTATTTTTCTCGTCCGGATAGCAGAGTTTTTAACCATAATGTTGATAAAGTGAGAAGACGTCTTGGGAAAATTCTTGCAAAGCATTATCCGGTTACTGATCCCGATGGAGACAAAGTTATTGTGATTAGTGTTCCCGATAGTTCTAATACTGCAGCAATAGGTTATGAAAATCAACTTGAAAAAATGGACATTAAAGCTAAATTGGAAATTGGTTTAATTCGAAGTCATTACATAGGTAGAACATTTATTCAGCCGGGTCAGCAAAAAAGACAGATAGGTGTAAGAATTAAATTCAACATCGTCAAAGGTGTTATAGAGGGAAGAACTATCGTTTTAATTGATGATTCAATAGTTAGAGGCACTACCTCTAAACAGTTGGTAGCTTTGATTAGAGAAGCTAAACCAAAATCAATTCATTTAAGAATTTCATCACCACCGGTTACAAATCCTTGTTACTATGGAATGGATTTTCCTTCAAAAGAGGAATTAATTGCAAATCAAATGAATAGAAATATTGACCAAATTAGAGATTATTTGGGTGTTGATAGTTTAGAATATTTAACAATTAATGATTTATTGCAAAGTGTTTATGAGGAGGATGCTGAATCATTTTGTACTGCTTGTTTCTCCGGTAATTATCCTACAAATATAGATGCTTCATTTACGAAAGAGATTTATGAGACTTAAACTGATTTTTCTGTTATTACTTTTTTCTGTTTCTTTAATTAATTCCCAAACAACTTTTTTTATTAAGTATAAGGAAAGTGTTGATAAATCGGAGCTGCTTAGACGAATAGAAACCAAGGAGATTCTCTCATCAACAAAAAGTTTAAACATTGAGAAGAGTAATATTAAAATTTCATTGTTTGCTAATGGATTAGGATTTTCTATCCCTAATCTCGATAGGATAATTAAAGTTAAAATTGAAGATAAAGAATTCATTTTTTCAGATGTTGAAAATACTTTATCATCAGATCCTGATATCGAGTATGTTCAACAGGCTATTACATATAAAATTAATAATATTCCAAACGATAGTTTATTTAGTACCCAATGGGCACTCACGAAAATTGATGCTGTTGCTGCATGGAATATTACTAAAGGGGATGAAACAATATTAGTTGGTGTAATTGATACAGGCATTGATTATGAACATCCGGACTTAAAAAATAAAATAGCAATAAATGCGGGTGAAATTGGTATTGATTCAAATGGAAATGATAAACGATCCAATGGAATAGATGACGATGGAAATGGATTTATTGACGATTTCATGGGATGGGATTTTACAGATCGAAACGGTTTTCCTTTTGATTCAACCGGCGGAGATTATTTAAATTGGGATAATAATCCATTAGATGAAAATATTTATTCACACGGAACAGCAGTAAGTGGTATCATAGGTGCTGAAGTTAATAATTCAATAGGGATTGCAGGAGTGGCGCCAAATATTAGAATACTAAATTTGCGTGCTTTTGATCCGGATGGTTTTGGTGAAGAGGATGATGTCACATCAGCTATATTATACGCGGTTTCACGAGGTGTGAAAGTTATTAATATGAGTTTTGGCGATTATTCTTTTTCATATGTACTTCGAGATGTTATAAGATATGCGTATAGTCAGAATGTTGTTTTAGTTGCAAGTTCGGGTAATTCTAATTCATCTGCACCACATTATCCATCAGGTTATTCAGAAGTTATATCAGTTGGTAATTCCACTAAAGATGATTACGTAGCTTCGACTTCAAATTATGGTTCAACACTTGATTTAGTTGCACCCGGAACGGGAATAATGACGACTCTTAGAAAAGGTGTTTATGGTGATTTTAACGGGACATCCGCTGCCGCACCTTTTATTAGTGCAGCTTCAGCTTTGATTTTATCATTAGACGATTTCAGTAATGATGAAGTTAAACAGATTTTAAAATCGACGACCGATGATATTAATGAAGTTGGTTGGGATATGCGAAGCGGTGCTGGTAGATTAAATCTTTATAAAGCTGTCCAATCACTTTCAACATCAATAGTAAAATTTAATTTTCCGTATCAAGATTTTGCAACGAAGGAAGATTCGATTCCAATAGCAATTACAGTGCTATCTCCATACTTTTTGCGTTATGAATTGTTGTGGGGAACCGGATTAAATCCGACTTCATGGAACAACCTTATCTCAAATGGTATTTATCAAACTTCAAAAGATACTATTCTGCATTTTAGTACAAAAACTCTAAGTGATTCTGCATATACATTTCGATTGGTGATTTACCAGAGCAACGGAAGAACATTAGAAGAAAGAGTGAATTTTCATGTGATTAGAAAAGCTCCCGAAGGTGAACTTGTTTCATTATTTCCTTCATATTATGGTGAGCGACCAACTGTAATGACAGCCTTCTATACACCAACGCCTTCAATAGTTAGAATGCTCTATCGTCAAGTTGGTGAAATTAATTTTGGTGTTGTTTCTTTAGATGGATTAGCGACTAATAACCAGTTTGTAAAAAAATTGCATTACGGTTTTATCCCACCGCAATTTGTTAAATTTGAAAGTGATTATGAAATCTATTTCGAAGTTGAAAATCTAATAGGAGCCAAAACTTTTATCTATGACAACGGTAGATATTATAGAGTTCGAACGAACAGTTTGATTAATCAAATTTCTAAAACAGAATTGGATTTCTCATTACCTCCGGGACTTCTCTATGAAAATCCTGTTAATATTCTTTCATCTGAAAGTAACGAAGTTTTAATTAGAGATATTAATAACTCAACGGTTACGCGAATTTTAAGTTTTAACGATGATAATGCTTTTACTCAAGTTGATTCTATCTCTGAAAGAATTCCAAAAGATTTTGGTGATTGGAACAACAACGGCAAAAAGAATCTTTTGTCAAATTGGGGGAGAAGTACTTTCCTGCTTGAAGAACAATCAGCAGGAAGCGGTCGATTTGTAGATGTGGCTTCAATTGATAATTCAAATGCCTGGCCAATACTTGTTTCGGATATTGATAAAGATGGTATTAATGAACTTCTTACAGTTGTTAGCGATTCAATAATAAGAGTATATAAAGTAAGAAATGATTTCAAACTTGATTCTGTTGGTACAATCAGAAATTTTACTCCAAAAAGTTTTGGAAAGAATATTTTTGATTCACCCTCTGCATTAGTTATTGATACTGATAATGATGGAATTAATGAATTATGGTTAGTTGATTCTGACGGTGATATCTTTGGATATAACATTTTACCGAATAATGTATTTCAACCTCTATATTCTAAATATATTAAAACCGATTTTAGAAGTTCATCAAATTATATAACATCAGGTGATTTTAACGGAGATGGTAAAAAGGATATTGCGGTAATTTTACATTCTGTTAGTGAACTTGACATAGCGAGTTATCACCGTGTGATCGTTTTTAATAATTCTAGAAGTCAACTTGAGATTTTGTATGATAACGCATTCGTAGATCCTGCAACTGAATTTAACTCATTTACAAGAAGAACTTATAACAATGTACGATTCGTAGATATTGACCGTAGCGGACAGGATGAGTTGATATTATTTTTATTTCCTTACTCTTATATAATTAAGTACAAAGAAACAGGAAGCGAGATAATTTCGTTTGATGAAAATATTAATGCTAATGTTGTATTTGTATCTGACTTCAATAAAAATGGTGTACCTGAGATTGCGTATCCTAATAATAATAAAATAATATTTTATGAATTTACATCATCAATAAAAGCAAATACACCGACACAGCTTAAAGGATTTAGTATTGATTCCGCGAATGTAAGGATTTCATGGTTAGGTTCTGGAAATAAATTCTATATTTATCGTTCAGAAGGAACAGACGTATTTAATCTGTACGATTCTACTACATCTAATAACTACATTGATAATAATATATTTATCAACAATACTTATGGTTATAAAATCCAATCGTTTGATATTTCAAAGTCAATTCCATTTTCAGATTTAAGTAAAAGAATGGATGTTTTTCATCATAGAACTGCTCATGTTGTATCTATTGAGAGTAAAAATGATAAATCAGTATTTATTAGATTCTCTGAGAAAGTTAATCCGACAATTGAAAATCCAAAATCATTTGAGCTTTATAAAGATCAAAGATCAATATTTCCTAATTCATTTGCTGCCGCCGACCAATATTCGTATGTCGTAACCTTCACTGAGTCATTTATTGACGGAACAAACAGTCTTCAAGTAAATGATATTAACGATCTTTATGGCTCTCCTATAAAAAAAGAATTACTTTTCTTTAACTATCAATATTTGCCAACTTCCATTGAATTTTTTGTACAAGCGTTTGAAATTATTTCTCCATATCAAATCAAGATTAAATTCAATATTGAAGTAGATGAAGAGTCGGTTCTGAATACAAATAATTTTATATTTTCACCCAATAATTTTGTTGAAAGTGTTACCATAGATAATAGTGATAAATCAACAATATATTTATCATTAAAAGGTGGAAATGCAGTTGGTTCGGTTGGAAAGGAGTATCGTATTTCAATTGAAAATATTTATTCTTCAATCGTGTCTGGAAAAATTCCTATTAATACCGGGGCAGGTAGTGTTATAATCTTAACAAAGCATTCTGAAGATTTATCAGATGTTTATTTTTACCCGAGTCCTGCAAAAATAAATTCAGGAAATGGAAGTGTAACATTCGCAAATCTTCCAAAATTTGCGGAAATTACAATTTGGAATATGAATGGTGAAAAAATTATTTCACTAAAAGAAAAAGAAGGTAATGGTGGATTGACCTGGAATTTTATACGCGAAAATGGTGAAACAATAAGCAGTGGGATTTACATTTATAGAATTATTATGTTGACTGCTAATAATGAAGAAGTTGAAACAAAACTTGGAAAAATTGCAATTGTGAAATGAAGACTAAAGAAAACATTTATACATTATCTAATGCTCTTAGTTTAACCAGGTTATTAATGACTATACCGTTCTGGTTTTTACTTGACTACTTTCATGAGGATTGGGGAAGAGTCGCATTGATAATTTTAGCCTTTATCGGAGCATTAACAGATTGGCTTGATGGTTTTTTTGCAAGAAAAATGAACCAGGTCACAGAGTTTGGAAAAATTATTGATCCTCTTGCAGATAAAATTTGTATAGGTGGGATGATATTAAAAATGTATTTGATAGGTGTTATTGATCCTTTTCTATTTTATCTTATTATTGGAAGAGATGCATTAATTTTTATAGCTGGTATTTTTTTGTCTTATTACTTAAAAAAAGTATTGCCTTCAAATATGCTTGGTAAATTAGCTGTATCCTCAATTGCACTTTACATATTAATAGTTTTTTTGCAAATCGATATTAACTCGGTTGTTAGATTATCCATTTACTATCTCACCATTATTTTAATAATATTATCATTTGTGGCTTATGCATTAAGAGCCATTGAATTTTTAAGGCTTAAAAAAAATGAAGTTGTTTAAAAATCTGAATTTTGATAAACTTAGAGATGGATTATCAAAAACAAGAGAAAAAATTGTAAATAAATTGACAGAAACCATCTCGGGAAAAGCTAAACTTCCTGCGGAAATTTTAGAAGAACTTGAGGAAATTTTGGTTACCTCCGATATCGGATTTGATACTGCAATACAAATAATAGACGAAGTTAAAATTAAACTTAAAAGTGAATCAGATCGAAGTGAAGAAAATATTTTAAGAACAATAAAAGCTTCTCTTGTTGCAGTATTGGAAAAATCTAATAGTTATAATGAATTTTTACCAGATATAGAAAAGTATAAACCATTTATAATATTGATTGTTGGAGTTAACGGAGCAGGGAAGACAACAACTATTGGAAAATTAGCATACAACTTTAAAAAATCTGGTTTAAGTGTGATTGTTGGGGCGGCTGACACTTTTCGAGCCGCAGCTAATGAGCAACTCGAAATTTGGGCTAAAAGAGCTGGAGTTGAAATTGTTCAAAAGAAAAATGGCACCGATCCTTCATCTGTTGCGTTTGAGACTGTCGCAAAAGCAATAAAAGAAAATATTGATGTCGTTATGATTGATACGGCAGGACGTTTACACAATAAATCAAATTTGATGGAAGAATTAAATAAAATTACTCGAGTGATTCAAAAACAATCAAATAATGCTCCACAAGAAACTTTTTTAGTCCTTGACGGAAATACAGGACAAAATGCCGTGCTCCAGGCAGAGGAATTTAGCAAGGTTGCGAATTTAACAGGTTTAGTAATTACAAAATTAGATGGAACGGCAAAAGGTGGAGTTGTATTTCAGATATGCTCCAAGCAATGTTTACCGGTACGGTATATAGGAGTAGGTGAAGATATTGAAGATCTTCAATCATTCGAAGCAAATGCATTTGTCGATGCGATTTTTTCGACTAAGTAGAATAAACAACATTAATTAGAATTGTTATTGAACGAATAAATAATTACTTATCTAACTTAACTTATATTAAATAATAGTGGTAAAATACATTTTTATTGTTAATCCGATTGCAGGTAAGGGAAGAGGTAAAAAAATTGCTCCAGAGTTGAAATCGATTCTGGATAATTCAACTTACAATTATGAATTGTTTTTTACAAGTAAAAAAAATGATGCAATGAATTTTGTCTCAGGTCTGCCAAAATCAGAAAATTACTTTGTAATTGCTGTTGGCGGTGACGGTACGGTAAACGAAATTGTAAATGGTTTTGGAGAAAATTCTAAAAATACTCTTGGCGTGCTCCCAATTGGTAGTGGAAATGATTTCGCTCGATCTATAAATTTACTTGGCGATTGGAAATTAATTTTAAATTCTATTTTAAAATCAAACCTGACTAAAACTATAGATTTGGGACTCATAAACTTCACCGAATCTAATAATACTGTTTATCATCAAAGATATTTTGCTTGCAATTGTGGAATTGGATTTGATGCCCAAGTAGCATATATAGCTAATCAAAATTCCATTCTACGTGGATTGCCATTGTATCTTTTGTCTGTTTTTAAAACAATGAGAATTTTTAAATCCGCTGATTTTTCTGGTAGTTTCGATAATTTTGAATTTGACGGTAAAAAATTACTGATTGCGATTGGAAATGGTGTAACTTCTGGCGGCGGTTTTAAATTAAACCCGAATGCTAATAATAGTGATGGTCTTTTGGATTTTTGCATTGCTAAAGACATGTCAAATATTGATATCTTAAAAGTGCTTCCTAAAGCTATAGGTGGGAACCATCTAACTTCTAGATTAATTGAATATGGTACTTTTTCGAAATCTGAGTTTTCTGTTTCTGATCCGGTTTATATTCATATTGACGGAGAAGTTGTTTCGAGATTTGCAAACCAAATTAAAATAGAAATTATTCCAAAATCCCTTAAGGTTATTGTACGAGATTAAAAATGTTTATGAGAAAACCAACACATAGAATTTTCGACTATGAACCACGGTATTATAGTCCTTCTGAAGATAAAGACGAAAAACTAAAACGGCGTCTTGGGTTTTCACGAAAGAAGAAAAGTATTAGTAAAAAAGGGGGTTTGTCTAAATCAATAATACTCGCCATTTTGATTATAATTTGTTATTTGATTTTGTCAGGAATATTATAGTTTACATAATATACATTATCGGACATGTTTTTATTAAATCAAAGAATTCATTGATTTAATATGTACATATATAAATAAATATAATTCTAATTGTATTTGAAAAAACCTTCTCCAGATTTCCTGCCAAGTTTATTTGCAGCGACCATCTTTCTTAACAATGGACAAGGTCGATATTTTGAATCACCAAATCCTTTGAACATAACTTCCATTATCGCTAAACAAACATCAAGTCCGATAAAATCTGCTAATGTTAAAGGACCCATCGGATGATTCATACCAAGTTTCATAACTGTATCAATATCTTCGGCTGTGGCAACTCCTTCCATAAGTGCAAATACAGCTTCATTAATCATTGGCATTAGAATCCGATTTGCGATAAATCCAGGAAAATCATTTACTTCAACTGGAGTTTTATCTAATGATAAAGTGATTGCTTTAATTTTTTCGTAAGTTTCATTTGAAGTAGAATATCCACGTATAATCTCCACCAATTTCATCATCGGTACAGGGTTCATAAAATGCATACCAATAAATTTATCAGGACGAATACTTGCTGAAAGTTCAGTAATTGAAATCGAGGAGGTATTTGTTGCGAATATGCATGATGGTTGAATTAAAGCATGTAACTCTTTGAATATAGATAATTTAACATCTTTATTTTCATAAACTGCTTCAATTACCAGATCGGTATCTACCGGCGTATTTTTAATAGAAATAATAGGCGTGATATTTTGTAAAGATTGATTTTTTTTCTCTTCTGTTATGCTCCCCTTTTTTACCAACCGGGAAAGATTACTCTCTATATTTTTTAATGCTTTATTTACCAAATCTTCAGAAATTTCCACAAGACTGACCGAGAAATCATTTATTGCAAAAACGGTTACTATTCCGTTTCCCATGGTTCCTCCGCCGACAACAGCAATTTTACTTTTTTCCATATGAATATTCCTTATCTATAGTTTTTTACAATTAATGCTGAAGCTTCACCACCCCCAATACAGAGTGAAGCCAGACCATATTCGATATTTTCTCTTTTCATTTCATGAATTAAGGTTACAAGAATACGTGCTCCGCTGGCTCCGATTGGATGTCCCATTGCAATAGCTCCGCCGTTAACATTAATGATTTCAGAATTTAGTCCTAATAACCTATTAACAGCCAAAGAAACTACAGCAAAGGCTTCATTAATCTCAAAAAGTCCAATACTCTCTTTTGCAAGTTTCGCCTTTGAAAGTACTTTTTGAATTGCATCAGCAGGTGCAGTAGTAAATTCCATAGGTGCTTTTGCCGCTGATGCTTGTGCCACAATTTCAACAAGTGGACTGAAACCAAGTTCAATAGCTTTTTCTTCAGACATAATTAATAATGCTGCGGCACCGTCATTAATATTGGATGCATTTGCTGCCGTTACTACACCATTTTTATCAAATACCGGTTTTAGTGTAGGAATTTTATCAAACTTAACCTTATCGGGATCTTCATCTTTTGCAATAATTGTATCGCCTGATCTTGACGAAACTACCACATCAATCATTTCATCTTTAAATTTTCCTTTCTGTTGAGCGGAAATCGCTCTTTCATAAGAGATTTTAGCTAATTGGTCTAATTCTTCACGTGTAAATGAAAATTCTTTTGCAGTTGCTTCCGCACAATTTCCCATATGAATATTATTGTAAGCATCGGTCAAACCATCAATTAGTATTGAGTCAAATATTGTTGAATTCCCAAGTTTATAACCATTTCGAGCTTTTTGCAGTAAAAAGGGAGCATTTGTCATACTCTCTTGCCCACCGGCAATTATTATATCGGCATCACCACAAGAGATAACTTGATGAGCTAGCATTACAGCTTTTAATCCGCTTCCACACATCTTATTAATTGTAAGTGCTTCAACTTTATTTGGTAAACCAGCAAATAATGCCGCCTGTCTTGCCGGGGCTTGCCCAATTCCTGCTGCGAGAACATTTCCCATTATTACTTCATCAATATTATTTCTATCTATGTTTGAAATTTCTAGTATGTTTTTTATAACTATACTGCCTAATTGAGGTGCTGTAAAACTGCCAAGTGCTCCATTGAAGGAACCAATGGGGGTTCTTTTTGCATGTGTAATTACTACTTTTTTCATAAATCCCTACTTTTAATGATTAAATTTTAATTTTGTCTCATTTGTATTAGTTATGGAGTGAAGTTCGAAAATTATATTATTCGCTAAAATATTCAAGTTAATATGATTGTTTTGAAGGAGATAAATAAATCTTTCAATCTTGTAAATAGCTGGATTTATTTCAGTGCCAGAAAATTTTGAATTAAACTTCTGAAGTGTTTCAACCTGATCAGAAAAATAATTTTGTTCAATCTCAAATCTGTTTCTTACGACTTCATTCAGCCAGTTCAAAATGACTCGTAGTAACAATAACAATGAGCTTTTCATATCATCTTTTAAAAAGTAATTAAATTCTTTTATAGATGTATGAAATTTTCCCGCCATTGCATGTCGCATAATAATAATCGCCTTTTCTTTAATGAAATTAAAATCATTCTCAATCAGATGTAATGCAATTTGAATACTTCCCTCTGCAAATGGAGCTACATCAGTCGCTGTTTGATGATCTATTCCAAAATATATAACTAGTATATTTTCAATTTCGACAGCTGTTAATGGCTGAAAATTCAGTGTCCAACATCTTGAGAGAATTGTCTCTTTTAATTTTGATATTTCATGAGTTGTTAGAATGAAAAGATGTCCATGGGGGGGTTCTTCCAAAGTTTTTAACAAAGCATTCTGTGCTTCATCATTCATTTTGTGAGCGTCTGAAATTAAAATTGTTCTGGTAGAAGATTGGTCGTAAGTCATTGAAACAAATTTATTAATTTCTCTAATACTATTTATTTTAATAACATTTGCATCGGCTATTTGTAACTCGTAATAAGGGTTTTCCTTTTTCTTTTGGATTTCTGATTTAATACTTTTGATTTGTGTTTCCGTAAGTTTATCAAAAGTACCATCAGTTTTAGTTTCATTTTTCCCTTTTGGGGTTGGGAAAATATATTTCATTAATGGTTCTGTAAATCTGTTATTTATATGTTCGATTTGCTCCTGAGAGTTAAGATTAAGCAAAAAAGAAAAACGGGTAGCAACAAAATCTTTTCCGACTCCATCACTCCCGTTAAAAATTAAAGCTTGAGGCTTTTTATCTGAGTTTAAAAATCCTTCAAGGATTTTAATTACTTTTTGTTGTCCGTAAATCCCGTCCCATTTATTTGACATAAATAATGTTAATCAATTACAACTTTATAAATTATTTAAAATTCATCCTCGTTATAAAAAAAGTCTTCATCTGTAGGGTAATCAGGCCAAATATCTTCAATAGATTCATACGGCTCTTCAGAATCTTCTAATTCTTTTAAATTTTCAATGACTTCCAAAGGGGCACCGATTCTTTCTGCATAATCTATGAGTTCGTCTTTTGTTGCGGGCCATGGTGCATCATCAAGATAATTGGCAAGTTCAATGGTCCAAATCATCAATATTCTCCATTAATTTTTTTTTGCTATCTGAAATAAGTCTATATCGTCAAAGAAAAATTCTTCGGGATTTTTGTTAATACCTTTGTGTAAAACTTCATAATGCAAGTGAGGTCCAGAGGACAAACCTGAGTTACCTGTTTTAGCGATCAATTTTCCTCGGTCAACCTTCATTCCCTCTTTTATTAACACCTTTGATAAATGTGCAAAAATAGTTCGATAACCGAAACCATGATTTATTTCTACTGTAAGACCAAAACCATTTCTACTTCCGACATATTCAACTGTCCCACTACCAGGGGCAAAAACATCTGTCCCAACATCGGTAATAATATCAATACCATCATGCATTCTATTAATTCTTAGAATTGGATGATATCTAAACCCGAATCCATTAGTGCCTACTACCCCTTTACTAGGTTTTATTGCCGGTAATGAGCTAAACAATGCTTCATTATTTTTCAATGCAACGGAAATAGTTTGAAAGTTATCTTTTTCAAAAGCGACTTTTCTACTAACTTCATTAATTTTCGAAAGGGCTGTTTGTAATTCTTTTTTATCATCTGTTTTTAAGAAATCAATAAAATTATCGAATGATCCACCTCCGGTACCGACTAATCTCTCATCATTTGTAAGAGGGGGCAAATTGGCTGCAATACGTAAATCATTATTGGTTACAATCAATTTTTGCAGTTGTTCATCAAGATGAGTGTATTGGTCAGTTATTTCCGATATTTTTTGTTTGAGGGTAAAGTTTTCTTTTCTTAAATCAGTTAAATCTTTATAGGAATTAAAAATCTGGTTGTATAAATAAATTCCCAGAAAGACTACAACTATCGAAACTGCAAATATTCCGAGAGTCGTATAAAGGAACTTCTGTTTGTGATTTTGAATTTCAACAAACTGAAGTTTAGATTTAGAGAAATAGTAAAATTTTTTCATAAGACGTGCGTGAAGTTAAGGAAAATGTGATTCTTTGTCAACGAATAATAATATTGATTTTAACTAATATTAAATGTCTATTGGACGCATAGAAAATGAATCTGATTCAATAATTATTCAAAATCATGCTCAAAATAGTCAACTCCCCTTCTAATATCAGGATTTTTACCTTTTTGTATGCTCTGAGAGAGTCGATCTTGAAATATTTTTGCAGCATCATAACCATAATGCTTCAATAAATAGTGTAAACTGATAACCTCGGAAATTACAGTAATATTTTTCCCCGGTAAAATCGGTAGTTTTATGTGGGGGATTTCGACATCGAGCATAGAAATTGTTGATTCGTCAAGCCCTGTTCGGGTATAATCACCTTTTTCGTCCCAAACTTCAAGTTCGACAATCACTTCTAATCGCTTTTGAAATCTAATAGCTCGAATTCCAAACATCTTTTCAATATTTATCAACCCAAGACCGCGAATTTCCATAAAATGTTTAACTAAATCGGTTCCAGAACCCATAAGAATTCCTTCTCCTTTTTTAGTTAAAATTATTACATCATCTGCTACTAACCGATGTCCCCGTTCTATTAAATCGAGAGCAACTTCACTTTTACCAACACCCGATTTCCCTGTAAATAATATGCCCACTCCATAAACATCAACAAATGAACCGTGAACAGATACTTTTGGTGCAAATTGATCATCAAGAAAATCGCTAACAAAATAGATAAGTTTTGTGGTGGATAAGGGGGTAATAAACACAGGGACATTATGGGAATTTGCTAAATCAATAAAGCCAGGGTATGGTTGATTATTGTTAGTCAGAATTATGCAAGGAATATCAAATTGAAATATCCTATCAAGAGAATTTAGTTTTTGAACATCATCAAGTTGTGCGAGGTAATGCATTTCTGTATTACCAAAAATCTGTACTCTGGAAAACGAAAATAAATCAACAAACCCGGCTAATGCTAAACCGGGTCTGTGTAAGTTTTGCTCTTTAATACTTCTTTGAAAGCCTGAATCATTAGACAATAAAGTAAGTTTGAATTTACTTTTAACCTTTTCGAAGAAATATCCTACATCAATATTCTGTTTTTTGATTATTGAGCTGTCATCAAATTTTAACATAATCTTTTAATGTTGATTTCTTTTTGTTTTTAATTTTTGAACTTGTCTAATAAGTTTTTCTACTGCGGCAGTAACAGATTTTGGAAAATCATCTGTAGTTTCTGTCGCGGTTAAAATTTGTCCAGGAACTTTTAAAATAATTTCAGCAGTTTTTACACTATTTGCTGAATTTTGAAAACTAAGGATTATGTCAGCATCCATTATTTCATCAGAATATTTGTTTAATGAAGAAACCTCGGCTTCAATAAACTCTTTAAGAGTATCATGAGCTTTAAATTTTCTTGCAGTAATTGTGATTTTCATAACGCCTCCCGGTTTAAGATTTTGGATGTGATTGTTTATAGACCTTCTTTAATCTTTCAATACTTGTATGTGTATATATTTGCGTGGTAGAAAGATTTGAGTGGCCTAAAATTTCTTTTATTGCTAAAAGGTCGGCACCGTTATCTAAAAGATGGGTCGCAGAGCTGTGTCTTAAAAGATGAGGATTTTTCTTTTTTAGTGAAGTTACATTACCCAAATATTTACTGACAATTCGATGCACAAAACGAGGATAAATTCTCTTCCCTTTCTTGTTTATTAAAAAATAAATTTCATTGTTTGAATTTCTAACTGTTAAATATTCTATAAAACTTGGAATAGATTTTTCACCAATTGGAATTATTCTCTCTTTATTCCCTTTACCTAGGACTTTTAATTGTTTCTCAATTAAATCAACATTTTGAACCAATAAATTACATACCTCAGAAACCCGCAAAGAACATCCATATAACAATTCAAATATTACCTTGAATAAATACTTATCATAAATATCGTTGCTTTGAGTACACAATTTATCAATCTCGTTTAGAACAGCATCAAATTCATTTATGGAAAGAATTTCGGGCAACTTTCGGATAACTTTGGGATTTTTAATGTAAGAAATATAATTCTGTTTAACGAAATCATTCTGATGTGCAAAATTAAAAAATCTTCTGATTGCAGAAAGTCTCCGTGATATTGTTGTAGTAGTTAAACCATCCGTGTAAGACTTTGAAAGAAATTTCTTAACAATCTTTTGATTAATCTCATCTATATGATTTTTATTTTCGGAAGTACAAAATTCCAAAAATATCTCTAAATCTTTTCTATATGATTTGAGAGTCATTTGAGAATAGATGTTCATCGAAGAACACTCATTGAAAAAATAATCAACAATATCATTTATAGATTCTGCCATCATTCCTCATATTGTTCAATAACTTCTACTACAGCAGGTTCAAATCCACAAGTCGGACATTTTTTAAAACTACCCTTTTTAGCAGTATACTTCATTTCGAGATAATTATTATTACACTCAGGGCAAGTTTCGTTTACTGGTTTGCTCCAACTGATGAAATCACATTCAGGGTATCTTGAACAACCATAAAAATTTCTTCTCTTCTTTGTTTTTCTCTCTATCACATCACCGGTTTTACATTTCGGACAAGAAATATTAAGAGAAATATTTTTAATAAAATCGCAATCAGGATATATTTCACAGCCAATGAATCTACCAAATTTTCCTTTTCGGAAGATGGTTCTTGCTCCACATTTTTCGCATGTTTCACCTGTATAATCAGGTTCAGCTGGTTGTGAATTCGCTTCTTTCATTGATTTGATGTTTTTACATTCAGGATAATTACTACATGCTAAAAATTTACCAAATCTTCCAATCTTAATTATCATTTCACTGTTACATTTTTCACAGAGTATTTTTTCAACCGAATTTTCAACTTTTTCCAACTCTTCATTGAACGGGAAATAAAAGTCTTTCATAACCGTCAGATAATCATTTTCACCCTGGGCTATCTGATCAAGTTCTGCTTCCATTTTTGCGGTAAATCCAACATCAAAAATGTTAGGAAAGTATTGAACTAAAACTTTATTAACTTTATTTCCGAGCTCAGTCGGAAATAATTTCCTCTCTTTTTGCTCAACATAATTTCTATCGACTATTGTTGAAACGATCATAGAATAAGTGCTTGGTCGCCCAATTCCTTTACTTTCAAGTTCTTTAATTAAAGTACTTTCTGTATATCTTGGAAGTGGTTTGGTAAAATGTTGAGTTTGTTTCAAATCTTCGATCGATAACAAATCATTTTTCTCAAGCCCGAGAGGAATAGTTTCATTTCCTGATTCTTCTTTATCTTCAGAATCATCCGTAACTTCAACCTGCTCGGAGTAAACCTGCATGAAACCGTTAAATTTTACAGCTTGTCCATAAGCCTTAAAAAGGTATTCATCAACAGATACTTCAACAACCGTTGTTTCGAGAATCGCAGGATTCATTTGTGAGGCTACAAATCTTTTCCATATAAGTGAGTATAATTTAAAGGAAGCATCATCAAGAAATTCTTTTACAAATTCCGGGGTATATTTTACGGAAGTAGGTCTGATAGCTTCATGAGCATCTTGTACATTATTCTTTTTCTTGTCAAAAGAATTGGGCAGATCAGGAAGATACGCTTCTCCAAAAACTGATTTAATGTGGTTACGAAGATCAGGAAGAATTTCTTCACTTATACGTGTGGAATCAGTTCTCATATAAGTGATCAAACCAACTGTTCCTTCTTTTCCAAGATCAACCCCTTCGTATAACTTTTGAGCGATACCCATTGTTTGCTTAGCCCTTAGTCTAAGAGCTTTTGAAGCTTCAGACTGTAAAGTGCTAGTAATGAAGGGTGCTGAAGGATTTCTTTTTGTCGTTTTCTTTACAACATTAGATATTTTTATATTTTTTCGGTTAAGAATATCAGTATAATACTTTGCGGCTTCTTCCTTATTTTTAATAGCAATAAACTTTTTGTTAAATTGGATCCAATCTTCCTCGGTCATAATAGGTTTCGGTTGAACTTTAATTTCTTTTTCATTTATGCTATAAAGTTTACCTTTGAATGTTTCCTTTTTTTCTGTTGAAAAGAAACCCCAAATTGACCAGTATTCAGTAGTTATAAATTTCTGGATTTCAACTTCTCGTTCACAAATTAATCGTAATGCAACAGACTGCACTCTGCCGGCTGACAAGGAATTACCGGATTCTTCAATAATAGCTCGCCATAAAATCGGAGATATTTTATAACCGATTAACCTATCCATTACTCGTCTAGCTCTTTGGGAAGCAACTAAATCTTTGTCAATATCACGTGGATTATTTATACCTTTGAGTACACCATTTTTTGTTATTTCATTAAAAAG
Source organism: Ignavibacteria bacterium (assembly GCA_030684555.1). Taxonomy (GTDB): domain Bacteria; phylum Bacteroidota; class Ignavibacteria; order Ignavibacteriales; family Ignavibacteriaceae; genus JAGUXE01. The sequence goes on from JAUXVN010000088.1 coordinate 43,202, forward strand.
TACTCTAAATACTTGGGACTTGTTATCCGGATTAATTACTTCAGCAATATCTTGAGCGATTGCTTCGCCCTCACGGTCAGGGTCAGTCGCAATAAATATTTTAGAGCTTTTACTTGAGAGTGATTTAATTTTTTTTATTATATCACCTTTACCTCTAATATTTACAAACTGAGGAAGGAAATTATTCTCTACATCAATTCCAATTTTTGTTTTGGGTAAGTTACGAATGTGCCCCACTGTAGCTTCAACTATATAATCTTTACCTAAGTATTTATTAATTGTTTTTGCTTTTGCAGGAGATTCAACAAGTACTAATTTTTTTGCCATAGTTTTCTTTAGTTCACTTTATCTGATAAGTATAGTAATAAACGACTTCCTGGAAGTGTAATATGATTTATTTCAAACAATGATGCCAGCACCATAAAATTTAAGTCTTCATTTGAGATCCTATCAAGAGGTAACAGCTCTATACTTTTTAAAATATTATCAATATCAATTGGATTTAACAGTCCTGCATTCATTAGTTTTAAGATTCGGTTATAATTATCTAACCCTATAAGGTCAATTTCATCATCTGAGAAAATGCGGACACTTACTGAAGCAATTTCACCACTGCTTATTTTTTCAAGGTTTGAAATCATCTTATCATAAATCCAGCTATAAGCTGTTGAAATGGTTTGTGGATCAAATTTTTTATTTTTATATAAATGTTTTTCAATTTTGTCAATGGGTGAATCTACCAAAACTCCATCTAGAATTTTGGATAAAATCTCAACCAATTCAGAATTAACATTATCTCTATTAATTAATTTCATTTTTAAGCTTTTTGACAAAATAATTTTCTTTACTTTTCATTTTACGTTTATCTGAACTTGACAGATCATCATAACCTACAAGATGTAAAATTCCATGGATAATGAGCCTTAACAGCTCTTCTTTTAGTGTAACTTTATATTTTATAGCATTAAATTCAGCATCTTCGAGAGAAATAAAAATTTCGCCATCAATAATTGATGCATTCTCACTGTAATTAAAAGTAATTATATCTGTATTATAATCGTGACCAAGGTGCTTTTTGTTTAGTTCAAGAATTTGAGAATCACTTAAAACATTAATTTGGAGTGAAGTTAGTTCAATAGACAAATCGGCAAGCATGAGCCTAACGATTTTTTTAACTTCTCGCTTAGTAAGTTGTGATTTTTTGTAAAAGAAAACAGTTAAATTTTTAATCATCAGTATATATAATAAATCTACAGGCAATGAAGCATTTTTTTTCTAAATAGTCAACTTTAAAATGTTTCATAATTTTTTGACGAGATTATTTATAATCTAATTATCAAAGAATTCATTAAAGGACTGAACGGTTAATTCAGTATACTTTTTATAACGATTTGCAGATGCTTCAAAATCCAATATTTCCTTTTCATTTAATTCTCTCACAATTTTTCCTGGGACTCCGGCAACCAAGGTACCGGATGGAACAATAAAACCAGGTTTAACAACTGTTCCCGCAGCCACTAATGAATTTTTCTTAACAATAGCACCATCTAAAATTACAGCACCCATTCCAATCAAGCATAAATCTTCAAGTGTACAGCCATGTAAAGTTACACTGTGGCCAATTGTAACTTTATCCCCGATAATGAGTGGATACATATTGTTTGTAACATGTAACATTGAGCAGTCTTGAATATTCGTCATATTTCCGATTGTAATATAATGAACATCTCCTCTAATTACTGTGTTGTACCAAACACTGCTATCCTCACCAATAGTAACATCACCAATTATTTTACTGCCGGAAGCCAAAAATACACTTTCGGCAATTTTGGGTAGTTTCCCTAAATAAGGGAATAATTTAATCTCATCATTTAATTTTGATATTTTGGTGGATTCCATCCGTCTCGTTTCCATGATTTTAATTCTAAAGTTACATTACCGATTATAACTTTCATTTTTGCGATGATAGGAACTGCAGCTTCATCGTTTGAAAACCAACCCTCAAAGTAACCTGTCAATCCAAAAACACTTATAAAATCTGTTTGTCCATCCAAACGAATAGTTGAGATATCATAATCAATTGCATCTATATTTAACTTCTCAACTTTATCGTAAAAATTAACTTTAGTAAATACTTTTTCTTCATTTACAAAACAGGGTAATGATTCTGATTTCTTTTTTCCAATATTCATTCTGGCATAATAAAATATTGACAACCCATCATGAAACATAGTTTCAGCATAAGTTGTGGAATCAGTCCAGAGTTCTTCAGGTTCAACTTTTCCTTTTTTAACTCTTAGTTTCGAATTTTGATAATCGAAAAAATATTCAGTAAATGTTGTGTAAGAATTTTTTCTAACCAATCCTCTGAAGTAGTCTGAATAAAAGTAATTATTAACTTTACTATAGTAAATCTGATGCAAATCCACAAAAGGAATTCCTGAATATGAATCTATAAAGGCAATTGTTGAATAGACCGGCTTTGAGTTAACTGATTTTCTATTTAGAATTTTTAGTTTTACTTCTCCAAGTTTAATGAATCCGTATCGAACAACATATGTAATTTCCTCTCCAACTTTCATTTCCTTTTGAACATCAACAGAAGAGGAATTGATATTTGAGGAAGATCCATATAAAAATATAAATCCGACAACAAAAACAATACTCAAAATAATGAACGAAGTTCTCATTTCAGTTTTGCAATTTCTTTCGCTGTTCCGAATAAAGAATTTGCCTTTTTAATTACATTATCACTTGGAATTAGCACAGAATACCATCCGTCATTTTTCCAGTAATTCCGGGCAACTTGCGCTTTTAGTCTGGCGGATATATAAACTTTATCTTTTTGAAATTGCTCTTCATCAAGTTTTACATCTTTTGACTTTGCAAACTCTAAAAAGTTCTTTATATCACTTTCAGAAAAAGAAAAGTCTTTTTTAAAATTTTCAAAGTCATCATTGTACTTAGTTTTTATTTTATCCCCTTCAGCATCAAGATAGTTTAGAGTATAAAGATAAAAAACATTTTTTCTTAAAAGATTAGCTGTGTAATCAGTTAACTTTTCAGATCGGACGATGTAATCAGGAGTAATACCACCACCACCATAAACAATTCTACCTGAATTAGTTTTGTAAGTAGGTCTGCTTGAATCTTTTTCGGCAGAATGCGTTAAATTTTCTCCTTCACTTTCGTCTCGTTCCATCAACTCAGAATAATAATCTTTTTTATCTGTGTATTTACGTTGAATAAGTCTTCCTGAGGGAGTAAAATATTCAGAAATTGTTAACCTAACAGCACTTCCATCAGGTAAGGTAAACTGACGTTGAACGAGTCCTTTACCAAATGAAGTTTCACCAACCACCAATCCCCTATCCCAATCTTGAACTGCTCCGGAAACAATTTCACTTGCAGATGCACTTCCGCGATTTATGAGTACAATCAAAGGAATTTTTTCATATGGCGAATTTAAGGAAGCAAAAAAATCTTCATTAAATTCAGCTTTACGCCCACGGGTGTAGACAATTTTTTTATTCCCATCTATAAACAAATCCGTGATTTGAAATGCCTGATTTAAATAACCACCGGGATTATTTCGCAAATCAAGAATTAACTGTTTCATTCCCTTTAATTCAAGTTCTTTTAAAGCTGCTAACAGTTCATCGGTAGTTTGTTCTGCAAAACGTGAAATACTAATATATCCGGTCTTATCATCGATCATAATTTTTGCATCGACAGAATATAACGGAATTTTATCGCGGGTTATTTCATATTCGGTTAAACCTTTTATCCCTTGTCTCCAAATACTAACCTTTACTTTTGTTCCTGATGGACCTCTAAGTTTTTTCCTAACATCATCATTTGAAATACCAATAACATTCACACTGTCAATTTTCAAAATGCGATCTCCCGCTTGAATTCCAAGCTGTTCACTTGGTCCACCGGTTATTGGTGATACAACAGTGAGAGTATCATTGACAATTTGAAATTCAATTCCTACACCTTCAAAGTTCCCACGTGTTTCTTCTTCAACGGCTTCCATTGCTTTTTTAGGAATGTAAACTGAATGAGGATCAAGTTCATTAAGCATTCCTTTTATTGCAGCTTCAACTAATTTATGTGAATCAACTTCTTCTACATAAAATCTTTGAGTAAAATTCAATACATCATTAAATTTTTTCAGGTTCTCAATTAAATTATCACCTGACATAACCTTCTGAATTTGAGTGCCGAGTAGAATTCCGGTCGTAAGGATAATTATCATTAATGGAAGTCTGAATTTTCTATAGTTCATACAAAACCCTAAATAATTAATTTTAATAAAAAGTATAAACTCCAGTATTTTTGAATTTCATTCAATTGTTTGTTTATACTGAAATAATTTCCACCTAATTGTAAATCAATGCCCCGTTTATATTCGTAATTTAGATTAAAAGCGATTTTACGCAAATATTCTTTCTCTCCGTCAAGAAAAGTTGCGGATACGGAATCAAATGTTCTGTGTCCAAAATTAATATCGCCACCGACATTTCTTATCACATTATTCAAGCTGTCGACGGGATTTGCCCCATGAATTGAATAACCTAAATTCAATGAAAAATCGAGTTTATAATTAAAACGATAATTCATACTCAAACTTATATTCGAACTGTTTGGCTGTAATTCGGTACCTAAAGGATAATAGAAGTTCGAATAATTATTTGAGACTAACCTATGACTGAAAACATACGGATCAATTCTCATATATTCAATATGAAAATCGATGGGAATAATATTGTAAAAATTATATGAAGAAATACCAATTTGATATAACAATTGATTCCCCCACCAACCGCTTCCTAATTTCGAATAATCAATATCATCCATCAATAAAGTTGAGTAAAATAATAGTCCATCAATAGAATTGTTTGAGACATCAAAAAATAGTAAGGAATTATCCCGATCTTGACTTGCATGTTCTACGGATTTATAAAAATTAAACGGATTGATATATGATAAATCCGGTGGACGATTAGAGTAAACTATCATTTCGCCAAAACCAAAATTAAAATCTTTAGAAACAGCAATTCCAATTCTATGGTATCCAAAATATTTTTCTTCAATTTTTTGTATTCCACCTGTAATTGAATCAGTCAAAAAACTTTTATTGCCAAGAAGTTTTCCATGGAGATAATCAAACGAAAATTTTCCTAATCTTATTGACAATGAAGCATGATCAAATTTAGGAGAGTAAATATCAATTATCGGTTTATTAATTCCATGACCAATACTAATATATTCTCTCCCGAGTTTGAATTTGACATTTTCAAAGTCCAATGATAAATGCCCTCTCGTATTATCAAAAAAAGTTTGTTCTGAAGATTCATTTAATTTGAAATTATTTGCTAATTCCCGTTCAGTTAAAGCTGTTTTTTTATTTGAAAATACATTACCGTTACTCCCCTCAAGATGAAATCCAAAATGATTCGAAATTGTTCCTCTAAAAATTCCTGTTAAATTACCTGATATTGAAGGTGATAAATTTGAATATTTATCTGTTGAGATTGATTTAGCTTCCCAAATCGTATTTACAAACAAAGAACCTTTTCCACTATCTGAATAAAAATAGACGAATCGTTCTTTATCATTAAAAATATTATAATCTGTTTCTTGAAATAAACCTGAAAGATTTTGAGTAGATTCATTCATATCGTAATAAAACTCTTGAGTGTATCTATTTAACAATTGCAAATCGGTATTGTCGAGTTTTGATTTCTGCTCCATTATTTCTGAGATTAACTTTGAAGCGTGACTTCGAGTTATCGGCTTATGAACAAGATCATAATTCACAATAATATTGAGGATTTGCATTCTTTCGAAGTATGAATAAATTTTATGATCAATAGAAATATATTCAGCTTGTCCGAAAACAATATTAGATAATAACATTATTAATAATACTTTGGATTTCACTATCTGACCTGTTCCCATACTTTGGATAATGATTTATTTTTTAACACTACCGAAACAGAGTTAAAAAACCATGATGAACTAACATTAATGTAACCATATTTACGATATCTTCTTGGAGATTCATAAACTGAAATCTCATTTGTGAATAAGATTTTCCCATTCATTCTAATTCTTCTGAATAAATCAAAATCTTCACCGGCGGCTAATAAACTATTGTAGCCATTCATATCATTAAAAACTTTTCTTTTAACTACCTGACATTCACCTCTTCCCATACCCATTCCGCAAATATTCATCAATCTGAAATACCAGTTATAAAATCCATGAAAAATTTTATCAGAAAATATTTCTTCTTCTTTGAAAATTTGAACTTTACAAGCCATTCCGGAATATTCAGTATTTACAAAATTTGATTCTAAATAATCAAAGAATTTGAAAACATCATCAAACCGAATATCAGCATTGATAAAAATTAGGATTTCTCCTTCTGCTACTTCAGCTCCCTCATTTCTACCGGAAGCAATATTTTGTTGTGAAACATCTGTATGTACTTTTATTCTATCAACATAAGGAATTGCCAAATCAATTGTCTTATCAACACTGCCACCGTCAGAAAGAATTATTTCTATTGAATAATTTTCCTTTAGTGATGGTTCATTCAATTGTTTTAATAATTGTGGAAGCAGTTTCTCTTCATTTAATGTCGGAATAATTATACTGTATCTAACTTTTTCTTTACTCAATAACATAACCCTAGAAATACAACATTATTTGTTATTCGAATTCCCGGTAATGGAAAATGGAAATAATTAAAAGTATTTTTAACAAATTGCCAACCCGGACCAAAAAGTGGAATCCATTCCGTATCAAAATCCAAGGCAAGATAAAAATTTGATTGTCCACCACCCTGGCCGTCAAGACCAGTAACACCCATGCCGAGAGCCAGAGTCAAAAAACCGGGCCAATATTGTGCGATGCTGTTTGGTAAAACTTCTTTCATCCTTACCGAAAGCCAAAACTTTTGACCTTCATAATCATCTATGATTATATGTTTCTGACCGGCTATAACCCCTTTCTCTTGAAGCTGTCGAGGGTAATAACTGAATTTAAATTGAAAGTTTTTCAGATAAGGGAAGTAATATTGTCCGATTGGATATAATGCACCTAATAAATCTGCAGTTGCATCACCAGGACTGAATCCCCACTCAGGACCAAATCCATCTTCAATTTCAACAAATAGTTGATACATAAATGCAGCCGTAGAACCAAAAATAATACTTCTCTCAGGATCAAGATTTGCGGCTTCAAATCCGGAGGCAATACCGTGACCGATAATCATAGTACCGTACATATGCCCTATTTTGTCAATCCATAATGCATAGTCCCAATCATTTTGGAAATGAAATTTAGTCCTTCTGCTTTTCCACCAAGCATTTGCTTGATAAATATGAACTGCAACGCCCGAACCGATAACACCTGCACCAATTCCAAACATAATTGGATAATTGATTTCCTTTTGTAAAGGATTAATGTTCTCAAATTCGAATTCATTTTTTATTAAAGTAGAAGGAACTGATCTTTCAAGAAAAAATGATTTTTTAATCTCTAAATTATCAAATGTAAAATCTTTATTTGTATTCAAGGAATCTTGTGAGTATAAACAGGATTGCAAAGACATAAACAAAAATATAAATTTGAACGGCAACCAATTCCAAAAGTTTATCATAGTAACCAAAATATTGTTACTTCTCAATTTTCATTTGAGGAAAAAAGATAACATCCCGAATTGAACTTTGATTAGTCAATAACATAATTAGTCGATCAATACCAATTCCGAGTCCGGCAGTCGGCGGCATTCCATATTCTAATGCGCGTACAAAATCTTCATCAATTGATTGAGCTTCTTCATCACCGGCTTCTTTTGCTTTTAACTGCTCTTTAAATCTTTCCAATTGATCTATTGGATCATTTAGTTCGCTAAATGCGTTGCAAATTTCACGACCGGCAACAAATCCCTCAAATCTTTCAACGAGACCTTTTTTTGAACGATGTTTTTTTGCTAACGGTGATGTTTCAACAGGATAATCAATTACAAATGTCGGTTGTATTAAAGTATCTTGAATTGCCACACCAAATATTTCATCGATGATTTTTCCTCTACTTTCTTTACCGGATAAATCACAGCCAAGTTTTCTACCGGCATCTAACAATTCTTGATCCGATACGGTTAGAACATCAATATTTAATTTTTCTTTTATTGAATCAACCATAGAAACTCGCTGCCATGGTGGATTAAAATTAATAATTTTGCCATCGAAATTAAATTCAGTTGTACCAAATACTTTGATTGATAAATCAGCTATCATATTCTCGACAAACGTCATCATCCATTCATAATCTTTATGAGCTACATAAAGTTCCAACATTGTAAACTCAGGGTTATGCGTTCTATCCATTCCCTCATTACGGAAATCTTTTGAGATTTCATAAACGCCATCAAAGCCGCCTACTATTAACCTCTTCAGATAAAGTTCATCAGCAATTCGCAGGTACAAAGACATATCAAGTGCATTGTGGTGTGTAACAAATGGACGCGCTGAAGCACCTCCATATAGTGACTGCAATACAGGTGTTTCAACCTCAAGAAGTCCGTATGAATCAAGGTATGAACGTATTGCCGAAATTATTTTACTTCGTTTCACAAAAACATCTTTAATTTCTGGATTAACAATAAGATCTAAATATCTTTGTCGATATCTTAATTCTTTATCAGCAAACTGATCATAAATAACTTTATTACCGGATTCATCAACAACTTCTTTTGCAATTGGGATTGGTCTTAATGATTTTGTTAGAAGTTCCAAGGATTCGGCATGAACAGATATTTCACCGGTTTTAGTTTTAAAGACATAACCTTTGACACCGATTATATCTCCGATATCCATAAGTTTGAAATTATCATACGCATCGCCAATCTCATCTTTTTTAAGATAAATTTGAATTTTTCCAAAATAATCTTGTAAATGTGCAAATGATGCTTTCCCCATTCTTCTAATTGCCATTATTCGTCCGGCAATTGATACTTCTCTTTTTAACTCTTCCGAATAATTATTTTTTATATCTTCAGAATTTGAATTTACTTCAAATGAATATGCAAAAGGCTCGACATTTCTATTTTTAAGTTCATCTAATTCTTCATATCGTCTTTTCATTAATACATTTAAATCTTCAAATAAGTTTTGTTCCACGATTACTCCAGTTATTCTATTTTCGTTTAAAATTTGCTAATCTATTGCAGACTAAATCCTGTATGTTATCAGCAAGAACAACAGGAACAGTAAAATTATTTACAATTATTGAAAAAGCGATAGGCTCTTTATCACCGGTGTATGCATACCCACAAAGGCTTCTAACACTATATACAAATCCGGTTTTTGCTCGAACATTATTCTGAGCTCTGGTTTTTCTCATTCTGTTTGCTAAAGTACCATCAATCCCGGCTATTGGTAATGAGTTATAGAAATAAATAAAGTCATCACTTCGATACATATAATTAAGCAGTGTCACAAACTGATTGGGAGTTATTAGATTCATTCGTGATAATCCTGAGCCGTCAAAAATTGCGATGTTGTCAGTATTAATTCCCATTTGATTAAAGATGTTTTCCGATGCATCAACTCCGTTTGCAATCGTCCCATAATTTTCTACCTCATACCCAATAACTTTCATAAGTTGTTCAGCAAAAAAATTCTGGCTGTTTTTATTAATTACTTTAATAATATCTTTTAGAGGAAGTGAATAGTAAGAGAACAAATAATATGAATCAGAGAAATCAATATCTCTTGAAATGTCATCTATATCAATCGGGAAACCGTTTACTTTAATTCCTTTTTGCAGAAGAACTTCTTTTAAAACAATCATTGAATATTGAGTGGGGTTATTTACTGTTGCATAGGCTTTATATGGGCTATTCTTTTGTGTGATTGTTCCATAAACATTAATTACATTAGTACCCCGTTCACGATAAATCTTAATTGCAGTGTCAGAATCATTCGGCACAGTAATCACATTATTAATTAGAACAATATATTTTGTTTCAGGTGTAATTTTAATTTCTGCCTTTTGTCCAATTCGGGTAGGCTTAATTAATAAATCAACACAATTATCATTAAATGAAATTGCAGATGTTGGTGCTGCGTACCAATCTGTTTCATAATCCCATGCCCAACCTTTGCCTAAGCCTTTATTATCAAATGCATTATCATCTCCTACAATATTTCCGGAGATTTCATCAATCCCCAGTTCTAAAAGTGAATCAGCCCAATCATTAAAAACTTTATAAATATCTTCATTGAAAAATCTTCCTGATATTGTTGGATCACCAAAACCACGCACAACTAAATCGCCGCGAAGAATTGGACCATCCAATTTCCCTTTATAATGAAGTTCTGTTTTGAATTTATAATCCGCACCCAGAATGTTTAATGCAGCTGAAGTCGTAAATAATTTCAGATTTGAAGCAGGAATAAAAAGTTTATTTTCATTTTTTTTATAAAAGTATTCACCGGTTACAAGGGATTGAATAACTACACCCCAATTAGCATTACTGAAATTTGGGTCATTGAAAATATCATCAATTTGCTGCCATAATTCGGGAACAGTTCCAAAAGAAAACTTTGGGACTGAGTCTATTTTAGCTTCTTGCGAATAGGATTCACTTAAAAAGCCTGATACGATTAAAATAAATAAAATACTAAAAGCGATATTTTTCATAAACATGTTTAATTTCTTCTTCGGATAATTTAACATAAGAACCGGGAACCAAATCATTTACATTAAAACCATCAAATTTAGAGCGATGCAATTTTTCCACTGTATAATTTATTGTCTGAAACATATTCTTTACAAAGTGATTTCTCCCTTCGTGTGAAACAACGATTACAAATTTGCGGGACTTTGAGGTGAACTTCAACGACTCAAATTTTCCCCTGCCTCCTTCAAGAAAAACTCCTTTTAATAATTTTTTTTCATCTTCTTCAGATAAGGGTTTATCAATTTTTACTTCATATTCACGCGGGATATGATTAGATGGATGCAAAACAAAGTTAGCAAAATCGCCATCGTTAGTCAGTAGTAGAACACCCGTTGTGTTGTAGTCTAATCTTCCAACCGGAAATATTTTTTCTTTAGTTTTTATTAGTTCGATAACAGTTTTACGTTTCTTTTCATCGATTGTAGACGCAATTACACCGGAAGGTTTGTAGAGTAAAAAATAGACATGATTTTTGAGTTTAATTTTCTCTCCATCAACAGTTACAACATCTTTTTCGGGATCAACACTAAATGCTAATGTTGTTACTAATTTCCCATTAACTTCAATTCTGGCTTGTAGAATTAACTCTTCAGCTTTACGGCGAGATGCAATTCCACAATCTGAAATAAATTTATTCAATCGAATCATTTTTATCACTTTCTTCTGTTTCGGCTTCAATTGAGCTTTCAATTTCGCTCATCATCAGTTTTCTTTTTTGTTCAAGAAAATCTTCATCTTGCATAATTTCTTCAATCTCTCTCGGTTTAGGTAAATCAGTAATTCTATTTAATCCGAAATAAATTAAAAATTCTTCAGTTGTTCCATACAATAATGGACGACCAATAGTTTCGGCTCTTCCCATTATCGAAATTAATCTTTTTTCTAAGAGTGTATTTAGAATGTAATCGCAGTTTACACCTCTGATTGCTTCAAGTTCCGGTTTAGTTACAGGCTGCTTGTAGGCTATAATTGCAAGTGTTTCTAATGCTGCTTGACTTAATCTTCTTTTACTTTTTTCTGATGAAAGATAACCAAGATATTTTGCAAATTCAGGACGGGTTCCGAAAGTGAATCCATTTGCTAATCTGGTAATCGAAAATGAATTATTATTTTCTGAATATTTTTCGTTAATTCGGTTTACTGACTCTTCAATGTCAGAATCTGTTATTGAAATGTCTTCGCCATCTATACCTTTAATTGCTTTAACAATTTCGGAATGTTTTAAAGGTTCATCTGAAGAAAATATTAATGCTTCAATTATATTGGTATAAATATTATCCATTATCAACTCGATATAATATGAAATCATTAAAGTTATTTGATTCCCGTAAACCTATTTTATTCATTTTAGTCAATTCCAGCACAGCAATAAAAGTTACAACTAATCTTATTTTTTCACGAATATCAAAAACAAGTGTTAAAAAGTGAACCTCATTCATTTCGTTTACTTTTTCCATTATAAAGTCAATTTGCTCATCAATCGAAACCGGCATTTTTATTATTTCGTGGAAAGGGATTTTTTTTATTCCTTCAATAGCTTTTTTAAATGCTTTTGCTAAATCGAAAACAGTTACATTTTTGAGTAAGATATCGAATTCAGGAGGAGCTTCTTTGATATCACCGGAATAATTTCCTCGATTACTTACCTTTCTCTGATTAGTTTCAAGAAATGAAAATTCTTCGGAGACTTCTTTATAACGTTTGTATTCTAACAAAGCTTTAATTAAATCAGCTCGAGGATCAATCTCGTCCCCTTTTTCATCAACTTCACGCGGAAGCAGCATTCTAACTTTAATATGCATTAATGTTGATGCCATAAGAATAAAATCGCCCGCAATTTCAAGGTCCATCATCCTAATCAAATTAACATAATCCAGAAACTCTTTAGTAATTTTTGAAATAGGAATGTCATAAATATTTAATTCATCCCTCCTAATAAAAAAGAGTAGTAAATCAAGCGGGCCTTCAAAATGATCTAATCTGATTTTATACAAATCTTTAGCCTATCTGCATTTTTTCACGTACTTCAATCATGGTTTCCCTGGCTTTATTGCGCCCAATTTCTTCGCCCGTTTTCAGTATATCTTTAACAGTATCAAGATTTGCTTCGAAGTATTTTCGCCGTTCAATAATAGGATCTAAAAAATCAGAAATTTTTGAAGAACACTTTAATTTACAATCAACACAACCTAATTCTCCGGATCTACAACCGTTTTCGATTTCATTTATTTCTTCAACATTAAATTTTTTATGATACGAGAATACGAGACAAACTTCAGGTCTGCCCGGATCATTTTTTCTTAATTTTAATGGATCGGTTACAGCTTTACGTAAGCGAGCTTTGACTGTTTCTCTATCGTCAGAAAGTAAAATAGAGTTGCCTAAAGATTTACTCATTTTTGCATTTCCATCTAAACCGGATAATCTCGAAAACTGTGTTAACATTGGTTCTGGTTCAGGGAATGTTTGTCCATATTGATTATTAAAACGCCGTGCAATCTCACGCGATATTTCAATGTGAGGAACCTGATCTTCACCCACTGGGACGGCATCACCTTTATACAATAAAATATCTGCGGTTTGAAGAACCGGATAACCTAAATGTCCGTATGTCATATTTTCAATGTGCAAATCACGTGCTTGATCTTTAACAGTAGGATTTCTTTCTAAGCGTGCAACTGTTGCAAGCATCGAAAAGATAAGGTGTAATTCAGTATGCTCTTTGATCTGAGATTGTCTGAACATCGGGCTTTTTTCCGGATCAAGCCCGGCAGCGAGCCAATCAATAAGCATATCAATCGAATCTTGATAAATCATTGATGAATCAAGATTTGTAGTTAACACATGATAGTCAGCAATCAAGTGATAATTCTGATATTCATTCTGCAACTTTATCCAGTTTTCCAAAGCGCCGACAAAATGACCTAAGTGTAATTTACCTGTAGGCCGCATACCGCTTAGAATAGTTTTTTTCTTTTTGATTTCTGACATTAATTAATCCTTTAACTTAGATAAAGATAAGGTTTCCAAACCTCATCAATTTTTCCGACAGCATTTTTTATAAAGAGTAAATGATTAGGTTTGAATGGTCTAATCATCATTTGCATACCGGCTTCAGTTGGAGTTCTATCTCCTTTTTTGTTATTGCATTTAGTACAGGCTGAAACCAAATTTTCCCATGAATCGATTCCACCTTTCGCTTTTGGAATAATGTGGTCAATAGTTAAGGGAAGATCACCTCTCCCGCAATAACCGCATTTGTAAAGGTCTCGTCTAAGAATATTTTTTCTAGATAATACAACTCTTTTATAAGGAACTGAAATATACCTTGACAGTCGAATTACACTTGGCCACGGAAAATTGCTATTCATGCTCCTTAAAGTTTTTCGATTGTCTTTTGAAATTAGTTCCGCTTTTTTTAATAAAATTAGTACTATAGCCTTCCTAATATTGCAAATAGTTATGGGTTCATAACTTTGATTCAATACAAGTACTTTTGCGTTTAACCTTCCATTCGTATGTTTTGATAACGATTCGAATTTTGCCTCCTATTTCTCTCTAAAACCTTTTTTCCTAAAATAAATACGCAAAAAAACTCTAATGCCCAGCAATGCAATACTTACTAAAAGAATAGTTTTATAATGATTTACGGGAACCATATTCAACCACATTAAAACGAGAAGAATAAATACGATTCCTACAAGAATATATGAAAATATTTCAAATTGTTTTTGAGTCATCTGAATTCAATGGAATATAATTATAACTTGTAAATATACTTAATATGATTTCGATTTGCTAACAGGTGAATAGATGAATTACTTCATTATGTCGATGATTTTAACAGCTATTGACTAATATCTAAGAAATAAATTGCAAAACATGTAACGTAGTTATCAGAGTGACTCATAGTGATTTTGAGTCTTTTATTTCCGGTTAGAAATTCAGACATTTTACCTGACAGTTCAACAATTGGTGCGCCACTTGAAAGATTCGAAATTTCTATTTCCTTCCAATGGAATTCATTATTCCATCCAGTACTTAGTGCTTTTGAAATAGCTTCTTTTGCGGCAAATCTTGCAGCATAATGTTGGGCGGAATTAGCTTTAGTTGAACAATATTCAATTTCTTTTATTGTGAAAATCTTATTTAGAAATTTTTCTCCGAATTTTGAAATACTGTCCTGAATTCGCTCTATTTCGATAATGTCAATGCCGATTCCTAAAATCATATCAATGTCCTGCAGCGTGACCACTGCCTCTTTTATCTGAGACACCATAAATTAGATTATTTTTTTGGTCAATCATTATTGCTTCAACCAATCCAAGTAATCGTGTCTTTCCAATTTTGTGACCTTTGGTTTTCAGTTGTTTTAAGATTTCATCCGAAAAACTTTCTTTTTCAATATCGAAATGGTCAGGCAGCCATTGATGATGTATTCTAGGGTTATTAACTGCATCACTTAAATTTGAATTGAAATAGAGTGCGTTAAGAATAACTTGAGCTACTACAGTAATTATTGTTGATCCTCCCGGTGATCCAACTATTAGATAGGAATTGTTGTCCTTTAAAACAATGGTTGGAGTCATTGAACTTAACATTCTTTTCTTCGGTTGGATGGAATTTGCTTCACTACCAACTAAACCAAATTGATTTGGTGTACCCGGTTTAGCACTGAAATCATCCATCTCATTATTTAATAATATTCCGGTTCCATCAGCTATTAGTTTCGAGCCATAACCTCCATTTAAAGTGTAGGTTACACTAACGGCATTTCCATATTGATCGTAGATTGAATAATGTGTTGTCTCTTCACTTTCATTAAATAAATCATTCACAAAAGATTTAATTTCAAAAGATGGAGTCGCAATTTTACTAATTTTTTCAAATTGGGATTTAGAATATTCTTTAGAAATTAATTTTTGAATTGGTATTTTTAAATAATCGGGATCACCTAAATGTTCAGCACGATCTGCATAAACTAATTTAAGTATTTCAATTAAGTAATGATAATAATCGGAGCTGTCTAAATTAGATTTATCATAATTTGTATGTTCAAACATATTCAGAATTTGGACAAGAGCAATTCCGCCTGAACTTGGAGGCGGCATGGATATTATTTCATAACCATTGAAATTCCCATTAATTACATTTCGTTCTTTAACTTCATAATTTTGCAAATCATTAATCGAGAATGAACCTCCGTTTTCATTAATTGATTTTACAATTTTTTCGGCAATTTCTCCTGAATAAAAACCAGCCCTTTCGTTTACTTTAATTTTTTCTAAAGTTTTTGCAAGATCTTTTTGATAAAAAATATCACCTTCTTTAAAAGGTAAATCTTTAACAAAGATTTCCTTTGTTGATGCGAATTTCTTGAAATCGTTTTTATAATCATTGAAAGACTTAGCATTACTTTTAGATAACGGGAAACCCATTTCAGCCAGATTTATAGCGGGTTGTATCAATTCATCAATCGTCTTTGTTCCATATTTATCAAGTGCATATAAAAGTCCGGCAACAGTACCTGGTACCCCGACTGCAAGTCCCCCTTCTAAACTTTTTTTCTGAACAAAATTTCCAAGTGAATCAAGATACATATCTCTTGTAGCCATGATAGGAGCGGTTTCACGGAAGTCGATTGCAATATTTTTACCATCATTCATGTGAGCGATCATAAAACCGCCGCCGCCAATATTTCCTGCAGTTGGATAAGTTACTGCGAGTGCAAATCCGACAGCGACTGCTGCATCAACCGCATTCCCACCTTTTTTAAGAATTTGCACTCCAACTTTGGTGGCTAATTCTTCTGCGGATACAACCATTCCATTTTTAGATTCAGCATATTTTATAGACTGAGGATAGCAAATAGCTAGTGAAAAGAATAGTAATAATAAAACATTAGAATAATTTAATTTTTGTCTCAACTTTCAATCCGTTTTTATGCATTTGTTCAAGTGCTAAATCAGTTAGTTCTTTAATGTTTTTTAAAGTTGAGTTCAAATCTTTAATTAGATTCTCATCATACAAAATTTTACCGAAATTATTTTGTTTATTTTGAGTTTCATTAACTAAATAATTCAATGAATTCAATAAACTGTCAGTTTGAGAAATAACTAAACCTAATTTTTCTACAGACAAATTAATTGATTCCTTATTTGTCTTAATTAGGTCTTTAGCATCTGTTGTGATTTCGACACTATTTTTTGCTATGAGGTCTAAATTTCTTTTGTTATCCTCAATTAATTTTTTCATTTGAATTGTTATGTCAGAAAGGTTTGTAATTGTCGATTTAATTTCACCGCTCATTTTTTGATCTGTTAAATAACCATTCAATGAATTTAGTGATGTTTTTATTTCACTCATTATTTCCGGCAACTGCTTGTCTAACGATCCCAGCATTGCAACCATTTCAGGTATATCAGCATAAAATATTCCCGATTGAATAACTGAATAGTCTAAATTCTGATTAGAAGAACCGGGTTTAATTTCAACTTTTTTACCTCCCATCATGTCCAGCATAATAATACCAAAAACCGCATCAGATTTTAATGCGACATCATGATCGAGACTCGAAGAAACCCTAACTTTGTTGCCGATATTTTTAACATCATCAACAAAACCTTTTCTAACACCATTAACTGTAACTTGATCACCAATCTCAAGTCCGGCAGTATTTTCAAATTCAACTTGAACAATTCTTCGATCAGAAGAAAAAGTAAAATTTTTAGCCCAACCGAATATCCATATAAATAAAATTAAGCTTAATGTAACTGTAATGCCTACTTTTATCTCAGTTTTTCTTTCGTTTTTCATATCTTAAAATCTCTTCTATTAAAGATTTAATCTCAGAAATTTCATCTTTAGAAATTTCTGAATCCTTCAATGATTTATTTAGTGCAACACCGAGTTTTTCTAATTTACTCATCTCAATTGTTTTAATATCTCTAATGCTTATTGCAAAAGAATTTATAAGACTATCTAATTCAAGTTTTTGTGGAGTTTCAGGAATTTTATCAAACTTTTCGTTAAACTCACTTAATGCAAAATTGAGAGCAAAATCTTGAATTGGCTTTTTAACAAAGTCATCAAATTTATTTGTCACAATATAAATAATTGCTGCTAAAAATATCGTTGCAATAATTAATGATTTAACAAAACATCCTGTTTTCATGCAGCTTTTTCTATATGGACTTTAAGAATTCTTTTTTTCAATGTATGTTTAACTGTAAATTTATAGTCTTTATAAATAACAAAATACCCTTCTTTTGGAATTGTTCCTGCATGATTTAATATAAATCCGCCAATGGTTTCAAAATTATCATCTTCAGTATCAATTTCGATATTCAGAATTTCATTTATTTCGGTTATGGATACATCACCTTTGACAAGAAAACTTCCATCACTATTTTTAATTAAAGGTTCATCTGTGATATCGTATTCATCTCTTATTTCACCCAAAATTTCTTCAATAATATCTTCTAACGAAACTAACCCTGCTGTTCCGCCATATTCATCTACAATAATTGCAATATGCATTTTTTTTTCTTGAAATTCCTGCATCAAATCACTGATAAGTTTTGTTTCGGGAACAAACATAGGTTTACGTGCAATTTTTAAGAGATTAAATTGCTTTAACTTCTCCATTTCTTTTAAAAACGGCAAAAGGTCTTTTGCATAAATGATTCCAACAACTTCATCCAAATCATCCTTATATAAAGGTAAACGACTATGTCCTGAATCTGTAATAGTTTTCATAATTTCTTCTAAAGTTGAGCTGATGCTTATCCCTGCAATGTCAACTCTTGGACGCATAATTTCTTTTACTGTAACAGATTTAAAGGAGACAATACTTTTTATTAATGAGTGCTCATTATCCTGGATTGTTCCCAATTCATGGACAACCTCTGCCAAATGAGAAAAGTCCTGGCGACTTAATACTTTATTTCGTTTTATTACACCCAATTTTTTAGATAGTAATTGAATTGATTCACTTATCAATTCTGCTGCAGGATAAATTAATACACTTAAAAAATAGAGCGGAAGGACTGCTATTTTACTGTATAGTAGTGGATTTTTTGAAGCCCACACCTTCGGAGAAATTTCACCAAAAACAATAATAATTGAAGTAAGTAATATTATTTGAAAAGACAAAACAAGTTCAGTTGAGATGCTATTTTTTGAGGCAAAATCCAGAGCAAGAATTACAGATAAAATCGACAAAGCTACATTGACTAAAGTGTTTCCTATTAAAATAGTTACCAACAATCTTCTAGGAGCATCAAGCAAAATTTTAAGATAATGCCGGATAAGAGGATTGTTGGCTAATTGAATATTAGATTTTTTTTTATCTAATGAAAAGAGGGCAACTTCGGACCCGGAAAAAAAAGCAGAAAAAGCTAAAAGTATTAAGATAGATATTAAACTTAATATTGAATTTTTTTCCAAATACTTAGAAGTCCTCTAATGTTCATTAAAAATTAAAATGGAAGGTCATCTTCCTGAACCGGTTCTCCACTAAACTGTTCATCAGATGCTTTAGAGCTACTTGAACCGCTTGAATAGCTTCCGTCGCGCGAGTCGAGAGGAATAATCTTTTCACAGACAACTTCTGTAGAATATCTTTTTATTCCATCTTTGTCTGTATAATCACGTTTACTTAATCTTCCTTCAACAAAAACTTTGGCACCCTTTTTAAGGGATTCTTTGTAAAAATCGGAAAGACTAAAAGCGATAACATTATGCCAGGTAGTCTCATTTTCCCAGTTCCCGTCTTTACCTTTATAGCCATGAGTTGTAGCTACGGAAAAGGATGTAATCGCAGTGTTGCTGTTGGTAGTAAATCGAGTTTCAGCATCTCGTCCTAAATTTCCTATCAATTGAATTTTATTTAATGAAAACGCCATAAAACCTCCCTTTGTAAAACAGTTATTTAATTTGTTAAAATATAAATTAAAAAACGGTTAATTTCAATAATTAACCGTTTTTATTAAACAAATATTTTCTATTTAATGAAGGTCATTTTCTTAGAAATTATTCTGTTACCTTGTTGCAATTTATAAATATAAACTCCCGAACTTAACTTTGAAGCATCAAAATTAGTAGAATAAACAGTCCCGATTTCTGGAATTTTGTTAAATAAAGATGCAACTTCTTCACCGAGTGAATTATAAATTTTCAAAGTCGCAAATTCGTTGCTATCAAAACTAAATTTAAATGATGTAGATGGGTTAAAAGGATTCGGAAAATTTTGTGATAAGTCAAATCCGGTTACAATATTTTCGACATCAACCTCAATTATATTAGAGAAGGTTGAATTTCCATCAAAATCAATCTGTTTAAGACGATAGAAATGTTTCCCATTATATAAATTCGCATCAGTGTAGCTATATCTGTTTGATATTGTAGTTGTTCCATTACCTTTAATGAATGCAATCGTATTAAAAATAGCTCCGTCCATACTTCTCTGAACTTCGAATCCGTGATTATTAATTTCAGTTGCAGTCATCCAATTTATTATAACATTATTTAGATTTGTAGTAACGGTAAATGAAACTATTTCAACGGGAACAGTTATGTTCATTGAATAATTTTGAAGTGTAGTCTGAACACCTGACCATGCAGTTGTATTTTGATCATCGGGACAAGCGTCAAATGTTGCATGATCATTATTATCACCGGTTAAATAGAATTGAACATCCATCAACTGAAAATCACCTATAGAGCTTAATAGAACTCTTCCTTCAACCCAGCCGTCTTGATCAGTACCGGAAATATTTTCGCCAAAATTGTAATTAGAATATGATGTTCCTACTCCGTTCCAAGAACTACCTCCCCAAGTATGAAACTCAGAGTAGCTGCCAAAAGTCCCTCTTAAAATGAAATCAGGTAAATTTGTGTGTGCATAAACAATATTCCTTGACCAGCTCTCTGTTGAACCACCACCAACTTTAGAATTTATTAAGAAAGCCCAAGCTTGCCAATTACTTGCTGTTATTTCAGCACCGAAATAGGCGTATTTATCATCAAATTTTACATAAAGTTTTTTAGCATTAGAACCTGCCCAACCTGCAAATCCATCAGCAATACCAACCGGTGCACCCCAAACTTCTTCTCCATCAAATTGACCGTCTATAATTGGTGATACTGTTCCGGGTAGAGGTTTATTGATTATTATTTTTTCTAAATATGAAGCACCAACTCCAGTAGAACCTATCACATATATAGTTTTGTTATTTGCAATTGCTGCTGAACCTACTGCAAGCGCTTGCCCTGTAAGACCGTAATTAATTCCACCGATAATTTCACCGGTTATCGTATTATAAGCTCTAACTGCTCTATTGCCGGGAATCGCTAAAACAATAGCTCCCTCGCCATCACTAAAGTTCATACCATGAATAGTTTGATTAATATTTGGCCAGCCAGATGCAGGTGCCCAGGTTCCACCTGTATTTACATATTTTACTAAACCTTTGGTATCAGTGCCTGTACCATTTGAAGAGATGTAAATCGCATTACCAGATTTACTTCCCATTGCGGTATAATTAGGATTCCCATCATTAGTTTCTAAAAATAATACTTGTTCAGTAAAAGCATTTGTACCAGGACTGTTTTGAGTTACTTTATAGACATCTCCGTTTACTTCTCCTGTCCAGACTAAATAAACAACAAGCGAACCATCTGAATATTTTCCGGAAATTCTTATATATCTGCAAGTTTTTGCTGTTACGTAATCATCAGTACCATTTGCAGCTTTTAACGTAAATGCAGATGTTACTCCATCTTGAGGAAATGCATGGACTTTTTTAGTTCCGTATTCATAAACATAAACAACTCCATCTCCATCAACTGTTAATCCGTAAGGTGATGCAGTTCCATTCCATGGAAGTCCACCCGGAATAGTTGTTGCTATTTGTCCTGAAGGAGCGGGTGTCATTGTTGCTGTATCTAATACTGATTTATCCCAGTACCATACTCCTTGTGAACCAACCTTGCTGTCTGTGACATATACTCTTCCTGAATGAGTAAATCCTTCGGTTTTATCAACAGCAACATCGCGGTAATACTGGTTAACACTAACTCCGGCTGCTCCGGTTGGATTCCAAACATTCGTGAAATGATAGGTTGTATCCTGAGCAATCATTAAAGTTGCTGAGAATAATAAAACTAAACATGCCGTAGTCATTTTCATATGAACCTCTATCTAATTGATTAATAACGAAATTTATCTATTATCTTTCTATCCTTACTATAAAAGCATCTGTAAATTCTTTTATCTTCCAAAGTTCATTTCGAGTTTTTTCAGCTTCCTGTTTTGTATTAAATGGACTTAATTGTACAACCCATAGGTTTACATCACTACCATATGTAACAAGAACTTCCTTATTTAATTTCTTCCTACTTAAATTCGCGAACTCATCTGCTTTAACCTGCGAAGTAAAAGCTCCAATTTGTACAGCATAATAAACTGATTTTTGAACTGGTGGCAATGGTTTTATTGGTGGTTCGGGTTTAGCATTATCATCAGAAGGTACTTCGTCAAATACATATACGGAGTCGGCTGGAAATTCGTTATTTTGTTCGGAGGTATCTTGTGAGGATGAACAGCCAATTATAAATAAAAGAGAAATTGAAAAGAATACAAATAAAGACTTCATTTAGAAACTCACATTTTTAAATTTAATAATATCAAAAATATAAACTTTATCCATCAAATAAAAAGGGATGACATAAAGTCATCCCTTTTATTTTAGAAATATAATTCTCTCTACAAATAGAGATTATCCAAAGCTCCTACTGGAAAAATGGGTAATCCTAAATTATCTAATTGAATCTTTTTAGAAAATTTCATTCCGGGAATTGTACTTAAATTTATCCTGGGGATTGCAGCACTAAATTTAGTATTTATTACATTGATAATTTGATTTGCAACAATTGCATTTCCTTGATCAGAAAGATGTACTCCATCGTAACTGAAAACACCACCAGTAATAAAAGATGAGCCGAATCCAATACCATCAATCGTTAAACCAGTTGCAGATAACTGAGTCATATATGCATTAGCATCAAATAAAGCAAAATTGGTATTTGCCGAAACCAATGTACTAATTGTATTGTTAAATGCAGTTACAGCATTATTTGCAATGGTCATTTCATCTGGATCCAAAACAAATTCATTTGGGAAAGGGTTTGTAGGATCAAATCCAAATGGTTTAGTTGTATCAACTCCTGCAGGGATAGCTAATCCTTTATCAACATAATATTTGCCAGTTGGTTGTCCAAGATAAGAAGCATAAGTTGATGAAGTTAAAGTCAATAAAGTTTGGAAACTTGCAAGAGCTTCAACTGTTGCAACCCCAACATATGGGGCATCTGTTTTTGCGTAGACAAGTCCAGGTAAAGTTGGGTAAACTGCCTGAGCTTTTTTAATTTCTACTGCAACCGAAGGTCCAACAGCTTTAAAATAAGGAACTGAGGTTACATTTGGAATATTTCCAAAAACTGCTTTAGTATTAGGTAATTCAGTTGCAATTCTTGTCACCATTTGATTATATAAAAAACCGAAAACTGCATCATTTGAAGGCAATTTTCCGGTAGCATCAGTACCTCGAGTTCCACCAGAAGTTGCATAGCCAAGAACATCATTATTTCCAATCCAAACCAATAAGAATGTTGGAGCAAGATTTTTAGCTTGTTCAAATATACTCTTCCCAAGAGCAGGATTTCGAAGTACTAATTGGAAAAATGGATTTGCTCTCATCACACTTTTCGTGGCAAAATCTGTTGTATCCATTACATCATATAAAATTGCTCCGGGGACACCTAAATTATTATATGGAGCTGCATGAGTTAAAAGAAGCGGTGTTCCACCCTGCGCAGGGCTGTATGAAAACATTGGTCGTGGTGGTGTTGTATTTGAAAATCCGGTCAGATTAATTTTTCCACCGTAACCGGGATCGCTAATCAATGGTTGAACATAATTAGCTGACCTTGTTTGTTTTGCAATCAATGAACCAAATGAATATTTCTGAGCACTCTCAAATAGTGCATTAGATTGGAAACCTGCAGTTAAACTGTTTCCTATTGATACGACTCTGGTAAAATCAGCAGAACCTGTAGTAAAAGCAGGTTCAACCGGGGCAGTTAATTCAGTTCTATCCTCACATCCGTTAAAAATAGAAAGAGAAATTAAACCGATCATCAAAACTAAAAATATTTTTTTCATGTATTTCCTCCTTCAATTAAAAATTATATGAAAAACTAAAACCGAAAAGATTAGCTGTTGAATTATAGACACCGTTCAAAGGTGCATATCCTGTTCCCGAATAATTAACTTTGGAGTCGGTGACTGTTCTTTCAGAAAATCTTAAAAACATGTATGAAAAACCAACATTAAAACTTTCAGTAACTTGATAACCAGCACCTAATGTTAAACCAAGTCTATCGCTATCAGGTAATGATGGGTCCAATCTTTCATCCGGTGTTGGGTTGTTGTCATACAACAAACCACCTCTGAAAGCTAAATCATCACTATACTGATATTCCCCACCAAAGCGTATGATAAAAGTGTTTTTATATTCTTTTGGTGAAGCTAAATCAGCATACGCCGGATTCACAAAATCAACTTTTAATGAATCATAACTTGACCATCCGATATATTGAAAATCTGAAGTTACAACGAGTTTATCAGTTGCTTGGTAAGCTAAACCAACAACAATTTGATTTGGTTGATTAAATTTTGCAACAATATCTCCTGATGGCAATAATCCAACAACTTGTGGTTGATCAGAAGAAGGAGTTGCAGTTCCTTCGAATTCATATTTTGCTGAACTGCGATAAGTTAACCCAACAGATAAATCATTTATAGGTTTCCATAAAAAACCTAAATTATAACCGAATGATGGTTTAGCAGTACCTTCAAGCAAAATTTGAGCTTCTCCTAATGTACCCACAGCAGCTTTTCTTCTAATCTTGACAGTAGCAGCATTATAAACTAAAGAGGCACTGAGTGAAAGATTATCTAATACTTGATATGCAACTGTTGGATAAAATGCATACGTTTTTAGCACCGTTTCAATTGCAACAAATCTTCCCACATAATCATCATCCCATTTTGTACCAAGACCAAATGGATTGTTCATCCCAACTCCTGCATGAAGTTTATCTGTAATTTGATATGTAAGATAAATATGACTTGGATAAAACATTTGTTTTACCATTTTAACTTCGTCAACCGCGGGACTGGGTCCCCTGAATGATGTTGACGGAAAAATTAATGTCGTTCCCAACATAGCGTTAAATCCACGTAACTGCGTAATACCAGCAGCATTAAAATATAATGCGGAAGCATCATTTGCTAAACCTGCAAATGCACCACCCATTGCCGTTACACGAGCTCCATGCTCATTAACTTGAAATCCACCGCCATAAATAACGGCATTGCTTAATATGAGACTTAAGAGTATCACAAAGAATTTGACTCTCACACAACCTCCATGATTTTTGTTATTGATTAATTCATCCTATTCTAAATAGAATGGCACCTTTTTCAACCGGATTATTTTCTTTAACGAAAATTTCTTTAATTACTCCGGATGAAGTTGATTTGATTACGTTCTCCATTTTCATGGCTTCCAATATAACAACTGATTCTCCTAATTTAACCTCCTCCCCAACTTTTTTATTTATTTTTAATACCATTCCGGGCATTGGAGATTTTACTTCAACTAAATGATTCTGCCTTTTAGAATTTTTCATCAGTTGAGCAGCTTTTCTCTCCAAATCAGACTGGACTTTTGCATCATAATAAATTCCGTCAATTAATAATGATACTTGACCGTCTGACTCCTGAACTTTGATGATGTCAAATGTTTCATTTCCAAACCGCAATGAAAAGTGAAAACCATTCTGATCAGCAAGTTCAAAGGTAAGATTTTTATCATTAATAATTACAGAATTTCCACTATCATATTTAATATGATGCTCTTTATCGTTTATTGTAACAAAATAATTATTCATTAGCTAAAAGTGTCCAATTTGTTAACCTGGAATTATTATTTGTCACGCTCTTCGAATTTCTCTTTTTATCTCTTAATAAAACTGCAAATAATGCCGCAGCTTCTTCATCTATTAAAAGTTGTTCTTTTTTCCATTTATCTGGAATTAATGGAATAAATTCTTCCTCCAAAAAATTAATCGAGTAAGTACCATCAACAAACTTTTTTTGTCTCAAAATCCATTTTAAAAAAGAAATATTTGTTGTTATACCGGCTATTAAATAATCAGATAATGCGATATTTAATTTTGAGATAGCGATATCCCGTGTCTTACCAAACACAGATATTTTTGTTAATAATGGATCATAATTTAAACCAATAACAGAGCCATTATCAATACCTCTATCAACTCTAACACCTGGACCTGAAGGAAGTCTATGATAAACTATTTTTCCGGCAGTCGGTAAAAAATTATTATCAGGATCTTCTGCGTAAACTCTTGCTTCAATTGCATGTCCTAAAATTTTCAACTCATCCTGATTAAAAGATAATTTATTTCCCGCTGCAATATTGATTTGTTCTCTGACTAAATCAACCCCTGAGATTAATTCAGTTATAGGATGTTCAACTTGAAGTCTGGTATTCATTTCTAAAAAATAGAATTCATTGTTCTTATTCATTAAAAATTCAATAGTCCCCGCATTATAATAACCGCAAGCTTTTGCAGCGTTTATAGCTGCTGCCGTGATTTTACTTCTCGTTGTTTCATCAACTGATGGAGATGGAGCTTCTTCAATTACTTTTTGATGCCTTCTTTGAACCGAACATTCCCGCTCGAACAGATGAATATAATTTCCATGTTTATCCCCCAGTATTTGAACTTCAATATGTTTAGGATTTACAATTAATTTTTCAATATAAACATCTTCATTACCAAATGCTTTTTTTGCTTCACGTGTAGCTGATTCAAAAGCATTTAATAATTCACTTTCCTCGAAAACACTTTTCATCCCTTTCCCACCGCCGCCAGCAGCCGCTTTAAGCAAAACAGGATAACCAATTTCTTTACAGATTTTTTTTGCTTCTTCAATTGAACTTATCGGTTCTGTTGTACCCGGTACAATTGGAACGCCATTTTTTTTCATAAGCTCACGCGCTGCAGTTTTGCTTCCCATCATTCTTACTGATTTTGAAGTTGGTCCAATAAAAGTAATTCCGGCATCTTCAACTGCTTGTATAAATTCAGGGTTTTCTGATAAAAAGCCATAACCGGGATGAATAGCATCTGCATTTATATTTTTAGCTAATTCAATTATTTTTGGGATATTAAGATAGGATTCTGAAGGCTGGGCTGAGCCAAGAAAATATGACTCGTCAGCTATTCGTGTATGAAGAGCGAAAGTATCAGCAGATGAATAAACCGCCGCTGATCTTATACCCATTTCACGACAAGCACGAATTAGCCTAACGGCAATTTCGCCTCTATTTACAACAAGGATTTTATTGAACAATATTACTCTACTTTAATTCTACTATTGTAATACCTTCGCCGCCGTATTCAACAGGGGCAAAGTGATAATCTTTTACTTTCTCATGTTGATCTAATAATATACGAACAGTTTTCTTTAGTGCACCTGTTCCCTTTCCATGCAAAATCTCGATTGATTGAACTCCATTCGAGTATGCCGAGTCAATAAACTTTATGATTTCAAATTCTGCTTCTTCAGAACGTTTTCCCCTTAGATCAATTCTAAGCTCCTGTTTATCAGAAATAACATTAGAATAAGAATCATAAGAACTTTTTTTTGATGGTTCTTTATCGGGTAATAAATCATTCAAATTTACTTGTAATTTTAAAGAACCTGAAACTATAGTTGCGGTTTTCTTGAAATCATTAATTTCAACTATTTTCCCGACTGTTTCAGTACCCTTTACACGGACAAAATTTTCTGTTCTAAAATTAAAGGTTTTATTTAATAAATCAACATCTTCATTATAAATATTTTGTGTTTCGGTAATTAAACTCTTTATATTTTTTTTTGCTTCTTTAATTGATTCTTTAGATGCTTGATTTTCTTTTATGTCTTTTATTATTAATTCGGTTTTCCTTTGAGTAGATGATAATATTTCCTGGGATTTTTCTTTGATTTCCTTCAGTATTTTCTTTTTATCTTTTTCCAGTTGATTAACTTTTTCTTGATATAAATTTGAAAGTCCTTCGTATCGAGAATTTTCAATTTCAGTTTTTATTAGTTTTTCTTTTAGCAAATGATTTTGCTTCTCAAGCTCAATCAATATACTTTCAAGCTTATTTTCATTTGAAGAAAGATTATCTTTAGCCAGATTAATTAGTGAATCTGAGAGTCCAAGTCTTTTAGCAATTTCGAACGCATAACTTGAACCGGGTAAACCTTGCCTAAATCGATATGTCGGAATAAGTGCTTCAGTATCAAATTCCATCGAAGCATTTTCAAATCCGATGTTTTCATGTGCAATCACTTTCAAACTGCCATGATGAGTAGTTGCTAAGACTATTGAATTTTTCCTTAAAAAAGTTAAAAGTATTGAAGTAGCCAATGCTGAACCTGCAGCCGGGTCTGTTCCTGTACCAATCTCATCCAATAGTACAAGACTTGCATCATTTGACGAATCTAAAATATATTTAATATTTGAAAGATGTGAACTAAATGTACTCAAATCATCTTCTAATGATTGCTGATCACCAATATCAAGTAAAACGTTTTCGAATATATGGAAATTTGAATCTGCTGAACACGGAATGTGAAATCCGGATTGAACCATCAGAACTAACAAACCTACAGTTTTAAGCACAACGGTTTTTCCACCGGCGTTTGGTCCTGTAATTATTAGAATCCTGGTTTTATCAATTTCAATCGATAGAGGTACTGTTTTTTCTTGACCAAGTTTATGAAATAGCAATGGATGATAAGCTGTTAATACTTTAATCGGTTTATTCTCTTCAAGAGAGGGAAAAGTTCCATTAACATCTATCGAATATTTTGCTTTTGCGAATAACGCATCAACATAACCAACAGTTTCAAGTGATTGGATTATTTGAATACTAAATTCGCCGATTTTACTCGTAAGTTCCTTTAATATTTTTTCGATTTCTCTTTTTTCTGCGAAAGAAAGTGATACCAATTCATTATTAAGATGAAGTGTCTCCTCCGGTTCAATATAGACAGTTTGTCCTGAAGAAGATTCGGAGTGAATGAATCCACGTATTTGTCTTTTGTGCTCAAACTTTATAGGCAGAACTACTCTACCTTCTCGAATTGTATTATAGTCTTCTCGTAACAATTCTTTCGAAATCAAATCTTTTGTTACTTTTGCAACAACTTTTCTAAGTTCATCATTTTTATTTTTAATATCTTTTCTAATCGAAGAAAGTTTTGGACTTGCAGAATCTTTAATATTACCATCTTCAGAAATAATTTTAGTAATATGATTCTCTAAATTTTTATCGATAAATATTCTCGTTGATAATTGATTTAAGTTTTCAGTTACATCAGCTAAATTTTTTAAGAAAGATTGTAGATTTCTTGAAGTTACTAATAGTTGATAAATCAATAGAATCTTTTTAGGAGATAGGATTGCACCTTCTACTTTAGAGGTTATTAATTCCTCATTTAAATTTGGCAAATATTCAATTGGAGGGAAATTATTATCAAGAAGGAGATTTTTTGCTTCACTAACTAACAAGCCTTCCCTAACAATTTTGGTCTTGTCTGAAATAGGTTTGGATCCCAATAAATTATTTTTTCCTGTTTCAGTTATTGCACTTCTTGTAACCAGAGATACAATTTTTGGAAACTCCAATTTATCTAAAACAGTTTGGGATATCATCAGATTGAATCTTTTTCAATAATGTATTCTTTTATTGATTCTTTTGCATCGGGAGTTATTGCCTGAAGAGAGTTGACAGCAAATGGGAGAATTTTACTTACGCTTCCGTATAAAAATGAATCACTTTTTACTTTATCATCAGGAAAATCAAAAATATTTAAGAGATATAGTGCAGCGGAAATAAAAATTAGCATCTGAATAGTTCCGATTACTCCACCGACAATTCGATTAATCAAATTATTAACTTTATCGAATGGGTGAATAACTCTTTTCAAAAAAGAAGCCATTATAAGAATTGATAAAAAAATTGAAAATCCTGCTAATATTTCAGAAAGATAAGGTTCTATTCCAGTCACAGAATAATAAATCCCTCCCAACCATTTAGAAAAACGAATACTCAAAAATAATGCAAGGAAAAAGCCGATTGTTCCAATTAATTTTCGTACAAATCCATCTTTAAACCCTAAAATAAATGCTAATACAGTAATTGTGAAAATGATAATGTCAAAATAATTCAATTTCCACCCAACACCTTTTCAACAAGTGATTTAATTAGTTTTCCATCTGCTTTACCTTTAAGCTCTTTCATTACAGCTGGCATAAGTTTTCCAAAATCCTGCTTAGAAACTGCTTTAATCGAGGCTGCAATATTTTTTACAAACGCTTCTACCTCGGAATCATCCATCTGCTTCGGCATGAATTCCATTAATATAGTTAGTTCATCTTCCTCTTTTTTTGCAAGATCAATTCGACTTGCTGAAGTATATTGTTCAATAGAATCTTTTCTTTTTTTGACTGAAGATGAGATCATTTTAAGTTCATCTTCTTCAGTTAGTTCACGATTTGCTCCACTTTTTTCAAATTCCAAA
Organism: Ignavibacteria bacterium; assembly: GCA_030684555.1. GTDB lineage: Bacteria > Bacteroidota > Ignavibacteria > Ignavibacteriales > Ignavibacteriaceae > JAGUXE01. The sequence goes on from JAUXVN010000088.1 coordinate 73,696, forward strand.
ATCAAAGCTCTTATGGAGCGAATTGTTTCAAGTCGAAGTTTATCACCTGATTTCATAGCAGTTTTAATCTCTTCATTTATTTTATCTTTTAAAGTCATATAACCTCCACAAATTAAAAAAGGCAGGTAAAAAACCTGCCTTTTAAATTAATATATTATAAGAGTTAGATCTTAACAGTCGTAGAATAATTAATTCTCAGGCAGTAAGCCTTTCTAAGCTCTTGTTGAATATCTGTAACAAAACCCATATCTATGCTGCGGTCGATTCTTAAAGAAACAATCACGTTAGGTAATTCTTGTCTTTTACCGTACATAATATTTTTAACTTCTTCAATTTTGATTAAGTTATCATTTATTTGTACTCTAGAATCTTTCCCGACCCATAAATATGAAACAAGTCTTTTGTTCTCAATTTTCTCAACAGCTTTAGCTTCCGGTAACTTGAATGAAACAAGTACATCTACTTCGCGAAGAGTTGTTGTGACCATAAAAAACAAAAGAAGCATAAAAACAATATCAGGCATTGACGAAGTAGGAATTTCCTGCTTTGTACTTGCTCTTTTTTTACTAAATTTCATGAAATCCTCTTTACTATTTTTTTACCGCTTCAGGTTCAGCCAATGAAATAATGATCGGAATTTTTTCTTTTACATCATCTTGTTCTTCTTTACTCAAATTGATGAACTTTCTGCCAAATTTGGATTCGGAATATTCATCTCTCACTTCAAAATAAGATAATTTAACCTGATCGAGAGCTTGAATGTAACGATTATAATTAGTCTTTCTGTCAGTTTTAACCGAAACAATCAACTTCTTTTTCGAATCAAGCTCAATTTTGGATTCAATCCGAGGTTTTAAATTAGTTCTAATTTGGGGTATAGAAATTACATTTCCATCAAGAAGAACATCACCATTTTCGTTAATGAGTAATGCAGCCATCCTATCTTTTGAGACGGGAACTGTTTCAGCATCTTCAATAAATTCAGGCAAGGTTAAACCAATACCTGTATCAACATCAATAACTGTTGCTACAAGAAAAAATAGTAAAAGAAGAAATGCTATATCTGCCATTGATCCTGTAGGGATTGCGGCACCGAGAATTTTCTTTTTCTTAATTAATGCCATAGTAATAACTTCTTAATTATTTTTTAGTTTTAAGCTCATAGAGAGCATCAATTAATTCAACGGAACTTTCTTCCATATCACTTACAAGAGCATCAATTCGAGAAACAAAATAGTTGTAGAAAACTTGTAATATCATAGCTACAACTAACCCAAATAATGTAGTTAAAAGTGCAACTGAAATTCCGGAAGCAACAATCGCAGGAGAAATTTGAGCTGCTTCTTTAATAGCATCAAACGCACCAATCATTCCTTGAACCGTACCGGTAAATCCAAGCATTGGAGCAATAGTTATAAATGTTGATATCCAAATTAAACCTTTCTCAAGGAAACCCATTTCAATTCCACCGTAAGCAACAATTGCTTTTTCTGCAGCATCTAAACCTTCATCAGCTCGTAATAATCCGGCATAAAAAACTGAGGCAACCGGACCGCGAGTATTCATACAAACTTCTTTACCCGCTTCAACTCCACCTTCATCCAAAGCTTTTTTAACCTTTACAACAAATGCTTTTGTGTTAACACGAGCACGAGTTAATGTCCAAAATCTTTCTATACAGAAAGCTAATCCAATAACTAAAGATGCCAGAATAGGATGCATAAATGCTCCGCCGGCTTCATATTTTTCGACTAACCAATTCAACATGCTCGCATCTTGTTGAGCTTGTGCAATTAGATTTGTAGCAGCAGCTAATAATCCAGTAATTTCCATAAGAAAATTATCCTCCTAACGTGAGATATTTTATATAATTAAAAGAGTCAAAATATTTTTCAATTTTACCCTGTCTACAATAACAATTTATCAAAATAAAAGCAATACGGTATGAAAATTAAAACATGAAATTGTAGTGTTTCACCCAACTATTTTAAGTCTAAACGTCTGGTTAGTTCAATAATGTTACCATTGATAAAATGGAACTTGTCGAATAGACTCCAAATTAATTCACCTATTTCTTTTGGCTTTTGAAGTGTTTCAAAATTCACATTCTTCATCCAGCTTCTGTTCGCTTCTGTATCTATAATTAAAGGTGCAATCGCATTTACAGTTAGATTAATTTCATTCCCTTCTAACGATGCAGTTTTTATTAGATGGATTAATCCAGCTTTTGAAGCTCCATAAATCCCATCATTTTCTTTTGCATGTAAACCTCTATATGCTGCAATTATACAAGCACTTCCTGCTTTTGAATTTTTAACTAAAGTTGCAAAGTGTTTTAGCAGAAGAAAGTTTGAAGTAAGATTCATGTTAATCATTCTTAAATAATCTTCATGTGGAGTTTGATTTATTTGTTTCCCTCCAATGTACCCGCCAACAGTACTAACCATAAAATAAATGTTGTTTTTATCTTCAACAACATTAGCAAAGGCATCTATTACATTTTTCTCAATTGATAAATCTGAAATTATTACCTGATTAAATTCAGTATTAAGATTTTCATTTTGAGAAAAGCCGAATAAGAATACTTCATCAAAATTGTTTAGTGAGATTGATGAAACAATTCCTCTACCAAGTTCCCCTGTTGCCCCAAATACAAGAAGATTTCGTTTCATTTATTTCCTTTTGGATAATAATTTTATTTCTATGGGAAAATGATCACTATAACCACCAAGATAACGGGGACCAGCATATGTTGGGAAAGGTGCCCCTTTAAATTTGCCTGATTTTGTAGTCATTAATTCTGGTTTTAGCACATTAAAACTTCCGCATAAATACTTTAATTCTTTCCCAAAAACTACTGAAGAAGTTATCATCATCTGATCAATTAGATTCCAATCTTCTCGAAATTTATAACTCCCTATACCGAGCATTTTTGCATGATAAGCGGCATTAAATATATTCATGCCGTTTTCTTCTTTCAACGAATCACAGTATAACGGTACCGCACCTAAAGATTCCATTATAGATTTATTTGTCGGTTCATCGTTAAAATCACCCATCATTATGATTTTAGAATTTTTATTCAGTTTAATTTCATTATCAACAGATTTTTTCAGAGTTAATGCTGCAGCTATTCTATTTTTTTCTGATGCTTCTTCCCCGCCTCTTCTTGAGGGCCAGTGATTTACATAAACTGATATTTCATTTTTATAATTATTCTTCAGTTTTAATTTAACATTAAGAATCAATCTTGTCGGATATTTATCGGGAAGAGTTACTGTGTCTGCCTTAATATCCACAAGATCAAACAATTGCTCTTTGAATAATAGTGCAACATCAATTCCTCTATTATCCGGAGATTCACGATGAGCTATTTTATAATCGGGTAAATATTTTTTTACTAATTCGTTCAGAACAAACTCGTTTTCAATCTCGCATACACCGAGTATATCCGGACCTTTGTTATTATTGAAAGTAAAGATTATTCTACTCAACTTATAAAGTTTGTTATCAAATCGTTCTTTTGTCCACTCATTTTTCCCATCGGGTAGAAATTCTTCATCTTGTTTATTTGGATCATCTTCTATGTCAAAAAGATTTTCTACATTCCAGAATGCAACAGATAATGTATCATATGTTTGAGCCGTTACTTTATTTGTTGTGAGTAATAAAGTTAGTATCAAGATGTATTTGGAAAACATGTTCATTTGAAACTTCCATATTGTAAAAATAATGTGGTAAAGTTAATCAAACTTTTTCTATTTATTAACAGACTCATCTGATTTTCTTAATCTGATTTACCAACATCACCGATGAGAATTGAATTATAACCATATTTTGAGCGAATAATATTAACCGCCTCCAGCATTTGTTTTCGTTTAGATTCTAGTGTATGAAATAAAAATTCTTGTTGTGATGCATTTACAAATTTCGATACATGAATTCCGATTAATCGTACAGCTACTCTTCTGGTGAATGACTTATGAAATAATTCTGATGCGGTTTGATAAATTATCCGGTCATCATCTGTTGGTTTTATAGTTTTGGCTCGAGTAGTTGTTATAAAATCAGTGTATCGTAGTTTTATACTTATTGTTGCTGTGTGTAAACCTTCATCACGTAGAGATTGACAAACTTTAGAAGTTAAATCAAATAGCATTTTTTTTATTATTGTGGTATCGATAACATCTTCGTGAAAAGTTTTTTCTTTAGAAATATTTTTTTGTTTATGACTTAGTGAGAGATATTCAGAACCACTTCCATTTGCCCTGTTCCATAAATCAATCCCCACTTTTCCATATAGAATTGAAATAAAATCAATTGGAAGAGCAGCCAAATCACCAAGAGTAATTATTCCTTTACTGTTTAGTTCAGCTTTCATAACTTTACCGATACCGGGCATTTTTTCAACCGGTAAAGATTCTAAGAATTTCTTCTCCTCTCCCTCAGAAACGAAAGTTATTCCGAAAGGTTTGTTATAATCAGATGCTATTTTTGCAATTGATTTGTTTGTTGCAATGCCTATTGATGAAGGAAGAAAAAGTTGTGTCAATATTTGATTTTGCAGAAATTTTCCAAGCGATTGGAAATCTCCATACATTCTTTTACAGCCGGTAAAATCAAGATAGAATTCATCAATAGAAGCCTGTTCCACTTCGGGTGAATATTTTTTTAATAGATTTTTTACTTCCTTGGAATATCTTTCATATTCTTCAAAATGTCCTCTTAAATAAATTCCATTTGGACAGAGTTGAAATGCCTGTCTGATTGGCATAGCTGAATGTAATCCAAATTTTCTTGCTTCATAAGAACATGCTGCAACAACACCACGACCTTGTGGGTTTGCTCCAACAATTACAGCCTTTCCGTTGAGTGATGGATTAAGAATCCTTTCAACTGAGACAAAAAAAGTGTCTAAATCGAGATGAAAAATTGTTCTCATTTTGTTGGGTTATAAGTAAAAAATAATATTTATATATAGTGCGCATTAGGACACTATATATAATATATTTTCTCTAAATAATCAACAAATTATGTTAAAAGTAATGGCTGAATTATTTTTAATTTCTTGGGGGAATCGGGGTTTTGTTAGAATGTTGATTAATCATATTAATAAAGTCATCTAAAGTGAATGGTTTTGTGATAACATCGTTCATTCCGATTTGCATAAATTTATCATAATCCTCTTTCATAATATTTGCCGTCATAGCAATAATTTTAATATCGGCAGAAGAACTATTATCCTTTCGAATTGCCTGTGTAGCTTCAAGTCCATCCATTACAGGCATGTGAATATCCATAAATACGATATCATATTTTTCGTTTTGAGTTGCAATTACAGCTTCTTCACCATTGCTGACAATAGTGAAATCAACAGAAATTTTTTGTAATAAACGTGTTAGCAGCTTCTGATTTATCAGATTATCTTCAGCTATTAATATTTTAGATTTTTGGACTTCGGAGTTCATTGTATAATAAATATTAATTCTATCATTTGGAAAAGCTACTCAACCAATTTTTGTTTAAGTAAATGTATGTTATCAATTTCACTTGGATCTTTACCTCTAAGAATTGCCAGGTAATAAGAAATCCAATCTGTTAGATAAATAAGATCAAAAACTCTTTCCTTAAAGGTTTCGTATTTACTTTCAAGAGCTATAATCTCAACATTTTTTTCTTTTATTAAATTATTCGAAATGCTAAATCTTTTCTTAATCTGCGGGTGATAGGATAAATCTTCTATACTTAAAACAATGGAATTGAAATTTGAATTAACTACAGTTTCCCAACCAACAATTTCATTATGATTTAATTCCGGATAATTGTTACAGAAAGCATGAATTTTAGAATTTTCATTTAATTGACATTTAAATCTATTACCTATGGCATTTGTAACATCATTGACTGAATATATAATCGGAACAAATCCAATCATTCTTTGCGCAAGTGTAAAAAGATAATTTTCATCGATAGAATAAAGACTTCCCATCTCTTTAACTAACTTTGTAATTTTATGTACAGTTCCGGTTTGATCTTGAATAATTCCAATTTCCTGCAATATCTTTAAAAGAGAAAAGAAACTTAACCCGAGTGAATAACGCGGCTGAAATCCTTTTTGCATCGTAACAATAGGGATATTGTTTTTAACAGCAATTTCAAACATTTTACCACCGGTAGTAACACAAATTATATTACATTTTTTTTCAATTGCCTGGTTAAGGACTTCTAAAGTTTCCTCTGTATTACCTGAATATGAAGATGCTATTAATAAACTATCAGAGTTGATATATGCAGGAAGACTATAATTTCTATTAACGAAATATGGAATATCTAATTCGTTTTGTAAGAAATTTTGCATTAGATCACCGCTTATTGCAGAACCGCCTAATCCTGTTACAGTAATCGAATTAAATTTTTTATTCTTGAATATTGAGACATCAAAATTATTTGACCAGGCAAATTCAATTTGTTTATATGTATTAACTAAAACATCAAATTGATTTTCAGGGTCATACTGACTGACGAGATTTTTAATTTCCATAATTTCCTATAAAATGTTACGTGTACGCTGGATATTATTTTCTTTAAAGAATTGTTCTATTCTTTTTAATATTTTTTCTTGTGAATTAAGTTGTAGACAGTCGTTAGCAAGTTCTTTTGCTTTTTCATAAGAAAAAGATCTTATTATTTTTTTTGCAGTTGGTAAAACCGCCGGTGAAATACTAAAACTATCAAGATCAAGCCCGACTAACAAAGGAATAGCGAGAGTATCAGCTGCCATTTCACCACAGATACTTACTTTACAATTTGCTCTTTTTGAACCATGAACAATATAGTTGATAGTTCTAACTATAGCCGGATGAAATTCCTGATACAAATATGCAACAACATCATTTCCTCTATCAACCGCCATTATGTATTGAATCAAATCATTCGTCCCGATACTCACAAAATCAACCAGTTCGGCAAAATCTTGAGCCATAACCGCAGCAGATGGAACTTCAACCATTATTCCAATCTGAATGTTTTTATCGAATTGAATTTTTTCAGCGGTCAGTTCTTTTTTACATTCTTCGATTAAATTTTTTGAATCAATAATTTCATGTATTGATGAAATCATCGGGATCATAAAAAGAATGTTTTTGTTAATGCTTGCCTTTAATACCGCGCGAATCTGTTCTCTGAACAATTTGGGATTAGCCAATAATAAACGAACACCACGCAAACCAAGAAAAGGATTAGCCTCTTCATGATCTAAAAATTTTACTTTATCACCACCAATATCAAAAGCTCTAATTGTTAATGGCTGCGGATAAAGTCTTGTGGCAAGATTAGAATAAATTTTGGTCTGCTGATCTTCATCGGGAAATTCACCAAGCTCTTCAATTATTTGTTCTGTACGATATAAACCAATTCCCTTTGCTCTATTTGTTATCACTAAATGAACTTCACCGGAGACATCCACATTTGCATAAAGATCAATTTCGTGTCCGTCTGTTGTCATTGCCGGTTTATCATGCAGTTCCGCAAGTGACGCATTTATTTCTTCAAGATGTTTGATTTTATTTGTATAAAATTCTATCTGCTTTTCAGTAGGGTTAACATAAACCAGCCCATGAAATCCATCAATGATTACATTATCATCGGTTTTAATAATTTCTGTAATTTTATGTACTCCAAGTACGGCAGGTAAATCAAGCGAGCGCGCTAATATTGCTGCATGTGAAGTTAATCCTCCATATACCGTAATATAACCTTTCACGTTAAATTTTGTAAATAGAATAGTATCTGCCGGGGTAATATGATCACTAACAACAATCACATCATTAGAAATTTTTGATTCCCATCTCCGTTTCTGAAGATTTTTTACAATACGATTTTTAATATCATCAATATCAAGTGCTCTTTCTTTCATATAAGATTCGTGAGCCATTTTCATCATTTGCTGATATTTCGATATTTCATCGTGTACAATTGATTCGGGTTGTCTTTTTTCTTTACGTATTCTTTCTTCGATAGAACTTTTCAAGAACGGATCATCTAAAATCATTAATTGTGCTTCGAATATCGCCGCCCTTTTTTCACCCATCTGATCTTTAGCAACGCTGAAAACTTTTAAGAGTTCCTTTTTCGATTTTTCAAGTGATTCACGAAAGAGTACAATTGCATTTTCTACGTCTTCAATCACGTCCTGATTGATATTCAAAATTTCTTTTCTATAAATATAGGCTTTCCCAATTACAATACCAGGCGCAGCGGCGATACCGGTATGTATATTGTCTGAAGACTCAATTATTTGTTTTAATCCTCTCACAATTCGTCAAAGCCTCTTTTAAAAAAATCGATCACATCAAAAGCTAATTTTTCTTCATCGGGTCCATCAAAAGTTAAGTGTAATTCGCTTCCATTTTCTGCGGCTAAAGTCATAACTCCTATTATACTTTTACCGTTTATTCTAAAACCATCTTTCGAAATAAAAAACTCTGATTTATATCTTGATGCTAATTTAACAATAGTAGCTGCAGGACGCGTGTGTAATCCGGCATTATTAATAATCTTTACGGTTTCTGCAATCATTTACTTATTTCTTTTAATGAGTGAATTTGCCAGCCATGTAAATAAATTTTTATCATCTTCATTTTTTAGATTTCCAAGTCCTTTCAATGCAGATTTTGTATACTTGATAATTTCCTTTTTAGCATCATCTAAAACACCTAATTCTTCATATAGTGATTTATAAAAATTAATCTCAGAAGGTGATATTCCTTTATTCTTAACAATTTTAAATAAATTTCTTTTTTGTTGAAGATTAGCTTTTTCCAAAGCTTTGATGAATAAGAAAGTTTTCTTTCCTTCTATTAAATCCCCGCCTATGTTTTTTCCTAATTCAGCAGTAGTACCAGATATATCAAGTAAATCGTCTTGAATTTGAAATGCTATTCCTATTTTTTTTCCAAAATTAGCTAAAATTTTTATTTCTTCCTTAGAGCAGTTACCTAATTGTCCACCTATCGTGCAGCACATCTCAGCTAAAGCAGCAGTTTTTTTTGTAATCATCCTTAAATATTCATTTAAGGTAACTTCACTCTTGATTTCAAATTCTTTATCGAGACTCTGCCCTTCACAAACTTCAATTAATCCTTTATTAAAAGTTTTTATGATTTCGTGAACTCTTGAACCTTTGGCATCTTTTAATAAAAATTCATATGCAATTGATAAAAGGCTGTCTCCCACCAATATAGCTGTGTTAGTATCATATTTTTTATGAAGGGTTAATCTTCCCCTTCTTTTATCAGCGTTATCCATAATGTCATCATGGACAAGTGTAAAATTATGAAGCATCTCAACTGCAAGAGCAGCATTGTAAACTTTATTGAAATTTAGCCCAACCGCTTTTGCTGAAAAGAGTACAAGAAGCGGACGAAGTCTCTTACCGGATCCTTCCAAAATATAATTACCGGGTTCATATAATGAAGAAGGTTTTCTATTTTTAAGTGCCTTTGCAAGTTTTTCATCTATTTTTATACGTTCACGTTCATATAAACTAAAATACTTATCAACGTTCAAAACAACTCCTTACTTCTAACTAATTTTCTTCTATTTAATTCGTCCAGAGAATGTGAACCAGTCAAAAACATAATTTTTTTTACAATCTCGAACCAATGTTTAATCAAGGTGGCTACGCCTTCGTCCCCATTTGAATTTAGAGTTTTTAATATTGTTCTTGCTGAACCGCACATATCAGCACCGAGTGCTAATGATTTTGCTAAATCAAATGGTGTATCTATTCCACCAGAACCGACAAGTATAAAATCGTATTTCTTTTTCAATGATGCAACTTTTCTAATACAATAAGATGTTGGTAGTCCCCAATCCCAAAACATTTCTGACTGAGTTGATTTGGAACGCAAAATTTCAACACCAGCCCAACTGGTTCCACCGGCTCCGGCAACATCAATCCCTTTAACACCTATATCCAACAATTCTTTCGCAACATTTTTAGAAATCCCTGCACCAACTTCTTTAACAATTACCGGTAAATTAATTTTTTTTACAATATTTTTAATTGATTTTAATAATGAAGGAAAATTTGGTTCACCATTTTCTTGCATTAATTCTTGAAGTGGATTTAGATGAATGACCATTACGTCAGCTTCAAGTAAATCAATTACTCTCTGTAATGAAGATATTTTTTTTTGTTGAATAATTTGAGCTATACCAAGGTTAGCTAAAATTGGAATTGATTTAGCATTTATACGGATTTCTTTCAAACGGGAATCATGTTCATTGTTCTCCAATGCATATCTGAGACTGCCAAGTCCAAGTGGAATATTAAGAGAGGCGGCTGACTCTGCAAGTTTTAAATTGATGTTATCGGCTTTTTCAATTCCTCCGGTCATGCAAGAGATTAGAAAGGGGTATGAGATTTTCTTATTAAAAAATTCAGTTGTAAAATCAATTTTGCTAATGTCGACTTGTGTAGTTGCGTGATGTTTAAACTCATAATGCTCAAATCCATTTGATTTATTTTTAAATGAAACTGAATCAGTTAAACAAAGATCCAGATGTTCACTTTTTCGTTTAAGAATTAAATCTGAAGAGTCCGGCATTAATTTATTTCAATGAGTTTGGTAAAAATTAAAATGTTATTTTGTTAAAATATTAAAATTTTGCTTAAAAACTTTTTGTTCTTAGATGATATCAAATCTCTTTTTTTTGTCTTTGTCTTTAAGCAAATTAACTCTAATCACCCCTCTAACGCTATTGGTCAGTAATATTTCCTCTGCTTTAAATAAATCAATGGAATAAAGTTTTGTTTCTATTACATCGTTTGAGTTAATGAAAACTTCTCTTCCTATTCCATTTAGAATTCCGGAATCGATTGGAGGTGTAAAATATTTTTCCCCTTTTTTGAGAAAGATGTTACTTCGTGCACCTTCACATAATTCGTCTCGTTCATTAATAAATATTATATCAAAATCATTTCGATGTTTTTTCATTTTGAAGACATCATCGTAAAGTTTACGATTTGTTGTCTTGAAATATTGAAAACGGTTTTGTGAATTAATTTTCGTACTTGAAATAGAAACTGATACATCATTATAATTATTGATTATTTCTTCGGCAAATATTTTAACTTCACCCCATTTTGATAACAATAATTTCATTTTGTAATTTTTTAAGTAATCAAGTTTAACTAAATAATTTCGAATGGTGTTTCGAATATTCAGCTCATCAAATCTAAACAGAAAATAATTTGAAGCCCCGGCAAGTCTAACTAAATGTAAATCAATTAAATCAATATTATTATTAACAACAAGCATTGTTTCAATAAGCTCAAAATAATTTACTTGATCCAGCAAAAAACTTGCTTTTAATTTAACTTCATTATACTCTGATTTTGGATTACTATCCCATACAATACCGCTTCCAAGACCAACTTCACAATTTTTTGTTTCATTATCAATTTCAATAGTTCTAATTGCAACATTATAAACTGTATAATCTTTCAAGTGGAATCCTATTGAACCGGTATAAATTCCACGCGTATTTTTTTCAAGATTTTTAATTATTTCCATGGTTCTAAATTTTGGAGCTCCTGTAATTGAACCACATGGGAATATAGCTTTTAGAATTTCGGAGAATTTTAAATTATGTTTTATTCGTGAAGAAATTGATGATGTCATCTGATAGAGTGATTCATATTTTTCAATTTCAAAAAGCTTTTTAACCACAACTGAACCGGTTTCACCTATGTTTCCTAAATCATTTCTAATCAAATCCACAATCATTAAATTTTCTGCTTTATCCTTTTCAGAATTAATTAATAATTCATAGTTCTTTTGATCTTCTGTCTTTGAGATTCCTCTTCCTATTGTTCCTTTCATTGGACGTGAGGAAATTATACCGTTTTCTATTGTAAAAAAAAGTTCTGGAGAGAGTGAAACTAAAAAAATATTTCCAAGATTAATAAACGCAGAAAAATCAGCCGACTGATTAAATATTAATTTCTTAAACAAATCTGAAGGTGTTTGTGAATATGAAAATCTTCCTTTAATGGTATAATTTACTTGATAAGTATCCCCTTCTGAAATATGAGATTTTATGGATTGGATATTGTCGAAATACTTTGACTCATTTTGGGATAGATTAAAATTTTTTACTCTGGATTTGTTAACGGAGAAGTCCGAAAAATCAATTTCGTCTGAATCTATTTTTATTATCTCAGATTCATCAAAAAAATAGAAACATAAATATTTCTTTAATGATGATAATATCTCCGTCTTAATTTGTATTGATCTAAAATAATCATCGAGATAATATCCTAACTCGTATGGTAAAATAGAATAACATTGCTCACCATTTTCAATTTCAGTTTCAACTTGATAAAAGAAAGCCTTAACATCATCATCATTTAATGTTAGAACATTTTTAACATTTCGGAAAAAATAAGATTTTGCTTTCTTATTCATTATTCCCGGTGAATAAAAGAATGCAGAATAAGAATGAGTTTCAACAAAATTTAATATCTCATCAATATGCATTAATATTTTTCAGATTTGCTTAAATTCAAAAATAATTTGACTAATTGTAAGTTGATAACTACTTCCAAAAAATAATAAAATTGCATAGAGAATAAAATTAAACTAATTTTTCGCCATTATTTTTTGAACCAACTGACGAAAGCTATAAATATGGAAAGAAAAAAATTGAACTTTTGGCAAATCTGGAATATGAGTTTCGGGTTTTTGGGAATTCAGTTTGGATTTGCATTACAGAATGCTAATGTGAGCCGAATTTTTGAAACGCTCGGTGCTAACATTGATTCAATTCCAATTCTATGGATTGCCGCTCCCGTAACAGGTTTATTAGTTCAACCAATCATTGGACATATGAGTGATAGAACTTGGAATAAACTCGGAAGACGCAGACCATATTTTCTTGTTGGAGCAATTTTAGCATCATTAGCTTTATTGGTAATGCCTAATTCACCTGTACTTTGGGTTGCTGCCGGTATGCTGTGGATATTAGATGCTTCAATAAATATTTCAATGGAACCTTTTAGAGCTTTGGTTGCAGACTTACTTCCATCAGAACAACGTACAACCGGTTTTGCTGTTCAAAGTTTTTTTATTGGGATCGGAGCAGTTGTAGCTTCCGCACTCCCTTATATTTTCACAAATTGGTTTGGAATTGCTAATACAGCACCTGAAGGAGAAATACCTCCTTCGGTTGTTTATTCATTTTACATTGGAGCATTTGCTTTTTTTGCAGCCGTGAGTTGGACGGTTTTCAGAACAAGAGAATATCCTCCCGATAATATTGAAGAGTTTGAACAAAAGAAAAAAGAGAGTGCAGGAATCCTTTCAGGTTTTAGGGAAATATTCCAGAACTTTATACAGATGCCAAAGACAATGATTCAATTAGCATTTGTACAATTTTTTTCCTGGTTTGCATTGTTTGCAATGTGGATTTATACAACTTCAGCGGTAACACATCATATTTATGGAGCAACGGATGCAAATTCAGCATTGTATAATGAAGGAGCAGATTGGGTAGGCGTTTTGTTTGCTGTATACAATGGTTTTGCTGCGTTAACTGCTTTTCTTCTTCCATTAATTGCAAAATATACAAGTCGTAAAATTGTACATATGATTAGTCTATTTATCGGAGGTATTGCATTAGTCTCGTTTTATGTGATAAAAGATCCGCAAATATTATTAATATCAGAATTAGGAATAGGACTTGCCTGGGCATCAATATTATCAATGCCTTACGCTATATTAGCTGGTTCACTTCCACAAGATAAAATTGGTGTTTATATGGGGATTTTCAATTTCTTTATCGTAATTCCTCAGATAACGGCAGCGGCAATCTTAGGTTATATCGTAAATAATTTCTTTGGGAATCAGGCGATCTTTGCTCTTATTCTTGGAGGTATATCGATGTTTATAGCCGGGATTTTAGTATTATTTGTGAAGGATGATAATTAACACCTTAATTAAGCCTGCAGTTAATTAGACTCCAGGCTTACACTTCTAAATCAACTATTCATTTTTTTTGTAAGTTCAATAATTTTTTCACACATCAATGCTGAAGAATACGCAGAATATTTCATTTTAATTTCATCAACACCTTTGTAACAAACAATGGGTAATGTCCATTCAAGTATGGCAAGTAAATAAGGTCTTAAATCATATTCGAAAAGAGTTACCGTATTTGCATAATCACGCAATTGACAAACAACATGATAAGCTTTCTCAACCATAGGATCATCACCGTTATATGTAAAAACCGGTCTTTCATTTAGTTTGTCAGGAAAAAGTAAACCCTGTTCAAACTCAAGCAAGTTTTTAATATCTTCATCCGATTCTATTCGCACATTTTCAATTCTTACAATCGGTTCTATTCGTGCAAAATCTGAAACAGCATTTCTAATTTTTGTTTCAGAAAAATCAATAACATAAATATTGTTTGACTCATCAATTAAAATATTTTGAAGATTCAAATCACCATGAGAAATACATTTATACCATAACTTCGAATTATTTTGATATTCTGTGTATTTGTGTTTTAAGTACCAATATGGGTTTACAACATCACGCCCGATTTCGGGAATGTAAAATGTTTCTTCATCAGATGAAATTCCCAAAACACTTAAAGCTTCTTGTTCAATGTGAGGAAAAAATACTTTTGTCGGATCATGTTCTTTAAATGGATACATTAATTCTAATCTTGGTTGTCCATACCAAGGTAGTAAAATTCCGGTAAAAATTTTCTTCATTAAGTCAAGGAACTCCTCAATTGGTTTTTCTTGATAATGAAGCCGCAACCATCTCAACTTGCTTTCAGGACCGGTTATTCCGACAAAATTATATCTTACACCACCATAGTTTCCGTAATAAAAACTTCCGAGAACTGAAACACTATTGTTTAGAATAAAACGTTGAACAAATTCATTGTATCTATCAACTTCCCTTTTAATTAAATCTAAACTACCAAGTTTTAATACAGTCGGAATAATTCGTTTACCGGAGAAATCAAATCCGTTTATTAAAAATGTTTTTGCCGAATAACCACCTGTTAATAATTTTACATGAATTGAACTACAATCTGAATAAATATTTCTCATTATAATTTCAAATTCATGGCTCAAATCGACATCTTCATCTAATTCAATTTTGATTCTATCATTTTCAGCGTCAATAATTTTGTCAGGAATATACAACCATATTTTTGCTGATTTGAAAGTTCTGTCAGATTCCAATTCTCCAATTGAAGTAATTGAATTTGAACTTACAATATTATTTATTATTAAATCTCTCTCATTACCTTCAATCGCAGAGTAAGAATAATTAGATAAAATTTGATTTGCTTTGAATGATATATTTTGAAAATCTGTTTTTTTATGAATAGTATTATATAATTGAACTTGTGAAGCATCTTTCCATTTAGTAATCTCAAAGTGATCGCAAGCTAACCCATTGGCAAATACGAAACCTTCATTTGTATTATCATCGCTATTATTTAATACTAATGAAAAACCCAACAATCCAATATTTTGTTTTATTTGTCCCGCAATTAATAGTAAGTCGCGCACTAAGTCTTGAACCGAAATATCTTTTTCACATTGAATATCGATAAAAGCTTCAGGTTTACCGGAAAGACTTATAGCAGATTTAACAAATAGATATGTTGAAGCCGGATGCTCGGTCAGCAGGTAATCAGTTTCTAATTTTTCTTCATATGGTTTGAAACCTATAAAATTATTAGTAGTGATTAAATCACCGGAAGTATTAATTGCTTGTTCAATAGATGAGGCAACAGCTCCAACACCAAATGAAAAACCTAATTCATTTAAATTTACCGAAGTAAATCCTTCGTGAATCAAGTTTTGTTTCCATATTTTAATTACATTTTGACCGCTTCCCAACAATTCAACTTTATACGAACGAGAGCCAAGGTCTATCTTGAATGCTTTTCCTTCTGTTGAAGAAATTTCACTAACAAAATCCTTTGCTGAATCAAATGAATCGAGAATTGCTAATTGTTTTGCAAGTCCAGTTATTTCCAATACTTGTTTCAATGAAGGAGATAAATTGATATAGATTGATTTGCTCTTACGTTTGTGAAGTAACTTTTCCAATTGCAACAGCGAGCGAATTCCGGCTGAGGAGAGATATGTGACTTTAGTAAAATCAATGATTGGAAGTTTTAATTCTTCGAATTCGCTTAATCTTTTTTCAAATTCAATTCCACCATTTCCGTCAAATCTACCTTCTAATAAAATCAGATTTAGATTATCAGTTTGGACAAAATTAATCAACATAAAAACTCCTTAAATTCTAAACTGCTAATGAGCTGCAACTTGATTCATCTTACTAATTGATGAGGAAGTCTCTTTTACGAATAACCATAATAAAGAAGAAATTGCTAATGAAACACCACTGATTATAAATATAATATTTTTATCTTCTGTGTTAAGGATAAAATAACCCAAAACTAAACTTACTATTAATTGAGGGATTACAACTGATAGATTAAATATTCCCATAAAAAATCCCATTCGTGTTTTATCAACTTTTTCTGACATTATTGCGAATGGAAGACTAACTATTGCAGCCCAACCAATACCGACAATTCCCATTAATAAATAGAGTTTCATTGGAGTATCACCGATAAAAACTATTAAAAAATAGCCAATAGCCATAATACCAACCGCACTTAAATGTGTTTTAATCCTTCCTATTTTTTCAGCAATAGGCTCAAGAATAAATGCGGGCAATAAAAATCCGACAGTGTTCAAAACAGCGAAAGAGATTGCTATTATTTGTCCTGATTGAGTTGATATAATTTCTTGTGATGCTTCCGGTGAAATTAATTTTTGCTGAATGAAAGCAATTATATAGACGAACATTGTCTGTACACCAATCCATGAGAAAGAATGAGCAAAATAAATTTTAAATAATTCACTCCAATTGGTTTTAGTTTTACTCGATATTTTTTCAGTCTCATCAAGCGTATTAACTAATTCTTTTTCTTCTTTGATAAAAAACATAGGGACAATCGAGAAAACCATCACAAGTATTACACCTACATAAATAAGTGCAAAATTTCCAAATGTTGCACCAATAACATACGCCAACACTCCGAAGAATCCTGAAATAGTCTGCATCCATGTATAACCTTTTGTTCGAGGATTTCCATCCGGAGTTACATCTGCAATAATTGATCTGGTTGGATTAAAACTAATATTAATGGCAAGGTCAAGAGTTAATGCGACACCCGTTGCAACCACAATTAAACTGCCAATTCCAAGGAAAGCACTAACATGATGTATATTTGGTAATGCTAATAACATTAAAGCGGCAAGCGGACCACCAATCAAAACGAAAGGTCTTCTTCGTCCCCCCCAAAACCAAACTTTGTCAGAAATAAAACCGATTATTACCTGTCCAAAAATTCCAGCAAGCGGACCTGCTGCCCAGACAATTCCGATTTCATGAATATCTAGTTTATACTGAGTGCTTAAAATCCAGCTAAGAGCAGAAATTTGTATTGAGAGTGCAAATCCCATTGCAGTTGCAGGAAGACTTAATAAAACGTAAAACGAATTAGTAAGTTTTTTTTGTATGTCTAACATTTAAGATTATCCATTCTTTCAATATTAATCGGAATTGTTTATCCCTTAACACTTCCAAGAGTTAATCCGGAAACGAGCCACTTACTTAAAATTACAAAAAGTATAACTACAGGAATACTCACAATAAGAGAAGCAGCAGCATACAAACCCCATTCTGTAGACATATTACTTTCGAACGATTTTAAGCCTAATGGTAATGTATATAAAGATGTATCTTGAAGAACTTGAGCTGCAACAATATATTCAGACCATGCAGTCATAAATGAAAATAAAGCTGTGATTACTAACGCTGGTGAAGCTAACGGTAAAATAATTTTATAAAATGACTGCCATTTCGTACAACCGTCTATCCGCGCACTCTCTTCTAAACTGTGGGGTATTGTGTCGTAATAGCCTTTCATTTGCCACACGCAAAAAGGTAAAGCAGTTGCAGAATAAATGATTATAATTCCAAGATAACTATTTAATAATTCTAACTTTATCAACATTATATACATCGGTAATAATAACATAGTTGCCGGAAACATTTGTGTAGTCAACAAACCGAGCATGCTTGCCTGTTTACCGACAAATTTGTATCTGGATAATGCATACCCTGCTGTAGAAGCTAATACAACTCCTGTAAATGTGACAGTCGCCGAAACTATCAATGAATTCCAAGTCCATAATAAAAACGGACGATTAGTGAATAGTTCGACATATTGTCTGAATGTAGCTTTATCGGGAATTATAGACAAATCAGTTGATAATAATTTATCATCCGGTCTGATTGAAATTGTAAACACATTTAATATTGGATACAAAGCTATCAGAGTAAACAGAATTAAAACTAAGTAGACAGAAATATTTATAAAAAGATTTTTTTTCATTTTTTACTTTTGATTCCTTTAGTAAACTGATTCAGTAGCTTTTGTTTTTCTTAAAAATGTTAAACCGAAAGCAAGCAATATTAAAAATAGAATTACACTAAAAGCAGCAGCGTAACCATACCTATACATATTAAAGGCAGCCTTATAAACATATGAGACTAATATATGAGTACTGTCAGATGGTTCTCCGGCGTTACTTACTAACCATACGACATTCAAATTATTGAATGTCCAAATTACACCTAATGTAATTGCCGGTATCATTACAGGTTTAATCAACGGAATAGTTATGTTTTTTAATTTATGATACCATTTAGCACCATCAATATCAGCCGCTTCGTATAACTCTGCGGGAATACTTTGTAGTGCCCCTAATGCAATAATCATCATAAATGGAAATCCTAACCAAACATTAGTTATAATGACTGCTACAAATGCTTCAAATGGTGACTTTAGCCATTCTACAGGTGACATCGATAAAAACTTAACAAGTATTAAATTGATAGAACCATATTCATAATTGAACATACCGCGCCAGGTTAATGCTACTATATATTGCGGAACCGCCCAAGGTAATATTAAGAGAGTTCTGAATAATGGTGTCCCCGGTAAATTTTTATTCAATAGAAGTGCAAGAAAAACACCAATGGTGACATGGAAGAAAATATTTGCGGAAGTCCATAAAATTGTTTTTAAAAATATCTCATAAAACTGTGGTTCCTGAAAAACTTTTACATATTGATAAAAACCGACAATTGTCCAATCATTAATGTGCGACAAATTCATATTAGAAAAAGAAAGTACGATATTATAAAAGAAAGGATAAAAGATAACAGCAACCATAACCAACACAGCCGGCATTGCGAGTAAATAAGCAAATCCATCTTTCTTAATATTTACAAAAAATGCGACTATACTCTTTCTCATCAGGAAGAGGGTAATTGCTGCAGCAAGTAGAAACATAATCTGAATGATTAATCCCGAAACCGGGTCTTGAAAATCTTCTCTAAGTTCCTCTATCTTTTTTATCGCACTTTTCTGCATTTGTGCTGCGGCTTTTTCGGGAGTGATTGAACCGCCAAGAACTGCCTGGTATGAAGGACGCATTGCATCCCATATCGCTCTCATTTCAGTTACTATTGGAAGCGGAGTACCTAATTCAATTTGCAGACGTGAATTTGTCAATATCGGATCATCTTGAATGAATGGATCATCATAAAGTTCTTTTCTCGTTGGAAATGTTTTTGCAGCTTTTGATGCTTCCAACTGATTTTCGGGTTTCATCAAATATTCTATTAGTAATTTTGCTTTTTCCGTTTTGGAACTATCAAGATTAATATTGATTGAAAATCCTTTTGGTGAAATCATCGGTGAACAATGTAATCCTGTTTCGGTAATAATTGGAAGTGGAGCTATCCCATAATTTATTCCGGCATTACCATAACTTGCCCATGACCAATCACCATTAATTATCATTCCCGCTCTCCCCTCTTTGAAGAGAACATCGGCGACATTATAATCCGCTTCATTTGGAATTATTTTATGTTTATCTCGAAGACTTTGAATAAACTTCAAACCTTTAACCATCGCTTCACTGTTCAAGGTTGGTACGGCTAAGGAATCAAAAATCCATCCACCGTATCCGGTTAAAAATGGAATAAAAAAGTAAGGTTCAGTGTAATTCCAGACTAATCCATATTGATCAATTCTTCCATCACCATTTTTATCAATTGAAAGTTTTTTACCGATTTCTATCAACTCAATATCAGTTTTAGGTGGAATAGGAACTAAATCTTTGTTATAAACAAGTGTTAAATGATTTCCCAATTTATCAGCAATTTGCCATAAATGACCGTTTCGGTATATCAAACCTTTTTCATTAAAATTAGAAAGAAATTCTTCATCAAATATTTCTTCAAGAGGTTTAATAATTTTCATTTCTTCAAAAGGACCAATTTGATCGGAAGGACCGTAAACCAAATCAGGACCTTGTCCGCCAATTGCGGCAACTATAAATCCCGATCTCATTTCCTCAGTCTCTTTAAATAGCTGATGGACTTTAATGCCGGGATTTAATTTCATGAATCGAACTAATTGAGATTGGAGAACTTTTGTCTCCTCGGGACGCATGGTGTGCCAAATTACGAGTTCATTTTCATCTTTCTGAGGTGAACATGATGAAAAACTTATTACAAAAATAAGAGTTGATAAAAATAGTATAAAAAGTTTTTTCATTCCGTTTGAAGATCCTTTAATTACTGATGATATTATGAGAACCAATAATTTTAATATATCTGCGGTAAACTTGTTTACCATAATCGATTGAGAAGCAACGTAAAAATAGAGAATTGCCTTCAATATGCAAAGTGATTGAATTAAATACTCTCACACATAATCATTTTTATTGATTTATGATTCTTTGAGCTTATATTTCACTTATTAGAATATGATTTAAGTTAAATATCATTAAATATTGTTGATATTATTGGATAGTATGAATTACTTTTATATTTTAAAACATGAATAAAATGCAAAGTAATCCGTCAGAAAAGAACATAACCGTTAATCGTAAAGCAAGGCATGAATATGAGATTATTCAAACTATTGAAGCCGGAATTGTTTTACTCGGTACAGAAGTGAAATCTCTCAGACAAGGTAAGATTAATCTTGTTGATAGTTTTGCGCAAATTAAAAATGGTGAAGTTTGGCTTGTCAGTGCTCATATCAGTGAGTATACTCAAGGTAACATCAACAACCACGAACCAACGAGAACACGTAAACTATTACTGAATAAAGTTGAAATCAGAAAACTGACTTCTAAAGTAAATGAAAAAGGTTTAACCTTAGTTCCCTTGAGAGTTTATTTTTCTTCCGGAAAAGTAAAGGTTGAATTAGGTCTGGCTAAAGGGAAAAAAGTCTACGATAAACGGGAAGATATTAAGAAACGTGATTTTCAACGCGATCAACAACGTAAAGACCATAATTAAAAGGTGAATAACTTAAAATGAACAAAACTACTTTTCCTCCGTTAAATGAACAAATGGATTTAATTCGTCGTGGTGCGGCAGAAATAATCCCCGAAGATGAATTGGTTCGTAAAATTGAAAAATCACTGGCATCAGGTAAACAATTAATAATTAAATTAGGCTGTGATCCAAGCAGGCCAGATCTTCATCTCGGTCATTCAGTTGTGCTACGAAAACTTGCTCAATTTCAAGAACTTGGTCATCAAGCAATTTTAATTATAGGTGATTTTACCGGAATGATCGGTGATCCTTCCGGGCGTAATGCAACAAGACCCGCATTAACACTTGATGAAACAAGATTAAACGGGCAGTCTTACTTCGAGCAGGCATCTAAAATCCTAAATCCCAATACAATGAAAGTAGTTTACAATTCTGAATGGCTTGGCAAAATGAGTTTTGAAGATGTTATCAAACTTGCTTCAAAATATACAGTCGCCCGTATGTTGGAAAGAGATGATTTTACAAAAAGATATAAAAACGGCGAACCTATAAGTCTTCATGAAATTCTATATCCGTTGGCTCAAGCAATGGATTCCGTTGCAATTAAAAGTGATGTAGAATTAGGTGGAACGGATCAAAAGTTTAATCTTTTAGTCGGAAGAGATATTCAACGTGAATTTGAAGTTGAACCGCAAGTAATTTTAACAATGCCATTACTTGTTGGAACAGATGGTGTTGAAAAGATGAGTAAATCATATGGTAATTATATCGGGATTTCAGATACACCACAAGACATCTTCGGAAGAACTTTATCTATTCCGGATAATTTAATTTATACCTATTATGAACTTGCTTCTGATATCCCAAATACCGAATTGATGAAGATAAAAACATTATTAGAAAATCCGGAAACAAATCCCAGGAATGTTAAAAGAGATTTAGCAAAACGTTTTGTACAAATGTATTATAATGAAACCGAAGCTGTTAATGCTGAAAATAAATTTGACAAAATTTTTATAAAAAAAGAAATACCAGATGAGATTCCTGAAATAAAATTAGAGGGAATTGAGAACCTTGACATAATTGATTTACTAATCAAAACCGACCTCGCTCCTTCTCGTGGTGAAGCAAGGCGTTTAGTTACTCAAGGTGGAGTTTCTATCAACGGAAATAAAATAAGTGATATTGGTTCAGTAATCAAAATGGATAAAGAATTAATAATAAAAGTCGGTAAAAGAAAGTTTTTGAAAATAGTTCATTAACTGAACTTTTTATTTCCTTGGATTAGATTAAACTGCCATCATCCGGCTGTTTGCTGTCCCCTATTATAAATAATTAATTCAATAAATAACAAAAGGAGAATTTGATGCCTTTTAAACCTTCGGATAAAGAAGAAGAATATTTTCTTCGGAAAGAACTTGAAACGAAAAAAAAGTTCGAGACAGAAAAAATAGCCCGTTTGAATGAAGAAGAGAAATTGAAGTTAAAAGAACTTCATTATATGTGTTGCCCAAAGTGCGGGAATAAACTACTTGAAATTAACTATAGCGATATAATGATTGATAAATGTTCTAATTGTGACGGTATATGGCTTGATGCCGGTGAACTTGAACAAGTTTCTCAGGTCGGTTTTGGCAAATTGGAAAAATTGTTAAAAGTATTTGGCAAGTAAATTTTAATTAAATTTCTATTCAAATAAATTCTACTTCTTTAAGTTGATGTTGGTCTGCAGTGGGACAAGATATAATCTTGTCCTACAAGCTTATTAAATCTAATTTTTTTCGATTCTTCTGTTTTACTTCAACTACTTTTCAAAAAACTGATATGAGCACTCTAATTTATCTTGCTTTTATACCAAGAATAGAGACCAAATAACAGGCGAAATCTCCTATTGTTTTTCTGTCGTTTCCTAATTCCCCTCTCCAACTGTTATTCTCACCCAATTTTAACATATTTCTGCTGAGGATATTACAGCAATCAATAAATACATTATGCGATGAAGTTCTCTGTTGGTCAAGAGTATTCTTTTTTTCTAAATCTGCAAATAACCACTCCACACGAATATTAGTATAACTGACTGCCGATTCATAAAGATCATGTTTTAATTTCTGAAGAGAAGAAGTTTCAATAACATTAAATATTTTGAGAGATAAATTATAATCCATTAGCACCTTTTTGTTTTAAAATAGAGATAAAATAAACTTAATAAGCTCTGTTAAGCTCATTGTTAAAATTCAAAAATAAACCATTTTGATAAATATAATCAAAAGCACTTATTATTTCCCTTATGGGTTCTGCGAACTTGTAAGCAGTCACGAACCCTTTCGGGATCAATACTATTCAAAGTTAAACAGGTTGCTTAATAACAGAAATAAATGCTACATGTTTTCCTTATGGGTTCTGCGAACTTGTGAGCAGACCCGAACCCTTTCGGGATCAATACCATTCAAAGTTAAACAGGTTGTTCAATGCTACATGAACTACATTGCCAGATCTGATAATAATCGTTTCAATACCATTCAAAGTTAAACAGGTTGTTCAATTTTTTATAGATTCCAAACAGAAAAATTTGTACAGAAGTTTCAATACCATTCAAAGTTAAACAGGTAGTTCAATACTTCTGTAAATTTTATTGGAAGGCCCGTTGCCGAAGTTTCAATACCATTCAAAGTTAAACAGGTAGTTCAATTATCTATATCAATTTTTAATTTTTGCGTATTTAGTTACAATACCATTCAAAGTTAAACAGGTTGTTCAATAATTAACCCCCAGGAGGTTTCAAATGAAAAAGTTAGTTTCAATACCATTCAAAGTTAAACAGGTTGTTCAATTTCAGGGTCCTCCGGGAAGGGATGGAATTGGGATTGTTTCAATACCATTCAAAGTTAAACAGGTTGTTCAATTCTACAGCGTCGCCCGTCGCGAGCAGCAAGAAAAGTTTCAATACCATTCAAAGTTAAACAGGTTGTTCAATACAACCAAAATGGAGAAACCATGTTCCTTACTAAGGTTTCAATACCATTCAAAGTTAAACAGGTTGTTCAATGCCTAAGCCAAAGAAGCCGAAGAAAGACGTCCAGAGTTTCAATACCATTCAAAGTTAAACAGGTTGTTCAATGCCTAAGCCAAAGAAGCCGAAGAAAGACGTCCAGAGTTTCAATACCATTCA
Organism: Ignavibacteria bacterium; assembly: GCA_030684555.1. Lineage (GTDB taxonomy): Bacteria > Bacteroidota > Ignavibacteria > Ignavibacteriales > Ignavibacteriaceae > JAGUXE01. Next base: position 98,344 of record JAUXVN010000088.1, read on the forward strand.
AAGTTAAACAGGTTGTTCAATATTTGCGGCTATGGAAGCCCAGCCCAATGGCGAAGTTTCAATACCATTCAAAGTTAAACAGGTTGTTCAATTATTAGCCTTCTTGGGGCTGGTGGTCTGGTTGAGGTTTCA
>JAUXVN010000090.1 GCA_030684555.1 Ignavibacteria bacterium
TCGGGCAAACTCCCGGAAAATAGTAACCTGTCATAACAGGAAAGCGTTAAGCTTATTTTTTCTTTGTATGATTCTGTTAGTATTTTCATGTCCCAAATTTAACACTTTTTCCCTTTTTGGTTCTGGCTTGTCCAGGTTGGGGTTTGCACGTCAGAAATCGAAAGAGACTGAATCAATCGATTTAAATGAACTTATCTATAAAGTTACACAACTACTCGATTATAAAATTCGACAAAAAAACATCTCTTTTACTTTTTTACCTTTTGAGAAACTCCCAACAATTAAAGCCGATCCGGTATTGTTACAAGAAGTAATTTTGAATCTGCTGATAAATAGTTTTGATGCGGTTAGTGTGAATGGAATAATTTCGATTACTACATTTCAAAAGGCTAATCAAATAGGAATAAGTATTAAAGATAATGGCATCGGAATTAGTGCGGAAGATCTTAATTCTATTTTTGACCCGTTCTTTACTACAAAAGAAGCCGGTGAAGGAACCGGTTTGGGACTTTCGGTAAGTCTTGGAATTATTGAAACACACGGCGGAGAAATAAAAGTAAAGAGTGTTCCCGGTGTAGAAACTGAATTCACCGTTTATCTCCCATTAGAGGAATCAAAATGAAAATACTACTTTTAGAAGATGAAAAAATTACCAGAATTTCTTTAACCAACACTTTACGTCAAGAAGGATTTGAAGTTGATAATAGCGGAGATGGTATTGAAGGGATGAATCTTTTCGACCAAAATGATTATGACCTCGTAATAACCGATCTCCGTTTGCCGGGTTTAAATGGAATGGAAATCCTCAGAAACATAAAGCAAAAAAAAAATGAAACAACTGTAATTGTTATCACAGCTTATGCAACCGTTGAAACTGCAGTTGAAGCACTTAAACTCGGTGCATACGATTATATAACTAAACCATTTTCTCCGGATAGAGTAATTGCTATTCTACAAAACATAAAAAGAATGAAATCGATTCTCGAAGAGAATTCCAAACTCAAAATGCAGGTTGAAGCTCTCGCCGGTTCAAGTATGATTGCTGGTTCCGCTCCGATGAAAAAATTTCTTGAAACAATTAAAGTAATTGCTCCGTATGATTATACGGTTCTAATAGAAGGTGAAAGCGGAACCGGAAAAGAAATGGCTGCACGCGAAATCCATCGGTTAAGCAACAGGAATTCAAATCCATTTATCCCGATTAACTGTGCAGTTATTCCGGAAAGTTTACTTGAATCTGAATTATTCGGACATGAAAAAGGGGCGTTTACAAATGCGGTTAAGCGCCACATAGGTTATTTTGAAAGAGCAGATAAAGGAACTCTTTTTATTGATGATATCGATGACTTCCCTCTTTCGTTGCAAGTAAAACTTCTTAGAGTTTTGCAGGAGCAGGAATTTGTACGCGTAGGCGGTACCGAAAGTGTTTCTGTAGATGTTAGAATTATTTGCGCAACCAAAGTCGATTTGAAAGAAAAAGTAAACGAAAAACTGTTTAGAGAAGATTTATATTATCGGTTAAATATAATCCCGCTGAAAATTCCGGCACTTAGAGAACGGAAAGATGATATCCCTGCTTTAATAAATCACTTTTTGAAAAAATATGGTGAAGGAGATAACCCGGAATTGATAAATAAGCAATTGCTCAATCAACTAATTGAATATGACTGGCAGGGAAATGTAAGAGAGTTAGAAAATATTGTTAAAAGAATAATTGCGATGTCTGCAACAGGTGCCGGAATTGATTTATTATTTAAAGAATCATCAACACAAAGTAAAGTTATTGAAAAACCTGAAGTACTTACCGACAATTACCCATCGTTTGAGGATTTCATTTTGGAAAAAGAAAAAGAAATAATTAATTGGGCATTAACAAAGTCTGAAAACAATATTAGTCAAGCAGCTAAACTCTTAAAACTTCCGAGAACTACATTAAAAAGTAAGTTGGACCGAATAAATCCCACAGTTTAAAATAAATAGTGGAGAATTAAATTGCTCCTCTCATTTGTCGAGAAAAAAGTGTATTTGCATGTGATTGAGCGGAGTATATTTGTATGAACTTCGTTCAAATGAGTATAAATCGACTAAAAAACTTTTATTGATGAAGTAGAGGGTATTTACCTTAATAAATTTTGCCCCTATTCTCCTCAAAAAAACACCAAAGAACTACCCAACTTTTATGTTGTTAAAATCGAAAGGATTGTTTTATATTTAGACGTAAATTTTAAACTCAAAATATTTTGAAAGGTGAACTAATGAAGAAACTAATTTTATCGGTTTTGGTCATTTTTTTGATGGCAAATGTTGTTTCTGCTAAGGATAAAAAATACGGAGCAACATTAACATTGAAAGAAAAAACCAAGATTTCGGATATTTATGCTAATCCACAAAAGTATGTCGGTAAAAAAGTTCTTGTTGAGGGGATGCTGTTAGATGTTTGTGCAAAAAGAGGATGTTGGGTTGAGTTATCAAGTGATAAAGAATTTCAAAAAATTAGAGTAAAAGTGAATGACGGTGAAATCATTTTCCCGATGGAAGCTAAAGGGAAAACAGGTCTATTTGAAGGGATGATTCAAGAAATTAAACTAACAAAAGAACAAGCCATCGAACGCGCTGAACATCATGCAGAAGAACAGGGAACAAAATTTGATCCAAGTACAATTACAGAGGGAACTACCCTTTATCAAATTAAAGGACTTGGCGCAGTAATTAAGGACTAAGTTTAAGAACTTATTTTTTTAAGGGATGGTTTTGCCATCCCTTTTTTATAATAGGATGCAGAAGATGAAATGGAGAAAATGGTTAAGAATCCTTCACCGGGATATAGGTTATCTGGCTACAGCTCTTACAGTTATTTATGCTATTTCGGGAGTAGCTGTTAATCACGTTGGAGATTGGAATCCAAATTACAGAATAGAAAAAGTAATTATTGAACTTGATTCAATCCCTTCTAATTACGAAAAAGAGGAAATGGTAAAATATATTCTCTCGGAAATCGGGGAAACCAGAGAAGTTAAAAATAGTTTCCGTCCCGATCCAAACAGATTAGACATATTTGTTGAGGGAAATACTATTACGGTTAATTATGAAACATGTGAAGTAACCCAGGAAAAAGTTGTTCCCCGCCCAATTATTAGAGAAACTAATTTTTTACATCTTAACGCACCTAAAAAAGTCTGGACTTACGTTGCTGATTTATTTGCGGTTGCCCTTGCATTTTTGGCTATTTCGGGTCTTTTCATGATTAAAGGGAAAAATGGAATTACCGGTAGAGGCGCATGGTTAACGGCTCTCGGACTTATTATTCCGATTGTTTTTCTTTTATTATACTATTACTATTGACGCTATGAATAATGTAATCAATCAGTTTTTTTATCCTTCATCAATCTGCATTGCGGGGGCTTCGTCTAAAGAAAAAAGCATCGGTTATGAACTGCTCAAATCAATTAAACAGTATAATTATACAGGAAAAATTTTTCCCGTTAATCCAAAAGCTGATGAAGTTCTCGGATTTAAATGTTTTCATTCTATTGATGAAATAACTGAGAAAATAGATTTAGCAATAGTATTAGTTCCAAAGTCTTTTGCCGAAGAAACTATTGATATACTTCTCGCAAAAGATGTTAAAGCAATTATTCTAATTACAGCAGGATTTAAAGAGACCGGCACTAAAGGGGAAATTGTTGAAAAACGTATTCTCGAAAAAGTTAAAAACGCAGGTGCGCGGTTAGTCGGCCCTAATTGTATGGGAGTAATAACTACTTTTGAGGATATTAAACTTAACGCCACTTTTGTAGCCGAAAAACCGGGAATTGGAGCAACCGCTTTCTTATCACAAAGCGGAGCTATCGGGGCAACAGTACTTAATTCATTGCGTGAAACAGATATAAAGTTTGGACATTTTATCAGCGTTGGAAACAAAGCCGATATTGCCGAAAATGATCTACTTCATTTTTGGCAAAATGATGATCGTATTAAAACAATTACATTTTATCTCGAAAGTTTTGTAAACGGTGAAGAATTTATAAAGCCTTTTATTAATTCTGAAATTACAAAACCTGTCATAATCTTAAAAGCCGGAAGAACCGCAGGTGGAATTAAAGCTGCATCTTCACACACCGGAGCACTTGCGAGTAATGATAAAGTTGTAAATGCAATCGCAAAACAATTCAACATCATCAGAGCGGAGTCGCTAAATGAACTATTCAATACCGCAAAAGGTTTAGAAAACTTCCCATTTCCTAATGGAAATAAAATTGCAGTTATAACAAATGCAGGTGGTCCCGCAATCCTTGCAGTTGATGCATTAGAAAAAGAAGGATTAAAACTTGTTTCGTTAACTGAATCTACAAAATCTAAATTAAAAGAAATTGTTCACCCCGAAGGAAGTGTTAATAATCCGGTTGATCTTCTTCCCGGCGGGAATGCACAACAATATAAAACCGTGAACGAAATAGTTTTAAATGATGAAAATGTAGATGCGGTTGTTTCAATATTTGTTGAGCCTGTTATGGTTCCGGCTTTTGATGTAATCGAAGGAATTAACAGCATCGAGCATGTAAAACCAATATTCCAGGTAGTTATGCCGTTACCCGAGTTTTGGGAGAAGAACAGAAAAGAATCGTTATATAAAAAACCGTTATTCCGCAATCCGGAAGAGCCGGCAAAAGTTATTTCAAATATGCTTCAGTTTTCCTTTAGAAAGAAAAAAGAGAAATATATTTCTATGAATGTTGAGGGGAACAAATTAAATCTTGGGGAAGGTTATATCTCGCAAGAAATGATTTCACGACTCTGTTTGCTTTATAATCTTCCACTGGTTGAAAATAGAATTGTTAAAAAAGAGATGTTGATACAAGAAGCTGAGAACATGAATTTTCCCGTTGTACTTAAAGGGATTTCAAAAGATGTGCTTCACAAATCGGAGTTTGATGCGGTTAAACTTAACTTAAAAACCAAAGAAGAATTGATCGCAACCGCAACTGATATGGCAAAACGATTTGAAGAAAACGGATTTGTTTTAGAATCATTCTTAATTCAACCATTCATCAAAATTAAAAACGAAGTTTTACTTGGCGGATTTCGTGATCCCTCATTCGGTCCAATAATTATGTTCGGAACCGGCGGAAAGTATGTTGAAGTTTATAATGATACCGCAATGCGGTCAGCCTACTTGTGCGATACCGATATCGATGAGCTTATTAACGAAACTAAAATGGGACAGATTTTATCGGGTGTTCGTGGCGAAAAATCTATAGATTTTAAGAAACTGAAAGAGATAATAAAATCAACCGCTCAAATGTTCCTCGATTATCCCTCAATTCAAGAATTCGATTTTAATCCACTCTTAATCACTGAAGAAGGTGAAATATATGCTGTGGATGTTAGAATAAAATCTGAATAAAACCACGATTTGAATTTATACTCACACTACACTTTCCATTTTGTAATGCCTTCAGTCGTGGCTGATTGAATCAGCATCTGAACCAAATAAATATAGATTCTGAATCCTTTTTAAAATTCCTTTATCCTATCCAGTAGAAAATAAAATTATTATTAAATAGGAGATAAAAATGACTGAGAATTTAACCAAAGACACTTTCTTAACTAAAGTATTCGATTATGAAAAAAACAAAGAATGGAAATTTGAAGGTGAACTTCCTTGTATAATTGATTTCTGGGCACCATGGTGCGGACCTTGTAAAATGGTCGGACCTGTTTTAGAAGAATTATCAACTGAATATGCCGGAAAAATTAACATCTATAAAGTAAATACTGATGTGGAACAAGAGCTCGGCGGTGCTTTCGGAATAAGAAGCATTCCTTCAATTCTATTTGTTCCAAAAGATGGTCAGCCTCAAATGGCAGTCGGTGCTCTTCCAAAACAATCGTTAAAAGAAGTAATCGAAAAAGAATTGTTAAATAATTCAGCTAACTAATTTTAACAGAGGTTGTCTCAAATTCATATTACAGTTTGAGACAGCCTCTTTTCCTTTCAAATTCTGCAAAGACTTACCCGCCAAATTGAATTCTTTTAAAGTCTCAATTGTTTATCTTGTATAACCATTACTTATTAAACTTTACGATTGAGAAAATGAAGAAATTTGATATTCCATTATTCTACAGAAGCCCGATTATTTCAAAAATAAAAGAATTGCGAAAACTTCAAGACCCGCGGAAAAAAGATTATTCCGCAGCGCTACTTGATTTTGGAAGTTTACGAATTAAACTGCCGCGTCATTTCGGTTTTTGTTACGGTGTAGAAAATGCGATTGAAATTGCGTACAAAACAATTGAAGAAAATCCCGATAAACGAATTTTTCTACTAAGCGAAATGATCCACAATCCCGAAGTTAATAACGATTTGTTAAGCCGCGGTGTTAAGTTCATCATGGATACATACGGCAATCAACTCATTGAATGGGATGAAATAAAAAAGGAAGATATTGTAATTATTCCCGCATTCGGTACTACAATAGAAACAGAAAATAAATTAATTGAAATAGGGATTGATACCGTAAAATACAATACAACATGCCCATTTGTTGAAAAGGTTTGGAACAGAGCCGCTCAATTGGGAGGCGGTGACTACACAATAATTATTCACGGCAAATCGACACATGAAGAAACCCGTGCAACTTTTTCGCACTCCATTAGAAACGGTAAATCACTAATTGTAAGAGATATTAACGAAGCAAAAGTTTTGGGTAAGATTATTCTCGGAGAAATTCCCAAAGAGACTTTTTATGAATTATTTACGAATAAATTTTCTGATGGTTTCGATGTAAATAACGACTTATCCAAAATCGGTGTTGTTAATCAAACAACTATGCTTGCTTCTGAAACTCAGGCAATTGCCGACCTTCTTCGGGAAGTAATGATCACTAAATATGGAGAAGCTGAGATAAAAAATCATAGTGCAGATACTCGCGATACTCTATGTTATGCGACCAACGAAAACCAGCAGGCAACAATAGTTTTATTAAAAGAAAAAGCTGATTTAGCTATAGTAGTTGGCGGCTACAACAGCTCTAACACATCGCACATAGTTGAGCTGTGTAAAGAGGTTGTCCCGACATATTTTATTTCCGGAGTTGAAAAAATAATATCGGAAACGTCAATCCGTCACTTTGATATACATAATAAAGTTGAGATTAAAACAGAGGGATATATTCCGAAGAAAGATAAAGTCGAAATAATAATTACAAGCGGGGCTTCCTGTCCCGATGCAATAGTTGACGAAGTTATGAATAAAATAATTTCATACTTCCCCGGTAGCAAAAGCGCAGAAGAAGCTATAAATGATTTTGCAAAAAACCAATAGCAATACTTAATAATTTGATAATGAAGAATATTTGAAGTAGTGTTTTGGAATTTAATTGTGGTTAATGATTATTGCATAATATCTATTGTTTTTCGGATATTGCATATTGAAAACAAAAATAAAAGTACATAAATTTTAAAATGAAAAACATACGACCGAATGACAAAGGAATATTTTCCACATTAAGACAAAACAGAAAATGAGAACCAGTCCCTCATTCATGCTTAGTCAACCATTCCAATACACGAGCGATTGTTTTGCAGTCCAAAGATTCCTCATTTTGTCAGTACTTTAAGAAGAACTAAATAAAAAACTTAATTATACAATAAATTTTTTAATTATGAATATTTTCCAAAAAATAGAAGCATTTGTCACAAAGACATTCAAGACAACATTAGAAATCTTTTTAGAAGCGCTTAAACTTAGTCCTAATGCGCAAGGGTATGTTAATGGTTCGATTACAGAGCTATTATTGAAAAAAAAATTAGAAAATGAAGGTTATGAAGTAAAAAGAATTAGAGAAAAATGGGAAGGGCGAAAACATTCAAGGCACCATGGAGACTTTTATTTTAGGAAAAATGCTGAAAGTCCATGGTTTGTTCTAGAATCAAAAGGTGTTAAATCAAATACTGAAGATTGGAATAAACTATACAATTATCAGCGTCTAAAAAAAATGCTTTTTGATTATTATGAAATCATTCATTGGATTAATCAACAAGAGGAAATAGAACCTCAAATTGATAAATGGATTGACGAAAATTTGCCGGAATTAAAGGCTTCCCCTACTCTTTATTCATATGAAGAAATACAAGGGTATCTTAAAAACCCTCCGAGAAGAGAAACGGATAAATTTGTTGCGATGAAACTGTTAGGATGTAAAAGTAGGGATGAAATTGATAGAATGATTGACGACCAATTATATTATGTAATGAGCAAAGTAATGCTTCTTGATACTCACTTTGTTTCTGGTACTTCACAGGCGTAAGTGATAGAACACAGGCTACGCCAAGAAAGGACGAATTTAATCTAATTTCTATAGATATAGTATTGAGATACAATGACCATAAATTTCTATTTGCAAATCCAAAACAGTTAGATTCATCTGGTAAGGATTCGAATCATTTGCAACAGAATTACATTATGGGTTTTGTATTTCCCCAAGTAAACGGTTCATTAAAACTTGATCTTACTGATGAATGGTACGAAAGTTTTAATGAAGTATTTGAAACACTTAATATTGAGGACGCCATTAGTGCAGATGATATGCAGATTGACAATAGAAATATTATTGTTAAAAACTGAAATTGTGTTTAACATTTATGTATAATTCTATGAATTCATTATTTGAAATCAAATTATCTAAAGAAGATAATCTTCTTAAGCGATTTGAAGAAATTCACAATTATATTTATGCAAATGACGGTTTGTCGCCACAACAAACACTTGAGGAATTTGTAAAAATATTATTTATAAAAATTTCTGACGAAAATGTGAAAACTAATCAATTTTCAATTTCTGCAGAAGAATGGGACCTTATTAAGTCAGGTAAAACTAATATAGATTTTACCAATAGAATTTCTAACTTGTTTGAAAAAACTAAGCAAGCATTTATTGATATTTTTGAAAATGATGATAGAATTAAACTATCAGCTATTGCATTAGGGTTTACCATAAATAAACTTCAAAGTATTTCCCTCTTAGATTCATCTCAAGACGCTAAGGGTCTTGCATTTCAAAAATTTCTTTCACATCACGAAAAAGATGGAAGAGGACAGTTTTTCACCCCTGAGCCAGTAATTGAGTTCTGTGTTGAAATGACACAACCAAAACCAAACGAAACAATAATTGACCCAGCATGTGGAAGTGGTGGTTTTTTAATGTCAGCATTAAAATATCTACAAAAAAACTATTCGGAATTAAAAACATCGGAAATCGTTTCACAACACCTTTTCGGTTTAGATATAAATAAGAGCATTGCAAGAATTGCTAAAATGAAGTTGCTTTTAGAATCTAATAAAAAAATAAATGTACTCTGTATTAACTCATTAGAAGATATAGATGCCATAAAATTTTCTATAGCTCAAAAAGATGGCTTTGATGTTGTATTTACAAATCCCCCTTTTGGTGCAAAAATCACAAATACGACGACGCTTTCAAAATTTGATTTGGGTCATAAATGGTCAAATTATGAAAAGGGTTTTCATAAGACAAAAACAGTTTACCCCAATCAAAACGCCGAAATTCTATTTATTGAAAGATGTATTCAGCTTTTAAAAGAAGGCGGAAGAATGGCTATCGTTTTACCAAATGGCAATTTTGAAAATCCTTCTTTAGAATATTTACGTTACTATATTAAATTAAAAACGAAAATATTAGCTATTGTTAATCTTCCTCAAGAAACATTTATCCCATATGGGACGGGAGTAAAAACGTCGATTCTTTTTTTAGAAAAAGATTCTTCTACTTTAAATAAACAATATTCAATTTTCTTTGGTCGTGTAACTAAACTTGGGTATCAGGGTAATAAAAATGGGACTCCTCTATATCAAAAAGATAAGTTTGGCCAAACAATAAAAGATTCTAAAGGGCAACAAATATTAGATGAAGATTTCAGTGTAATCATTGATGCATTTAAGAAATTTCAAAATGGAAAAGAAATTGTAAGTGATAATGCCTTTTCTATTAATTACAATGAATTAAATGGCAGATTTGATTTTGATTTTTATTCGCCAGAAAACAGAAAAATGTTTACCAATCTTGAAAATGTTAAAACCGTCCGATTAGGCGATATTTGCGAGATTGTAAAAATTAAAAGTAGAAAACTTAAAGACCAAAAGTTAACTGTAGAGTATGTTGAACTTTCTGACATCAATACTCATTCTTATGAGATAATAAATTCGACAACTTATCAAGTTCACGAATTACCAAGTAGAGCTAGTTATGAACTGCTTGAAGATGATATAATTACAGCAATTGCCGGAAATTCTGTAGGTACAAGAAAACACGCAACGGCCATAGTTACAAAAGAATTTGAAGGAAGTATTTGTACTAATGGCTTTAGAGTTTTAAGAAACTTTAAAATAGATAGTTATTATATGCTTTATTTTCTAAAATCTGAAGTTTTTCTAAAACAAATGTTTATGTATAGAACAGGTGCGGCAATACCAAATGTTTCAGATAATGACTTATTAAATATTATTATTCATCTTCCGAATAAAACAATCATTGATGAAATAAGTATTAAAATGAAGCGTGCTTTTGAATTAAGACAGGAGTCAAGAAAGCAAATTGAAAGTATTCATTTAGAACTTGCATAGTCCTTTGCATTGGCTGGTCGCTCGACAAAGCCAATACGTAACCGTTAGCATTAATACTTGGTACAACGCGGTGCTAACTTATGGCTGACTATAAAAAACTAACATTAAAAATTAATAGCAAGTAAAAATGAATAACACAAGAATATTTAAAACTTCTTTTGCAAGTGTCTATCCATATTATTTACAAAAAGCAAAGAAAAAGGGGCGCACAAAAGCAGAGGTAAATACCATTATCTTTTGGCTGACAGGATATGACGAACAAACCCTGCAACAACAATAAGAAGAATGATTTTGAAATTTTTTTCGCCCAAACATTACACACATTTGATGGTAAATAATCGGAAATGAATCTAATTAACCTTAACCTGAAATGCCGCCACTAATCCAAGAATAAAAATGTTGAGTATTATGTTTAAAAACAATAGAATGGAAAACAGAGTTGAATTAGAAAAGACTTTTTGGGATTCATTTGCTAAAAAGTATGATAAATTCATTAATAAAAATGCTTCAAAAACCTACGGAATAATTCTTGACAATCTCGCAATTGATACAAGCAAATCCGAAAACCTATTAGAGATAGCTACGGGAACATGTATCATTGCATTAAGATTAAGCGATCATATACCAAAAATAATTGCAATTGATATTTCTCCCGAAATGATAAAAATTGCTAAAGAAAAATGCCTTCAAAAGTCAATAAGCAATATTGACTTTAGGATTGGAGATTCTTGCAATCTTGAGTTTCAGGATAAGTCTTTCGATACAATAATAGCATCAAATGTTTTACATTTACTATTCGAACCTAATTTGGCATTACAGGAAATGAAAAGAGTTCTGAGAGACAATGGACAGATAATAATTCCAACATATTGTCATGGGGCAAATTTTATAAGCCATATAATATCAAGACTTATGGGACTTGCCGGATTTAAAGCAAGAACCAGATGGACTTTGACTTCTTTCAGAGATTTCGTAAGGAATAATGAATTTAAAATAATAAAAGAGTATCTAATTAGGGATAAAATTCCATTAGTATATTTGGTTGCAAAAAAAGTATAACACGATGATCAACGTTTCATACGCGTATCCGTTGGCAGTAATGCTAAGGACACCATTACTAACTTGTGTCTGACTATAAAAAACTAACATTAAATTAATAACAAGTAAAATGAATAACACAAGAATATTTAAAACTTCTTTTGCAAGTGTCTATCCATATTATTTACAAAAAGCAGAGAAAAAGGGGCGCACAAAAGCAGAGGTAAATACCATTATCTTTTGGCTAACAGGATATGACGAACAAACCCTGCAACATCAATTAGACAAGAAAAGTGATTTTGAAACCTTTTTCGCTCAAGCACCACACATTAATTCAAATGTTTCAAAAATTACAGGAGTAATTTGTGGTTATCGTGTGGAAGAAATTGAAAATGAACTAATGCAAAAGATTCGTTATTTAGATAAGTTGGTTGATGAATTGGCAAAAGGAAAGTCTATGGAGAAGATTCTGAGGAAATAAGAGGAATCAGATCTATCAAACTTAATGAAAGAAATTGCAATAATGGAAATAACATATAAACTCGACATAACTCCGGATACAGAATCAATTATTGATCTTTATAACAGTTCGGGAATAAACAGACCAACAACAGATAAAAAACGAATTGCGAAAATGTATGCACATTCAAATTTAATAGTCACTGCCTGGGACAAAGAGCAACTTGTCGGTATTTCACGTTCATTAACTGACTTTTGTTATTGCTGTTACTTATCTGATCTTGCTGTAAGAGAAGAATATCAAAAATCCGGTATTGGCAAAAAACTGATTGACTTGACAAAAGAAAAAATAGGCGATCAAACAATGCTTCTATTGCTTTCTGCTCCGGCTGCAATGGACTATTATCCAAAAGTTAATTTCAAAAAAGTGGATAATGGATTTATCATTAATCGGATTAAATAACGATTTGAAATTTTATTCTATTTTTTTCACCGGAAGGAACCAAAAGCCGAGTCTTTATTGTATTACTTCAGTAAGAGTAATTTCTTAACCGAAACAAACTCCCCAAGTCTCATCTCATAAAAATAAACTCCGTTAGGCAAATTTTTTGCAAGAAAATCAACATCATGTTTTCCTGCATACTGATATTGATTTACGAGCTTAGCGACTTCTTCACCAATCAAACTATAAATTTTCAAAGTTACCACTCCGTCTTCGGGAATTGTATAACTTATTTTTGTAATAGGGTTAAACGGATTGGGATAATTCTGCTCTAATTCAAATCCTTCGTTTAATAATTTATCTTCATCCACATTTAAAGGTTTAAGAGAAAAGTAGTTCATTATTCCAAGATGATCGGAACAAAAACTGCTTGCAAAATATGGCTTATTCATAATGATGACTGATGAATCAATTTTTAATTGTCCTCCATCTTTCTTGAAAATAAAATCAATTTTAGATGTCGGTGAATTTGAAGGCATTGTGTAACCCGATAATGTTGGATTTACTTGAGACCATGTTTCAACAAATGAATTTGCCACAAACAAATTTATCGGCTGCGAGCCCGGGGTGTCATTAAAATCTCCTGTAAGAATTGACGCAATTCCGGGGAATGAAGCCTCCTGCTGATTTACAAATTGAATTATCTGCTGAGCTTGTGTTACTCTTATAGCAGTGCTTTGATAATCAAGATGTGTATTGAAGAAATTAATTTTACCTATCGGGGTGTTGATATAATTCCATACTACTCTACGCGGAAACACCCCTGTAGCAAGCTGCAGATAACTTTGTTGTTCAACAGGATATTTCGTAATTATTCCAACAAATTCTTTATACTGGTTATTCCACGAAAGATGAGTTTGGCTGTAATAATAATTATAAGCTACTCCAAAATAATTACTTAATGAATCTGCTATTTGTTTTGCCTGGTTATCGATTCCGCCGCTGTTAAGCGCTTCGTTTATTTCTTGAATTCCGATTATATCGGGATTTATAATTTTTAGATTTTGAATTATATGATGCAATCGTGTTGAAGGATCTGTCCCGGGCTTCATCCCCATTATATTATATGTTACAACTTTTAGTTGAGATTGTGGAAAAACTAAAAAATTAAGAAGAAGAAAAAAACTTAAAATGGATTTCATAATTTATCTCAATAAAACTAATTTTTTTGTTTCAATGAATGATCCCGATTTTAGTTGGTAAAAGTATATACCGCCGGCTAATCTTGGTGCGTCAAAGTTAATCGAATAACTCCCCGAATGCTGAACTTCGTTTACAAGAGTTGCAACTTCCTCTCCTAAAACATCAAAAACTTTTAGAGTGACTTCTCCTTCTTCCAAAAGATTATAGTTTATTGTTGTTGATGGATTAAAAGGATTCGGATAGTTTTGTAATAATTCAAACTTAGCGGGAATATTATTTTCAAGATTACCGGTTGTTGTTCTAAAAGTGAAATCAGCAATCTTGGGGAAATGATCTGATGCTGATTTTGTATCGGAAAGATTTAATCCATACAAACTTAATCTGTCAACTGGCATTACTTCGGTTTGTAAGATAAAAGATTTTTCAACATTCATACTACTGTTTGAGTAAATCATATAATCGAGTCTTCCCGGAGTATAACTTTGTGCATCATCCCGCCAGGTATAAGCTGTAGGTTTATCGGTTTGATATGAATAAAGATCTTCAAGAGAAGTTGAATCCCAATCTGGTGGTCCGCTTGTTCCGTAAGTTGATGTATTAACAATATCACCGGTCAATAAAGTTTTTAATTGTTGACTGAATCCAACCAGGTTTAAATCTCCCGAAATCATAAAAGGAGTTTTGTAAGGAAGTGTAATTAATCCCCCTTCAGTTTTCGCGTCACGTAAAAATGCGATAATTGCATCAGCTTCTTGTTGGCGAATGTCATCTGCGGTACAACAGCGTAAATGACAATTAATAATTAAAATATCATTTTGATATTTTGAAGCAAGATTAATTAAAGATGCAGTTATTCTCTGTCCGGAAGCAACAACCCAATGTTGTTTAAACGGGAATTTAGAAATTGTAACATTACCGGCATCGAGTTTTATAGCATTCCATGAAACACCACCGGGCAAAGGATGAATTTGATTCATCACGGTTTTTACTTGTTCAGCAGACGTATTAAAGAATTCGTTAAAAGTAATAACATCAGGTTTTATCACATTTAATATCCGCTGATACATAGGTTGTTTAGCCACATCCATCAATCCGTCAAATTCGACATTATATGTCATAATGCGAAGGAAAGAACTATCGGAGCGCGTAATATCAATCGGCTCATAGGGTATAACCGGGGTATTATCGAAAACATAATAAAATACTTCTCCGGAATTGGGCATTAAATCGCCGTTGGATTTTTCATTCTTAAATAAAATTTTTATTGTATCAGAAGTGAAAAGAGAATTAACATTATCGGGTTTTACATTTCTTCCAATTGCCAATTCATATTCAGTTGATGTAACGGTTGGGAGATATCGTAATTGAATTTTATTATATCTAATGGAAGTGGTTGAAGATTTTATGAAACTTCCGTTACGTGTTCCGAAATTCCATTTTAATTCGGCGCCGAGTCCGTTTACAGACAATCCGGTATTAGATTTATTATCGCCATCGATATACAAAGTGGGATTTTCAGTTGTAATCTCCTGGAGTTTGATTTCGGGTGTAAGTTTAAATTTGATGTAGAGAAAATTTTCATCATTTGTTACGTAGAAAGAATGAAAATCAATTCCGCTGCCATCGCCAATCACATCAACATAACCGGTAGAAATGTTTTCCCAATCATCAAACCTTCCATCCATAAATATCCGGTTAGATTGTGAAAAAATATTTATTGAGAGGAAAAAAAATAAAAAATACTTCATAAAGCAATCACATAAAATTTCTTGAACAGAGCATTAACTTATAACAAAAATAGGCATCTTTTTTTTAGATTGCTAATAAGCAAAATCGAAGTTCTGCAAATAGGAGTAAAAGATGAACATTCAAATATTTGGGACAAAAAAATGCAGCGATTCACGCAAAGCCGAGCGTTTCTTCAAAGAAAGAAGAATCCCTTTTCATTACCGTGAGTTAACAGAAAAAGGATTGGCAAAGGGAGAGCTTGATAATATAACCCGCTCAATTCCTTTAGAGGAATTGTTGGATAAAGATGGGAAACAATTTCAAAAAAGAAATTTATCCTATATGGTTTATAAAATTGAAGAAGAACTTTTAAATGATCCTTTATTGCTGAAAACCCCGATAGTTCGAAATGGAAAAGAATCGACAATTGGTTATAACCCCGAAACCTGGCAGAAATGGATAAATGCCGAAAAATGATGGATTTTTGAATAAATTCATTCCCAATTGTGAGTTTTTAGATTTTAGAATTTTCTTATAAAAGAGAAAAGCCGGTCGATTTTGCAATGGTTTTTAACCGATTTATTGGATTCGAAAAGAATTCACTTCGGTATAATAATTGATAAAGTTAGCAGAATAGAAATTTTGAAAATTGAAAAAAACAGAAAAGTTAAAGTCTCTTATTTAAAGGTAAAATGATGAATCTATCAACCAAATATTTAGGATTGGACCTTAAAAATCCGATAATCCCCTCTGCTGGACCTCTCGCAAAAGAAATTGACAATGTAAAATTAATGGAAGATGCCGGAGCTGCGGCAATAGTATTATGGTCTCTTTTTGAAGAACAAATTGAACATGAAGAATTAGAACTACATCATCACACTACGGTTCACTCTGAAAGTTCTGCAGAAGCAACCTCATATTTCCCTGATACTTCAGAATACACATTTGGTCCGGACGCTTACCTTGAATATATCAAAAAATTAAAAGAATCAGTTTCCATTCCTGTTATCGCAAGTTTAAATGGAAAATCAGTCGGTGGATGGATAAACTACGCAAAGCAAATTCAAGAAGCCGGTGCTGATGCAATGGAATTAAATATTTATCGACTTGCTGCCGATTTAACTAAGTCCGGTGCTGATGTAGATAAAGAATATATCGAAATTGTAAAAGCCGTACGCGCTGCGGTTCAAATTCCTATCGCTGTAAAATTAGGACCATTCTTCAGTTCAACAGCATGGATTGCAGATCAGCTTGATAAAGCAGGTGCAAACGGATTAGTTCTTTTCAATCGTTTTTATCAACCCGATATTGATTTAGAGAACCTCGAAGTTGTACCAAATGTTCTTCTCAGTACACCAATGGCAATGAGACTTCCATTACGTTGGATTGCAATTCTATACGGAAGAATTAATGCAGATCTTTCTGCAACAAGCGGAATTTACACTGATAAAGATGTTCTTAAAATGATTATGGCTGGCGCTAAAACCACACAAATGCTTTCATCATTATTAAAATATGGTATTGGACATATTACAGAAGTAATAACCAAATTACAATATTGGATGGAAGTGAATGAGTATGAATCACTTGATCAAATGAGAGGAAGCATGAGTTATAAGAATTCCGCTGACCCTGCTCAATTTGAAAGAGCAAATTATATGAAGGTTTTAAACTCATATAAATAAATCTTAGCATAGCACAATTAAACCATTACGGAAAGCCGTTTTCGCAGGGGAAATTCTAGGGGAGTAAAGAATTTTGAAAACAGACTGCCGTAATGGTTTTCTCATTTTAAATACATTTTCTTTAATTGATTCAGTTTAATTTTTAAACTAAGTTTACCTACCGGAACAAAATTTATTCTTCATAATTTATCATTTCTTTTATAGGAAATATTTATGAACGGCTCGAACTATATGCAGATTTTGATAGACAAGATGTCCGACAACATGAAGTTTGTCGGAATGTTTTATATCATTATAGGAGGGTTTTATTGTTTTACGATAATAGGTGCAATTGTTGGAGTGCCTTTAATCATAAGCGGTTTGAGAATTCGTGAATCGGCATCAGCATTTCAAAACTATTCTTTTACAAACGATCAATTTCTTCTTGAACAAGCCCTTAGTAAGCAAAACAGTTTTTTCAAAATTCAAAAAATTATTATGATTGTTACTTTAGTTTTTATGGTCATCTATATTGTGTTTCTTTTGGTTTTAGGAGTATCATATTTTCAAAATTTAGGTTCAGTCGATAGTTATTCAGTTTGATAATAATTTCTTCATTAAAATATAAGCGGAGTATTTATGTTTGATCCCCAATATAATTTTACATGCGTTGAACGGTTCTTGCGCTATGTTAAATATGACACCCAATCTGATGAAAATTCAGAATCATTTCCAAGTACAGAAAAGCAAAAAATCCTTTCAAAAGATTTAGCCGATGAACTGAAAAAACTAGGTCTCGCAGATGCAGATATGGACGAGTATGGTTATGTAACTGCAACGATTCCATCAAATACTGATAAAGATGTTCCGGCCATCGGTTTTATTGCACACGTTGATACTTCTCCGGCTGTTTCAGGTGAAAATGTTAATCCTATGATTCATAAAAATTATCAGGGAGGCGATATCCCTCTTCCTAAAGATGGACAAGTTATTAGAGCAGAGGATAATCCTGACTTAAAAGAGATGAATGGTTTTGATATTATCACTTCTGACGGTTCAACATTATTAGGTGCGGATAATAAAGCCGGAGTCGCTGAGATAATGGATGCAGTTGAGTATTTGTTGAAGCATCCGGAGATAAAACATGGTACAATTAAAATCTGTTTTACTCCGGATGAAGAAGTTGGTCGCGGCACCGAAAAATTTGATGTCGAAAAATTCGGAGCAAAGTATGCTTACACAGTTGATGGGCAAACGCGCGGCGAAGTTGAAACCGAAACATTTTGTGCCGATTATATGGTTGTAACCTTTACAGGGAAAAACATTCATCCGGGATATGCAAAAGATAAAATGATAAACTCTATAAAAATCGCATCACATTTTATTGAATCCTTACCTAAAGATAAATTATCTCCCGAAACAACAGAAGATCGCGAAGGATATGTTCACTGTAATGCTTTCAACGGATCTGAAGAACAGACAGTTTTAAAAATAATTATCCGCGATTTTAAACAAGAAAAACTTAAAGAGTATGAAGACTTGATAATTAAACTTGCAGAAGAAGTAGTTTCTAAGTATCCGGGTGCACGCTTAAATTATCAAGTAGTTGAACAATATCGAAACATGAAATATGTTCTTGATAATCATCCGCAAGTAAAAGAATTTGCAGTTGAAGCAATGGAGCGATTAGACATTACTCCAAAATTATCTCCGATTCGCGGGGGTACAGATGGGGCAAGACTCTCGTTTATGGGATTGCCGACACCAAATTTATTTGCCGGAGAACATTCATTCCATTCCAAGACAGAGTGGGTTTCAGTTCAGGATATGGAAATGGCTGTTAAATTGATAGTTGAAATTTCAAAAGTGTGGGAAGAAAAGAGTTAATCTAATTATTGAGGCGGGCAAACCCGCCTCAATTTTACAGATTAATAATAAAATCCAATCGAGAAATAAAAAGAGACCGGACCCAATATCAACTTACTTAGTGGTTGATCTTTTGTTAATAAGAAAGTCCTACCGAGTGAAAAATCTGCCGGTCCTATAGGTGTATTGAATGACAAAGTTGTTCCGATACCATGACGCAAATCTTTAAATCTTATCTGTTCCTGGTTAGCCCAAATAGAACCCAAATCATATCTTAAAGAAATATACGTATCAACAATAATTTGAATTGGCAGAAAATATCTATATTCAAGTGAGCCGTTCATAACTTGTCTACCCCTCAACTCATCATCCCGCATTCCGAAAAATGAATTTTGCCCTCCGAGTGAGTATTGTTGACTTAACGGTAAAGTTTTATCTGCCAATCCTAACCGGACTGCAGTTGCAATTGTATGTGAATTATAGACAGTAAAGTAACCTTTATAATCGATTCCAAAATTTATAAAGCCAATATTACCGCCAAGTATTTTTTGAGCTGTTTCGTAATAACCGGTTATTTTTAAACCGTTGTTTGCATAAGGATATTTATCTTGAGTATCTACAGTAGAGGAAACTCGTAAGCTAACGATAGTATTTTTGTTTGGTAGAATTAAATTATCCCGCAAATTATGTACATCATTTAATTCATACTTTCCTTTTAGAATTACATTTCCAAATCTTTTTACTTGTGTGCCAAGCGAGAAAGAAAATCCATAAAAAACCTGTTGGTATTCCCCAATCACATCCCGGGAAAAAGTTCTTCCTGAAGATGAAAAATTATTTTTATAAATATTTACTTCATCAGCGGCGTAATATGCGTTAAGTGAATAGGTAATGTAGGTATCAAAAATTCTATTTGCTTTGTGCTCGAATGAAAAATAGCGTGACCGATCACCAAGATAAAGCAGGGTGCCGAGTTCCGTTCCGGTTCCAAAAACATTTTCATCTCGAATATCTAAATTCAACTGTGCTTTGTTTTCGTTATCAACCTTGAATCCCATTCTCATAAGAGTAGAAACTTTCTCAGTTACATTAATTATGATGAAAGAGGAATCATTACTCTTTTCAACCGATAAAATAATATTGTCAAATAAATTTGTACTTCTAAGATTTCGCAATCCCTGTTGAATACTTTCATAGTAGAAAATATTTCCTGCTTTAAGAGGGAATTCGCGCGAAATAATCGTTTCTTCTGTGGTTACATTTCCTGAAATTTTTATTTCTGAAATTATTCCTTCTTTAAAGTGTAGATAAAGATGTCCTTTATCTGCATCAAAATGAAGAGAATCTAATTCGGCTAAAGCATAACCCTGACTTCTGAACTTTCGAATAATTTCTTTAATCGCTCCGGCAACTTTCCCTCCAGTAAATGATTGATTAATCAATTTATCAATAATAACTTTTTCTGCTTCAGCGGTACTGATTAAATTGATTCCATCAAATGAATATGAACGAATTAACGGTTTCTTTTTCCCTTCGAAATGGAGGATCGAATAATCTTCATATTCATCAACAACCGCATAAAGGGATTCGTATTCAAGGGATTTATTTATTTGATACAAATCAAAAAGAATATCTACAGAAGAAACAGAATCTTTATTAATATATTTTGTTAAATATTCGCGACCGATTTTTGATTGTTCTGAGATAATTATCTTTTTATAAAAGACCTCTTGCGATTTTAATCCGGCTTTAAATTGGTTCTCCACCGCCATTAAGATTTCATCAAGCAATGGTAGAGTTGCTTGATACCCCAATTCAATAAGTGAATCTATAGATGTAAAATCTGAAGAGAGTTTTCTTTCAAGATTTGGTGTAATTACAAAATCGGCTTCATCAAGTTGCTCCTTATTTAACAGCCTAATGGGAATACTTACTACTTGATCTGCCACAATCCATGGAAAATTCAAAGACTCGCGTGGATGTAAATCGCTGGTTGTGTTGACAGCTATTATTATATCCGCTCCCTCTTGTTTTGTTATTTCCACGGGAATGTTTGCAACCAAACCGCCGTCAACAAGAATTAAAGAATCATATCGAACCGGAGAAAGGAAAAAAGTAACGCTTGAACTTGCTCTTAGTGCTTGAGTTAATAATCCACTCTTTAATACGTGAGGATCGCCCGTTTCAAGATTTGTACTTACTGCACGAAATGGAATTGATAATTCATCAAAATTATCCTTTAATGGAAATGGAGACTGTAATGCAAGAAGATTTAGATAGTTAGAAAATTTTTGTCCGTCATTAATAGAAGAAGGGAAAATCGGTTTCAGCTTGTCTAATCTTAGAGCTATAATTGATTTATCTTCTGAAAGTTTTTGATCTACGAAAAGATCCCGTCTGTTGGTTCTGCGATCAGATGCAAGTAAGTCGTCCCAATTAGTTGTTCTTGCAATTGAATCAAGATCATTAATATCATATCCCGCCGAGTATAAACCGCCAACTATGCTGCCCATACTTGTTCCAACAATCAAATGTAGAGGAATGTCTGCTTCTTTCAATGCTCTCAAAACACCAATTTGTGAAAGCCCTCTTGAGCCTCCCCCGCTCAAAGCCAGGGCAACCTTTGGCATATCTTCCGGTTGTTGACACGTCAATCCATACGGAATGTTTTTAGAAATGTAGTTTAATTTGATAACATGAGAAGCGTTTTGAGATAAAGTAATAAAGTTAACGGCAAAGAGAAGAAGCACAAATTTTAAAAAAGGAAAGGGGTGCTCAAAAAAAAGTTTTGTATAAATCATAAAAATTTTCATAATTAAACGAGTTCTTTATTGAACAACCCTATCTAAAATAATTATGCCGACATTTTATTGTCAAACATAAAACACTCTAATTATTTTTTCTTTTTCTGTTGTGCAGATTTTGCGTTATTCTCTGCAGCTTCCATCATCTTCTGCATAAATCCTTTTTTCTTGTTCGGATTTTTAACCGGCTCAAGAACAAGAGTTTTACTATTGCGATTAATATAAGCTTGTTGAGCAATAGAAAGAACATTAAACATAAAATAATACAAATTCAATCCGGATGGAAAACTCATGAATAAAAATGTTAACATAACAGGCATCAAATATACAAGCATCTGTTGCTGCGGATCTTTTATTGTTTGTTTTTGTTGAACGAAAGTAGTGATACCCATCAGTAAAGCAAGTCCGCTTATTTCGCTTATTCCGAATAGTGGTATTGCAAATCCTAAATCAAAAATAACATCGGGTCTTGAAAGATCTTCTATCCACCAAAAAAATGGCTGTTGGCGAAGCTCGATGGCGGTTTGGAATAAGCCCCACAGAGCTATGAATATAGGCATCTGCAGAAGCATCGGTAAGCATCCCCCTGCCGGATTCACCCCATATGTCGAATAAAGTTTCATCGTCTCTTTATTGACCTTAGCGGGGTCATCTTTAAACTTCTCTTTAAGTTCAGCTATTTTAGGCTGAAGGGCTTGCATTTTCTTCATTGACTGGAAACTTTGTTTAGTCAATGGATACAAAACCACTTTTATAATTAGTGAAAATATGATTATCACTAATCCATAATTTGATATAAATATATGAAGAAAATTAAATAACGGGAGAAGAACATATTCAGCAATTGGTCTTACAACAAATTTCAATCCGAAGAAGCTTCCGAAATCAACAATTTTTTGAAGCTCTCCCGGATAATTTTCTAAAATTTTGTAATCAACCGGACCAATGAAAAGAGTGAAAGATTCTTTATGTAAATTTGATTCCTTAAATGGCATTTGAAGCCTGGCAGAGTAATATTCTCTAATTCCATTTCCGGGAAATTTTTTTGAATAACCCTTTATATAAGCTCCTTCAACATTAGCCGGATTCATAGGAACAATGACGGCAGCGAAATATTTATTTCTAATGGTAACCCAGTCCACTTTGCCGTTAAAATCCTTGCTAATTTTTTCATCGTCGTGTGGTGCATCAACTATGACCTGCTCATCACCATAATGAACGCTTGCATTTGAGTAGTTTGCTTCATCAACTGAATTATTTTCAACAAATCTGATTCCATGATCCCAGACAATGTCATAAACATTATTGCTTATGAGCTTGCTCATGTTAACAAATTCAACATCAAATTTGGTATCGTATCGGCTGCCGTAGAAAGTAAATCTTTTAACGATTTTTCCATCGCTGCCGGCTTTTGTTGTATATTCGAGAACTAAGGAATCTTTTTCATTAACAAGAAATCTATTTAAAGTTTGATTTGATTCGAAATCTAAATTAGCAGTCGAAATTGCTTTTCCATCAGAAGTAACAAAGTCAATATCGAGACTTCCACCTTCAGCATAATTAATCAACTGAACATTTTTTTGATAATGTGAAGCATTTTCTTTAAGATCATTCACATACCAGTTTTGAAATTCTTTCAGAAAGTATTTTTTAATTTTTCCGCCGCGGTTTGTCATTTCAATAATTACAACATCGTTTTCAATAGTAATTATTTCTTCAGCGGATTCAGATTTACTAAAAAATTTTCCGAATGAAAGTGAGTCCTTCGATTGAATCGGTTTATCATCAACCTTTTCAATTTTTTGAGGGGCAGCCGGTTTCTCAACAACGGTTGAATCTTGCGCTTTGGCGGGTTCTTGAGGCGGCTGAGTCGGTGTAGTTAGATAAAGCCAAGCCATCAAAATAATACCGATTAATACGAACGCAAGTGTTGTCTGTTTATCCATAATAGTTCATTACTTTCTTAAGTGAGCGGATCAAAACCGCCTTTGTTAAAGGGATTACATCTCAAAATTCGCCAGACTGATTTTATAATTCCTCTTACTACCCCGTACTTTTCAAATGCCTGTTTGGAATATTCTGAGCATGTTGGATGAAATCTGCACGAGGGAGGAAATAATGGAGAAATGAATTTTTGATACAACTTGATCAAAAAAATAAAAAAATAGCGCATCTAAATGCTGCTTCGAATTTTATTTATAACATCTAACATTCCCGGTAATACATCTGACAGTTGTAAAATGGGATTTCTTTTTTGATTCAAAAAGTAGGGAGAAAAAACAACCGCTAAAGAGATATTTCTTTCTAAACATTTATCAACTAATAAAAACTTATTCACTCTATACGATTCTCTCAGCAGTCGTTTAACCCTATTTCTCCAAACGGCGTTTCCGGTTTTTTTAGATACAGCTTCCGTAACTTTAACCGGAATGTTTTCCGTTTGATTTTCAATAATAAACACAGCTTTTACTTTTTGATCTTTAGATACAATTAAATTATTCTGACTGTAAATTGTATCAAAAAGTTTTTTGCTTTTTATCCTTTCCTTGCGGGAAAGTGTATATCGTTTCAAAAAAGTTTTTATTCGTCACTGACCGTTAATTTATGTCTGCCTTTAGCGCGTCTTCTAGCCAAAACTTTTCTACCGTTTTTAGAGGCCATTCTTTCTCTAAAGCCGTGTTTGTTACGTCTTTTCCGATTACTCGGTTGGTACGTTCTTTTCATGTGTTATTCTCCATTAATAAAAGAACACAAAAATAATGTATCGAGTCAAAATAAACAATAAAAAGTTATTTTTTAATTTCAATAATCTTGACGTGCGTCACATTGGGTTGGGGTAAAAATTTATCCGTTTTCCCGATAGTTATCTTGAATAAAGCTTACATATTTGCTTGCTTGTTCCTTCAAAATGAACTTTTGAGACTTAATAATATTCGTTTCTTTTTCTTGAATAAGTTCCGGAGCTGAAATCAGTTTATTGATTAAATCGGTAAATGACTTTTCATTGTAGAAGAAAGCGAAATCTTTAAACTCTTCAAAAAGTTCAAATATCGAATGCATAATCATTACTTTTTGTGAATAAAAAGCCAGATTAAATGCGCCTGAGATGCTTGTTTCAAGAAACGATTTGTATTCAGAAACTCCGGGTTGGATAAGCGGAGCAATTACGTTCGAACTATTCAACAATTCAAAAAAGGTTCTATTTGGAAGAAATTCATCATAAAGTTCAAAATAGTTAACGAGATTATTTTTATCGATTTCTTCTTTTAATAAACGACCTTCTTTGGTTGAAGCGTTCCCGAGTATTCTGAATACAACTTTACGAGGAAAATTTTCCCGTTCATTTTTTAAAATTTCAATTAAACCGCAATAATCTTTGCGGGCAAATTCAATTCCCCCCGGTATGCAAATGATGAACTTATCTTTTAACTCAGCCTTTGCATGATCGTAAGGGAAATAAATTGGATAAAATGAAGAAAATGAGATTTCTTCGACTTTATTTTTATGAAAATATTTTAATACATGGTCACTTAGCGTAAAATACTTTTTAATTTTTGAAGAGATAATTTTTTGAGTGAAACTGGTTAAAAGTTTCTCTGCCTGATGAATAATTCCGAAAAATTCTATTTTCTTAAAATAAAGAAAAAGAATAGCGTTTCGGGTTTGAAGCCCATGTGCGGTATTGAAAATGACTTTACTAATCTCATTTTTTTTGATGTAAGCTTTAAGTTTTTTTAAAACATTCCATTGAGATAATTCTGATGGGATTTTGTAAATAGAGTCAGCTTCAAAAGTATCGGCATTATTTTTTTCGTGAATAAAAAGAAAAGCATTCATTCCATGACGTTTTAAAAAGTGAAGTTGGGAATAAATCAACTCTCCATGCGATGGAGTAAATTCTACAATCAATACGTTTTTTTCTCTATCCGCAATTCGTAAAATTTGCTCAATCATTTTTATTCAGCTTCTTTAAAATCTTTCGCTTTTCACGAGAACGCTTATAAATTTTTCCGTCATCGATTACTTTAGCCGGTTTTTGTGGAACCGGAATTCTCTTCTTCGGTTTTTCAACAATGATTTTTTCTTTAGACTTTGCCATTTTTTATAAATTGGCCTTTCTAAAAAATTGCATAAATGAATGGCGCAAGAGCCGAGCCTTGAGTTAGGATTATCAACCCTCCTAACAACACCAGAAAAATTAGTATCGGTGCCAGCCACCATTTTTTTCTGATTTTAAGAAACTGCCACAACTCTACTAATATTGATAACTTTGACATACTATTTATCCTTAAAACTGACGTTCATAAATTTCTTTTGAAAATTCTTTCTGCTCCCGGTAATTCCAATATGATACTTTTTCTTTACTAATCCTTTTGTCAATAAAATCTTTTCCGAATAATTTAGCAATTAATCCGATTGGAGTGATGATAATATAAAACAGAATTCCCAATATTACTCGTGTCATAAAAAAACCGAGAACTACAGCAAAACTCATCCAAATAAAATTTAGCGGTTTTAATAAAATCGGGAAAATTAATCCGCTCGCTATTAATATTAACGATGCAATTCCCCAATAAATATAGACAGAGTTATTATTATAAAAGAGCAAACCTGCGATTACGAATAAAACAATTCCGA
Source organism: Ignavibacteria bacterium (assembly GCA_030684555.1). GTDB lineage: Bacteria > Bacteroidota > Ignavibacteria > Ignavibacteriales > Ignavibacteriaceae > JAGUXE01. The sequence goes on from JAUXVN010000090.1 coordinate 26,484, forward strand.
TAGTTATACCGAATTTCTTTAAGGCGGGTTTTGAGTTGTCTATGTTTTTAATTTCTTCTATAATCATTCTGTTATTCCTTTAGTCGAGGACAAATTCTTTTTTCCAGTTAACATCATTTTCCAAAGCCTTTTGTTCTTTTTTGTCGAGCAAATAATTTCCCATAATTAGATAATCAATGTCGGTTCTCATAAAGCAAAAGTAAGCATCGTGAGGGGAACAAACTATCGGTTCACCCCGGACATTAAATGAAGTATTAACAATTACACCACAACCATATTTTTTATCGAAAGTGGAAATTAATTCATGGTAAAGTGGATTCGTCTCTTTGTGAACGGTCTGTATCCGCGCAGAATAATCAATGTGAGTAACAGCAGGAATATCCGAACGGAGTATATTAAGTTTTTCGATTCCGAATAATTTTTTTTCATCGTCGGACATCTTTTTTTGCCGCTCTTTTTTTACATCCGCAACAAGAAGCATGTAGGGGGACTCTTTTTCAAGTTCAAAATAGTCAGAAACTTTTTCGTAGATTACAGATGGGGCGAATGGTCGAAAACCCTCTCTGAATTTTATTTTAATATTCATATCTGCCTGCATTTTTGATGATCGCGCATCACCAATTATAGATCGTGAACCAAGTGCGCGCGGACCAAATTCCATTCTTCCTTGAAACCATCCGACAATTTTTTCTTCAGATAAAATATCGGCAACTTTTTCGGGAATATCATTTCTACTCAACTCAGTGAACGGAATATTGTTGGAATTTAGAAATGATAAAACTTCATCATTATTAAATTCAGGACCTATATATGAACCCTTTTGTAAATCTGATTTTCCGGTTACTTTTCTTTCATTATTCAAATATTTATACCAAACCGCAAGAGCCGCACCCAATGCTCCTCCGGCATCACCTGCAGCGGGTTGAATCCAAATTTCTTCAAACGGACCTTGACGCAGAAGTTTTCCGTTTGCTACGCAATTTAGTGCGACACCACCGGCTAAACATAAGTTTTTTTGTCCGGTTTCTTTGTAAACATGTTTACCCATTCTTAATACAATTTCTTCAGTAACATCTTGAACAGATCTTGCAATATCCATCTCTTTTTGTGTAAGATGTGTTTCCGGTACTCTTGGTGCGCCACTAAACAATTTATGAAACTTTTCGTTAGTCATAGTTAATCCGGCGGCGTAATTGAAATAATCCATATTCAGTTTGAATGAACCATCTTCTTTTAAATCAATTAATTCAGAGTAAATTAAATCGACATATTTTGGTTGTCCGTAAGGCGCAAGTCCCATAACTTTATATTCACCGGAATTAACTTTAAATCCGGTATAATATGTAAATGCTGAATAAAGCAGTCCGAGAGAGTGAGGGAAATTAATATCAGCAATGATATTAAGTTTATTTCCATTACCAATTCCGAAACTTGTCGTTGCCCATTCGCCTACACCGTCCATAGTGATGAAAGCTGCTTCTTGAAATGGTGAAGGATAAAATGCAGAAGCCGCATGTGATTCATGATGTTCGGGAAAAAGAATGGTTCCTTCAAAATTCAGTTGACGACCTATCAATTCCTTCATCCATAATTTTTCTTTAATCCATAAGGGCATTGCTTTAATAAAGGACTGAATCCCAATAGGGGCATAAGCAAGATAAGTCTCCAATAATCTTTCAAATTTAAGAAAAGGCTTATCATAAAAAGCGACATAATCAATTTGAGAAGTGTTTATAGATGCTTCTTTTAAGCAGTAATCGATTGCTTTTGCGGGGAAATTATGATCATGCTTTTTTCGTGTAAAGCGTTCTTCTTGTGCTGCTGCTATAATCTCGCCATCCTTAATTAAAGCTGCTGCGCTGTCGTGATAAAATGCTGATATACCGAGAATGTACATATTTTTTCTTTATTCATTAAAAAGAAAGGCAGTAATATTAAATCACTGCCTTTTAATTAAAACATATTTTTACAAAACTATTCCGGAAGAACCGGTAAACGCCCAATACTGTAATAAGTGAAATTAAGTTCTTTCATTTTATCGTAAGCAAAAATATTTCTGCCATCGAAAATTACTGGTTGTTTAAGTTCTTCTTTAATTTGATTAAAGTCAGGGTTGCGGAATTCATTCCATTCCGTTAAAACAAGGAGTGCATCTGCATCTTTAAGAGCATCGTATTCATTTTCTGCGTAACGAATTTTGCCTTTAAAGTAATATTCAGAAGTTTCGTGTGCTGCCGGATCGTATGCTGCAACAGTAGCACCATGCTCAATTAGTTTATTTATAATTATGATTGACGGAGCTTCACGCATATCATCGGTATTGGGTTTGAAGGCTAATCCCCAAACAGCAAAATGCTTTCCTTTAATATTTCCATTATAATAATTCAAGACTTTATTGACAAGTACTTCTTTTTGTGCATGATTAACTGAATCAACAGTTGTAAGAATTTTTAATTCTGAATCATTATCTTTAGCGGTCTTCATAAGCGCAACAACATCTTTAGGAAAACATGAACCACCGTAACCAATACCCGGGAATAAAAATCTTTTTCCGATTCTTGAATCTGTTCCCATACCGCGTCTTACTAAATCAACATTAGCTCCAACTTTTTCGCAAAAGTTAGCAAGTTCATTCATATAAGTTATACGCATCGCGAGATATGAGTTTGCCGCATATTTAGTTACTTCAGAACTTGCGGTATTCATTTCGATAATCGGATTTCCCTGTCTAACGAAAGGTTCATATAATGCTCTCATTGTTTCGGCAGCTTTTGGATTATCTGTACCGAAAACAATTCTGTCCGGTTTCATAAAATCTTCAACCGCAAAACCCTCACGCAGAAATTCGGGGTTAGATACTATTGCAAAGTTGGTAAACCCATGATTTTTTATATTGTTTTCAACTAACTGAGCGGTTCCAACCGGAACAGTACTCTTGTTAACGATTACTTTAAAGTCATTTATGTTTTCTTCCTTAAGAATTTTTCCAATATCATCAGCAATGCCAAGCACAAAACGTAAATCAGCTGCTCCATCGCCCCCTTGTGGTGTAGGTAGACAAAGAAAAATTACGTCTGTATTTTTTATAGCATATTTTAAATCGTCAGTAAACTCAAGTCGTTTCTTCGCAATGTTGCGGTAAAAAATAATATCTAATCCGGGTTCATAAATAGTTACTTCGGCATTTTGAAGTTTTGCTAATTTTTCAGGATTATTATCGACGCAAATAACTTGATTTCCCATTTCGGCGAAACATGTGCCGGATACTAATCCAACATATCCCGTTCCGATTACACTTATTTTCATATTTATTATCCGTTTGTGTAGTAATTCAAATATTAAAACATAAATATAGGAAAGGAGAGGAATCGAAACCAACCAAATTTATAGTGTAAATATAACTCTGCTCAAGAATCCCTTTTCACAGAAATATTATTTAAACTTTTTTTTTGATGTCTCTTCTCAATAAATTTGCATAAATATTTATTAAGAAGGAATAATAGTGAGTAATTTAGATATGAAACTTAATCTCGGCTGCGGAAAAGATATTAAACACGGTTATGTGAATCTCGACATTGTCGATTATGGCGGAAACGATATTCATGACATTAACACTTTCCCCTATCCTTATCCCGAAAATCACTTTGACGAAATTTTTTGCTCACATATACTTGAGCATCTTGACAGTTTTCATAAAACGGCGACAGAGTTATACAGAATTTCAAAACCAAATGGAACAATAATCGTTTATGCTCCATTCTTTCTTAACACAAAATATTTCGGCGAACCGGATCATAAAATCCCGTTTTCGATTAGAACTTTTGATAATTATGAGTATATCGGAGACCGAAAATTAAAATTTTATGAGAAGTGGAAATTGAATCATCGTACAAATTATGAAGGCAAAGCACAATTTGAAGTGATTGAAAAGAAGTTTATTACATCTCATTTTTCAGTTTTAAAATGGATGGATTTTATTGTAAATATTGAACCCGTAATGTATGAACGATTCTTTGCCGGAATATTTTCCCCCGAAGAAGTTTACTTTAAACTTCGGGTTGTAAAGTAAAGTTAAACGGTTTTTGTGAGGGAATTAAGAGGCTGTCTCAAAACTGTCATATAAAATGTGGCTGTATCAAAAATGGATTAAATTAATTACCGAATGCTAATAACAGCCATATTTTTTATTTCATCAATAATTTTCCATATCTGCTTCAGTTCTTGTATTACGCTCGCGCATTTTTTGAGTAGCATCAAGTCTATATGTTATTCCAAAGAAAATATTTTGAGAATCCCTCTTCCGGTACGAGTTTATTACAAAGCCATTACCGGTGGTTTCAATATCATATTTTTGTGTGTTAAATAAATCGCTTACTCTCAAGAGTAATGAAAGTTTACCTTCCCAAAATTCTTTACGCAATGCAAGATCTGCTGTAAACATTTCTTTTGTTTTGCTTTGTGACATTACCATCGGTGAGTTATAATTTAACATCATCTGAACCATAATGTCTTCCCAAACAGTCATAGTTGAATTTATTTTTGCCATCCAGCTGAAATTACTATTTGTGAAATCCTGACCTGTAACTTCAGAATTGAAATATGAAACATTCGCATTCATTTTCCACCATTGTAAAATGGAATGATTTCCGGTAAACTCAATTCCGTATGAGGTCCCTTTTGACAAATTAAGATAAGTTGTACGTGTAATTCCTGTTGGCTCAAGTTCGCTGTAGTTCCCTATTAATCCATTAGTCAGCTTGTAAAATAGGTTTGATGTAAATGATGAAGCTCCCCAATACTTTGAATAACCTAATTCATATGAGTTTACAAACTCTGGATCAAGATAAGGATTCCCTTGTGTAATATTTAATGAGTCAGTGTAATCAATAACAGGATTAATTGAACGTGGATGTGGTCTGTTCACGCGTCTACTATAACTTAATTGAACTTCATTTTCATCGGCAAATTCTTTAACTAAATGAAGTGAAGGATAAAAAGATAAATAGTTTTTTTCATAGCTAACATTGTTTACCTCCTGCAAACCATTTGTAATAGTTTGTTCACCTCTTAAACCAGCTTGATATTTTATACCGGAGAACAACCCCGCAAAAGTTGTGTAAACGGCATGTATCTGTTCTTCATTTTTAAAGTAATTTCTCGAAAGAGGATCGTTAACCCACAAAGAAGAAACATCGTCATAATTTTCATAATCACTATTCATAAATAACTTTCTGAAGGTGGTTTTAAAACCTGTCTCAAGTGTTCCTAATCCTTCAAACGGATGTTTGTAATTTGACTGAAGTATAAACATTTGATTATCATTTTTAGATAAAGTTCTCTGTTGAATTTGTGAGATTGAACTTCCTGCTATAAATTCATTCTGCGTTATTTCTCGATTAAAATTCATATCGATATCGTTAAACATAAAGTCGGCGGTTAATTCCTGACCTTTAGTGTCGTAAGTCTTTTTGTAGCTTAAAGTATAATTTCTAAAATCGACTGCACGGTCTCCCCCAGATAATCTATCAAAATTTCTTGTTAGAACATCAGAAGAATTATAAGTAAAATTGTTCACGGTTACATTATTCTCCATCCCAAATCTTCTATATTGAAGAGAGAGAGTTAATGTATTAAAATCATTCAACATGTAATCAAATCCGGCATTAGCATTGTGAGTTAACATCAAGTTCTTTTCAGTTTGATCTTGAAAAAGTGTAGAACTTACTCCGCTAAGTGAAGTCAATCGATTGGTTGTGCCGATACCTGTCATATTACCGACTCTGCCATCGTAACTCGCAAAAAAGTTAAACGGAAATTGCCTAAGATTGAAATTTAGTGATGAGTTATACTTATCTCCCGTTCCGGCATTAACTGAAATTATTCCGTTTAAACCAATATTAGTTCTTTTCTTAAGAACAATATTTATAATACCCGCAGTCCCTTCCGGGTCATATTTAGCAGATGGATTTGTTACCAATTCAATTGATTCTATTGAACTTGCCGGAATTTGATTCAACAGATCCCCGCTCCCAATACTTGCTAAACCATTCGGGCGTCCATCAATTAATATTGTTACGTTTTTATTTCCTCTTAAACTTACTTCACCATCAACATCGACAGAAACCGAAGGGATATTTTGCATTACATCAACAGCGGTTCCCCCTGAACTTGTAATGTTTTTTTCAACATTAATCACTTTTTTATCGAGATTGTTAACCATCATATCTCTTTCAGAAGAGACTAAAACCTCGCTTAGATTAATTGCTGAAGGCTCCAATAAAATTCTTCCTAAATTTAATTCTTTGTTTTTGGGATTTATAGTTATTGAATCGATAACCTTTGTTTTATAACCAATATAGCTCATCTTTACATACATTTTTCCAAAGGAAAGTTTTTCAAATGAAAATTCTCCGGATGAGTTTGTGATTGTTCCATTAACAATAGATGAATCTTTTGAACTATAAAGAACAACATTGCTGTATTCAATCGGCTTTGATGTTATTTTATCATAGATTTCTCCCGAAAGTTTTCCTATCGGTACGAAATTAACATTTTGAGATTGTCTGTCAGTCTGAGCAAAAGATAGAAATGTTGAAAGCACAAAAATCCACACCGTAATAAGTTTCTTAACCATAATCTTAATTTAATTCCTTATAATATTTCTTAATGTAAACAATAATTTGACAAAATAATTCCACGAATAGTTTAAACAGTTGATTAATTCGCTCGATTCCATCTATTACGATAAATACGAATCAATAACTATGCGTTAGATGCAAAAAGGTGAAATAAGGTTTACAAATCGATAAAAAGATTTCGAGGTGTTCTCTCAAGTGATTTAAAGAGGCTTTAAGATAACAACCGAATGATTTTTATTTACTTAATTTAAATGAAAGGTTGTTCTCTTACTTTTGGAGATTCTGATTTTCAATCTTCAAACAATTTTTTCAGTGTTGAAAGATCAGTAGCTTTTCCCAATGCAAGCATCAATTTAATTCGTGCTTTCTGTCCGTTTAGATAATCAGCAAAAATAACACCCATCTGGTGAAGCCATTTTCCGGCACCGGGATAGCCATAAATATCAAGTGTTTCGCCGGCAGGGCAACGTGAGACAAGCACAACCGGAATCCCTTTTTCTACTGCATATTTTATTCCTTCGAAAGCTTGCGGAGGTACGTTTCCAACCCCCAATGCTTCAACAACAATTCCTTTAGTTCCGCCATCTGCCGAAAAACGGAAAAACTTATCATCCATGCCTGCATAACATTTGATTAGATCAACTTTGTTTTCAATTTTTTCAGTTTCAAGGATTTCGAGTTTGCGGGGCAATCGATTAAAAATAACTCTGTTGTTTTGAACAAATCCAAGTGCACCAAAATCAAGGCTATGAAATGTTTCAATATCATCGGTATGTGTTTTTGTAACTTCACTGGCTGCATTTATTTCACCATTCAAGCAAACAAGAACACCAATATCGTGCGAGTTTTGATTTAGACAGATATAAATTGAATCCATTAAATTTTTCGGTCCATCCCAATCGGGATCAGAACTGTTTTTCATTGAACCGGTTAGAATGATAGGGATGGAGGTTTTAATTGTTAAATCAAGCAGATATGCAGTCTCTTCGAGAGTATCAGTTCCGTGAGTAATAACAATCCCGTCAATATTATTTGAAGCAAGAAATTCTTTAATTTTATTTGATAAAGTCAGCATAAGTTCCGGAGTCATATGGGGTCCGGGATACTTTCCAAAATCATATATAGAAATATTTGCGAGTTCTTTTACATCGGGCATCAATTCCATTAAATCATTTCCGGAAAAGTGAGGAACTGCGCCACCGGTTTCCTCATCAATTTTCATCGAGAAAGTTCCACCTGTAAAAATCACTAAGATATTTTTCATAACTATTCCGTTAAAATAATCCTTTTACTAATCCGCCGTCAATGTGTAATGAATTTCCCGTTACGTATGCAGCCTGCTTTGAAGCAAAGAATAATACTCCCGCAGCAATTTCGGATGCATCAGCCATACGTCCCATTGGAATTTCTTTAGTCATTTCTGTTATAATTTCATTAATTTCTTTACCGGCAAGTTTTGCCCGATTTTCGGCTAATTCTATAATACGCTCTGTTAATGTAAAACCGGGAGCTACATTATTTACGGTTATATTGAAGCGTCCAAGTTGTGTGCTTAGAGTTTTGCTCATTCCAGTAACTGCCGCACGAAATGTATTTGACAAGATTAAATTTTCAATCGGTTGATGTACTGAAATTGATGTGATATTAATTATTCGACCATTTTTTTTATTTTTCATTCCGGGAAGAACAAGTTCAATAAATCTTTTAGCGCTTGATAGTACTTGATTATATGCATTATCCCATTGAGTCTCTTTTAATTCTTCAAAAAAACCGGCTGAAGGTCCACCGCAATTATTTACAAGAATATCAATAGTTCCAAATTGTTCTTGAGCAATTCTGACAGTCTCGTTAATTTGTTCGGGTGAATCGATATTGCATTGAAGAGCTAATACTTTTCCATTTTGTTTTGCTTTAAGTTCATTTGCTGTCTTTTCTAATTCTGAAAGATTTCGTGAACAGATAACTACATTTGCCCCTTCATCCACAAATGCGATGGCAATAGCTTTTCCAATTCCCTTACTTGAAGCAGTTACGAGTACAGTTTTATTTTTCAATCCATAGTCCATACATAACCTCTAAATATTGTAAATACATTTTCTGCCACAAAGGCTCGAAGGCACAAAGTCTTTATCTTTGAGCCTTGTATGTTAAAGAACAAAAAGTTCTTTGAAACATTGAATGAATTTATCGCCAACTAATTACCAAGATTGCCAAATAAAAATCAATTTTGGCCTAATTAACTTGCAATTATTTTGCAATTGGTGTAACCGTGATGCAATTAATGCGATTATGAACCCATAATAAGCCGTTTGAGCCCATCATGATCTTATTGAACCGATTATTAGCCAATTATTTTATCCGCCATCTAACCACCATAAAACTTTTATCTTTGAGCCTTAGCGACTTTGTGGCTAATCTTTTTACACTCAATGAATTTAGATAATAAATCTCTTTATTCCATTCTTAATTAACGGAACATTAAAATTTATCAAGTACCCCAATCTCAATCCTGTAAGTTTAAGATGGCTTATTATTTGAGCATCCCACACCGGGTTAAGCAAATCAACGGCTTTTAATTCACTTATAACTTTACCTTCAACAAGCAAATCCAATCGCAGACCCTCCTCAAACACAATTCCATCATAAGTGATTGGAATATCTACTTGTCTTTTTACTGCAAGTCCAGCTTTATTCAACTCATGAGCCATACACACTTCATAAACCTTCTCCAACAAACCAGGGCCCAATGCACTGTGAACTTTAAATGCTGCGTGAACAATTTGTTTTCCAATTTGTTCCTCGTTATCCGACAATTTCGTATAATTATAACTATGCTCAGAGACTACAAAATCTTCCACGCTCACCTTTTAACATTTAGATTAATTTTTTTTGATAGCCACAAAGGCTCGAAGACACAAAGCTTTATCCTTTGAGCCTTAGTGCCTTGGTGGCAAATATTCAAGGTGCTAAAATTTAACAATTACATTTGTTATTCCGGTTCTTATCATCATCACAGCAATTGCAGCAAGAAAAAGAGATGCAATTTTAGCAAATGCTCTTGTTCCTCCTTCACCCATAACCTTAATTACCGCGCCGGAAAAAGTCAGGACAAGCCAAACAATAACAAAATTACTCATCATCGAGATTAGAGTTGAGACGAACCCGAATGAATCGATTAGTATCATAATGGTTGCAAGTGCGGCAGGACCTATGATTAATGGAATTCCGAGTGGAACAATTCCAATTTTTGATCCCGGCTTTCTTCTTTCTTCTGAAGAAAACATAATATCATTTATAGCTAATATTAACAGTATAATTCCGCCGGCGATACGAAAATCATCAATTGTAATTCCTAGAAAACTTAAAATCAGTTTCCCTCCTACCAGGAACAAAACTGCAATCATGAATGCGGCTGCAACTGCTTCAATAATTAATTTGCGTTTTTCTTTTTCTGATAAGTCGCTTGTAAAACCTAAAAATATCGGGACGGTACCAATTATATCAATCGCTACAAATAAGGGTATAAATGCTAAAAAGAATGATTCTATTGTCATATTAATTCTAAATGTTCAAAAATGTATCTGCAAAGTTACTCACTCTCACTCACTTGAAAAAATCGTGATACCCGGTTATTTCAAACTTTCAAATGAATAGTCTCGTTTTAAGAGTTCTGTTAGAAGGTCGTCTAATTTATTGTAGAATTTATCTGTTCGTCTTTCGTCAGTCCCGATATGCATTAAAAGTAGGAATCCATTCAATCCATGATCAGAATTTTCCTCATATCTCAAAATATTTTGGAAAAGTTTTTCTGATGAATAATATTTTTCACCTAGCTCGGGAATAGTCCAATCTTGATTTGATGAAGTGCCCGGAGTAAAATTTATTAATTGCAAACCGAGTTCTTCTGTCCATGTAGAAATTTCATTATTATACCATTCATATGGGGGAAGGTAAAAAGGTGCCTCTTCTTTATTAATATCGAATTTTTTCATAGCTAAATAATTTCCAGAAACATCAATTTTAAAATCATTTTTCGAGATCAGAGTTGAATCTCTCTTTTCCCACGAAGCATATAAAAGATGTTTATCTGAATGCGCGCCAAGATAATGTCCGTCCTTTTTAAGTCCGGTAATTAAGTCCTCAAACTTTGGATTTCTGTAAAAATCGCCCGTAAAAAAGAATGAAGCTTTTGCATTATGTTTCTTTAGTGCTGAAGTTATTACTTCAGCTCCATCTGCAAATTCATGTCCGGTAAAAACGGGATATATTTTTTTTTCTTTTGTTGATAGACGGGTAATTCCTCCTTGAAATTTATTGTTCTCTTCTTCATTACTATTGGCATTTGCGAGTGAAGACAAATAATATGTCAAACTCGCTGTTCCATCCATTGTCGGTTCGTTAGTGGAATAATCTCCCCAATCATCATGATAAACTACAATATCGGATTGAAAATCTTTAAACTGATCCTCTTTAGAAAGATGAATTCCAATTAAAGAGTTAAAAATAGAAGCATAAATCGGTCCATCAACAAACCCGCCATCAATAGGGAAATTATGAATATGTGTAAAAGCCGAATGGGGATCTTTTGGAGAAACACCAAACTCTGGAAGACCAACAATCATGCTTGTCCCCCACGGATTTGTACCGAAGAGCCAGTCACGTATTGAAGCTTCAACTTCAGCAAAAGAATTGTCACCCGTAATTTTTTGATACAAACTAACTTGAGTCAAAAATGCAGCGACAAGATTATTCGAACACCAGATAAAAGGAATTCCATTTAAAAATGGATTGTGTTTCCCTCTTTTGACAACACGCTCAATTCCTTCTTTCAAATAGTTAACAAATTCTTTTCGTTCTTCTAATTCAGAAGATGCAATTTTTGTATGACCAAGATTTACAAACGGATACCATTGATAATGACGCGCCGTATCTGCTCCCATCCATGGGGTAACAATTTCTCTTCTTCCAAATTCTACGGCATCTTTGGCAAATTCTTTATCATGAGTTACTTCATATAAAGAAATAGCACCAAGCTGCATATCATCCACATAATTATCCTCCTCATAAAAATAAGGAGCACGGCATGGTGCTGTTTGACTAACTCCCGAAAAATCTTTTCCGATTTGATAAGCTGATTTTGCTTTTACAATCAAATTATTTTTTAACTCGGGATAAAATTCCCCAAGAATTTTTGCGGCGAATGAAAAAGTTGATGCATATTTCCCTGCAGTAGAAGCTTTTCCGTTTGCTCTGTTTTTATATTTCATTACTCCTTGTGGTTCACCGGTAATAAAATAAACGGGGCGTTGTAACTCTTTCCCATATTTAACGGAATCATGCGTAGGTAAGCGAAAACTTTGATGATCCCGATCATCCGCTATTTGATTGAACATAAGTTCATCAGAAGGATTCATTTTCAATAACCAATCAATTCCCCATTTCGCTTCATCAAGAATATCGGGAATTCCATTTGAGCCGGGTTTTCCGTTTGCGTCATATTCGTCACCAAAAGCTTTTGGATTTTGTTGATAAGCAAAAAGCATCTGGTAAGTTGCATTTGCAGAGGTTGTAACGTATTGCAGATAATCCGAAGCATCATGCCAGCCTCCTTTCACATTAATATAAGTTGAATCAAGAGTTGGATGATAAATTATAAATCCGTCGTGTGTATGGCATGAATCGTTAAGAAAAGGATTATAACCACATCTCTGCTGCCGCATATAATTCAAAAGGAAATCAGCTTTGCCATTGTATATGTTTTTATTAATTACAAAATTCGGGGAAATAACGTCTCCGCATTTTATGTAATACCCACCCTCTTTTTGATAATCAGAAAAATCGAGACGAAAACTTGATTCGAATGAACCATATTTTCCAAATGACTCGATTTTTTCACAGTTGTAAACAATTTCGTCCGTTAAAGCATCACAAAGCTGAAATGAGTTGACATCTTTAACCATCTTACTTAATAAAACACTGTTTTTAATTGATTCCGGTGTGTAACCGAGCTGATTAATTCTTATCCAACTTTGCCCATAAAGTAAATTACTTATTAAAAGAATTAGGGATATAAAAACGAGTCGGTTCATCATAATTTCATCCTTAAAAGTTAAAATCTATAGTATTTGAAAAATACGAATTAACTTCATTTAATCCCCAAAAATCAATTTAACAAGTGTAGAATAAAAATATTGAGCAAAATAAATTAATGGGAATTTTAATCTTGACTTTTTTGTATAGATTGCATAAGTTTGATACAGTTTTTATAAAATTCTGAGATATAAGGAATAAAATGAGTACCGAAGTAAATGAAATAGAAGAATTAGCCAATCGTGAGTATAAATATGGATTCGTAACCGATGTTGAAACGGAGTCGGCACCTAAAGGATTAAATGAAGATATTATTAGACTTATTTCAACAAAAAAAGAAGAACCTGAATGGATGCTTGAATGGAGATTAAAAGCTTATCGACACTGGTTAAAAATGACTGAGCCGACTTGGCAAAATGTTAATTATCCTCCGATAGACTACCAAGATGCAATCTATTATTCCGCTCCAAAAATGAAGAAAGTCCTAAATAGCCTCGATGAAGTTGACCCCGAAGTATTGAAAACTTTCGAGAAATTGGGAATTCCGCTTGAAGAGCAGAAAATTCTTTCCGGAGTTGCGGTTGACGCAGTTTTTGACAGCGTTTCGGTTGCAACAACATTCAAAGCAAAATTAGCCGAAGAGGGAGTTATTTTTTGCTCGATGAGTGATGCAATTAAAGAGCATCCTGAACTTGTAAAACAATATATCGGTTCTGTTGTTCCTTATACAGACAATTTCTTTGCGGCACTAAATTCAGCAGTTTTTACAGATGGCTCATTCGTATATATTCCAAAAGGTGTGCGATGCCCGATGGAATTATCAACTTACTTCAGAATAAATGCGGCAAACACAGGACAGTTTGAACGTACTTTAATCATCGCAGAAGAAGGCAGCTATGTGAGTTACTTAGAGGGTTGTACTGCGCCGCAGAGGGATGAGAATCAGTTACATGCTGCAATCGTGGAACTTGTTACTCATGATAACGCAGAAATAAAATATTCTACTATTCAAAACTGGTATGCGGGTGACGTAAACGGGGTTGGCGGTATTTACAACTTCGTTACTAAAAGAGGTTTGTGTAAAGGAATTAATTCAAAAATTTCCTGGACTCAAGTTGAAACCGGTTCTTCAATTACCTGGAAATACCCGAGTTGCATTTTACAAGGCGATAATTCCATCGGCGAGTTTTACTCTGTTGCTGTAACAAATAATAAACAACAAGCAGATACAGGAACAAAAATGATTCATCTCGGGAAAAATACTCGAAGCACAATTGTTTCAAAAGGAATATCCGCAGGAAGAAGTAATAATTCTTATCGCGGTCTTGTTAAAATAAATAAAAAAGCAAGCGGTGCAAGAAATTTTTCTCAATGTGATTCGTTATTAATTGGCGATCAATGCGGTGCTCACACTTTTCCATATCTTGAAGTAAATAATCCCACTGCAATAGTTGAGCATGAAGCAACAACTTCAAAAATCGGAGCGGATCAAATTTTCTATTTGAACCAAAGAGGACTTGCAACTGAAGATGCTGTCAATATGATTGTAAACGGTTATTGCAAAGAAGTTTTCAATGTCCTTCCAATGGAATTTGCCGTTGAAGCTCAAAAATTATTAAGTGTAAGTCTCGAAGGCAGTGTCGGTTAAAATTAATCATCAAAAAGTTTATAAAATATTAAGGGAATAAAATGTTAGAAATTAAAAATTTAAGAGTAGCTATTGAAGGAAAAGAAATTCTTAAAGGAATAAATCTCACTGTAAATAAAGGTGAAATTCATGCTATTATGGGTCCTAATGGATCAGGTAAAAGTACTCTTGCTCAAGTATTAGCAGGTCGTGATGAATATGAAATTTTAGAAGGAGAAATTCTTTTCGAAGGGAAAAATCTTATTGAAATGGCTCCCGAAGTAAGGGCACGCGAAGGAGTTTTTCTCGCATTCCAATATCCAATTGAAATTCCCGGAGTTTCCAATACAAATCTTTTAAAGAATGCTTTAAATGAAATTAGAAAATACCGTGGTTTAGAGCCATTGGATGCAATGGAGTTTCTAACATTAGTAAAAAGTAAAATGCCAATTGTTGAAATGCGTCAGGAGTTATTAAGCCGTTCTGTTAATGAAGCCTTCTCAGGTGGTGAAAAGAAGAAGAATGAAATTTTCCAAATGGCGGTGCTTGAACCGAAATTAGCAATACTTGATGAAACTGACTCCGGTTTAGACATTGATGCTTTACGGGTTGTTGCAAATGGTGTCAATTCGATTAAAACTAACGATAATGCTTTCATTGTGGTAACTCACTATCAACGGTTGCTTGATTATATTATTCCGGATTTTGTTCACGTTCTGCAAAATGGAAAAATTATTAAATCCGGAACGAAAGAATTAGCATTAGAGCTTGAAGAAAAAGGTTATGATTGGCTAAAGGAAATTGAAGAAGAACTTGCCACAAAATAAGTAACCTTTTCTTTTTATTACAATAAGGATTTAGATTAATGAATTCAAACGAATTATTAAAAAATTGGTACGTCACAAACTTTAAAACATTTGAAGATAATTTGAATGGTGAAAGCAAATCAAAGTTTCACCAGGTTAGAAAAGATGCTTTATCAAAGTTTCGAGAATTAGATTTTCCGACACTTAAAGATGAAGATTGGAGATACACAAACATTTCTCCAATGTTGAATTATAACTTCAGACAACCCGCCCGGGTTAAAATTAAAAATGAGCAAATAGAAAAATTTCTATTTGATAAAAAAGATTTTATCACTTTAGTTTTCGTGAATGGTTATTACGACGAAACACTTTCTTCTATTCCAAAAGAAGTAAAAGGTTTGACTATTAAAAATTTATCGACGGCAATTAAAGAGAATTTTAATATAACAGAAAAATACCTTGCCCGTTTCGCTCTTTATAACACAAATATTTTTACTGCTCTAAGTACCGCCTTTCTTAAAGAAGGAGCATTCATTTTAGTTGAGAAAAATTCAGTAATCGAAAAACCGATTCAGATTTTGTACGTAACTGCTACCGGTGAAAATGTAATTACAAATCCAAGAAACCTATTTGTGGTTGAAGAGAATGCACAAGTTAAAATTGTGGAAATCCATAAATCTCTTGAAGAGAATCTCAATTTCACTAACACGGTGACAGAAGTTATTGTTGATAATAATGCAGTAGTTGAACATATAAAACTTCAGGATGAAAACTTGAGATCATTTCATGTTTCGCGCTTAGAAGTTGATCTTGAAAAAAGCAGCAACTATTCCTCATACAATGTAAGTATTGGCGCCGCTATTTCAAGAAACGACAGTAACGCCCGCTTTAATGATGAAGGGGGAGAATGTACTCTTAATGGTTTATACCTTACTCAAGGCGAACAACTTGTTGATAATCACACAATGATTGATCATGCAAAACCACATTGCAACAGTCACGAGCTTTACAAAGGTGTGATGAATGATAAATCAAGAGCAGTATTTAACGGAAAAGTACTTGTACGGAAAGATGCGCAAAAAACAAACGCATTTCAGGAGAATAAAAACATTCTTCTTTCTGAAGAAGCAATTGTTGATACAAAACCTCAATTAGAAATTTTTGCTGATGATGTAAAATGTTCGCATGGTGCTACCATTGGTCAGTTAAGCAAAGATGCGTTGTTTTATTTACGTTCAAGAGGATTTGGTGAAGAGTTTGCCCGCACAACATTGATTTATGCCTTCGCAAGTGATGTTGTTCATTCAATTTCGATTCCGGAAGTGCGTGATAGACTTGAGGCAATGCTTGCAGAAAAATTATTAAAGCAAAAAGAAACCGTTTCTTTAATAACAGAATAAATAACTTAGAAAATATAAATATGATTTCTCAATCTAATACGGAACCGGTAATTCAGATACCCGCATTTGATGTAATGAAAATCCGGGAAGATTTTCCAATACTAAAACAACTGATTCATAATAAACCTCTTGTCTATCTTGATAATGCTGCAACTACTCAAAAGCCGCAAATGGTTATTGATAAAGAGAAATCATATTACGAGGAAATCAATTCAAATATTCATCGAGGCGTTCATCTTCTAAGTCAAAAATCTACAATGGAATATGAAACTGCACGCGAAAAAGTAATGCGTTTTATCAATGCGAAATATCTTTCCGAAATAATTTTTACTAAAGGAACTACTGACGGAATTAATTTAATAGCTTCTTCTTTTGGTGAAAAATATGTTCACGAAGGAGATGAAATTATAATTTCTCATCTTGAGCATCACTCGAATATTGTTCCCTGGCAATTACTTTGTCAAAGAAAAAATGCTCTTCTAAAAGTAATTCCAATAAACGATGATGGCGAAATTATCTTTGAAGAATTTGAAAAACTGATAACTGAAAAAACAAAAATTATTTCAGTTGTTCATGCATCAAATTCACTTGGAACTATTAACCCGATTAAAGAGATTATAAACAAGGCACATTCGTATAATATTCCGGTTTTAATTGACGGTGCACAATCTGTTCAACATTATAAAATTGATGTGAAAGAATTGGATTGTGATTTCTTCGTATTTTCAGGGCACAAACTTTACGCTCCGACAGGTGCAGGAGTTCTCTACGGAAAAGAGAAACTTTTGGAAGAACTTCCCCCATATCAAGGCGGCGGCGATATGATTTCATCTGTTACTTTTGAGAAGACAACTTATAATGATCTGCCATACAAATTTGAAGCAGGAACTCCGAATATTTCAGGTGGAATTTGCCTTGGTACTGCCATCGATTATGTAAATTCAATTGGCTTTGATTCAATAGTGGCTTATGAAAACGAACTTTCGCTTTATACTGAAAATAAACTTAATGGAATTGAAAAATTAAAGCGAATAGGAACTGCAAAAAATAAAAGCAGTGTTTTTTCATTTGTGCTTGAGGGCATTCATCCTCATGATATTGGAACAATTCTCGATTTTGAAGGAATTGCAATCAGAACAGGACATCACTGCACACAGCCGATAATGGAGAGATTCGGTATTCCGGCAACTGCAAGAGCATCTCTCGCATTTTATAACACAAAAGAAGAAGTTGATTTTCTCACTTCTTCAATTAAAAAAGTTTTTGAGGTATTCGCATAATGAACAGTGAACTACGCGAACTATATCAACAAGTAATTTTAGATCACAATAAAAGTCCCCGCAACTATAAAAAACTTGATGCGGCTACACATGCATCCGAGGGGAGAAATCCTCTATGTGGAGATCATCTTCATCTCTATCTAATTCTTAAAGATGGAGTAGTTGAAGATATTTCTTTTGAAGGAAACGGATGTGCAATTTCAAAATCTTCTGCATCATTAATGACTTCAATGGTTAAGGGAAAAAGTACAGAAGAGGCTGAAATTCTTTTTGAAAAATTCCACAATCTTGTTACGGGGAAATTGAGTGAGGATGCGGACCTTACTGATGTAGGAAAGTTAGCTGTTTTTCAAGGAGTGCGTGAATTTCCCGTCCGTGTAAAATGTGCAAGTTTAGCCTGGCACACCTTACATGCAGCTTTAAAAGATGAAAATAAAATAGTAACAACTGAATAATTATGATTGAACAAACAATAAAAGAACTTAACGAAAAAGCTATTCGAGTTTTAAAAACTTGTTATGACCCGGAAATTCCCGTAGATATTTGGGAACTCGGATTAATTTATGAACTTCAATTTGATCTCGAAAAAAACTTGCGTGCACTGATGACTTTAACCTCTCCGATGTGCCCCGTAGCAGGAACTCTTCCGGGAGAAGTTGAAAATAAACTTCGTTCAATTGAAGGAATAAAAAGTGTAAAAGTTGAATTAGTTTGGAATCCCCCCTGGAGCAAAGATATGATGAGTGAAGTTGCTCAGGTGGAACTTGGATTTTTATAAAAAAATATTTAATTAACAAAACAAAAATAAGAGGACAAAAAATGTTTACTATGAGTCGCCCCCCCATGTATGATGTCGAGGCAGTTCAACCAATGCGGGATGAATTAGTTGCAGTAGGATGCGAAGAATTAAGAACTGCTGAACAAGTTGAGAAAACGCTAAATGTAAAAGATGATAAAACTATTTTAGTTGTAATTAATTCAGTTTGCGGATGTGCAGCAGGCGGTGCGCGTCCGGGAGTTTCATTGGCGCTACAGAATAATATTATTCCTGACAAACTTACAACAGTATTTGCAGGACAGGATAGAGATGCTGTTGAAAAAGTAAGAAGTATGGTTAAGAATTTTCCTCCTTCATCACCAAGTATCGCATTATTTAGAAATGGTGAGCTCCTTAGTTTTGTACCGCGTTTGGAAATTGAAGGATATACATATCTTGAAATAGCGGATAAGTTGATTACCATTTTCAATCAGTATTGCAGCGCTCAGGGTCCATCAATTACACCTGAACAATATGCCCAGGTTGAACATGCAAAATCATGCGGATCAAAAATTCCGCTATTTAAGAATTAATATTTATTAAGAATTGAAATAATTAAAAATGTTATGAAATTTAGTGCACAGGAAGAATATGGATTACGTTGTTTATTAAGGATTGCCCAAAGTAATTCTCCAAACGGTTTAACTATTCCGGAAATAGCAAATTCCGAAAAAATAACTCAATCAAATGCCGCAAAAATTTTAAGGATTTTGCGCATTGGTGGATTTATTGATAGCTCGCGCGGACAATCCGGCGGTTATAAACTAACCCGCACTCCCGAACAAATTATAGTTGCAGATGTATTGGCACAATTGGGAGGAAGATTATTTGAATCTTCCTTCTGCAATGATCATGCGGGTATGGAGCTTATCTGTACAAATAGCATCGACTGCTCTATTCGTTCTTTATGGCGGGCAGTACAGTCTGTTGTAGATGGTGTTTTGAATAAAACTACATTGAAAGATTTAATCGGGAATGAAAATCAAGCCACAATACTTCTAAACAATTTTGTCGAAGAAACGCTCGAACTTAAGCAGAGTTGAACTTTTTCACTTTAATAAAATAATTATTTCAACTATTTCGGTTTGTGCTGATAACAATAACCGTCCTCTGTAGTTGCACGTCTGGTACATCGTGTTCCTTTTTTGGTTATAGCTTTACACTGATTAGGATCACCGTTTGAATCACTCTCAGAAATGGTTCTATCAGTTGGTATTTGTTGTGACTCTTTATTCCTATTAGTTTTTTCTTCTTTAAAAGTCCATGAAGCATGGTTTATCTGTGACTCAAGTTTATCTTCTATGCTATCAGGTAAGAATGGGAAAAAGTCCAATCCGGTTAGAATTTCTATTGAATCTACCGTAACAGCAAAACTTGCAATAATTGCATTTGTGGATTTATTCGGAAATAAGAATCCTATCATCTTTTCCTTCTGAAATAAATTATTCAGAATTACTTTGTAAAAATAATTTGGAACCGATATAGCTGAATCAGTACCAATTTTTTTCAAGGAATCTTCTAAAACTCCACCGACAATAATTATAAGAGAATCATTTTCAACCGCCCAAACACGAACTCTATCTTCAAGTCTTTTCCACGTATTTCTATTGAACGAGGGAATCTGCGGACTGATATTACTCATTAAAAATGATTCTTGCATTGCAATTTCTGAATGCTTCATATCTCCTGCAGGGCAAAGATGTCCCCTATCGTAACCGCTATACTTATAATCATCGGGGTGAGCTGAACTCGTCGATACGCTATCATCACGCTTAAAACGATTAGTCCGGCTAACATAACCGCTATCAATCATTGCTTTTGTTAGTTTGTAAGCTACCCACTCAGCTTGCTCATGTTCTTCAACATAGGAAAGGCTTATTTCAGAATGATGAATTATTTCACCGCGGCTATTACCAGGAAGATAAAATCTCTCTTGAGAATTCCCAATAGATGTTAAAATAAAGATTAAAAACAATAATGTTTTGGTGATAGAAAAATTTCTCATTAGACTAATCATTCTTTATTAATGGAAGTGTAAATTTAAATTCTGTTCCTTTTCCAGGTTCTGTTTTAACCGATATAAAACCACCGTTTAGCTCAACCATTTCCTGGCAAATAGTTAAACCGAGTCCTGTTCCTTTTTCTTCTTCAGTACCGTAGGTAGAGTGTTTGGCGGTTATATCGAATATTTTATTTGTTTCCTCTTCCGTCATACCAACACCATTATCTAAAACCGAAATTTCTACAAAATTATTTTTTTCAATTGCTGTAAGAGTGACCGTTCCACCTTTGTTTGTGAACTTGATTCCGTTAGAAATTAAATTATTCAAAATTGAGTGAACCATATTTTCATCTGCAAAAGCTGTTATATCTAAGGGGATGTTATTATAAACTTTAATTTGCTTGTTTGCAGCAATGTACTCGTGAAGATTAATTGACATTTCAGCCACTCTTTTTAAAGCAATACTTTCAGGTGTAAATGGAATAGTCCCTTTTTGAATTTGCGCCCATGTTAACAAATTTTGGATAAGCATAAAAATATTTTTTATATTCTTCCCTATCAAATTAAGCTGTTCACGTTTTAACTCGTCAGGGATATCGTCATACTCATCATTTAAATAATCTATCAATCCCCGCAATCCAAGAAAAGGACTTCTTAAATCATGTGCAATGATTGAAAAGAATTTATCTTTTGTAATATTAGCTTCTTCTAATTTTGCAGCCGTAATAGTTATCTCGTTATTTTTTTCCTGAACCGATTGTTTTAATCTTCTCTCAATCTGCAACCTATAGAAAAGAAATATCATTGAAGCAATCAGCACCAGTGTAGTGCCAATCAATACTAAGGTGCTTCGTTCTTGTGTAGCCAATTCGAACTCGTGTAAATCTTTTTCTTTTTTTAGAAGATCAATTTCCTTCTGTTTATTGACTGATTCATAAATAATTTGAAGTTCAGAAATCTTTTCACGGTTTTTTTGACTCATTATTGAATCTTTAACTTCGGTATATTTTTCGAAGAAGTATAATGCTTCCGCTAAGCGTCCATCCGATTTATTAAACTCTGAAAGCAGAAAATAACTTTTTCTCTTAAGTTCACGTAAGTTTTGTTTCCCGGAGATCATAATGCTTTGATTTAATAATAAATAAGCCGAATCCTTCTTTCCTATTGATTTATAAACCTCAGCAAGACTTAACAAACTCTCAGAAATACCAAAATAATCAAATAATTTTGCTCTTAACTCTAATGCTTTCCTAAAATTCACAATCGCAGCGGAATGACGATTCAGTTTGAAGTAAATGTTTCCGAGATCGTTGTAAGAATAGCCCAATCCGGTTATATCATTTGCCTCTTCTTTTATTTTAATTGATTGAATTTGATAATCCTCAGCTTCTTTGTAGTTGCCGATTAAAAAATGCGCATTACTAAGATTATTTAATGCCCTGCCTAAAGTATATTTATCTTTAATTAAAATCGATATTTCATGCGCACGAATTGAATATTGTAATGCTTCACGGCTGTCACCCAGTTCAAAATAAATTCTTGCAATGTTATTTAAAGTAATTGCTATTTCACTTTTATCTCCTAACTCCTCCTTAATGCTAAGCGATTTAATAAAATATTCGAGAGCATCAGCGTAATCTCCTCTTTTCCAATAAATAAGTCCGATGTAGTTTGAAGTTTTTCCAAGCAATTGTTTGTTATTAATTTTATGAAGAATTTTTTGAGCTTCAAAGTAGTTGCGAAATGCTTCGTTATAATTTCCCTTTCGCCAAAAGATTAGTCCAAGATTTGTTAAAGAATTTACAACGATATTACTATCATTTAGATTTTCACCAATAGCCAGACTTTTATTGAAAAACAGTTTTGCGGAATCAAGTGTGTTAGTTAGATAGTAACAGAAGCCCCTAATTATAAGGGCTTCAGCATATTCTTTTTTAAAATTCATCTTTTCAGCTTCAATTATTCCTTGTTCGGAAAATCGAATAGCCTTATCAAGTGAATTTTTTTGATAGTACTCAGATAAAGTGATTAATGCCTTAATTTTTTCTTTGCCTGATAATGTTTCAATTTGCCCTTCGAGTGCTTCAATTTTCTGTTGAGAATAAATATCTTCTCCAATAAAAAAAACAACAAACAGAAACAATACTGATAATAATGTGCTTATCTTTCTCATCATTACTAAGTTATATCAAATGCGTGAGTAAACCATCTCGAAGTTTTGGTTCGAACCATGTCGATTTAGGCGGCATAATTTCACCGGCGTCAGAAATATTCATAAGATCATCAACTGAAACAGGAAAAAGTGAAAATGCGACTGCAAACTTTCCACTATCCACAAGACGCTCAAGTTCTGCTGTTCCCCTTATTCCACCTACAAAATCGATTCTTTTGTTTGTTCTTGGGTCATCTATTGCCAGGATAGGATTTAATAAAAAGTTTTGGAGAATACTAACATCCAATTTGTCAGAAACGGAATTAGATAAACTATTACTTGCGATTACAGAATCTCTCGCAGTTAGTTTATACCATAAACCATCTAAGTACATTCCGAATTTATTTTTATTTTTCGGTTCTTTTTCATCACTAATTTCAACGGAAAACTTTTCCGAAATTTCGTTTAGAAAATCTTCTTTGTTCTTTTCGTTTAAATCCTTAACAACGCGGTAATACGGTAGTATTTTCAACTGTTCGGCAGGAAACAATACCGCAATAAAATAATTATACTCTTCATTTCCGTTATGTGAAGAATTACCGGCTTTCTTAACTCCTCTTGCACGAGATGCACTTGCCGCACGATGATGTCCATCAGCAATATATAAGTTTTTTGAAACTGCTATGTTTTCGATAATATCATTGTTGAAGTTTGACGGTAAAATCCAAACAGAATGTTGAATACCGTCGGATGAGGTGAAATCATAAATTGGATTTTCCTTACTTAAAACGGAATCAACAACTTTATTAACTGCTTCAATACCTTTATATGTTAGGAATACAACTCCGGTTTGAGCTTCGGTAGTAACAATATGATTTGTTCGGTCATCTTCTTTTTCTTTACGTGTTTTTTCATGTTTTAAGATTACATTATTGTCGTAATCATCAACAGCGAAAGTAGCGGTAATACCTACTTGCGCTCTACCATCCATTCTCAATCGATATAAATAAAATGAAGGAGTTTCATCTTCAATTAATGGAGCTTCTGATTTTATTTTAACAAGATTATCTTTTGCCTGTTTATATATTTTTTCATCGTAAGGGTTTTGATCATCAGGAAAATCAATTTCTGAACGGGTGATTCTTAAAAAACTGTAAGGGAAATCTTTTGCATATTCGCGGGCTTCGGAAGTATTAACTACATCATATGGAACGCTTGCAACCTTAGATGCTGACTGTGGATGAGGTCTTAATGCTCTAAATGGTCTTATAATAGCCATAAATTCTCCATTTTTCAATTTTAATAATTTGTTGAATTAAAATTCGGGAAATTCAATACAAAAGTCCATCTAATAAAACTATACCGGTGTTTTTACATAGCAGTATTATAGTTTTTTGACTTGCAATAATTGCCTGTAGAGTTTAAAATGTAAATGAAAATTCTTTCTACAAATCTAACTGTGTTACTAATAAAACGGAGGTCATATGATTCGCAAAATTGCGTTTGTTCTATTATTTGCTCTTTTGATATTGCCAATAAATAATTTGTCGGCTTTTAATCCTAATCCTGATGAGTTAAAAAAGGCAGAAAATTTTACTCTCACGGATTATAACGGCAAAGGGCATTCTCTTTCCGATTACAAAAACTCGAAGGCTATTGTTGTAATGTTCATTGCAACTCAATGTCCGGTTTCTAATGATTACAATACACGCATGGCAAAAATTTATGAAGATTATAAATCGAAGGATATAGCTTTTATCGGAATAAACTCTAACAAGCAAGAGAGTGTTGATGAAATTAAAAAACATTCTACTGATAATAAATTCGGTTTCCCTGTATTAAAGGATAATGATAACATTATCGCCAATAAATATGAGGCTAAAGTTACCCCGGAAGTTTTTGTATTAAATGGAAAGTTTGAAATATTGTATCATGGAAGAATTGATGACAGCAGAAAAGTAGCTGAAATTGAAGTCCACGATTTACGGAGTACTCTTGATGAAATTTTAGCCAGTAAAAAAGTCAGTAATCCAAAAACAAAAGCATTCGGATGTTCAATCAAAAGAGTTTCTAAATGAAACCGTTTTTTGTGATTCTTTTATTTTCATTTCTAATTCTGATTGGATGCAAAGGTGAGGAACCCCTGAACGACTCAATTATTATCGAAGTTAAAACAGCCGGTGAGAAAGAACTTTCCGATTTGATAAATAATAGAAATGGGAAATATCTCTTCTTAAATATCTGGGCGACCTGGTGTTTGCCTTGTGTTGAAGAGTTTCCGGATATTGTTAAGTTATCGGTGAATTATAAATCAGATAAAATTGATTTTGCTTCATTAAGCATCGATTATATTGAAGATAAAGAAAATAAAGTAATCCCTTTTCTTACAAAAATGAATACAACCTTTTCACATTTCATAAACGGCTTTAAAAAAGATGAAGCACTAATTAATTTCATCAATAAAGAATGGAGCGGTGCTGTTCCGTTGACTGTAATTTATGACTCGTCAGGAAAACAAGTTGCCATGCTTGAAGGAGCACATACTTACGATGAATTTGCTGATAAGTTAAATACTCTAATTAAATAAATCATTCAGCCTCATCAAATTATAACAGTTGATGAGGCTCTAATCTCAATTCATGATTACCCTCTTCTTTTGTACTCTTATCTAAAATCAATATATTTAATCCCATTTTAATAGAGATTTATGAGAATATATAATTATTTAGAAACCCAAATTGAGAAATTCGGCGCAGCTTATTTGGTTTTGATTGATCCGGATAATCTTCCGGTAAGTAAACTTCACGAATTCCTTTCTAAATGCGAAGAAGCTGAAGTAGATGGTTTGTTAGTCGGTGGAAGTTTATTAATTCAAGAAGAACTTTCAACTTATATTAATTCAATAAAAGAAAACTCAAAACTTCCAACAATAATTTTTCCAGGCAGCATCAATCAGATAACCCCCAATGCTGATGCACTTCTTTATATATCTTTGATAAGCGGAAGGAACCCTGAACATCTTATAGGCAAGCATGTTATTGCTGCCCCTCTAATTAAAAAATTTAATCTTGAAACAATCTCAACCGGATATATGTTAATTGAATCCGGAGTTCAAACAACTGCACAATATATCAGCGGAAGCTCTCCTATTCCGTCTAATAAACCGGGAATTGCAGTTGCTACTGCTCTCGCAGGGCAATATATGGGAATGAAATTAATCTATTTGGAAGCCGGCTCCGGAGCGCAAAATCATGTTCCGTTTGAAATGGTTAAAGCTGTTTCATCAATGATTGATATTCCCGTAATTGTAGGTGGAGGGATTAGAGATAGTCAAACGGCTGCAAAGTTAGTTGCGAGTGGAGCAAAAATAATTGTAACAGGAAACCATTTTGAGAATCAAGACCATTGGGAATATCTTAAACTATTTGCCGATGCCGTACATGTAAAAAAATCAATTCTGATCTAAACGAAAAATCTTAAAGGATAATAAATTGAACATAAAAGAATTTATAGTTGAATCATTTAATGAAAGTGCTGAAACCAAAATTAAAATGATAGAGGCTTGCTCGGAGGGAATTATTGAAGCAATTTATCTTTTAGCTTCAGCTTATAAGAATAATAAAAAACTATTACTATGCGGTAACGGCGGAAGTGCTGCTGATTGCCAACACATTGCAACTGAATTTATGATTAGATTAAGTCATCATATCAATAGACCCGCTCTTCCGGCTATTGCTTTAACAACCGATTCATCAAACCTTACTGCCGGTGGAAATGACATCGGTTATGAAAATGTCTTTGCGAGAAATATTCAAGGATTAGGAAATGAAGGAGACGTCCTTCTTGCAATATCTACAAGTGGAAATTCTCCCAACATCATTAAAGCAGTTGATATGGCTCATGAAAAAGGATTGAAGGTTATCGGACTACTCGGTGGCAGCGGAGGGAAATTAAAACCGATGGTTGACATTCCAATTATCGTTCCGTCAGCTAATACTCAACGAATTCAAGAGGGGCATATTACTATTGCTCACGTGATATGCGAATCTGTTGAAGTGGAATTATATGGTAACAACTAAATTTGATGTTATAATCATCGGAGGAGGATGCGGCGGAGTTGCTGCAGGAATTCAATCAGCACGACTCGGAATAAAAACTCTAATAGTCGAAGAAGCTCCATGGCTTGGTGGAATGATCACTGCTGCGGGAGTCTCAGCATTTGACGGTAATAAATATGCGCTCGGCGGCGGTATATTCGGTGAACTTCGAAAAAAGATTGAAGATTATTACGGCGGGGTTGATAAAACTTTTACAGGATGGATAAGCCTTACCTGTTTCGAACCGAAAATCGGAAAACAATTTCTTAATGAACTTGCAGAAAAAGAAAATAATTTAACCGTCTGGTTTGAAACATCTCTGCATGAAGTGTTAAGAGAAAACGATACTATATACGGAGTCCGTTTAAATATGAAAGACGGACATATGGAAGAAGTCCATACAAAAGTTATTGTTGAAGCTACTGAATATGGTGATGTTCTCAAATTTGGTGATGTTCCTTACCGTCTCGGGAGAGATAAAAAATCGGTTACGGGTGAACTTAATGCTCCTGAAGAACATGATTATGAAGTTCAAGACATTACATTCTGTGCCATCCTAAAAAAGTATGATGGCGTTGCACCAAAGGTTGAACCTTCATCAGATTATAAATACAGGAAATTTATAAACTCAACTGCAGAGCATTCGAATTCCAAAGATGAAAATTATTTGAATCATAAGCTGCATGATTGGAATAGTTTTATTTCTTATGCTTCTTTACCAAACAATAAATATCTACTTAATTGGCCATTCAGGGCTAATGATTATCCGACAACCGAAGATATTTATGAGAATAAAAAATCACGAAAAAATCATTATAAAAAGGCTAAAGAGTTAACACTCGATTATGTTCATTACATCCAAACAAAATTGGGGCATCCCGAATGGGGACTATCAACGGATGAATTCCCGACTGAAGATAACTTACCTTTCATTCCTTATGTTAGAGAAAGTCGAAGAGTTAAAGGAAAAGTTTTGTTAAAGGAAGAAGATGTAATTCCTGCAAAAAACTCTTTTCGCCCAAAACTTCAAAAAGAGAGTATAGCGGTCGGTGATTATTTTTTAGATCATCATCATAGCAAATTTTTTGTTGAGCCTGATGAAAGATTAATTGAACCTTTACCGGCAAATGCTCCTTTTCAAATTCCGCTTGGCTGTTTAATTCCACAAGATGTAAATGGATTAGTTGTTGCCGAAAAAAGTATTTCTGTTACTCATATAGTTAACGGCTGTTCAAGGTTACAGCCGGTTGTTATGCTTACGGGACAAGCTGCCGGAGCACTTGCGGCTCTTGCAGTTAAAAATAATTGCAATCCGGGAGATGTTGACTATAAAGAAGTGCAAACAGTTTTGCTTGATGCGGGATGTCAACTTTTTCCTTATAAAGATGTTTGGAATAGTGACCCGCTTTTCATTCTGGTCCAATCACTTGCGTTGAAAGGCTTTTATGTTGATGATAATGATTATGCATTTAATGCTGATATATCAGTATCAAAAGAAGAACTTCAAAAATACTTGTCGTTGATCGAAGATGACAAAATCAAAAATAAATTATCCTCCCTATCAGGTAAAAGCCGGCGGGAAGTATTCAAAGAATTATATTCTGCAGTATTTAATATCAAATAGATTTATGGAACAATAATGAAAAACTTTTTTTTGCTAACACTCTTTTTATTTTCTTCACAATTCACTTTAGCCCAAAAACTTGATGAAGCCTACTTTGCTAAAAATGGTGAGGTTTATTTCCGCATGTATAAAAGCCCGAAGATAGTGATTAATAATCTCTCAAAGATTATTTCGATTGATAATGTAACTAAAGACTCAATTTATGCATACGCAAATGAAAAAGAATTCTATCTTTTCCAACAATTTGATATTCCAATTCAAGTTTTAAAACATCCCGGTGATGTTGAAAATGTTAAGATGAGTTCATCAATTGAAGGAATAATGGAGTGGGATTCATATCCGACTTACGATGCTTATGTTGCCATGATGTATCAGTTTCAAACTAATTATCCGGCTCTATGTAGAATTGTGGATGCCGGAACAACTGTTCAGGGAAGAAAAATTTTATTTGCAGTAATAAGCGATAACATCAATCAAAGAGAAGAAGAACCGCGGGCACAATACTCATCTACAATGCATGGTGATGAGACAACCGGTTATGTATTGATGTTAAGATTAATTGATTATCTTCTCTCTAATTACGGAACGGATACAAAAGTAACAAATCTTGTAAACAATTTAGAAATATGGATTAATCCTAATGCAAATCCCGACGGAACTTACAGAAGCGGTAATTCAACCGTTACAGGAGCAAGAAGAGGAAATGCAAATAACATAGATATAAATCGTAACTTCCCTGATCCCAAAGCTGGTTTACATCCGGACGGATATGCATGGCAGCCGGAGACAATAGCTATGATGAATCTAGCTCAAACATATAATTTTGTAATCTCAGCAAATTTTCATGGTGGTACTGAAGTCGTGAATTATCCTTGGGATACATGGTATGCACGCCATCCGGATGATAATTGGTTTCAGTTTATAAGTCATTTATATGCCGATACCGCACAAGGGAATAGTCCTTCAACTTCTTACATGCGTAGTTATAACGACGGTATTACAAACGGTTACGATTGGTATATGGTTGAAGGGGGAAGACAAGATTATATGAACTACTTTGCTAATTGCAAGGAAGTATGTATTGAAATTTCTAACACTAAACTTGTAGCTGGTTCATCTTTGCCGACTTATTGGAATTATAACAAACAATCACTTTTGAATTATCTTGAAAATACACTTCACGGATTTAGAGGTGTTGTGACTGATGTTAATGGAAATCCGATAAAGGCAAAAGTAACAGTGTCAAATCACGATGCGCAAAATTCACATGTTTATTCTGATTCAGTTACAGGTAATTACCATCGAATGATTTATGCAGGAAACTATTCCGCCTCATTTTCTGCCGATAGCTTTATAACACAGACTTTTACTAATGTTAGTGTATCAAATTTTTCGACTACCGAATTGAACGTCCAGCTTCAGCCGACAAATCCTATTCCGGTTGAATTAATTTCCTTCAAAGGAATTAATGTTGATAACAGTGTTGAATTAAGCTGGACAACTGCTACCGAAACCAATAATAAAGGTTTTGAAATCGAACGGGCATTTGCTGATTCTGAATCTAATTGGGAAAACATCGGATTTGTAAACGGTGTTGGCACCTCAACCTCAAATAAAGAATACAGATTTATTGATGATACACCGCTATTACTAACATCAAAATACAGGCTAAAGCAAATTGATTTTGACGGAACATTCAGTTATTCAAAAGAGATTCAAATTAATACCGGGCAAGAATTAGATTTTCATCTTTCACAAAATTATCCCAATCCATTTAATATGGAAACTGTTATAGTTTTATATGTGCCGAAAGAACGTAACGTTCAGATAAAAGTTTATAATTCACTCGGTGCTGAAGTGGCTGAGATTCTAAATGAAGTAAAAAGAGCAGGCATTTATGAACTTAAGTTCGACGGAAGTGAATTATCAAGCGGAATATATTTCTATAAAATTAATGCCGGAAATTTTTCTTCCATCAAAAAAATGATTTTGATGAAATAAAAATCGACATAAAAAGTCCCGTGAATAATCGCTACTCACGGGATTTATGTCAAATGTTTAGTTTACTTCATTAATACTTCATT
This sequence comes from Ignavibacteria bacterium, assembly GCA_030684555.1. GTDB lineage: Bacteria > Bacteroidota > Ignavibacteria > Ignavibacteriales > Ignavibacteriaceae > JAGUXE01. Next base: position 57,101 of record JAUXVN010000090.1, read on the forward strand.
TTACGAATTCAATTAGATTGACTTTAGAGCAATCAGTATAGATAAAACCTACCCTAATAATCCTAATACAATTCAATTTTTGTGAATTAGTAATGTACATTCAGTGCTGATAATGAGTAGTTTTTGAGAATGTGATAAAATGAAGCTAAACCTCCTTAAAATTGTTTTTTAGGGCTATTTTCTTTAAGTTTTGCAACTGGTTTTTACACCTGCATACTTTATTAGCATTTATAATTACTTGTAAGAGGGAGTAATTTGCCTTTAGATAAAATGCCACAAGTATGGTCATTTTCATATAAAATAAAACAATGAATAAGGATAGAATAATGTCTGATGATAGAACTAATTCACTTTCAGTAGAAGAGATAGAAAATAAAGAGTGGATGTACTCGCTTGATTATGTGTTACAAAACGGAGGACCAAAACGTGTTATCGAAATCCTTCAACAACTTCAAATAAGAGCTCAAAAAGCAGGAGTGGAAATTCCCTTCACTGCAAACACACCATATATTAATTCAATACCTCGTGAAAAACAACCACCATTTCCCGGAGATAGAGAAATTGAACGACGAATAAAAAGTTTAATCCGCTGGAATGCAATGGCTATGGTTGTTCGTGCTAATAAAGGTGATTCCGGTGTTGGCGGACATATTTCAACTTATGCTTCTGCGGCAACTATTTACGAAATTGCTTTTAATCATTTTTTCAAAGGTAAAGGGGAAGACTATGAAGGAGATCAAATTTTCTTTCAAGGGCATGCTTCCCCAGGTGTTTATGCACGCGCTTTTCTCGAAGGAAGATTATCTAATGAACAACTTGAAAATTTCAGAAGAGAATTAAAACCGGGGGGTGGATTATCGTCATACCCGCATCCATGGCTTATGCCGAATTTTTGGGAGTTCCCTACAGTATCAATGGGATTGGGACCAATCAATGCAATTTATCAAGCACGCTTTAACCGCTATCTTGAAGATAGAGGATTAAAGAAAAATACAGGAAGAGTTTGGGCTTTCCTTGGTGATGGTGAAACTGATGAACCTGAAGCTCTCGGGGCTATAAATCTTGCTTCGCGCGAAAAACTTGATAATCTCGTTTTTGTTATCAATTGTAACTTGCAGCGACTTGACGGACCTGTTCGAGGTAACGGAAAAATTGTTCAGGAGCTTGAAGCCGCTTTCCGTGGTGCAGGTTGGAATGTAATAAAAGTTTTATGGGGAAGCGATTGGGATCCAATTATTGCAAAAGATATTAACGGTAAACTTGTTAAAAGAATGGGTGAAATTGTCGACGGACAATATCAAAAATATTCAGTTGAATCGGGTGCCTACCTCCGTCACGATTTCTTCGGTAAAGATCCCGAACTTCTCGAAATGGTTAGTCATCTTTCTGATGAACAATTAAGAAAAATGAAACGAGGCGGTCACGATCCCGAGAAAGTTTACGCAGCTTTCAAAGCCGCTGTTGAGCATAAAGGACAGCCTACTGTAATTCTTGCAAAAACAATTAAAGGTTACGGACTCGGAGAAGCGGGCGAAGGCAAAAATATAACACATCAGCAAAAGAAATTAAATGAAGAAGAATTAAAAGAATTCAGAACACGTTTTGGAATTCCAATTTCTGATGAAGAGGTTTCAAAAGCTCCTTTTTACAAGCCTTCTGACGATAGTCCCGAAATGAAATATCTTCGTGAAAGAAGAGAAAAACTTGGCGGTTCTGTTCCTTACAGAAAAACTGATGTTCGTCCGATTAAAACTCCTCCCGAAGAAATTTTCGAAGAGTTTTATAAAGGAACAGATGGACGTGATGTTTCATCAACAATGGTCTTTGTAAGAATATTAGCAAAACTTTTACGCGATAAAGAAATCGGAAAACTTATTGTTCCAATCGTACCTGATGAAGCACGTACTTTCGGTATGGAAGCATTATTCAGACAAGTTGGAATTTATTCTCATGTCGGACAGCTTTATGAACCTGTTGATAAAGACAGTCTTCTTTATTACAAAGAAGCACAAAACGGACAAATATTTGAAGAAGGAATAACTGAAGCCGGTTCAATAGCTTCATTCATTGCTGCCGGAACAGCTTATGCAACTCACGGAATTAATACCATTCCATTCTTTATTTATTATTCGATGTTTGGATTACAAAGAATTGGCGATTTTATTTGGGCAGCAGCAGATATGCGCACAAAAGGATTTTTAGTCGGTGGAACTGCAGGGCGCACAACTCTTAATGGTGAAGGTTTGCAACATCAAGATGGACATAGTCATCTTTTAGCTTATCCTGTTCCTAATTTAGTTACGTATGATCCGGCTTATGCTTATGAACTTGCTGTTATTATTCGTGAAGGCATCAGAAGAATGTATGAAGAACAGGAGAGTGTTTTTTATTATCTGACAGTTATGAATGAAAACTATCCTATGCCCGAAATGCCTGAAGGAGCAAAAGAAGGAATTTTAAAAGGAATGTATAGATTAAAACATTCTTCTAAACAGCATAAACTGAAAGCGAACTTATTAGGAAGCGGTACAATACTAAATGAAGTATTGAAGGCTCAAGTACTCCTTGAAGAGAATTACAAAGTATCTGCTGATGTTTGGAGTGTTACAAGTTATAAAGAACTTCGCCGTGATGCACTTGATGTTGAAAGATATAATTTCTTAAATTCGGCTGAAACCCCAAAGATACCTTACGCAACTGAATGCTTCAAAGATAATGATGGCGTCATTGTAGCATCATCAGATTATGTAAAAGCATTGCCAGATTCAATTTCAAAATGGTTACCCAAAAGAATTGTATCACTCGGAACAGACGGTTTCGGCAGAAGTGAGGCTCGTCCCGAGTTGCGCGATTTCTTTGAAATCGATGCTCGATATATTGTACTCGGCACACTCTATGCTTTAGCACAAGATGGTAAAATTAAAATGAATCAAGTTGAAAAAGCAATGAAAGAATTAAATATAGATCCGGCTAAATTAAATCCTATGACCGCATAGTAAATGAATAATCTAATTTGATAATTATGAAGAAAAGAAATTTTTAGGTAGAATAATGAAAGAATTTATACTCCCCGAATTGGGAGAAAATATTGAATCAGCCTCTGTGCTGAACATCCTTGTAAAACAAGGCGATTATCTTAAACAAGAGCAACCCGTTTTAGAAATAGAAACCGATAAGGCAACAATTGAAGTTCCTTCTAACGTTGAAGGTCTTATTAAAGATTTATTTATTAAAGAAGGCGACAAAGTAAAAGTAGGACAAGTTGTTCTTCGTGTTGAAGAATCTCTGTCAGCGGAAAAACCGACACAAGTTGAAACGAAAGTTGTTCCAACGGTTGAAACTAAAACTGAGACTAAAGATGAAACTCCTTCATCAACCATGCAGAAACAGTCAACCGGAGGAATAGTTGAATTTATAATTCCCGATCTTGGTGAAAATATACAGTCAGCCGATATCTTAAAAGTATTAGTTAAAGTTGGTGATGTAATTCAAAAAGAAGATGGTGTTTTAGAAATTGAAACTGATAAAGCAACCATTGAAGTGCCATCAACCGTAAGCGGAAAAATTCTTGAAGTATTTATTAAAGAAGGTGACAAAGCTAAAGTTGGACAAGTTGCTCTGCGTGTTGAAAGTGTTTTATCTTCTGAAGTCCCGGCTCAACAAAATGACATTCAAGAAGAAGAAAAAGTTGAGACTACTCAAACTCCAACCGTCAAAACAACAGCCAAAGTTGAAGAAGCAAAAATAAATCCGGTTTTACAGCGCGCAGGATTAATAGATACACAACCTGCAATATTGCCTCACGCAGCACCTGCAGCTCCATCAGTAAGAAGATTAGCACGCGAGCTTGGTGTTGATATTAATGGAATTCCTGGTTCAGGTATTAATGGAAGAATTTCGCTGGATGATGTTAAAGCTTATGTAAAAAGACTAAATGAAAATAGAAGCACTTTTTCCGGTTCTTCAATCGGAATAAAAACTGAGAGTTTGCCAGACTTTTCCAAATTCGGAAATATTGAACGTAAACCGATGTCAAACATCCGTTCAAAAACCGCCGACCATTTAAGTTATGCATGGGCAACAATTCCTCATGTAACACAATTTGATAAAGCTGATATTACCGATCTTGAAAAAGTTCGAAAGGGACTTACTTCTTCAGCAGAAAAAGAAGGAACTAAATTAACGGTTACCTCATTCCTCTTGAGAATAATTTCAGAGGCATTAACAGAGTTTCCTCAATTCAATTCAAGCATTGACATGGAACGAAAAGAAATTATCTATAAGAATTATATTAACATCGGTGTAGCTGTTGATACTGAAAACGGACTAATAGTTCCCGTAGTTAAAAATGTAATTGGGAAAAGTATTTTCCAATTATCAAAAGATATGAATGAACTTGCCGATAAAGCACGAAGAAGAAAAATCGGTCTCGAAGATTTGCATGGAGGATGTTTTACAATTTCTAATCTTGGTGGGATCGGTGGAACATATTTTACTCCGATTGTAAATTCTCCTGAGGTTGCAATTCTTGGTGTCTCTCGTGGTTCGTTTGAACCAGTTTATAAAGATGGTGAATTTGTTCCAAGATTAATGCTTCCTCTTTCACTATCTTATGATCATAGAATTATCGACGGAGCTGATGCAATACGATTTCTACGTTGGGTTGTTGAAGCACTTGAGAATCCTTATAGATTCTTGTTATAGATATTAAACTGAAAATTTAATTTTAGTAAAGAAATAATTATGGAAAATAAAATAAATTTAGTTGTAATTGGCGGCGGACCGGGCGGTTATGCGGCAGCATTTATAGCGGCTGATATGGGAATGTCCGTTACACTAATTGATGCAGATAAAAATCTTGGTGGTGTTTGTTTGAACAGAGGGTGTATTCCTTCAAAAGCATTATTACACATTGCAAAATTGATTAACGAGGCGAAGGAAGCATCACATTGGGGAATTGAATTCGGTGAGCCCAAAATCAACATTGAAAAAATTAGAGCTTTCAAAAATAAAGTTATAAATAAACAGGCAGCCGGACTTAGCACTTTAGTCAAGCAGAGAAAAGTAAATTACATTTCCGGTAGAGCAAGTTTTATAAGTTCAACGTCTCTTAGGATAGATAAGAATGACGGAACTATAGAGAATGTTACTTTCGATAAAGCAATCATAGCAATCGGCTCGGTCATAACATCAATCCCTTCGCTTGAAGTAAACAGTAAAAGGATGTTGAACTCAACTAGTGCATTAGAACTCCCCGAAATTCCGAAATCACTTTTGGTTGTTGGAGGCGGATATATCGGACTTGAGCTTGGCTCGGTCTATTCTGCACTCGGAACAAAAGTCTCTGTTGTTGAAATGACAGCCGGTTTATTGCCCGGTGCAGACCGCGATATGGTTATGCACTTATCAAAAAGATTAACTGCTTCTTTTGATAAAATTATGTTGAATTCAAAAGTTACTTCTATCAAAGAATCTACTAATGGATTGACCGTAACAGTTGAAGCAAAAGACGGAAAAACTGATGAGATTGAGTACGATTATGTTTTAATGTCAATCGGAAGAAGACCGGAAACAAAAGGACTTGGATTAGAGAACACCAAAGTTGAAGTTAATCAACGCGGTTGGATTGTAGTTAATCAACAACTTGAAACCAAAGATCCAAATATCTATGCAATCGGAGATATTGCAGGCGAACCGATGTTAGCACATAAAGCATCACACGAAGCCCGAGTTGCAGTTGAACATATTGCGGGACATAAAGTAGCATTCGAACCAAAAGCCATTCCTGCCGTTGTATTTACAGACCCTGAAATTGCATGGGCTGGTTTAACAGAAACTCAAGCTAGAGAAAAAGGGATTAAACATGAAGTTGCAAAATTCCCGTGGATAGTTTCAGGGCGAGCAACAACCCTCGACCGTTCTGACGGAGTAACAAAACTTATTGTTGACCCTGATACACAGCAAATACTTGGTGTTGGGATTTGCGGGCCAGGCGCCGGTGAATTAATTGCCGAAGGTGTTCTTGCAATTGAAATGGGAGCGAATGTTACGGATGTTGCTTTAACTATTCATCCACATCCAACTCTATCGGAAACAGTAATGGAAGCCGCTGAAGTTTTTCTTGGTCAAAGTCCGCATATTTATAGACCAAAGAAGTCGTAAGTTGAAATTCCATTTGTGACTTTGTGTCCCCAATAGGTTGGAATTTATTTTGCCACAAAGTCACAATGACACTAAGTAAAAACATGTAATACTATTTGTTTTTATTTTCCTTGCCGAAAAACCATAACAAAGGTTTGTATATTCGTTTCCCCCATGCGGATTCATTATGCTCTGCTTCTTTATCAACAAAAAACATAATGTCTTTTTCAACTTCATAACCTTTTTGTGAAAGTACTTCAATCATTTCATCAATCCCGGATTGGAGACGTGCTTCTAATCCAGCTCCACCGTTATCGATATAGATTTTGATAATTTTTTTCTTCCCATTGAAATTTCTGACATTCTTGACAAAATCAAATCTATCTATTTTCAATGCCGGAGAAAAACATGCGGCCTTTGAGAAAATATCAGAGTATTCCCAAAGCATCATAAACGAAATTAATCCCCCCATCGAAGAGCCGGCAACTGCTGTATTTTCTCTGTCGGGTTTAGTTCGATACGTTTTATCAATTAGTGGTTTTAATTCATTTACTACCCAACGCATATACGCATAACCTGTATCATTATTGCTGTAATCGCTTCTACGTTGTGCTGTATTATATATTCCCACAACAATAATTTCATTCATTAAATTTTCTTTGATTAAGCTGTCGGATGTTTCATCAACTTGCCAATCAATTCCAAACGCTGATGTTGCGGGATCAATAATATTTTGTCCATCGTGTATGTATAACACCGGATATCTTTTCGAACTGCTCTCATCATAGCTTGGTGGAAACCATATTATAACATCTCTCGGTAAGATTCCCTTTCCAACAATATTTTTCAGATATTCAACTTTACCGGTTATTTGTCCAAATATTTTAGGGGGATTTTGATCACGCCAATGATTGATAGTAATTGAAATGGCTGTGTCTTTGTTTGTTGTGAATGAATAATTCTCCGGATTAACACCAGGTTCAATTTGTGATTCAGTTTCCCAACTTCCCTTTGTCAATTTGAATTCAACTTTTATTCCTTTAGGAAATGAGATTTTTTTCGTCCAAATATTTTTCTTATTCAATTCAAGCGGAATCGCTTTTGGATCCCAATTCCCAATTGTCTGATGATTACCGGAGATAAAAACTTTTTCATCGGAAGTAAGATTTTTTGCTGTTATCTCGAATGTAACTTTAACTTGAGAGAATGAGATACTCTGTACAATTAAAAGAAATAATAAAAATATTTTTTTCATCTTTTCCGTTTCAGTTATAATTTTATTGAATTGAGTTTACATGAACAATTTAAGAAATAAATGAAATTCATTCAGTGTAATTAATTTGAAAATTAATTCTTTTCTGCTTATTTTTAATCAGATGATTTAATCCGATTATTATAATTGAGCAGAATATGATAAGAAAAATAATTACAATAGATGAAGACAAATGTAACGGTTGTGGTGATTGTGTCCCTTCATGCGCCGAAGGAGCTTTGCAAATAATTAATGGGAAAGCACGATTGATTAGCGACCTCTTTTGCGATGGATTAGGCGCTTGCCTCGGAACTTGCCCAACTAATGCAATCTCAGTTATTGAGCGAGAAGCCGAACCTTATAATGAACGTAAAGTTATGGAGTACATCATTAAAGGTGGAAAGGAAACCATTAACGCGCACATCAAACACTTGATAGCACATGGTGAAACTCAATACGCAGAGGAAGCTTTGTTGTTTTTAAAAGAAAATGGAATCCCCAATCCGCTTGATGAAAGTATTTTGTCAAATAACCATAAACCAGATCATTCATGCCCCGGTTCACAGTCAGTATCATTAGAATCACCAAAAGAAAATTCAGTTGAATATGATGTTTCGTCGCAGTTAAATCATTGGCCTATTCAACTTCATCTTGTATCACCAGAGGCACCGTATTATCGAGACAGTCACTTACTTTTAGCCGCTGATTGTGCAGCTTTTTCCTACGGTAATTTTCACAAAGATTTTATTAAGGGGAAAAGTCTTGCTATCGCATGTCCGAAGCTTGACAGTAACAAACAAGTCTATCTAGAAAAATTAATTACAATGATTAATAAAGCCGAAGTAAAATCAATCACAGTAGCAATAATGCAGGTACCATGCTGCGGTGGTTTAGTTCAACTTGTACAACAGGCACTTAATTTTAGTGAAAGAGATATTCCTGTTAATGTAGTTGTTATTGGGATAAAAGGAGAGATATTGCAGGAAGTTTCCATCAACGGTCAAGCATAGGCCTAGTGCGGGGTTCGAAGCAATTCACTGTCCGCTTACCGATGAGTTTATTTAGTGTGATAAATTCTATTTTGGCAATTCAGCCCGCATTACGCTTATACAATATTAGCGGGTCGTTGTTTTTCTGCTCGTTAATACTTATTCTAATTCATTCTTTATCTCATTCAAGAAGTTTTTATTTTTCTGTTTGTTGTCTGTCCAATCCAACTTTCTTGATTTCTATTTTAATTACTTATTAATTAAATACTGCTTTAAAAGTCCCATTGGGTTGTAACGAGGTAAATCCTTTTGGTTTGTCACCGTCCATTTGAAATGTAATTGTATAGCCTTGTTTGCCTTTTACAGTAAAAACGTTTTCAGATAGTAGTTGGAATTCGCTATCATCTTGTCCTGGAACTATAGCCCACAATTTAGCGTCACGAATTTCTAAAATTATAGAAATGTTATAGGTTTCCAAAACATAAACGCCTACATATTTTTGTAAATCTACAGTTACAGGGATTGATGTTCCGTTTGTAATTAAAGCGTCTAACTTTATTTTAGTCTCTGCATTATTATTAATCTGCAATGCTTTTTTATAATTTGAAATGGCATTGATAGTATCCTTGTTAGCCAAAAAATAATCAGCATACGAATCATAAACATTACTACTTAAAGGATAACTTTCAATGTTTAGTTCAAATAACGCTTGTGCTTTATTGAATTGATTTTTACCCAAAGCATCGTATGCAAAATAGTTGATCAATGCTTCTGGTGCTGAATTTTTGTAGCCCATTTTATCAGACACATTAACATAATGCGTTTTTAATATTGAAGCAATTAACGCAGTAGAGTCAGCAAAATCCTTTTCGGTTGCATCCAAATGATAATAGTCAAAAATAAAACGTAACCCATCATACTCACTTAACAATGGTATTGTATTATGTCCTTCGGTCTCATAATATTTTTGTGCATAGAGCAAACCATTGGTATTTGCTTTCAAGAATTCATCTAACTTGAAAATTGAACGGATATGCTGTGTTTCAAATGAACTGTCGTTTTTAATCTGTGCTATTGTCATTCCCTTAGGCATTGTATTAGCTGTTCCAACAAAAAGTCTTTTACCATTCATATTTTGTTTGGGCAATTGATCAATAGCCTTGTTCAAAAACTTTTCGTTATTGTACCACATACTTGGGTCAATAGCAATGTAGGCATTAAATAATTGGGGAAATTTAGTGAGAACATCAATTGCGGTGAGTCCACCTAAGGAATGACCAACTAACAATTTGTAAGGGGCAGTGTTGTAATTCTTGTCTATGTATGGTATTAATTCGGATGATAAAAAGTCAATAAAAGGGTTTGTTTTGTTTAAATCATCAGAAGGCACTAAATCCCTTAATCTGTTTGTGTTTTCAATGGCAACCACAATCATTTCAGGTAATGCACCATTTCCGTTGGCTTGACTAAGTTGTTGAATGATGCCGACTGTCGAAAAGAAATGAGCATCACCATCTAATAAATACAATACAGGGTATCGCTTATCAGGAATTACACTTTGAGAAGTAATGTCTGGAGTATAAATCCAAATTTTTCTATTTTCATTCAATACCTTGGAATAAATGATTTCTTTTTTACCTATGGTAATGCTTTCGTTATTTTGAGCATTTACAAAAAAGCTGAGCAGTAATAAAACTGACAATATAAATATTGTTTTCATAAATTATTTTAAGTTAAGTTTCTTCTACGTATTCAAGAATATCAGAAGGCTGACAGTTTAGTACCTTACAAATAGCTTCCAAAGTGCTAAAGCGTATAGCTTTCGCTTTTCCAGTTTTTAAGATGGAAAGGTTAGAAAGTGTTAGTCCAACTTTTTCTGATAGCTCATTAAGTGACATTTTTCGCTTTGCCATCATAACATCTAAGTTTACAATGATTGGCATAGCTTATACCGTTAAATCGTTTTCGTTTTGAATATCTACTCCCTTTTTGAAAATCGTCGCAATAATATAGATTACAGCCCCCATAAAAATAAACGCCTGACTGTCTGTCCAAAATTGGTTTAAGTTTTCGGTGACAAAACCATAATGCATTAAATATTTAACTAACTGTCTGGCGATGTAACCTAATAGTCCAATTGAAAGGGTGTAATAACTAATTTGTGAAATTTGGCTTGAAACAAAAGTGTTGAAAGGTTTTGATAAATCCATTTTGTGCATTAGCCTGATAACTATGTAAAATAGGCAAGCTTTTAAAATTGAAATGAAGAGAATAAAGCTATAGATACCGAAAAAAGCCAATTTACTTTCTTCATACATTTCAATTAAGTCCAACTTTTGATAAAGATTTTGGACAAATTCAGGCTTATACAGACTGAAAAAGAAATTTACTATCAAGCCCCCGGCTTCAATACTCAAGCCGACAAAGATGATCCAAGCTACAATATATAAGCCCCAAAATACGAAGTTGTTTGTTTTTGACATATCTTTTCTTTAATGTGTTAATTGATGTCGCAAAGATAATAAATATTTATTGATAAACAATAAAAATATATCTTTATTCAAAAAAAATTTCGAACCCTTAATAGATTTGTGATAAATCGTTGATTAATTAAGATTTGTCATTGAGTGTATAAGTCCGAATATGAAGGTGAGTTTTGTTTGGGATATAATTTAGCGGAGTTTCGGTTTCTTTTTACAATGCCCGCTAACTAATAAATAGTAGTTGTAAATATTCTTGTTCGGTTACTTTAAAATTAAAAACCCGATTTAATTATAAATCGGGTTTAATTTTATAATCGAAAAAGTTCTAACCTTTAGCAATCATATTCAACGCACTGCCGGCTTTGAACCATTCAAATTGTCTTTCATTAAAAGTATGATTTAATGTAATTTCATCTGCGGAACCATCACTGTGTTTAATTAATAGAGTGAAAGGTTTACCGACTTGAAATTCTGTTAATCCTTTAATGTTGACTTTATCGTCTTCACGAATTAAATCATAATCAGAAGGGTTTGCAAAAGTTAGAGGAAGCATTCCTTGCTTCTTCAAATTTGTTTCATGAATTCGGGCAAAACTTTTAACAATTATTGCACGACCGCCAAGAAAACGTGGTTCTAATGCAGCATGTTCTCTGCTTGACCCTTCTCCATAATTTTCATCACCTATAACAACCCAACCGATGTTTCCGGCTTTATATTCACGCGCAACCTCCGGAACCGATTTAACCTCACCGGTATAAATATTTTTAACTTTTCCGGTTTCACCGGAAAAAGCATTAGTTGCACCAATAAACATATTATTTGAAATATTATCAAGGTGACCTCTATATTTCAACCACGGACCTGCCATTGAAATATGATCGGTTGTACATTTTCCCTTTGCTTTAAGAAGAATAGTTACATCTTCTATATCTTTTCCATCCCATGCAGAAAAAGCTTGAAGTAATTGTAAACGGTCACTATTGGAATCTACTTTAACATCAACCATTGAGCCATCTTCAGCGGGAGTAACAAAACCATTTTCACCTGCATCAAATCCTAGAGCGGGAAGTTCCTCACCTGTTGGAGGTTCAAGTTTAACTTTTTCACCGGCTTCATTAATAAGCTCATCAGTTAAAGGGTTAAACGATAAACTTCCGGCTATTGCAAGTGCTGTTGTAATTTCCGGACTTGCAACAAACGCCAATGTATTTGGATTACCATCATTTCGTTTAGCAAAATTTCGATTAAATGAAGTTACAATTGTATTCTTTTCAGTGGGCATATCCATTCTCTTCCACATCCCGATACATGGTCCGCAGGCATTTGCAAGAATAATTCCACCGAGTTCCTCCAATATTTGAAGCTGTCCATCACGCTCAATAGTTGCGCGCACTTGTTCTGAACCCGGAGTAATAGTGAATTGAGCTTTCGACTTTAATCCCTTTGCTAACGCTTGTTTTGCTATGCTTGCTGAACGGTCTATATCTTCATAACTTGAATTTGTGCAGCTTCCTATTAATGCAACTTCAATCTTATCAGGATAACCTTTTTCAATTACTGCTTCTTTCATTTTGGAAATTGGCCAAGCGAGGTCGGGAGTAAATGGACCATTAAGCATTGGTTCAAGTTCACTTAAATTTATCTCGATAATCTGATCGAAATATTTTGAATAATCACTATAAATTTCGGGATCGTCTGTTAAAATATCTTTCATTGATAAAGCAAGTTCAGCGAGATCTTCTCTTAATGTTGATTTTAGATAACGAACCATGCTTTCATCAAATGGGAAGACTGATGTGGTTGCACCGATTTCAGCTCCCATGTTACAAATTGTTCCTTTACCGGTACAAGAAAGTGAAGCTGCCCCTTCACCAAAATATTGAACTATTGCACCGGTTCCTCCTTTTACGGTAAGGAGTCCGGCAACTTTTAAAATTACATCTTTTGCTGAAGCCCATCCCGAAAGTTTTCCGGTTAAGTGAATACCAATAAGTTTAGGCCATTTTAATTCCCATGGCATACCTGCCATAACATCCACAGCATCCGCACCTCCGACACCAATGGCAATCATTCCAAGTCCTCCTGCATTTGGTGTGTGTGAGTCTGTACCAATCATCATTCCACCGGGGAAAGCATAATTTTCTAAAACTACTTGATGAATAATTCCCGCTCCCGGTTTCCAAAAACCAATTCCATATTTTTGACTAACGCTCTCAAGGAAATCATAGACTTCTTTATTCTCGTTGTTTGCACGAGACAAATCTTCAGTTGCTCCAACTTGTGCCTGAATCAAGTGATCGCAATGAACTGTGGAAGGAACGGCTGCAGATTTTCTTCCTGCCGACATAAACTGTAACAATGCCATTTGTGCTGTAGCATCCTGCATTGCAACTCTATCCGGTGCTAAATCTGCATAATCTTTACCGCGTTGTAATTCTTGGGAAGGTAATTCACATAAATGTGTGTATAATATTTTTTCAGTATATGTTAGTGGTCTGCCAAGTAGTTTTCTGGCGTGATCAACTTTGAACTGAAATTCAGCATAGACTTTTTTTATCATATCTAAATTTGGTGTCATGTTTTCCTCTTGATTATATTTTAATAATTTATTCAAAATTACGAAATAAAATTAAATGATTTTCCTATTTTTGATCTTACTGAAGAAAAAGATAATAATTATATAGATAAACCCGGTATGCTAAAAAAAACAAATCGAGATGAAATAGAATCGTATTTAGTTGATGCTTCAAATTACAAAGGCAATTGTGATGTTGTTTACTTTCCCGAAAGTGAAGACGAAATTATTTCAATAATTAAAGATGCTAATACCAACAAAATTCCGGTTACAATTGCAGGAAACGGAACCGGATTAACAGGAGCGCGGGTACCCGATAGCGGTATAGTTATATCAACCGAAAAACTGAATCAAATAATTGAAATTAATCGAGAAGAGAATTTTATTATTGTTGAAACAGGTGTTATTCTTTCAACAATACTTGAAAAACTTAAAGAACATAATTTACTCTATCCCCCTGATCCAACTGAACAAAACTGTTTCATCGGTGCAACAATTGCGACGAATGCATCCGGTGCAAAAACATTCAAATATGGTCCTACACGCGATTATGTTTTATCTCTAAGTTTAATATTGCCAACAGGAGATAAACTTGAATTAGAAAGAGGAAAAAACTTCGCCTTTAACAATTCGCTTACTTTAATTATCTCGGATGAAAAGAGAATAAACATTGAATTACCCAGGATAGAAATGCCAAATACAAAAAATGCTTCGGGTTATTTCATTAAAGAAAATATGGATGCAATTGATTTATTCATCGGATCGGAAGGAACGCTTGGTATAATTACCAAAGCCAAATTAAAAGTACTCCCTTACCCTTTTGATACATTATCATGCGTAGTCTTTTTTAAAAATGAAGTTGACGGAATAAACTTTGTTTCTAGAAGCCGCGAATTATCAAGACTTAATGAAAATGACTTTTCAGCTCGTGCATTAGAATTTTTCGATAGAAATGCATTACAATTTCTTAAAGATGATTTCAATGAAATTGATAGTACCGCAAGTTGTGCGGTATGGTTTGAGCAAGAAACAACAACGGAAAATGAAGATTCCCTAACTGAAGAATGGTTTAATCTAATTGAAAAATGTAACGGGAAATTAGATAATATTTGGGTGGGAATGCAAGAAGTTGATAAGATGAAAATAAAAGAGTTCCGTCATGCAATTTCATATAAAGTGAATGAATATATTTCCCGAAATAACTTCCGCAAACTTGGTACCGATGTCGCCGTTCCAGATGATGTATTTCGTGATTTTTATTTCTTTTGTCAAAACTTAGTAACCGAAAGCGATATTGATTCCGTTTGTTACGGGCATTTCGGAAATTCACACATACATTTGAACATGCTTCCAAAATCAGATGACGAGTTTTTAAAAGGAAAGAACTTATATAAACAGATATGTGAAAAAGCTGTTGAGCTTAAAGGGACAGTCTCTGCAGAGCATGGAATCGGAAAAATCAAAACTGATTACCTCTTGATGATGTTTGGAACCGAAGGCGTAAATAAAATGCGAAACATCAAAAAAGTGCTTGATCCCAATAACATTTTGGGACGGGGAACAATGTTTACTCCCGACTGAGAAGTTTTGCAATCACTACGATTTTTCTGTTAAGTATATATTTTGTTTTATATCTTATTTCCGTTCTATTTATATTTCTTCAAATCGGTTAATATTTTTTAACAAATAAAATTTAATCATGGAATTTCCATTCAAGAAAATCGGTCTTGCAATAACCTTTTCCCCCACGGGAAAATCTTTGCTCCTCGAAGCAAAACGTCTACAACAACTTTTTAATTCCGAATTATTTCTATTCCACATCGGTGAAAAAAACGAAGAGAAGGAAGCAGCACTTCTTCAATTAATTGCTGATTCCGGGCTTCCACCAAATTCATTTAAATTGGATTGGGGAAGTGGTAAACCTGCAAAAGCTATTATCAAAAAAGCAAAAGAATATTCGCTTGATCTCTTAATTGCAGGTGCTTTAGAAAAAGAGACGATGATAAATTACTACATCGGATCAGTAGCAAGAAAACTTATGCGAAAAGCTCCCTGCAGTCTTTTAATACATACAATTAGACCCGGCGGATTGAGCAAGTTTAATAAATTTTGTGTATCGGTTGACTTTACTTCTGAAAACGAAAAAATGATTCAACTTGCATATCAATTTGCACTTCTCGAAAACGCAAAAGAATTTGTTCTAATCCGTGAGTTTAAGGTTCTCGGACTCACATCAACCGTATACGAAACAGGTTCGGCACAAGGAACAGAAAAAGTCCGGCTGGAAATTCAAAAAGAAGAAGAAGAAAAAACAAAGCTATATGTCAAAGAACTTCAATTAAAAAATATTAGTGTAGAAACAGTTTGTTTATACGGAAAAGAAGGTTGGGAGGCAAATAAATATATACGCGAAAACGGCGGAGATATTTTTGTACATCTTGCACCAAAACATTCATTAAAATTCGTTGACAGATTGTTCCAACATGATTTAGAATTTATTGTAAAAGAATTACCATGCTCTTTATTACTTATTAAACTTTCAAACGAAGATAAATCATAATGAAAATGTCTGTTGCCGACATAACATTTTTCCTTATAGGAATAAGCGTAATGTTGCTATTTGCCAGGATATTTGGTGAATTAGCACGTTCTGTAAAGCAACCAATAATTGTTGGCGAAATTCTTGCCGGAATTATTCTCGGACCCACTCTTTTGGGCCTTTTTTGGCCGGAAGTATTTCAAAATTTGTTTAGGCAATCTGAAAATGTTGGAATCGCATTTGAAGGTTTAACAACTATTGCCGTTGTTATGTTGTTACTAGTTTCCGGTTTGGAAGTTGATTTAAGTGTCGTATTAAAGCAGAGTCGTACAGCTATATCTACAAGTTTAATGGGATTGGTGGTTCCATTTTTCATTGGATTTTCGATGGGTTATTTTTTTCCTGATCTTCTCGGAATAGCTGACCATAGTCAGAAGTTGGTTTTTGCATTATTCATCGGTGTCGCTTTATCAATTACCGCACTACCGGTCGTCGCGAAAACTTTGATGGATCTTAATCTTCTTAAAACTGAAATTGGAACAGTCATTATTGCTTCTGCAATGGTAGATGATTTAATTGGATGGATTATTTTTTCTATCATTTTGGGAATGATGGGAACAGCAAATCACGGTTTTGGATTTGAAACAACTTTTTTACTTGCTTTCGCATTTATCAGCTTCATGTTAATTTTTGGGAGAAAAATATTTAATTATGTATTACCAACAATCCAAAACAAATTATCTTTCCCTGGTGGAGTCATTAATTTTATATTAATATCAGGTTTCCTTTCAGCCGCATTTACAGAGTATATCGGTATTCATGCAATTTTCGGTGCGTTTATAACCGGAATTGCTATAGGTGATTCAGTTCACTTAAAACAACATACTCGTGAAATCATTCATCAATTTATTACAAATATTTTTGCTCCGTTGTTCTTTGTTTCAATTGGACTTAGGGTCAACTTTATTGCTCATTTTGATATTGTAATCGTAGCAGTTTTTTTATTACTTGCATTTGCCGGAAAAGTAATCGGTTGTGGGCTTGGGGCTTATTTGGGTGGACTAAAAAGATGGGACTCATTGGCTGTCGGATTTGGTATGAATTCACGCGGTGCAATGGAAATCATCTTAGGCATATTAGCTTTTGATGCCGGTATAATTGAAGAGAAGGTTTTTGTTGCTCTTGTTATTATGGCTCTTGTAACTTCCATAACTAGTGCTCCTTTAATTGGTTTTGCTCTTAGATACAAAAGAAAAGAAAAACTAATCACACTAATTGATCCTAAATTAATAATCTTTTCAACGGCTACAGATAAAAAAACTCTAATTTCTGAACTTGCACAAAAAGTATCGGAAATAATCAAAATCGATAAAGAAATTATTATAAGTGAAGTCTTAAAGCGCGAAGAAATAATGCCGACCGGAATTGCAAATTCATTGGCTTTACCACATGCCAAAATTAATATTTCAAAACCTGTTGTAGCAATTGCATTGTTAAAGAATGAAATTGATTTCGATGCAATTGATGGAATACCTTCAAGAATAGTAGTTTTATTACTAACTCCTCAAAACGATAATGAACTTCAGTTAAAACTGCTTTCAGAAATTGCCAAAACTTTTGGGGATAAAAAAAGAGTTGATGAGTTATTAAAAGATTTTTCACCCGATTCAATATTTTCAAATCTTCAGAAATTGTAGTAAATCGAGATTCACACTTCCTAATTCCATAAATTTTTTGACAAAAATAATGTAACTTTGTATTACTAAATTTATTTGAGGTTATAATGAAAAAGCTGCTTCTCATTTCACTGATTTTATTTTCTGCCCTCGCCTTGGGACAACAAAAACGAGTTTTGGGAATTGATGATCTATGGGCTATGCAAAGAATCGGAACATATTCAGTTTCTCCGGATAATAAACAACTAACCTTTTCTCTTTCAACTTACAGCATGGAATTGAATAAAGGGAATAGCGATATTTATCTAATCAATACAGATGGCTCCAATCAGCGCTTAGTTATTAGTAGTGAAAAAAATGAAAGCACACCAAAATTCACACCAAACGGGAAAAAATTATCTTACATTTTCGGTGGACAAATTTGGTTATCTGAATTAGATGGTTCAAATAAAATCCAATTGACCAATATTTATTCCGGCGTTTCAGATTATGTTTGGTCGAATGACGGGTCTAAACTTCTCTTTACTTCCTCTGTTCACCCCGATTGTACAGATGATGATTGTAACAAAACCAAAAATGATGTGAAAGAGAATTCCAAAGTTAAAGCTAGTCTTTTCACTGAATTGATGTACAGACATTGGAATGATTGGAGAGGCGAATCAAGAAGTCATCTTTTTTTGTTTGATAAAAACTCAAAAGAAGCTGTTGATTTAACTCTTGGATCCAAATTCGATACTCCGCCAATTTCTCTTGGTTCAGCAAAAGATTTTTCCTTTTCTCCAGACGGCAAAGAAGTTGCTTTCACAATGAATACGGCTGAGTTTCTTTCAACAAGTACGAATAATGATATCTTTATAATTAATCTTTCCGATGTAAAAAAAGGGAGTAAAACTCCTTATAAAAAAATCTCCATTAGTAAAGGAAATGACAATCAACCAATCTACTCCCCCGATGGAAAATATATCGCTTATTGCTCAATGGAGCGGGAGGGTTTTGAAGCCGATAAACAAAGGCTAATGCTTTATGATAGAGGAACAGGAACAACTACCTCGTTAACCGATGATATCGATATTTCAATTGCTGAAATGCTTTGGAGCAGTGATTCAAAAACTATTTTCTTCAACGCTGCAAATCAAGTTTATGAATCTGTTTATAAAATCGATATTAATTCTAAAAATGTTACAACATTATTAAAAGAATACAATAATACCTCTCTTGATGCTGCTTCTGACGGTAAAATAATTTTCTTTAAACAGCAGAGAACTAATTTACCGCATGAGATTTTCTCCCTTACTTCTGACGGTAAAACAATGAAGCAAATTACATTTATCAACAAATCAAGACTTGACCAGATTGAAATGAATGATATGGAAACCTTTTGGTCAAAGGGTGAAGATGGTGTTCCGGTTCAGTCAGTTTTAATAAGACCACCTTTCTTTGATAAATCAAAAAAATATCCGATGATATTTTTAATTCACGGCGGTCCGCAAGGAAATTGGGGAGATGATTTTCATTATCGTTGGAATGTTCAAGCGTTTGCCGCACAGGGTTATGTTGTTGTTGCTCCAAATCCAAGAGGAAGTACAGGATATGGACAAAAATTCTGTGATGAAATTTCCGGCGATTGGGGAGGAAAAGCTTATACAGATTTAATGAATGCTTATGATTATGCAATTGATAATTTTTCATATATCGATAAAGAAAATACTTTTGCTGCCGGCGCATCTTATGGAGGTTATATGGTTAACTGGATTGCCGGGCATACAAATCGCTTCAATGCACTTGTTAGTCATGCAGGCGTTTTTAATCTTGAAAGCATGTACGGAACAACAGAAGAATTATGGTTTCCCGAGTGGGAGTTCAAAGGAACGCCATGGGAAAATCGTCAGGTTTATGAAAAATTTTCACCGCACAGATATATTCATAATTGCAAAACTCCGGTTTTAGTTGTGCATGGAGCTAATGATTTCCGTGTTCCTGAAGAGCAGGCATTTCAACTATTTACTTCATTGCAAAGACTTGGAGTGCCAAGCCAATTTCTTTATTTCCCGGATGAAACTCACTTTGTTGCAAAACCACAAAACGCTCGTTTATGGTGGAAGACTGTTTTCGATTGGTATGGAAAATATTATAAAACAAAATAAATTTATTGAGTTGAGAGACAGCTATAATAACTTAATTAACTGAAGAGGATTGTATGTCGGATCATGAAATTAAATGGCGCGAAATTGATTACGGTGATTCTCCCGAACAAGGAGAAATCAATTATAAAAAGGTGAAAGAAGAAGCTGATTATGTTGAAGCAAATATTTGGCTAAAACTTGAAGAGGTTGGTAAGAAGATTTCGTTTGCAAAAGATGTCACCGCTTTATACCGCTATATGACTGACAAGTATGTATCATGGCACAGAAAGGCGATTATTGTTGCAGCTCTCGTCTATTTTATTTCTCCGATTGATGCTATTCCCGATATTGCACCACTTATCGGGTATCTTGATGATCTTGGAGTTATTACGGCATTGCTAAAATATTTGGGGAGCGAACTTATTCCCTATTATAATTCATAATTACTAAATACTGTTGTTCAGATGAATTTTAAACTGATAAAAAGTGATACCATTTTCCAAGGGAAAGTGTTTGATTTGCAGATTGACGAAATTGAGTACGACAGCGGAAATAAAGGGATTCGTGAAGTTGCAATTCATTCCGGCGGCTCAGTTATTGTTGCTTTAACAGACGATTATAAAATAGTTTTGGTAAATCAATTTCGTTATCCATTCCAACGTTTTCTGTATGAGTTACCTGCCGGTAAACTGGAAAAAGGAGAAGACCCTCAAGTTTGCGCTCTCCGTGAACTGAAGGAGGAAACAGGTTATAAGGCAAAATCAATAATTAAACTTGGAACTATTGTTACAACTCCAGGTTTCTGTACTGAGAGGCTTCACATCTTTCTTGCGCAAGGATTGAGTAACGGTGAGCATAACCGTGAAGAAGGGGAATTCGGAATGCAGATAATCGAAATAACCCTTAAAGAAATTGAGGATAAAATTAAAAACGGTGATATTTATGATGCTAAAACTATCTCCGGAATTATGCTTGCTAAATTGCACTTAACAAAGTCTTAAGAGTTATGCTTAAATCTCTTTACATAAAAGATTACGCATTAATTGAAATTTTAAATGTAGAGTTTCAAAATGGATTGAATATAATCACCGGAGAAACGGGAGCAGGTAAATCTATTTTAATTGATGCAATGGGATTGCTGCTCGGCGAACGTGCCTCAAATGAAGTCATTAGAAAAGGAGCAGTAAAATCAATTGTAGAAGGAATTTTCGATACATCTAAAAATAAAAAAATTGTTACTCTGCTTGAAGAAAATGAAATTGAGTTTAATGATGAATTAATTATGAGGCGTGAACTTTCGCTAAAAGGTTCAAATAGATGCTTCATAAATGATACTCCTGTTTCACTCAACTTAATTAAAGAAGCAGGAAATTTACTGGTCGATCTTCACGGACAACATGAACACCAATCTTTATTAAAATCGGAAACTCACGTTGACTTTCTTGATGACTTCTCTCAATGTGAAGATTTACTAACATCTTATAAACATGAAATTACACTCCTTCATAATATTCAAAAAGAATTGCGTGAATTAAAAGAAAGAGAAAATGTCCTTAAAGAAAAGAAAGAACTTTATTCTTTTCAGATTAAAGAAATAGATGCCATTTCACCGGTTGATGATGAAGATGAGAAATTATTAAATGAACTTCGAATTCTCGAAAATTCTGAAAAGCTTATGGAGCTTACTTCATCAGTTTATAATTTAATTTATGAAGATGATAACTCGATTTATGATGCAATTGCAAAGGTGCAGTCTGAAATAAATCAGCTTGTTGAAATTGATAAAACATTTAATGAGATATTACACGAAACATCTACTGCAATATCTTTAATTGACGACATTAAATCTTTCGTCAGAAATTACAAATCAAAAATTGAGATTGATCCTTTGCGGCTTGATGAAATGAGAGGAAGATTAACCGCAATAAATTCGTTGAAGAAAAAATTCGGCGGAAGTATATCAACTCTAATTGAGTACAGAAAACGAATCGGTGAAGAGGTAAATCTCGCTGAATCTTTCGAAGAAAAAACAGCGGAATTAAAAGTTCAATTAACCAAACAAAAAGAAATATGCGGTTTGACCGCTTCAGAGCTGACTAAAACCAGAATCAATTCAGCTAAAGTAATTTCTAAAGAAGTTATCTCCGAGTTAGCATCTCTCGGAATTAATGATGTTAAGTTTGAAGTTTCCATTAAGCAAAATAGAGTTGATAACGGCAATGAAAATTATATTCTTCTTAATAACGTCCCTCTGAAATTTGATACTCATGGAGTTGATACAGTTGAATTCTTCATCTCAACGAATATTGGTGAAGATTTAAAACCTCTTGCAAAAGTAGCCTCCGGAGGAGAAGTTTCAAGAGTGATGCTTGCTCTTAAATCAACTCTCGCAAAAAACGATAAACTTCCTCTTTTAATTTTTGATGAAATTGATACCGGCGTCAGCGGACGAATTGCTCAGAAAGTTGGAATAGCTTTAAAATCATTAGCAAAGCATCATCAGATAATTGCAATAACACACTTACCGCAAATCGCCGGTCTAAGTGATGTTCATTTTGCGGTAGAGAAAAGAAAAATTGAAGACCGCGTTGTAAGTTCAATCAGAGAATTGAACGAAGATGAGAGAATTCGTGAAGTTGCAAAATTAATGAGCGGTGAAGAAATTACTGATTCAAGTCTTAATGGTGCACGTGAATTAATGGGACTGTTAAAATAAACTTTCATGAAAGGGGAAACTTATGAAAGCATTTGAGTTCAGGATTAAAACAGATAACAAAGGGAAAATTTGTATTCCCGATGAAATAATTAAACTTTTACCCAAAAATCAGAGTATCCGTCTTTTGTTTTTAATTGATGAAGAGCATGATAAAAAAATCAACTCAAGCGTTACTGAAATAAGAGCACAAGAATATTATTACGCATTAAAAGATAACGAACCTGTTTACGACGATTTTTAAGTTAAGTTAAATAGGATTTTGAAAATACATTTATGATCAATAAATCAGCACTATACATACACATTCCATTTTGCGATCATAAATGTATTTACTGCGATTTTTATTCTATCATCACTTCGGATAATGTAAATAATTATTTATCGTCTCTTAAAAAAGAAATAGATTTTTATTCACAAATCTATTCAACTACTCATTCCTTCAACACTATTTATTTTGGCGGCGGAACTCCTTCTCTAATGGAGCCGGAATATCTTGGTGAAATAATATCATATCTAAAAAATAAATTCAAAATTGAAACAAATTCTGAAGTAACTATGGAAACAAATCCGGGTACAGTTACAAAAGAAAATTTTATTTCATTTAATAAAGTTGGGGTTAATAGAATTAGCATTGGAATTCAATCTTTTAATGAAGACGAGTTAAAATTTCTGACCCGAATACATTCAAGTCAAACTGCAATTGATACCGTGCATAATGCTAAAGATGCCGGTTATAAAAATATAAGTATTGATCTTATTTTTAATCTGCCCGGGCAAACCCGAGAAAAATGGCTTCACAATTTAAACACAGTTTTTACTTTACCAATCAAACACATTTCTGCTTACAGCCTTATTCTTGAGCGCGGTACAATTCTAAACAAAATGGTACTTGACGGAAAAGTTGAACTTGAAGATGACGATCACGATGCAGACTTGTATGAAATGACAATAGATTATATTTCTAACAAAGGGATGAAACAATACGAAGTCTCAAATTTTTGTTATGCGGGATTTGAATCGGTTCATAACAATGCCTACTGGCACTACAAAGATTATTTAAGTTTTGGGACTTCTGCACATTCATTTATGAATGGAAAACGCTGGAGCAATCTATCGAGTCTAAAAATGTATATAGATGCAATTAAGAAAAATGAAAACGCTGTTATAAGTATTGAAGAAATATCTAAAGTGGAAATGGAAGAAGAGTATGTTCTTCTTGCATTGAGAAGTCGTGGTTTATTGTTGGATGAATTTAGAAAGAAATTCGGTAACGATTGGTTTGTTAGAAATGAAAAACTGATTGATCAGTTAGTTCAAGAAAAATTATTGGTTAAGAATAACCAAATTATATTTCTTACACCAAAAGGTTTTGCCGTTTGTGATGAAATACTTTCCCGCCTCATTTAAAATTCTACCGCTTCCCTACTTCGAAACTTCAGCAATATCTTTTTTCGTGTTTCTTGCTACAAACATTTCAATAATAGCAGTCAGAAGAGCAAGGATTAAAAACAATTTCCACAACTCAGAACCATATCTTGCTTGTTGAATTACTTGAATTACATCAGAATTAATGTCAACAAATGAATTCAAACCTTTAAAGTTTATCTGTTTAAGATATTCAACAATATCGTCTTCGGTTAAATACGTTGTCTGCGATTCGCGGTTATCGATATTGACCGAAATTGATTCGCTTAATCTATCTCCGGCAAAAAACTTATAATTCCCGGCTTGTAGCGTATTATTAAACGGAAAATAATTCTGGTAAAGTTCGGAGTTTATACTAATAAATTCTTCCGTTAAATCAGGATAAATAACTTTTGCATTATTGGTGACAAAAGATTTCGTCTGAAGCTCAATTTTATTCCCTGTTATGTATTTTACATTTTCTTTTTGCTGAGACGAAAGATACAGCAGCGATTTATACATAAGTGGAACGAAGATGCTTTTTATCGGGAAGTTGGAAGAAGTTAAATCCGGAACAACCGAATAAAGAAGAACTTTCCCATCTCCTATTTTATATTCTGTTAGAAAAGAGGATTGATCAAACAAATCAATAATCGTTTTTCCTTTCCCTTGTGTCGAGTGGATATAATAGGAATATATCTCCGGGGACTCAATTTTTTGATTATTCTTGTTTGCAAATAATTCCGTAAATAAAGGATGCTCATAATCAACATTACGAAATGATATTGTTTGATTATTATTTTTTGTGCCTACATACGACTTCAATTGTGGAATTTCAAGCGAATTTAAAAATGTATTCAATTTGTTAATATCACTTTTACTTCCAGGAAATAGAGCAACTCCACCGCCTTGCAATAAATAACTTTTTAAGATGTCCGGTTGGTTTATCTTATCAAAGCCCGTAATATAAATTGCCGAATATTTTGATAAATCCAATCCGTTTAATTGGGTTATATTTTTGTTATCTATTTTAATATTATCATTAGAGCTACCGGAAGCTATTCCTAGTTCAAGAAAACGTGAATCTGACTTTTCATCTGATAAGAGCAAAACATTAAACTGTTCAGGCACAAAAATATTTGCGTATCTTTTATTGTCATTCAACATTTCGTCATCTTCAATTTCGACAAATAAATCATGGTAACCTGATTCAGTTAAGTTCGTTTCAAGTACAATTTCTTTCGATTCAGATGGAATTAGTGAAACACTCTTTTGCGCCATCCGCTTGCCGTTAATAAACAACGAAATCACAAGATTATTTACATCAACTTCGGAATGATTATGTATAACCGCAGATGTATTTAACAATTTATTCTTCTCATAAATTTTTGTATTAATTGAAAAATCATCAATTGAATAGTTTACCACATTCTCTTTGTTAAAACGGAATTGATATAATTTGACATTCTCATTAAAAAACTGACTCATATCAGAAAACACCTTCTCATCGGCAAGTCGGCTCTTTTGAAAATCACTAAACACATAGACTTCTTTATTGTAGTTAAGTGATTGCCCTATCATCTGTGCAGCCTTTACGAATGCATTATTCAAGGTTCCGCTTACTGAGGAAATCTCGATTTCTTTAAGTTGATTTTGAATCTCTATAATATTGGTCGTAAACTTAATTTCTTCTTTTGTTAAATCTGAGACTAATACAAAAGCGGCTTCATCTCCTTCTTGAAAATTATTTAATATGGTTTTAATAATTTCTTTGGATTGATTTAATAACGAACCTTTCGCATTCAGCAAACCCATGCTGAATGTATCGTCGATAATAAAAACAGAAGTTGTTTTAGCCGTTGAGGCTGTTCCTCCGATAGCAATTCCTTTTAATGTGGGTCTTGCAAATGCCAGGACTATAAACAAAATTAACAACACTCTTAACAGAAGCAATAACCACTGTTTTATTTTGATTTTTCGAATCTTGTTTTTTTGAAGTTCCTTTAAAAAGATGAGAGTGCTGAATTCAATCTTTCTAAGTTTCCTTAAATTCAAAAGATGAATCAAAATTGGAATTGAGGCAGCTAAAAGTCCGAACAATATAGCGGGATTTAAAAATGTCATTTAACAGATAATTAGTAAAAAACTTATAATCAATTATTCTAAGCGGTGTAGATAAACTCTCTCGCAATTTCTGAAAACTTAGTTCCAAGTAAATCTTTATCAGAGACTACGGGACTATCGGTTTTCCAGTCGATTGCAAGATCTTTATCATTATACAAAATTGCTCTTTCTGAATTTCTATTATAATAAGCCGTACACTTATAATGGAATACAGCAAAATCAGAAAGAACAGCGAATCCATGTGCAAATCCCGGGGGTATCCAATAAAATAAGTGGTTATCATCAGACAATTCAATTGAATAATGCTTCCCATAAGTCGGTGAACCATAACGGATATCAACAGCTACATCCAGAACTTTTCCGACAAGAACGTGACAAAGTTTTCCCTGCGCGAATTCGCCAACCTGATAATGTAATCCTCGTATAGTATTTTTTATGGACTTTGAAACATTGTCTTGAACAAACGAATGTTTAATTCCAAGCGATTGTAAAACATCTTCACGATACTGCTCATAAAAATAACCGCGTGAATCACCAAAAACTTTCGGTTTTAATACAACAATTTCATCTATTCTTGTTTCAACAATATCCAAAATCTACTCCTTTGCTTCAGCTATAACTTTATTAAGATAATCACGATACATACAATTCGGCATTTTTCCGGTTACTGTTTCAAGCTCCCCCAGTGAAATGAAATTTTTATAGTAAGCTACTTCTTCAATGCAAGCAACTTTTAATCCCTGCCGGTCTTCTATTGCACCAAAGAAGTTAG
The DNA here is from genome assembly GCA_030684555.1 of Ignavibacteria bacterium. Classification (GTDB taxonomy): domain Bacteria; phylum Bacteroidota; class Ignavibacteria; order Ignavibacteriales; family Ignavibacteriaceae; genus JAGUXE01. The sequence goes on from JAUXVN010000090.1 coordinate 83,895, forward strand.
ATGCTTGTAAAAGCGCTTCCGGTGTACCGGTGTCAAGCCATGCAACACCGCGTCCGATTTTTTCAACACGCAATTTGCCTTGATTAAGATAGGTTGTATTTACATCTGTAATTTCAAGTTCACCTCTCGGGGAAGGTTTTAAATTTTTTGAAATTTCAACAACTTCATTATTGTAAACATACAATCCGGGAACAGCAAATTTTGATTTTGGATTTTTTGGTTTTTCTTCAATTGAAATTGCGTTCCCGTCTTTATCAAATTCTACAACACCATATCGTTCTGGGTCATTAACTCTGTAACCGAAAACCGTTGCTCCTTCATTCTTTTGAATTGCGTTATAGAAAAAATCAAGGTAACCATAAAAGATGTTGTCTCCCAAAATCAATGAAACTGGGTCATTCCCGATAAATGATTCACCAAGTATAAAAGATTCAGCAATTCCATTCGGTGCTTTTTGAACCTGATATGAAATTGATAATCCTAAATGATTTCCATTTTGAAATAATTTTTGATAATGAGGAATTGTCTCTTCATTTGAAATTATTAGAATATCTCTAATTCCGGCAAGCATCAATATTGAAAGAGGAAAATAAATAAGAGGTTTATCATAAATTAGAGTGAGTTGTTTACTGTAAATTTGAGATACCGGGTACAATCTTGAACCTGCGCCACCTGCTAAAATAATTCCTTTCATAAAACCATTATCCCTTCTTAAAATTTTGGATTAGAATGCCATTTCCAGGCATGTGATAAAACATCATCAAGTGTATAAACCGGCTGCCATCCAATCACTTCTTTCGCTTTATTATTAACTGCAACCAAAACCGCCGGATCACCTGCACGTCTATCTGAAAAGTTAATCTTTATTTCTCGATTAGTTATTTTTTCTGCATGTTTTATTACTTCTAAAACTGAATTACCGTCACCTGTCCCGAGATTAATAATTTGTGAAATTTGATTCTTTATTAAATAACTTAACGCCAAATAGTGTGCATTAGCAAGATCAGTCACATGAATATAATCTCGAATACAAGTTCCGTCAGGTGTCTCATAGTCAGTTCCAAAAACGGAGATAGAAGGTCTATTGCCCAAAGCTGTTTGCAGAATTAATGGGATAAGATGCGGCTCGGGGTCGTGACTTTCGCCGATTTCTCCTTCCGGATCTGAACCGGCAGCATTGAAATAACGTAGAGCTACATATTTAAAGCCGTATGCTTTTTCATAATCTCTTAGAAGATTTTCAATAATTAATTTTGTTTCAGCATAAGGATTAATTGGTTTTGTAGATTCAAGTTCGGAAATGGGGACTTGTTCAGGATTTCCATAAACTGAACAGGTAGAAGAAAATACTATATTTCTTATGTTTAATTCTTTCATCACATTCAATAAATTGAAAGTGCCGACAACATTGTTTTGATAATAAATGAAAGGATTATCAACTGATTCACCCACATAAGTGAAGGCTGCAAAATGAATTACTGAATCTATATTATATTTTTTAATCGCTGTAAAAAGATTTTCGTAATCAAGCAGATCAACTTTTTCAAATGGAACTCCTGAAGGAACAGCTTCAATGTGTCCGCGCGAAAGATTATCGAGAACTACTACATCAACATTATTTTGCATCAGTAATTTAACTGTATGGGAACCGATATAACCGGCTCCTCCGGTAACTAAAACAGCCATATTTAACTTTGATTAGTAAAAGAAAAACCCTTTCAAATTACTTTGAAAGGGTGAAATTATTTTATACGGTTACACTTGAAGCTGTAGTTGCTCTTTGCCCTAATTCACGATCCATCATAAACAGACCGTTGTTGTTATCACCAATTAACTTGAGATCATCCACAATCTTTTGAACAGTGGCTTCTTCTTCAACCTGCTCTGTTACAAACCAATTTAAGAAGCTGACTGTAGCATGATCTTTTTCCTGAAGTGCAAGGTCAACTATCGCATTAATACTTGCGGTAACTTTCTGTTCGTGTTCATAAGTATCTTCAAAAACATCTATGAGTGATTTCCACTCTTGTTTCGGTTCATCAATCTGTGAAAGTTTTACCAACCCGCCTTTTTGAATAAGGTAAGTATAAAATTTCATGGCGTGCGTATATTCTTCTTGAGCTTGTATAACCATCCACTTTGCGAATCCCGAAAAGCTCTTTGCTTCAAAATAAGCCGACATAGATAAATATAGGTATGATGAATAAAATTCGGTATTTATTTGATTATTAATTGCATTCTCTAAACTGCTTTTGATCATATAATTCCTCGTCTAATTAAACATTGATTTTTCGGTAACAAAGCTAATAAAAAGGGTCAAGTTGAACAAGATATTTAGAATGAATGCGGTAAAGAAATTACTTTACCGCTTAAATAGATAAATTACGCGAAGTTATTTTTTGCGGGTAAATTCTATTTCCATTGATTTGAATTCCCCGTCAGGTTCCAACATGTACATTTCCATTATTTGATGATCATCAGAAAGATATTTGACAATTTCACGAACTCCTGTATTCTTTTTTGTCATGGGGTCAAAAACAGTTCCTTCATAAAGACATGTTTTTGTTTTATCGTCATACTTACCTTCAAGATACATTATTCCGGTCCCCATATTATCAATCCATGTACTGAAAAATGTCCCTTTTGCATTATCGAAGCCTTCAATAGAGATACCTTCAAGCGGCATACCGAAAGAAGATCCAGAATGTTTAGATTGCAAGTACCTTCCGCCTAAAATCATTTCACTCACTGCTGAACCTTCTGAAATTTGGGGTTCAGTTCCGGGTGCCATCCAAAACTTTATAATTGATTTCCACTCACCAACCCCCTTAGCAAGATTTTCATGAACTTTGCCTGGGGTCATATATTCCATCCAGGCTTTCATTGCATCGTCCTGAGAAAAAGTTGTGTTTCCTGAAAACAGAAAAACTATTAGAAAAGCTACGATCAGTTTCATAAGCACCTCATTTATTAAAAGTTTAAAATATTCCCTCAACCGAAATTAAGATTTTTTATTTAATTCAAAAATATTTAAAAAGAAAAAGGGCGATTGTAACAACCGCCCTTTTCAAGTTTTGAATTCGAACATTTACTTTTGTTCGACTGATTTCAAAAATTACTTCATTAAGATCATCTTCTTAGTTAAAGTTGTGGTTGAAGATTCTAATCTATAGAAGTAGATTCCACTTGCAACTTTTGAACCGTTACCATCAACACCATTCCAGGTAATTTGATGTTTACCGGCAGGAACTACATCGTTCATAATTTCATTAACGATACTTCCCATTGCATCATAGATAACAACTTTAACTCTATCTTGTTTAGGAACGGTAAAGCTGATAGTTGTTGTTGGATTGAACGGGTTTGGATAATTTTGATTCAAAGCGAATTCTTTAGGACTTGGTGTAAAGTCAACATTAACAACTTTTGAATAATGAGCTGTACCGTCTAAGTCAACTTGACGTAGGCGATAAGAAATAGCTGCAGCATCCATGTTGCTTAAATCATCAGAATATGTATATCTGTTGAGTTCTGTTGATGTCCCTTTACCGGCAATATAACCAATCTTTGACCAACCGTTACCGGTATTCTTTTCAATTTCGAAGCCTTTGTTATTGGTTTCAGTAGCGGTTTCCCACTTTAATGTAACCATATCGTTATTTTGAACTGCTTCGAAAGAAGTTAATTCAACCGGAATTATTCCACCAATTGCAAGAATTGATTTTGTTAAAACATTCACTGTGAATTTCGCATTATGCATACCATGACTTGCATCGCCATAAATCAGTCTATAGTTGAAATATGCTTTACGAATTGTAAGATCGTTTAATGCTGTAATTTGAGTTACAGAAATCGAATCTAATCCTACTGGAGGAAGAGCGATTCTTAGTCTTTGCATTAAACCATCAACTTCTGCCTGGATTGGTTCAACTGTACCATCACCATCATAATCAGAAGAAGCGATGAAATCTGCTAAACTATTAACCGGACCATGACAGCTTACGCAACCGGTTAAGTGAGCATAACCGTTATCTTTATTGACGATATTAAAGCTATGTCCGCCAACTTTGCTTCTATTTACACTACCTGTATCAGGTGTTGCTGCCATGTGACAGTCAACGCAAGCATTAGCAATAAATTTGTGATTACCGGAAATGAAAGGAGTTTCATCAAACTTTGCTGCATTTTGTCCAAAAAGAACATCTGATTGGGTTGAATAGTGTGGACCCCAGTAAGCATTAACGCTTGAACCAACTACGTATGTTACGTTATCTCTGCGACCTTTGTGGCAGCTCATACATGTTTGACCTGTTCCGCCAAGAGTAGTGTAGCTATATCCATTACCTAATGTATCACCTGTTGCAGGTGTTTGGCGCAATGAAGCTGTATAGTCATTTCCATGAGGATCGTGGCAAGTTGCACAGCCAATTACATGGTGGTCAGCAACTGTGGGAGCAATAGGTATAGTTGTTGTTTGGTTTTTAGTATAGAGAACATAACCAGCGCCATCATGGCATCTCATACATTGTTGTAAATCGTGTGCTGGAAGAGCACGGGTTGCACTTCCTTCATAAACTGCTTCTGAGTGAAGTGAGTTTTCATATTCAGCAACTTTATTATGTCTCCAAGGTTCATCATGACATTGAGCGCAAACACCATCATCAACTGAAATTTGGATGTTATTTTTGTTAGCTCCCATAGTAGCATGAACAGAACCGGCACCGTGACAGCTTTCGCAGCCGATTGTAGCAAGATTAACTAAACCAGGGAATTGGGTTTTTAATGTATCCCATTTACCAGCATTAGGAGGAGCTTGCCATGCCCAGCCTAATTGAGTAGCAACATCATCAAAACCACCATTAGAAGATACAACGTTATGATCGTAACCAGTTGTGTGGCATTTCATACAAGATGTGCTATAATAAGCTGCACCTGTAGTAATTTGGTTTTTAAAAATGTTAGCATGTCCTGAAACTTTCCAGCGATCATAAATTGCTGAGAATTTCGGATCTGAAGCATGACATGTCATACATTTAGGAAATGATCCGGCGACACCGTCAAAATTACCAACACCAACAAAGTTACCGGCAAAATAGCTGTAAACAGTATCATCTGTTCCTAAAGCTGTGGTGATTGTTAATTTTACTTTATATTCACCAACTACATCAGGTTTAAAATAAGCCCAATTGTTGTTAAAAGAAGTGAAAGTTGCTCCAGAACCAACTGGTGTTTGATCAAACGTGTAAACAGCAGTTAAAATTGGATCAGTTACAGGAATATTAAACGGTGATAAATAAACATATGTACCGTTTGGAACTACACGTAATCCAGTTGCAACTGAATTAGTGGTAAGACCTAAAGTTGTCAATTGATGTGGGGAGACAGCTTCAGTTTTAAGTACTGCTTTTTGTGCATTAAGATTTAATGCAAAAACAGTAACAAGAAGTAAGAGTACTGATTTTTTCATAATAGGTTCCCCTATTTTTTTTTGAATTAGTTATTTCGGTGATCATTCAACAAAAATTATACCGTAATATTAGTTTATAAATAAACGAAATTCATTAAGTTGTAGAACAACTAATCAATAATTCTTCTTATATTGTAGAAATTGTTATCAATCTTGGAAAAGTTTGCTCTTGCACAATGTTGCGTGCTGTCAAATGATGTTGGTGGGCAAAAAAGGCGGTTATTGCTCTGTTAACAATAGATTTAGAATTTATCCGAATTTTTCAAGCTAATTTATTATAAAATTTGAGTTATTGCTTCTCTAAGTTCGGTTTCTATAAAAGAATAATAATTTTTTGAGACCTGGTTTTTCTTCTGATCCAGGACATAAAACGCATCGACAATTTCATCCCCTTTTGTTGCAATTTTAGCAAAGTAAATTCTCAAACCAAGTTCATTCATTTTCCCTGTTACTTGATATAAAAAACCGAGTCTGTCGGGCGAATATATGTCAATGATTGTATATTTTTCCTGAACTTCAAATTTAATTCTGACCAACCCGGGGCGTTTGAAAAATTTATTCTCAATTCTCCACCACTTCGATTTCATTCTTTTAATTTCTGTATTTAACTGAATTAATCCTGAAATAACCCCATGAAAATCCTCTTCAATTTTAGGATAACGTTCAACAGGTAATTTTTTATGAGTTCTGAAATCGGTAACATTAAAATTATCGATAACAACCCCATCTTTACGCGTGAAAATTTTTGCGTCATGAATATTGGCATCATTTATCGATAGAACACCGCAAAGCTTGGATAATAAGAATGGTGAATCTTTGGCAATAACAGTTATGTTAGTGAAGTTTTCTAATTCTTTGAAAAGTACAGAAACCGGCACACCAGAATTTATTTCTTCAATATGACGGGCTATTTCTTCATCTGTAAATTGGGATATATAACCAAGTTCATTAATTGAATCAATATGATCTTGAACATTAATTTCAGAAATTGAGTTTGAGTGTTTGGTAATATCTTTCGGAACAATATAAGTAGAATTTATTAACAGTTCTTCGCCGCTTATTTGGTCTTCTATCATTGATGCGGTTTTCCTGTAAAGTTCATCTAAAAGATCATGCTTCCACGAAGTCCACAAAGCAGGATTAACTGCTGAAAGATCTGCATAAGTTAATAGATAAAGAAGATCAAGCTGCTCTCTTGAAATAAATTTTGAAATAAAATTATTAAGCGTTTCAGGGTCATTTAGGTTTCTTCTAAATGCAACTTGTTCCATCAATAAATGATTTCTTACTAAAAAAGTAACCAGTTCAACTTCTTCATCGTTATAACCCAAACGGTTCATAATAGATTCTGCCATTTCAGCTCCAATGATTTCATGTCCTGAAATGTTTATCGGTTTTGCAATATCATGAAACAATAATGCCAGATAGAGAATATCTCTTCGGTTTAAATTGTTGAAGATTTTTCCGAGCTGTGTTGAGTCATGTGCAAGTTTTTCGACATTTAGAATTGTCATTAACGTATGCTCATCTGCTGTATAACAGTGATAAACGCCATGCTGAATAAATCCATTTAAGTCCGCAAACTCGGTTAAAAACACTTCCAGTACACCAAGTTCATTCATTATGGAAATTGTTTTACCTACATTATGAGGCAGGCAAAGAAGTTCACGGAAAAATACGGATGATTCAGAATCGTTTTGCACTTCGATTGAATCAAGACTTTCAACTATAGCCGAACGCAAATGTTCATCGAAGTGACCGTTATGATAGCCCCGATAATAAAAGCCGCGCAATATATCCGACATTGTAAGTTTTCTGTAATTTCGGATATAAATAATATCACCCATCAAATAAAAATCATCATCAATATCAACAGCTAAAGTTTCAGGAAGATTTCCGGCAATTACTTTTCTTATTTTCTTTAGGAAGGAACGGTTGAATCGATAAACCACATTTGAGGCTTCAAAATATTCTTTCATGAATTTTTGATAACCTTCTTTTTTATAACCTAAAATTTTTGTGATTTTAATTTGATCCGGAAATTCTAATCGGTCGTTTTTCTGTTTATACATTAAGTGAAGCAGGCATCTAACCATCTGGATATAACGAAAACTGTTTAATAACCTTGAACATTCTTTTGCTGATGTAAAATTTTCATCTCTCAATAAATCTACAAAAGCTTCACTCTGTGTTTTTTCTGATTGTTTATTAAGTAGTATTTGTTTGTTGAGTGTATATAACCACTCGATTAATTGTAAATCACGTAGACCACCGGCTGATTGTTTTACATTCGGCTCTATAACTTTTGGGGAGTTACCATATTTTACATAACGGAATTCAGCATCTTCAATAAAGGCTTCCAACAATACTCGTTTAACCGATGGAGTTAATGCTTTTGATAAAGTTTTATTCCAATCATTATAAACTTCATGATTGCCAAGTATAAACCTTGTTTCAAAAAATTGGGTGAAGGTGTGAAGATCTTCTTCTAAATATTTTTGAATATCGTTAAATTCACGAATGGTGTGTGAGACTTCAATTCCACAATCCCAAAAACGGGTAATAAGGTTTTTTATATCTTCTTCAACTTCATCAAAAGAGTTGACGATAAACATTATATCGATATCTGAATATGGAGCAAGTTCTCTTCGACTAAAGCTTCCACATGAAGCTAATGCAAAGTTATATAACTTAGCGGCTGCAGCAGCACGAATAATTTCTTCAACCAATAAACTATAGTCTATTGAAAATTGAAGTGAGTCATGCACCACCGGGCTAAAGTGAAAAAGTTTGTCTCTTCGTTCTTTAAATTGTTGTTTTAAGTTATTCATAAAATTCTATAAAACTTTAAACCGATTATAAAAAAAATCAATCAATAAAAACATCATCGAATTCCGGGGACTGATATTCTGCTTCAATCAAAGAAGATATACCTCCGCGAACATTGAATTCAGCTATTAATCTCATTGTTCTTGGTTGAATTACTTCAACTAAATCGTCAAGTATTTTGTTTGTTACTGCTTCAAAATAGATTCCGTCATTACGATAAGATTGCAAGTAAAACTTGTAGCTCTTTAACTCAACACATAAATTATCGGGGATATAAGAGAGCGTTATCTTAGCAAAATCTGGCTGTCCGGTAACGGGACAAACAGAAGTAAATTCCGGCTGTACATGTTCAATAATATAATTTCTTTCCGGTTTTGGATTTGGAAAGGTTACGAGCAGTTTTTGTTTTTTATTCATTTTCTTTTTCTCCAACTTCTGATAAAATTTCTAAGTCTGATAGAGTGTATTCTATCGCATCATACCAATTTATGCAATCTCCGAGACGTCTTTCAACTTTATTAATCTCTTCATCAGATAATTTACGATCGAGAATTTCAGTCGCCACTTCTTGAATATCGCCGACACAAATTTGATAAATGATTTTTGAGCTTTTCATTAATAACTCCTTACAATTCACAATCATTGCTGAGCAAGATATTTACTCTATTTAATTTATAATTATTCTGAGTATCAAATAAATTTTGTGCTAGCATCCTTTTAATCCTTTTATTCGTTGATTTATTAACCGAATAGAATCTTTCAATTATATCTAACTCTTTGTATAGAAACCATAAGGATATTATACTTTTATACTTATCAATATCCACATCTAAATTTTTAGGGTCATTGATAAAATCGAACTTTTGCAAAAAATCAGGTTCTGCAATTTGATTAATGATTGCCAGTAACGACTCCATAGTTCCCTTTTCTTGGGAAAGGAAGTCCCATAATTGATCGGCTAACAGAACCTCCTCAAAATCGAAGAACTTTTTAAAATCAATTCCGTAGTCAAAGAACCTTAATTTATTCGAACTTGTGGGTTCTTTGCTAAGTGGGTCGAACGGGAAACCTATAAAATATTGAACCTTTTTATTTGGAAAAATATTCTTCAGTGCGGCTTTAGCATATAGCATTTTTTCTTTTTCACTTTTAAAAATACCGCTATTCGGTTTAACGGTTTTTAATTCAATAGCTACTATTTTTTCATCATCTTCATAATAGACATCTGCGGTGAAATTTTGGATTTTTTGTTCTGGCGTCCCTTGACACTCAAATATTTTTTGATTTTCCTCAAGCACAGAAGGCATAGCATTTTTATTCTTCAAGTTTGTAATTATTTCACTAATTACATTTTGCTGTTCTCGACTTACTTTGAGATTCTTGAATTCCCTCTTTTCTCCATTGCATAAAATATGAGCGATGTTTTCAAAGAAAATTTGCCCTAATGTTGTATTAAGACCATGCATCCAACTTGCAAGACTTATGAAGATTGGGACGTTAGTCACATACTTTTCTATTTCTAATCGAAATGCTTTTAAGAACGCCTCGTGGAATGGAGCATTTCTATTATCCGATGCATCTGATGGGAAATTGTCGAATCGTGATTTTAAAGTTTTAATTACTTCTAAAGCAACTAACTCTTTTGTAATTTTATCCAATTACTTATTCCTTAAATGAAAAATGGATTCAGAATAGGCTCCTTTGTCTTTTTCTGTTCTGTTTAACACAGGTCTTTTAAACTGCTTAACTATTGTCATACCAACTCTTTCAGCAATAATAGGATATAAATTATATTTATCGTTTGCCACAAGAAAGACATGATAATCGTTATTTAAAAATCTTTTACAATTATTGAGGACTTCAGAAATTCCATCAACATAAGCCTCTTTTGCAGTCTTACCTTGTCCCTTAAAAAGCGGACCGATCTCAAACTGATCATTTCTTTCAAATCCAAACAAATCATATGCATATTCATGCTGCTCATGGTAATTAATTAATCCAACATACGGCGGACTTGAAAATATCCCTTTTATTTTTTGTTTTTCTAATTTTGTGGAAAATTCCGGATTAACCTTTTTAACCGAATTCTGCAAGTCAAGAGTTCGACTATCACCCTTAAAACAATGTTGATAGGTATTACTTCGTAATGAATTGAATTCAGAAATTCTCTTTAATGTATCTTTAGAATATCTTGCCCACCAGCTTAAAATAGAAAAAAGTGGTTTACAGATTTTTCCATGTTTAGAACAGTAATATGTTGTACGAACCGGTTCAAGCAAAGTTGCTAGATCTGAGTGAGTAGTTGCCCGGCATGAACGTATAGTGCGGCTTAAAATAATTGTTACGATTTTTTTTGTGGAGGGATTATTAATTTTTTTTATCATGTCGAATACAAAGTCAATTTCTTTTCGAACATGTTTTAAATACCATTTATTCAAAAATCCATTATTGTTTTCATTTAACAATTCTATTTTATACTCTGCAATGAGTCTATTATAAATCACTAAAAACTCATTAGCCCGCTTAACTCCGTATTGATTTTCATTTATTTCTCCTAATCTGGTTTTTCGTTTATATTCTGGAGAGGGGAAATACTTCTGATTAAATATGGAAAGTTCATCAAGTAAAACCTTCTCAAATTTTAAACAATTAGAATTTAGAACGAAATTTGATAAAGCTAAATTTATTTTATGAATTTCATTTTGAATATCTGTCAACTCATAGCTTGCTACTTTAACATTGCTTATCAATGCATTAAATGCTGAAATATCTATACCAATACCATGGATACCCAATTCATTTGCCTGAACAAGTGTTGTACCGCTTCCACAGAATGGGTCTAATATAATATCGCCATTGTTAAAATATTTTTCACTTTTAAATTCATCCAAATGATCATCTAAAAAGTATTCAACAAGTTGTGGAATGAACTTCCCTTTGTATGGATGCAATCTATGTACATGTTTAGTTGTTTCGGTTTCTTTATAATTTTCAAAAGATAAATGCCAATCTATCCCTTCTCCAAGCTTCGTTTTCCAGTTTAATGCTCTGTCTCCATAGTAGGAATTATAATAGTCAAGAAGTTCTTTTTTATTAATAACAGTGTCACCGTTTTCACCATGCTTAGTTATTCTACCATAATTTATAAGATAGGCAATGTTTGAAGTCGTAACTTTTCGCTTAAGTTCAAGACTTATCAACTGACTTGCTTCTTTAATCGTTATATATTCGGTTTGCATTGTTAATATCTTCTTTTCTATTTCTCAATCATACTTAGGTCTTATCTTATACGAAATCGGATCTGTTATACCTGCATGTTCAAAACCACGCAAGCGGAATGCGCAGCTATCGCAGACTCCACATGCTTCATCTTCACTTTGATAACATGACCAGGTCAAATGAAGCGGTGCATTTAACTCAATTCCCTTTTTCACAATTTCCGCTTTAGAATAATTGATAATGGGAGTAATTATTTTAATAGATGTTTCCGGTTTTGTTCCAAGGTTTACCATTTTCTCAAATGCTTCGTAAAATTGTGGTCTGCAATCAGGATAACCGGATGCATCCTCATATACGGCACCAATAAAAATCGCTTTAGCATCAAGCACTTCAGCCCAGCTAACACATGCCGATAGTATATTTGCATTTCTAAACGGAACATAAGAGGATGGGACTTCCTTATTTTCCAAATCAGCTTTTGCAACTTCGATTTTTGAATCTGTAAGCGAAGAGCCTCCAATTTTGGTGAAATGTGAAAAATCAAAAATTAATCTCTTTTTAACATTATAAAAATCTGCTATTTCATGAAATGCTTTTAATTCTCTCTTCTCGGTTCTCTGTCCATAATTAAAATGTGCAAATGCGAGTTCATAATTTTTGATTGCCATGGCGGCAGTTACACAACTATCCATTCCACCGCTAACGGCAACAACTGCTAACGGTTTATCACTATTCATAAAACTAATTTTCCATATTTTGATATTTGTTCCACAAAAATAATCATTTTGAGATAGGAATGAAAAAATTGACAAATTACCCAAAATGAAGTCCAATTCTGCGAGCATCTAAAGCTGGCTTGACTTTTATTTTAAGTTAACTTAACTTTGTGACAAAAACAGACTTAAATAAATGAGAAATATTTCAAAAGAAGATTATCTAAGCGCTATCTACAAGAATATTGATTCTAATAGTAAAGTTAAAGCAAATGTAATTGCTGAGAAAATGGATGTTTCAAACGCTGCTGTAACTGACATGCTGAAAAAGTTGGCAAAAGAGTCCCTAATCATATATGAACCGTATAAAACTATAAAACTTACCCCAACCGGGGAAAGTTATGCAAAAAACATCGTCCGCAGACATAGAATCTGGGAATTATTCCTCCACCAAATAGTTGGTTTGCCCTGGGATAAAGTTCATGATGAAGCTGAAAACCTCGAGCACTCCGGATCTGATGAATTGATTAACCGGATGGAAGTTATGCTTAACTTTCCGGAGTTTGATCCGCACGGAGACCCAATCCCTGCAATTGATGGTTCTATTCCAAAACAAAGAGATTCTGTTTCCCTATCAAAATTAAAAGAAAAAGAATGCGGTCTTGTTGTTCGCGTAAATGATTTTAGCCAGAATTTTCTGGTCTATCTTGCTCAGATTGGAATTGAATTGAAACAGAAAATCGAGGTAAAAGAAATTCGTTCTTTTGACAATTCAATGTTAGTACTAATTGCCGGAAATGAATTTAATATTAGTAAAACTTTGGCTGATAATGTTTTTGTAGAAATTGTTAAGAATTGATGGGACTGAAATGGAGTTAATCTTAATTGTCATTGTTATTATTCTTACGGGTGTGATTGTTTTTCCGAAAATAAAAAACATTCTAACTGATAAAAACAAATCGACTTCAAATGATAGAATTCGCATTGAGGATGCACTTAAACATCTTTACGATTGTGAAGATAAAAACATTAACTGCTCGCTGCAAAGTATTGCAGGAAGTTTAAGTATATCTTTTGATCAATCCACAAAAGTAGTTGAACGACTTGAATCACTTGGATTAGTAACAAATGGAAATCACCTTCATTTAACAAACGAAGGGCGTTCCTACGCACTAAGAGTTATAAGAGTGCACCGATTGTGGGAAAGATATTTAGCGGATGAAACCAGTATTCCCGAAAACGAATGGCATCTTAATGCAGAACTGCAGGAACATAACTTAACTCCCGATGATGCAAAAGCTCTTGCTGCACAACTTGGTAATCCCGTTTATGATCCTCATGGTGACCCTATTCCTACAATTGATGGTCAGCTTCCAAAAAAAGAATGGAGATTGTTGACCTCATTAAAGAGTGGTGAAATCGCTCGTATTATCCATATCGAAGATGAACCAAATACAATTTATGCACAATTAGTTGCTGAAGGTTTATTTGCCGGAATGCACGTAAAGATGATTGAATCAACCTCAGACAGGATAAGATTCGAAGCCAATGGTGAAGAAGTAATAATAGCCCCATTATTTGCGGGGAATATCTCAATCGCAGCAATTTCAAAATTTGAAAAAGTCCCGGAAGTTTATAAAAGACTAATCGAATTGAAACCGGGAGAAGAAGCCGAAGTTCTCGGTCTTTCAAAATCTTGCAGAGGTGTTCAACGCAGGAGATTAATGGATCTTGGAGTAGTTCCGGGTTCAAAAATTTCAAATGAATTTGTCAGTACATGGGGAGATCCGATTGCTTACAAAATTTGTGGTGCAACAATCGGTTTAAGAAAAAAGCAGGCAAATCAAATTTTCATTAAACCAACTACAAAAGAAACGGTAAATGTATGAGCGACCAAGCATGTGAAACCTGCCCTGCTTATAGAAAAGCAGATTTGAAAAAACTTGGTATCAATATGACCGACTTTGATTTTGTGGTCGCACTTGCAGGTAACCCGAATACTGGAAAAAGTACAGTCTTCAATAATCTGACCGGACTAAGACAACACACCGGAAACTGGCCCGGAAAAACTGTTTCAAGAGCTGAAGGAGCATTTTCTTTTAATGATAAAAAATTTAAAATAGTTGATTTACCCGGAACATACTCGCTTCTTTCAACAAGTCAGGATGAAGAAATTGCGCGGGATTTTATTTTATTCGGAAGACCAGATGTTACAGTTGTTGTGGTTGATGCAACAAGACTTGAAAGAAATTTAAACCTGGTTCTTCAAGTTCTAGAAATTACAGATAAAGCCGTTTTATGTGTTAATTTAATTGATGAAGCCGAAAGAAAAAAAATTAAAATTGATGAAAGAAGTCTTTCACGCGAACTTGGTATTCCCGTTGTACTAACTGCAGCCCGTCAAAACAGAGGAATGCCCGAGTTATTAAATTATATATTCGAAGTCTCATCAGGACAGTTTAAATGCAAACCTCACCGTATCAGTAATGAAACCCGTGAGTTAAAATCAGCAGTTGAAAAACTAACCTCTAAAATATCAGAGCAATTTCCTCATCTTCCTAATGCGAGATGGGTGGCTTTACGCCTTCTTGACGGCGATCAAAGAATTATTGATTCAATCCGCAGTGGTGAACTTAATACATTATTTAAACCCGAAGTAAATGAAGATTTATTGATGGAATCGAAATGAGTGAAGAAAAGAATAAAAATGATGTATTAACCCTTGCCGATGAATTACGTTGGGAAATAGGTGAAGATTTTCATGATTCACTTGCTGAATCTATATATTCAGATGCATCAAAGATAGCAGCCGTATCTGTTATCTATGATGATAAGAAACCTAAATTTGATTTTGATAGAACAATTGATCGGATTGTTACCAGCCGTTGGTTAGGCTTTCCGATAATGTTTCTAATTCTTTCCGTGGTTTTTTGGATCACCATTGAAGGCTCAAATATTCCATCTCAATTCCTTGCATCAATATTGGTTGACACAGTTCATCCTGCACTAAAATCATTTGCTGATTCGATTAATACACCATGGTGGTTAAGCGGAATATTGATCGACGGAGCTTACCTTGCAGTTGCATGGGTTATTGCTGTTATGTTACCACCAATGATGATTTTCTTCCCATTATTTTCTCTGCTTGAAGATTTTGGATACCTTCCGAGAGTAGCATTCAATATGGATAATCTTTATCGAAGAGTTGGGGCACATGGGAAGCAGGCTTTAACCATGAGCATGGGTTTTGGATGCAATGCTGCCGGGGTAGTAGCATCAAGGATTATCGATAGTCCAAGAGAGCGATTAATTGCAATCATCACAAATAATTTTTCATTGTGTAACGGAAGATGGCCGACTCAAATTTTGATTGCTACTATATTTATTGGTTCTACAGCCCCTGCTCATTTAGCCGGGATTGTTTCAGCCGGTGCAGTTGTTGGAATCGCATTACTCGGGATATTCTTCAGTTTGGTTGTTTCATGGTTCTTATCACGCACAGTATTAAAGGGGGAAGCCTCAACCTTCAGCCTTGAATTACCGCCATACAGACCACCAAGAATCTTACGAACACTTTATACTTCAATAATTGATAGAACCATTTTTGTACTTTGGCGCGCAGTAGTTTTTGCATTCCCTGCTGGAATTGTTATTTGGCTTGTAGCTAATATTCATTTTGGGGATACAACCATAGCAGAATTATTTATCAACTGGGCAAATCCATTGGGGTTTTTAATTGGTCTTAATGGTGTAATTCTTCTCGCATACATAATTGCGATTCCCGCAAACGAAATTGTAATTCCCACAATTTTGATGTTGACTGTATTAGTCGTTGGCATTTCTGAAGTCGGCGGAGGAAACGGAGTTATGTTTGAACTTGATTCAATAGAGGCTACATCAGCTATTCTTCATGCAGGTGGGTGGACGATGCTGACAGGTGTAAGTTTAATGTTATTTAGCTTACTCCATAACCCATGTTCAACAACAATTTATACAATTTATAAAGAAACCGGCAGTATAAAATGGACACTCGTTTCAACATTCTTGCCGATTATAATGGGAATTGCTGTCTGTTTTACCGTTGCTCAAATTTGGAAAATTTTCATATAAATCATGTAATCCTTTCTTAAGTTCAT
Source organism: Ignavibacteria bacterium (assembly GCA_030684555.1). Classification (GTDB taxonomy): domain Bacteria; phylum Bacteroidota; class Ignavibacteria; order Ignavibacteriales; family Ignavibacteriaceae; genus JAGUXE01. The sequence continues at coordinate 100,259 of JAUXVN010000090.1, forward strand.
TGGTTATCGATAATCGTGAAATTTTGAAACTGAAAAATTTACATTAAATTAATATGATTTTTGGAATGACATGTTTATATTTACTTATATTTTAATAACCAATACGAGGAAAAGTAATGAAAAAATTATTTACAATGTTTGCACTCGTAATAATACTCGGTGCACAAACATTATTAGCTCAAGCTCTGTTTACAGAAAATTTTGAATATACAGTTGGAGAACCGCTTACAAGTAATACATGGAATATTACAGGTACATCTACTACTAATTTAATTTCCGTCGTTGATTCAAATTTAACCTATACAGGTTATAATCTTTCAACAGGAAAGGCGGCATTTCTAACAACAACGGGTCAGGATGTTAATAAAGCATATAGCAGTGTTGTGAATTCAGGCAACTTATATGTTTCTTTCTTAGTAAGAGTATCAGCCGCACAAACTGTGGGAGATTATTTTTTCCATTTGGGTATATCACCAACAAATTCTTCGATTTTTATAGGTCGCCTATTTTGCAAATTAGCATCAAATGGAAATCTCTCGTTTGGTCTTTCAAAATCATCAACTAATACCACTGTCCCCGCCGTTTATAGTGATTCAACTTATTCCATCGGAACTACCTACTTAATGGTATTGAAATATTCTTTTAACCCCGGGACGGATGATGACACAGTAAAATTATTTATAAACCCGACTTTATCTGCAAATGAACCGGCTTCTACTTTAACTCATTCTACCCTAACAACCGGTGCCGATCCAGTGGAGTTGGCAACTGTTAATTTAAGACAGGGAACTACCGCAAACGCTCCAACTTTGGTAATTGACGGAATAAAAGTCTCTACATCATGGTTGGAAGTTATCCCTGTTGAATTTACATCTTTCAGCGCAACCGGTTTTGAAAACAGCGTTCGCTTAAGTTGGTCAACCTCTACAGAAACCAATAACAACGGATTCAATGTTGAAAGAAAATCAACTTCAGGTAATTGGGAAAATATCGCTTTTGTAAAAGGTAACGGAACTACAACTTCAAAAAGCAATTATTCCTATACAGATCAAAATCTTAACGGTGTTAAATTTTCTTACAGATTAAAACAAGTTGATTTTGATGGCTCATTCAGTTATTCAAAAGTTGTTGAAATAGATTTGAATAAAGTTTTTACTTATACATTAAATCAGAATTATCCTAATCCTTTTAATCCTAGCACAACAATTAACTTCTCACTTGCAAAAGCAGGTAATGTAAAGTTGACAGTTTACAACTTACTAGGACAAGAAGTAAAATCATTAATGAATGGTGTTATGGAAGCCGGTAATCATACCGTTCCTTTTGATGCATCAAATCTGAACAGTGGTGTTTACCTATATAAGATTGAATCAGGTAGTTTTGTTCAAGTTAGAAAAATGACTTTAATGAAGTAATCTTCTTAAATAATTTTATACAGAGAAGCCGCCTTTTTAATGGGCGGCTTTTTTGTTTTAATGAAAAACTCCGGCAATATTCGTCCCACAATGAGGACAATTATTCCCTGCAAGTTGGTTATCCAAAACATTATGCCAATCACGTTTTATCAACACACTTTTACAACTTGGACAATAAGTTGTTTGTCCGGCGGTATCAAAAATATTTCCGGTATAACAATATTTTACACCTTCACGCAGGGCAATATTCCTTGCTGTTTGAAGAGTTGATGAAGGTGTTCTTTCTTTCTCAATCATTTTAAAATCGGGATGAAATGCGGTAAAGTGTATCGGAACTTCATCTCCAAGATTTTGTAAAATCCAATTTACCATTTGTTCAATTTCAACAATAGAATCATTTTCTCCGGGGATTAATAACGTAGTGATCTCAAACCATATATCAGTTTCATGTTTCAACCAGATGAGAGTATCAAGAACATCATCAAGATGTGAAAATGTAAGTTTATGATAGAAGTTTTCGGAGAATGCTTTTAAGTCAACATTTGCAGCATCAATATAACGGTAAACATCTTTGCGGGCTTTTTTATCTATGTATCCAGCAGTTACCATTACTGATTTTATTCCCTCTTCACGACCAATTTTTGAAATATCAATTACATATTCACCAAATATTGTCGGGTCGTTATAAGTATAAGCGATAGAAGGAACCTTATTTTTTTTTGTTAATGAGATAACATCTTCAGGTGAGTAAGTTAATGAATTAATATCATCAATTTTTGCTTTACTGATAGACCAATTCTGACAGAATTTGCAGCCGAGATTACAGCCTGCTGTTCCGAATGATAAAATTTTCGAACCCGGATAAAAATGATTTAATGGTTTTTTCTCAATGGGATCAATGGCAAATCCGGTTGGTTTGCCATAACCGAGTGAATAGAGTTTCCCGTTTATATTTTGACGAATGTAGCAGAAGCCATGCTGTCCATCGCCGATTGTGCAATAACGCGGACAGAGAGTACAAAGTAATTTATCGTTAGCAGTCGGTTCCCACCATTTTGCTTCGATAAAATTCTTCATAATATTTTGAAGAGATTGATAAATCTCCTCCCTTATTTTAATTTAAATATTTTCCGACAATCTGTTCAAATTGTTTAAGTGCGTCGCTGATTTTAGAAACATCTTTTGCTCCGGCAGTTGCAAGATGAGCTTTACCGCCACCGCCACCGCCAAGAAGTTTAGCAACGTCTCCAACTATTTTTCCTGCACTAATATTTTTTTCTTTTATTAAATTATCCGAGACGACACAAACTAATCCAACTTTTCCATCAATTTCGGAAGCGAGAAGTCCTACTCCTGTTTTTATTTTATTTCTAAGTTCATCTCCAAATGATTTTAATTCATCCATATTGGAAACATTAACTCTTCCGCTATATAATAAAACATTATTTAGTTGAACCGGATTTTCGAGTACTTTAGGAAGTTGTGAAAGATTTTCCTTCAACTTAAAATCAGAAATTTCTCTCTCGAGTTTTTTCTTTGTTTCGGTTAATTCATTAATTTTTTCTTCAGAGTGGTGAAGTTTTATAAACTGCTCTTGAATAAATCTTTCAACGCCTGCGCCTGTTACAGCCTCAATTCTTCTTACTCCGCTTGATATCGATGTTTCGGAAATGATTTTAAACAATCCAATTTCCGAAGAATTTTTAACGTGAGTACCGCCGCAAAACTCCATACTGAAATCGCCGAACTGAACTACATTTACAAAATCGCCATACTTATCACCGAAAAACATTAAAGCTCCCATTTTTTTAGCTTGTTCAAAAGGAAAGGAACGATGATGTTCTAATGTAATATTTTTTCTTAACTGATAATTCACTAAAGCTTCTATTTCAACAAGTTCTTCGTGAGATAATTTTGCGAAATGCGAGAAATCAAAACGTAAATGATCGGGACCTACATAAGAACCGGCTTGTTGAACATGTGTCCCCAATACTTTACGAAGTGCTGAATGCATAAAATGTGTTGCAGAATGATTACGCATAATATCGCGTCTTCTTTCTTCATCAACAGAAGCAAGAACATCCATTCCAATATCAAGCAAAACATCTTTATGATTGTCAACCATGTGAACTGTTCTGTTATTAACTTTTGTAACATCAAGAACTTGAAGTGATTGTTCACCTATAATAAGTTTGCCATGATCATCAATTTGTCCACCGGCTTCTACATAAAATGGAGTTTGGTCTAAAACGAGTAAGCCCGTTTCCTTCTCTTTTTTGAGTCCGACAATTTTTGATTTTGATTCGAATGAATCGTACCCCATAAAAATTGAAGTGTGATTATCATTCAAAACAAAATCATCAAGATTATTTATCGCAAATTGAACAGATGCAAACTTATCTTTTGTTGCATGACGCGATTGCTCTTTTTGCTGATCCATTAATTCATTAAAGCGAATTTCATCAACAGTAAAATCTATTTCACGTGCCATTACATTTGTTAAATCAACAGGAAAACCGAATGTATCATACAGTTTGAATGCATCTTCACCGCTGATTTGATTAAGCTTTTTTGATTTTAAATCAGACACAATTTTGTCAAATAATTCAATACCTCTATCAAGAGTTTTATTGAAACTCTCTTCTTCAGCTTTAATTATTTTTTTAACATAATTTTGCTTTTCGATAATCTCCGGGAACACAGATCCCATCGTTTCAACAAGTATATCAACTAATGAAAAAAGAAAAGGTTCACGCAAATTCAGTTTACGTCCATAACGGGAAGCCCTGCGAAGAATTCTTCTTAAAACATAACCGCGTCCGTCATTACTTGGAACTGCTCCATCAGCAATTGCAAAAGTTAAGGTGCGAATGTGATCTGCAATTACGCGCATTGGAATTTTATCTTCTTCGTTTTCATATTTAACACCGGATATCTCCACCATTTTATTAATCAAAGGCATAAAAACATCGGTATCATAATTTGAATTTTTACCTTGAAGTACCGCACAGACACGTTCAAAGCCCATTCCCGTGTCGACATGTTTCGCGGGGAGTTCATGAAGTTTTCCATTTTCATCCCGGTTGTATTGGATGAAAACGAGATTCCATATTTCAATACATTCAGGTGTTCCGGCATTTACATATTTTGGATTTTCTAAATCATCAGTAAGATTAATATGTATTTCCGAGCAAGGACCGCAAGGACCTGTTTCACCCATTTCCCAAAAATTATCTTTTTCATCAAACTTAATAATATGATTCGGATTGATATCAGTTTTTGTTTTCCACAGTTCAAATGCTTCCTCATCAGTACGATAAACCGTTGCCCATAATCTTTCTTTAGGAAGTTTCCAGACTTCAGTTAATAATTCCCATGCCCATTCGATTGCCTCTGCTTTGTAATAATCACCGAATGACCAATTACCAAGCATCTCAAAGAGTGTATGATGATATGTATCGTAACCAACTTCTTCAAGATCATTATGCTTACCGCTTACGCGAATACACTTTTGCGTATCAGCGGCACGTTTATATTCACGCGTTCCGGTTCCAAGGAAAACATCTTTGAATTGGTTCATTCCGGCATTTGTAAAAAGTAGGGTTGGGTCGTCATAAGGTACAACCGGAGCACTTGGAACAATTTTGTGTCCTTTATCTTTAAAAAAATCTAAAAACTGTTGTCTGATTTCTTGTGAAGTCATTCTATTCCTGAATTAGTTGAATTCTATTTTTGCAAAAATATTAATTTTATTTTACTCTTCATTATCAAGTGTAAAATCTTTTTCTATAGAGACAGTCTGTTTGCTGTGCTCGTCTTTAAGATTAAGAATCATTTTATACAACCCGACTGAAAATGTGGTGTCCAATTCAAACTGGGCTTCAATTTTAAGATCAGTGAATTTTTCGCCCTGACTTTTTTCTTCAATGCCATTGGCAATGTTCTGAATTTTAGACCCATCCGGCTTAACAAGATCAATCATAAAACTAACTTTTGCGGAATAAGTTCCGTTTTCTTCAGGCTGAATAAATCCCTTTACAAATGTTGTCGGATTAATTTCCCAACCGTCACCTAAATCGTAAACACCAACTTCGGGATTAAACGCTTCAATTTTAATAAGTTCTTCTTTTTCGCCGCAGCTAATAAGAATAAACATTAAAGCAAAGCCGAGGATTGTGGAAAACAAAATCTTTTTCATAATCATCCCTCTCAATAATTTGATATAAAAAAGCGTCTACCGAAAAAGTATTCGAAAGACGCTTAGCAATTTAAAATAAATTTTATTGATTATTAGCTTTAAATTCATTCATAAATTCAACTAATGCTTCAACTCCTTTTTTAGGGAAAGCATTATAAATTGAAGCTCGAATTCCGCCAACAGAACGATGTCCTTTTAATCCATCGAAACCTTTTTTCTTCGCTTCATCAATAAATTTCTTTTCTAACTCTTCGTTAGGAAGTCTGTAAGTAACATTCATTAAAGAACGGTCTTCAACTGCTGTTGTACCGCGATAATAGCCGTTACTTGAATCAATAGCATTATAAAGAATTCCGGCTTTTTCAACATTTCGTTTATACATCTCATCCAAACCGCCCATATTTAACAGCCACTTAAAGACTAATCCGGACATATAAATTCCAAAGGTTGTCGGTGTATTATACATTGAATCATTCTCAACATGAATTTTATAATTCATATAAGTATGAAGAGTATCTGAGGAACGTTCCAACAAATCTTTACGAATTATTACAACCGTTACACCGGCAGGTCCAATATTTTTTTGTGCACCGGCATAAATCAACGCATATTTTTTAATATCTAATTTTTTATGAAGAAAATCGGAAGAGGCATCACAAACCAATGGAACATTTCCAACTTCAGGTTCATTTCGCCATTGTGTACCGTAGATAGTATTGTTTGAAGTAAAGTGAACGTATGATGCTTCACTGTCTAGATTTAATTCTGATTGTTTAGGAATGCGTACAAAATTTTCTGATTCTGTTGAAGCAGCAACATTTACGGCGCCTACACGTTTTGCTTCTTTAGCTGCTTTTTTTGCCCATGAGCCGGTATGAATATAATCAGCTTTATTTGCCGGAGGCATTAAGTTCATCGGGACCATAGAAAATTGTAGAGTCGCTCCTCCTTGTAAAAATAGGACTGCGTATTCATCTGTAATATCGAGCAATTTTCTTAAATCGGCTTCAGCTTCTTTAATTATTCCATCAAATATTTTTCCGCGGTGACTCATTTCCATAACACTCATTCCGCTTCCTTTGTAGGAGTAAAGATCTTTTTGAGCCTCAAGCAGTACTTCTTCAGGCAGAATTGCAGGACCTGCACTGAAATTAAAAATTCTATTTTCCATATCGTTTTCCTTCAAATTTAATAATTGTTTTTTCGTAAGAACAAGAAAAAAAATAAAAAATGCTGTTACAATATTAGCTAATCAGTACTGCTTAAACAAGGCTGATAAACTTAGAAAGTGCTTAAATTAACACTGCTCGACGTAATTTTTAAACGTTGTTTTTGTGAAGTAATAGGAATTGTAAAAATGAATTTACTCCCTTTAGGTTCATTTGGCTCAACCCAAATTTTACCACCGAGTTTTTCAACAAATTCTCTGCAAATTATCAATCCGAGACCTGTTCCTTTTTCCCCTTTGGTCCCTAAAGTGGAAGAGAGATTTGAAAATGAAAAAAGTTGGGGACGGATTTTTTCATCTATACCGATACCGGAATCAATAATAGTTATTTTTAAGTAGTTCGCTTCAAATGTGCTAATTATTTTAATCAATTCATCCTTAGAAGTGTACTTGATAGCGTTACTAATCAAATTTCTCAAAATTGTTTTTAAGATATCAGGGTCTGTTTTAATCAAATCGACGTCATTAAATTCTTTAATAATTTTCACATTTTTAATTTTTGCCTGCTCTTGAAGAACGGTTAAAAGTTCATCAACCAAATTAGTGAAAGAAATTGATTCAGACTTTACGGTAATTCCGCTTGTTTGAGAACGTGCCCACAATAAAAGATTTTCGAGAAGTTGGTAAACGTTTCGACTTGAGATTGCGAGCGCAGAGATAATTTGTCCCCGCTCTTCCTCACTAAGTTCTCCTTTTTCTTCATCTAATATTTGAGAATAATTGATAAGTACATGAAACGGATTTTTAAGATCATGAGCTATAATGCTGAAGAACTTATCTTTTAGTTGATTTAACTCGGTTAATTTCTTATTAGATTTTTCTTTTGATTTATATAAAACCCCAATCACAATTGCTAATAAAATCAATATTACCGTTATCCCAATCCAATATTTCATAAAGGTCTTTTGGATTTCAAGATCACGTTTTATCAGTTCGGTTTCTCTCTCTTTTTTATTTGATATATAAGCATATTCGACTTCCGCAACTACAGTTCGTTTTTCCTGTTTTGCTATTGAATCTTTTTCGTTGTTATACAATTTTAGGTATTTATATGCTTCGTTATAGTTTTTTTGAAGTTCATAAAAATCTGCAAAGCTCTTATAAATAATAAGTCTGAATGTTGATGAAGCGTACTTGTTTGTCATATCAAGGGCAGAATCTAAATACTCTTTCCCTTTTTTAATATTACCGAGACGTGCTTCGAGTAACCCAATTGAACTTGAATTTGTAATTATACCCTCAATCAGATTGAATTTTCTTGAGATTACTAAAGCATTATATCTTTCAATAAGTGATTTACTATAGTTCTTTGTTTTCTCATAAACGGTTGCTATTCCGTTCAATCCATAAACCAAACTTTTTTGATCTCCAGTTGCTTCATAATAATTACCAACAATATTATAGATATGTATTGCCTTTTCATACTCACCTAACTCTACATAAACATCTGCAACTCTTCCACTCGCTTTAATAGCACCGGCTCTATCACCAATCATCTCGCGTAAACGAACCGACTCTTCAAGATATTCTAATGCTTTTTCATAATTGTTTTGACGAAGGTAAACAAAACCGATATTGTATGTACAATAAGCTTTACCGGCAGTCTCGTTGTTATCTTCAAATAGTTTTAAGGCTTTATAAATATAACTAAGTGCGAGCGGGTAATTTCCTTTTAATCTGTAAATGGTTCCAATATTGTTATTCGAATAGGCTTGCTGCTCCCAGTCTCCGGCTGTTTGAGCAATATCCAATGCCTTTGTACTTAGCGCAATCGATTTTTCATATTCGCCTTGATCGCGAAAAATAACGCTAAGAAAATTTAGTGATTTTGCACGGTTTGATTTATCATCGATTGATTCTGATAAACTTAGGGTTAGTTCGGCTGCTTTAATTGCTTCTTCTTGCAGGATGTTTCTATAGTCCCACGTAAAGTCATTAAGCTTTTTAATTTTTTGCGGTACTGTTAAATCTTTGATTGAAATAAGAAGAGAATCGAATTTTCCTTGAGAGAATAAAGGAATTGAACTTGTAATTGTTAGTAATAAAACTAATCGTATTAAAATTTGTTTTGAAGTTAATATCCTGTTAAAACATGTTTCCAAACCAATCCCCAAACTTTATATCTCACTATCAAATCAATTATAGAAGCTATACTCAAATATTATGTTAGATAATGTATTAAAAAAATTATTCAGTATCAAATTAGAATCTGTTATCGGATAACAGATCATTAATGATTAATTTAAAGAGTACAAATATAAATATCTCATTGAGAAAACGATTGTTAAATTTAGAACCAAATGCTAACCCCCTATCTTTATTGAAAAAATATTTCGGTTATGATTCATTCAGACCCGATCAGGAAGAAGTAATCAACCGACTAACTATCGAACAAAAACATTCGCTCGTTCTAATGCCAACCGGAAGTGGAAAGTCGTTATGTTATCAAATCCCGGCTTTGATGTTTGAGGGAAGAACTATTGTTATTAGTCCGCTTATTGCATTAATGCAGGATCAAGTTGATGCACTGAAGAAGAAAAATATTCCTGCTGAATTTATTAACTCCTCATTAACTCCTTCTCAGCGGAGTGAAAGACTTGATAAATTTGCCTCAGGAAAAATTAAGATTCTTTATGTTACCCCCGAAAGATTTCGTAAGCAGGAATTCATCAACGTAATAAGCAAATTAGATATTGCCTTACTCGCTATTGACGAGGCTCATTGTATTTCTGAGTGGGGACATGATTTTCGCCCTGACTACTCAAGGATAGCGGAGTTCAGAAAGTTAATCGGAAATCCCCTAACAATTGCACTTACCGCCACTGCATCAATTCATGTACAGAAAGATATAATTAGTAAACTCGGATTTAATAATGAGGAGATGAAACTTTTTCATCAGGGGATTAATAGACCTAATCTGAGACTTGAAGCAATTGATGTTTTTGACGAAAAAGAAACCGTAAAGGTTTTGACAAAAATACTAAATGAATATCGTGGTTCGGGAATTATTTATTTTTCACTTATAAAAAAGTTAGAGTATTATTCTCAAATACTTGGAGATAAAGGTTACAATCATTCTGTATATCACGGAAAACTTACACCCATCCAACGCAAAAAAACACTTCGCAATTTTATTGAAGGAGAAGATAAATTAATTCTTGCCACAAACGCTTTCGGAATGGGGATAGATAAGGCTGATATTAGGTTTGTAATTCACGTTGAAGTTCCATCTTCAATTGAATCATATTATCAGGAAATCGGAAGAGCGGGTAGAGATGGTAAAGATTCAATCTGTACACTTCTTTATAATCAAGAAGATCTTTATACGCAGATGGAATTTATTAAATGGGCAAATCCGGATGCAAATTATTATTCACGCGTTTACGATGTGCTTAGCAATAATATTAATCTTGTAAATTCAATGGGCGTTGATTACCTGCGCGAAGAATTAAGCTACAAAGATAAAAATGATTTTAGAATTGAGACTGTTCTTGGTATGCTTGATAGATATGGCGTTACAGAGGGTTCAATCGAAAAACAAAATCTTTCTTTAATAACCGGATTACCGGATGAATTAATGGATGAAAACTACCTAAAGGAAAAACTAAAAAACGACAATATGAAATTACTTTCTGTTGTAAACTATTTTAAAACCGAAGAGTGTAGAAGGGTTTTCATTTCTGAATATTTTGGGTTTACCGATGAACCGCCTTGCGGGAATTGCGATTACTGTAATTGATATTACAGATTGTATTTATGCTTCATCCATTCATATGCAGCGTTGAGTTGCTTGGTTTTTGTTTCGGCAAGAAGTTTTAATTCTTCCCCTAATTCCGATACTTTATCTGGATGATATTTAGCTATCAATTCAAGATATTTCTTTCTTATTTGTGCTCTCGAAACTTTTCCGTTTAAGTCTAATATTTTTCCAAAATAAATTGATTTTTCATTTTCTGAAGCTGAAGTTGAATCGAATTCTGGTTTAAATTGAGCTTGCTGTCGTTCGAAGCGTTCATAACGTTCATACTTTTCATAACGTTCATAACTCTCGTAATCTTCATGTCTTTTTTCTTGTCTGGAATTATTCTCTTTCGAATTATAAGTTTTTCTTCGATGAGTTTTATGTCTGTAATAAGAGCCGACAATTTTGTGAACCGACTGATACAGATCGGAAGCGCTGTCACCAATGCTTACTAAATAATCTAAAAAGCAGACGTTAATGTTAAACCAATCAGTTGATTTTACAATTTGAGAATTTTCAATTAAGATATTTTTCACAAAAGTATTTGTCAAGTTTGAGCGAATCTTCTTTAAGTTCCCCTCTTCGATAACAGGGGTTACAACTTTTAAAAGACAATTTATCCAATCATCTTTGTCTGATTGTAAAATTAAAGTTTGGAGAATTATAAATTCGTTAAGAACATATTCAGAAGAGAGTTTCGAAGACAAAATTGGTGAGTAACAAATACATTGCAAATGCCCGTAAGTTGTAAATGTAAGCTCATTTAAAGTTTGATCAGAATCTAAATCAAACCATCGTTTGAAGATATTATCTGCGGCTTGCATTGAGAAACTTGTGCGGAGTTCATAGTTAGATTTAAAACTGTTGCCAAGATAAGATTGAGAAAAGTCAGTAAACCCTGTTTGAACTTTTCCTATTGCGCCCCATATCTTGCTATAGATTTCGTTATAAATATAAAAAGCATCGTCATACTTACCTTGCTCAAAAAGAGAATCGGCAATAGTTCTTATTTTCCTGACGTTCATTGAATATTCTTAAATTTATAATAACTTAGCGAAGAATAATTTTAAATTGTTATAGAAAGAATAGCATATTTTTTGAACTTTTCATAATGATTATTGTTTAAGAGATTGAAGGGATTAGTTGATTGATTTTTTTATTGTGATAGTGAAGATTGAAATTGTTCAAGTTATTATTTATTTATATTTATAAGGAAAATCGTTATGAAGAAGAATGTTGGAACTATTGACAAAGCTGTTCGCATTATTGTTGGACTAGGGTTAATTGGTTATGCTCTCTATAGTGGTGTTTGGTGGGGTTATCTCGGAATCATTCCATTATTAACAGCATTTATGGGAACTTGTCCGGCATATATACCTTTTGGTATTTCCACCTGCGAAGTTGACACAAAAAAGTAATATAAAAATGCGTTATAAAAGAGGTCATCAATTTTGATAACCTCTTTTTTGTTTCTTCACAAATATTAATTAACTCCTCTTTCCATTCCTCAGTTTCCATGTACAAAGTGAACACTGTCATTGATACACCAATGATGATTTGCCATTAATAATTAATAGCGATTAACTATTTACTCAAGAAACGCAATTCTCTATTAATAGAACTCAATTACCAATATTTACAATTAGTGATAATTGCTAAATAGAAACCTCTCTTTTTTAACAGGATTAACCCTCAAAACAAACAAAAATAATTTGGAATAGAATTTGTCAAACCCCTTTCACTAAAATTTTTTGGGAACTGTGAAAGTTTCAAAATAACTATTTATCACATGATGGGGAAGTTCATGGAAAGATGGATAACAAAACTAAGTATTATTGTTTTTACATCATTAATAATATTTGGATGTCAAAAAGAAGATATTAAAGTCCCAACCGATCCGCTTCAAGGCGGTCTCGCGAAAAACAGTTGCGAAGGTTGTCACACAAACTATGACCTTCTGAAGCAGATACATTCACCTGATACAACTCATGCTGCTGGCGGTTGTGGGGGAGATGCTCCGCATATCGAGCCATACGACAGAGTATATCTTGGTGGAACAGGTTATACTGAATTCAAGAATACATATCACGGCAAAATGAAATGTACAACCTGCCATAATGGTGTGGATGGAACTGATGACAAAAAATTAGCTCATACAAATAATTTTATAAAACATCCATCAAAATCAGCTGATGAAAAATGTGCAAATTGCCACCCCTCAATAGTTGCAAATGCAAAAAACAGCATTCATGAACAAGGCACCGGGCAAAAAAGTATGGTTACTCTTCGCTCCGGACTCGGGACAGGCTTGAACGCTTTCGAACAATTAACTCATGCAATTAAGGATGCCTATAATACAAATTGCGCTTCATGCCATGCATCTTGCGGAGATTGTCACGTGAATCGTCCTACCGCAGGTGGTGGCGGTTTATATAAAGGTCATCAATTTGTAAAACCTGATATGCGAGATCATTGTACAACCTGTCATACAAGTCGAGGTGGGCATGCATATTACGGTGTTGCTGCCGGAACTCAACCGGATGTACACCTAACGAAAAAGGGATTTACATGTATGGATTGCCATTCCAAGCATGAAATTCACGGTGATGGTAACTACTATGATCAAAGATATAAAATGGCATCACTTCCAAAATGTTCCAACTGCCATACTAATATTAATAATTCCAATGCATATCATCTTGCACATTTTAATACTTTTAATTGTAATACTTGTCACTCACAAGATTACAACAATTGTGGAAGTTGCCACATCGGGGGAGCCGGGGCAAGGATTCCATCTTATCAAGGTTTTAAGATAGCTATAAACCCGATACCTCAAACTAAAAATTATAAATTTGCTACTGTTAGAAGATCATTAATGGCGCCGGATAGCTGGAAAGAATATGGCGTTACAAATCTTCCTAATTTTGATGTTCGTCCAACATACAAATATACAACACCTCATAACATCTTAAAGTGGACATCCCGTACTCAGGTTGCTGCAGGAAAAGCGTGTTATGATAATTGCCATATTGTTAAAGAAGGTAACAATTATAGAAATAAATCATTGTATTTATTTAATTCGGATTTAATAGAATCATGGGAAATTTCTGCCAATCAAGGAATTATTGTTGACGGAAAACTTCCTGCAAACTGGTTTCAATAAAACAAACTAACTAAATAAAAAAGGAGTCCTTTGTAATGGAAAAAAGAAAACTGTTGTTGCTCTCGCTGCTCTTATCACTCTTCGTATTTTATACAGGATGTAAAGACAGCACAACCGAACCCACACCGGATCCGGTAAATGAATCACAAGTCCTAGCTACTTATTTTGAATCAAATAATGATTATGTCTATGGAATGGCATCATTTGTAATATCTGCTTCTGATGTTAGAACTAACTATCTAACTGCACCGGATAAACAACTCGTTGTTGATATTCGCAGTGCGGCAGATTTTAATGCTAAACATATTAAAGGTGCTGTTAATAAAACAGTTGCTGAGTTAAATACCTATTTCAAAACTCTTACCTTATCTAATTATGATAAAGTTGTTGTTGCTTGTTACTCAGGTCAAACATCAGCTTTTGCTGTTTCATTATTAAGAGCTAAAGGTTATGGAGCAAAAGTCGTTTCGTTAAAATGGGGTATGAGTTCTATTGATTCAAGTTTTGCACAAAATTATTGGTTATCAAAAATTGGAAATACCGCAACATTTGTTCAAACTGCTGCTCCTGCAAAAAATGCTGCCGGAGATCTTCCTAAAATAAGTACAACTAAAACTGATGCTGCTGACATCCTCGAAGCACGAGTTAATGCAGTTCTAGCTGAAGGTTTTACTGCTGCAAATTTAGCATACTCAACATTGTCACAAAATTTTTCTGGTTATTACATTGTTAATTATTGGGAAAATGCTTTGTATATGAATCCGGGTCATCTTGATGGAGCTACAAATTATCCACCATCAACAAAACCATTCTTATTATCTAAAGAATTAAAAACCTTACCGACTAATAAGCCAACTGTTCTTTATTGCTTTACCGGACAAACAAGTTCGTATGTTGCAGCTTATTTAAGATTATTAGGTTATGATGCAAGAACAGTCGCTTATGGCGGTAACGGAATGATTTATAATTTGATGGTAACCGGTGGTGTTGCTAATACATTCATCCCCGCAAATGAAATTAAAGGTTACATAGATATTCTTGAGTAGTATTGTACTTATGAATTAGTTAAAAAGGGTTGTTCAAATTGAACAGCCTTTTTTATTTTGACTAACTCCCTTCCCTTTTGATTCCCCCATCATTTCATTATTTTAAGAATCCTATTTCGAAAATGTCTTTTTAAATTAAATAAAAGTATAGTATGAAACTTAGTAAATCGTTTATTCCAACGTTAAAGGAAGTACCGAATGATGCAGTTGTAACAAGTCATGTTTTAATGTTAAGAACGGGAATGATTAGAATGCTTTCTGCAGGAATTTATTCCTTTTTACCCCTCGGATATAAAGTTGTTAAAAAAGTATGTGAGATTATTCGTGAAGAAATGGATGCAATCGGTGGACAAGAATTTCATCTGCCGGCATTAAATCCAAAGGAAATTTGGGAAGAAACAAACCGCGTTGAAGCTTTCGGTGATACTATGTTTCATGTAAAAAACCGTGAATATATTCTAGCCCCAACACACGAAGAAATTATGACATATCACGCAAGAAGAGTTTTGGCTTCTTACAAAGATATGCCGCAAACGTGGTATCAAATTCAAACAAAATTTAGAAATGAACCACGCCCAAGAAGCGGAATTATTCGAGGCAGACAATTTTTAATGAAAGATTCTTATTCTTTCGATACTTCTTCGGAAGGACTTGATGCTTCATATAAATTGCATGATTCAGCGTATAGAAAAATATTTGAAAGATGCGGGCTTAAATTTTTTGTTGTTGGTGCTTCAAGCGGTGCGATGGGGGGAAGCGGTTCAGAAGAATTTATGGTTAAATCATCAGCAGGCGAAGATACTGTTGCCTATTGTGAATCATGTGGATATGCAGGAAATGTCGAAGTCGCCGTTTCGAAAGTTGAACCATTAATTCGGAAAGAAAGTAGTAAAGAGATTTATGAGATTCACACACCAAATGTAAAATCAATTGATGAGCTTTGCGCATTCTTAAATATTGATGAAACCCAATGTGCAAAATCGCGCGTATATATTTCAGATAATACTCCAGTCCTTGTTTTGATGTTGGGGAATGAAGAAGTTAACGAAACAAAATTAGAAAAACTCGTTGCAAATGCTCGTCCAGGTCATCCGGAAGAGTTAAGTGAATTGACCGGTGCCGATGCAGGTTCTATTGGACCTGTCGGTTTTAAAGGAAGAATTATTGCTGACGAGCGATTGAGAAATCTGAATAATATGTTCAGCGGTGCAAATAAAAATGATTATCACATCGGCGGAATAGATTTGACTCGAGATGTAACAAATATTGAATATGCAGACCTACGAATTATTAAAGCCGGAGAAGGTTGTACAAGATGCAATTCTAAACTTGATGTTTTCCCGGCAATTGAATTGGGACATATTTTCAAACTCGGAACAAAATACTCTGAATCAATGGGAGCTTTATTTTTAGATGAGAATGGGAAATCTCATCCGATTATTATGGGAAGTTACGGTATTGGCGTTGAACGCGTAATAGCTTGTTATATCGAACAGAATAATGATGAAAAAGGAATTGTTTGGGATAAAACATTAGCTCCTTTCCATATACATCTTATCGGTTTAAATATGAAAAAAGAAGAAGTTATAACTGCTTCAGAAAATTTATATACTTCATTACAATCAGAAGGTTATCTAGTTTTATTCGACGACAGAAAAGATGCCCAAGCAGGATTCAAATTTAATGATGCGGATTTACTCGGAATGCCGATTCAAATTATTGTCGGTGAAAAAAAACTTAAAGAAAATAAAGTCGAATTAAAAATTCGCAAATCAGGTGAGCGCTTCGAAGTTGAGATTGATCAAATTAACGAAACCTTGAAAAACATTTTCAATCAATAACAAAATATTTATCAAAAACCGCAAGGTCTTCTCTTGCGGTTTTCCTCATTTCTAACTTTAGCAATCCATATTTTTCCAAAATTGTAAAAGAATAAAATTTTAATTTTTCTCTTGACAAGTGCACATCTGCACACTATATTTGTAGTGAACAATTGGACACTACTATGAAAAAAGAATTAACGGATCGTCAAAAGGAAATCTTAGAGTTTATTAACCAATTTCGAGGCGAGAATGGTTATCCGCCAACATTAAGGGAAATCGGAAGAAACTTCGGAATGGCATCTACATTCGGTGTGAAAAGACACCTTGATGCTCTGGAGAAGAAAGGTTATTTAACGGTTGAAAGTAATTCAAGCCGTGCTATTTCAGTTATAGAGGATAATGATCCGTTAACTTCAAATGTTTTTAGTATTGAAGACTTTTATGCTCGAATTCCAATTGTCGGTAGAGTTGCCGCCGGAACTCCAATTTCAGCAATAGAAAATATTGAAGGAAATTTAGTCGTTGATTCTAACCTGTTAAAAAAGGGAGATGATTGTTTCGCTTTACGTGTTAAAGGCGAAAGCATGATAAATGCCGGAATCTTTGACGGTGATCTTGTTATAGTTTCATCTCAGACCGAAGCAAATAATAATGATATAATAGTAGCAATGATTGATAATGAAGCAACAGTAAAAAGATTTTCAAATAAACGCGGTAAAATTCAACTGCTTCCCGAAAACGACAGTTTTTCCCCTATTGATGTAAACTATTTAGAAAATTTTACGATTATAGGGAAAGTGGTTGGAATTATGCGTTGGTATAATTAAGGAAAAATGAAATGAAAACAGAAATATTTTCACACGCAATCTTAAATAGAAGCACTTTACGCTTCTTTTATGAGACAACCGAGATCACACTTGAACCATATTTTATTGCTACCGATAGAGATGGCAACAAAGTAATTTATGGTAAACAAAAATATGGACGTGGAATAGAGAAATTTGAATATAGAAAAATTGCAAATATTCACATTCTTGATGCACCCAAATTCACTCCACTAATTCCAATTATCCCTCTTTATAACTAATTAAAAGGAGGACGCCATGCAAAATCTAAAAAGACAAAGAGCAATTGATTTACTTATTAACCATTTCTGGCAGAATGGTTATATAACTGTAAAAAGACGATTTGGCACTTATCTTTCTGAACCGCCAAAAATTGGTGATTACGAAGTTGATGTTTTAGCTAAACAAAAAAAGAACTATGCAATTGGTATTACAATTATCGGCGAGGAGATAAAAGACTCCGATTTACTAAATAGAATTGTATTTCTTGCTTCACGAGAAAGCCGTTTTACAAAAAAAAGGATTCCTCTTTTCATAGGTGTAAATGTTGAGAATCTATCTTTGCTTAAGGGATTGGTAAACTCTCTTGACGAAACAGTAAAATCCACAATTAAAATTTTTCCTCTTTTTGAACAGAGAAACAGAGACCTTTTTGATTCTCCATCCTTCGATCATCCTTACAAAAACGGATTCGCTGCTTAAATAAGAGTTAGGTTTACAGACAAAAATCAGTTTTTCTCCTCTTGGAAATTGTAACTATCTGTGCTATCATTACAATATATGATATAACAGTTGATACAAACGTGATTTTCTCTGCGCTTTATAGTAATAGAGGTGCGTCTCATTTAATTGTTAAAATGATTATTGATGAGGAAATAAAATTAGCTGTCTCGCCGCAAATTTATTTTGAATATTACGATGTATTGATGAGAGAAGAAAATCTAAAGTTATTAAATCTTTCTGTGAAGAAAGGAGAAGATTTTCTGGATTTATTAGCCTTATTAGCTCAGAAGCATTCTATATATTATTTATTACGTCCTAATCTTCCTGATGAAAACGATAATATTTTTATGGAATGTGCATTTGCAAGTAATAGTGATTATTTAGTTACTTCTAATATAAAAGATTTTAAACAAGGCGAATTAAAAGGATTTGGATTTAGAGTAGTGACTCCGAAAGAATTCTATAAAATGTTATCCCGAAGGGACTCCTTCGGAGGAGGTCAAAAATGAGTGATTCACAAGTGGTAACATTACGGTTGCCAAAAGATTTAAAAAGAAGGCTTGAAAGAGAAGCAAAATATCAAGGTGTCTCAATAAATCAATTAACTAATTATTTATTGAATTCCCAATTAACACAATTAGAATCAGTTTCTATTTTGGAATCAAGATTGTCAAATAAATCCGCAACCAATTTAAAGAAAAAAGCAAGACAGATAATGTCAAAGGTTCCATCAAGAGAAGTTCCGTCTTGGGATAGGGTAAATTAATAATTACATAAGCGGGAAGTAAACCTAACCAAGTGGCTCAAGGCTACAGCAATTTCGCAATCGGCATTTTGGAAATTTTAGAGTTAGTTGTTCCCAGCCAGAGGCTGGCAAGCTGTTTTGGCAGTCTTGTTGAAGGTATTTCTATTAAGAAAAGTTTATCCTCCGAAGGAGTTCCTTCGGAATAATTATAATAATTGTTAACAAGTTCGGCATTGTAGTTATGGGCTGCGCCTTAGCCACCACGCCGTTAGTCGCAAGCTAATTGTAACCTTAAATAAATTTTGAGGTGTTTACGTATTCTCTATTAACTACTCAAAAAGTTAAGCTGCTGTTCGGGTGGCTGGCAATAATTTGCCTTCTTCTAATTATCCCCATAAAGGCAATACGATGGGTAAATCTAAGCATGGCAACAACTATATTGGTCGGTATTACTCCAAGCCTCTTAGGCCCGGCGGGTCTCTTGTTCCTTATTTTATCGAGTTCTGGTAGACTTTCACGCCTGACACTTATGCAAAATACTATTATAGTAACCTTCATTGCACTCGGTCTTGAATTCGTTCAGCTTATTCCTAGATCGGGAATTCTTGCGAGGGTGCATTACACATTTGATTGGCTTGATATTATTGCAAGTTGTATTAGTGTTTGCGGGGGGTATTTTGTTGTTCGTTTTATACTCAAGAAGAAAGGAAATGATCACGATTCTCCAAAGTAAGCACTTGCTTGCGCCAAACTAGGCTCTTAGAAAATTGCTATTGATAACATGTTAACGATGTTTAAATTTGTAGAAAATAGAACCTTATTACCTTAGTAATAAAACGATCCGCCGCGGCGGACTGTTTCTCTACCTTATTACCTTATTGTTATAAAGATAAAATAATATCGGAATTCTTTACGATGGAAGATAAGGTAATAAGGTTGATATTCTTTTGATTATCTTGGTTACTAAGGTAA
>JAUXVN010000099.1 GCA_030684555.1 Ignavibacteria bacterium
ATACTACCTGATTTATTTTTCTTCTTTCGCAAAAACATCTACAAATATAACGCGGGACACCCATTTTTTGAAATTTCTTTACATTTTAATCTGTTTATAGCTTTTTTTTCAATGGTGCGGAAAACAGGAAAAGTGTTCAAGATATAAGCAGAAGGGGGAATAAATAGTTTTCACAGAAAAAAACAATTAATAACTGTTATTCACGCATTGTAAACGTTTTTCACGTATATTTGCTCTAAATAATTTTAACAGTATAAAATGAACGATAAACACTTTTCCCAGACAATAAATGTTTTTCACGAAAGAACAACACCCGAGCAGGGTAAATTGGTTGGATATGGTGCCATCATTGAGGCCTTGAAATTGGCGGTTCCGATACCTAGGCAGCTTGCGTTGATCAGTGAAATACGAAGACAATATTCTACTGAGAGTTGGCTTGTTTTTACACCACGCCATCAACCCAAAGAAACCCTTTATGATCATTTGGTTTTCGCATTAAAATATGAAGGAATAAACCTACTCTTTTTCAAAAAGATGTTCGAAAAATTAAAACATGCAACCATTGAACAGTGGGTTAATAACGAACCACTCAGTCTTTACAGCAGAAAAATATGGTATTTATACGAATGGTTAATGCAAAAGCCTTTAGCGTTACCTGACTTAAAAGGCGGCAATTATGTTCTACTGGTGGATGAGAAATTACAGTACACAAGTTCAGTAAGTATCAACGCAACTCGACAGCGAATAAAAAATAACTTGCCCGGTACAGTAGATTTTTGTCCGCTCATTCAAAAAACATTAAAACTGGAAAAGTACATAAATGAGAATCTTTCAAAAAAGGCGGAGCTTGTTCTCAGCAGTGTACACAAAGATATCTTGCTGCGAACATCTTCATTCTTACTGCTAAAAGATTCAAAGGCTTCATTCAACATAGAGGGAGAAAACCCTACACAAAATAGAACTGTTCGTTGGGGAAGGGCTATAGGGCAGGCAGGAAATAAAGCATTAAGCAAAGAAGAACTTCTTCGGCTGCAGCAAATCGTCATAGAAAATAGTCGCTTTGTAAAAATGGGTTACCGAACAGAAGGAGGTTTTATTGGTGAACATGATCGTCGCACTGGTGAACCAATTCCTGAGCATATTTCAGCCAGGTGGCAAGATATTGAAATGCTAATGACCGGCTTACTACTCACTTCAAAAAAATTGATTGATTGTCAGTTTCATCCGGTATTAACAGCGGCAAAAATAGCTTTTGGCTTTGTTTTTATTCATCCATTTGTAGATGGAAACGGAAGATTACACCGCTACTTTATTCATCATTTATTATCAAATATGAAATTCACACCGCAGGCAATTATTTTCCCGGTGTCGGCTGCAATATTAGAAAAGATAGAAGAATACAGAAGAGTTTTGGAAAACTACTCTCATCCTTTACTTGACCTGATTAGATGGGAGAAAACTTCAGATAATAATGTGGAAGTATTAAACGATACCATGGATTATTACCGTTATTTTGACGCTACTATTCAATCTGAGTTTTTATTTGAGTGTGTAGATTATACAATTAATAAAATCATACCCGAAGAAGTCTCTTATCTCCAAAAGTATGACCAAATAAAGGTCTGGTTAGATGACAGATTTCAAATGCCTGACAAAACGGTTGCTTTGTTATTACGGTTCTTAGAACAAAATAATGGACTTCTTTCAAAAAGAGCAAGAGACAGAGAGTTTGTAGAATTGACTGACGAAGAAGTAAAAGAAATTGAGCATAAATATAAAATGTTTTTTGATATTTAATAATCACTAATTTTTAATATTCTTTTTTACTCTTTATCAATCTAAACAACTATGTCAACCCTACGTATCGGCACATGCAGTTGGAAATACGATTCTTGGAAAGGATTAGTTTATCCCGAACTTGATAATATTAATTTCTTGGAAGAATACGCTAAACATTTCAACACCGTTGAAATCGACCAATGGTTCTGGTCTCTATTTGATTCCGGTAAAGTAGTACTTCCGAAAACCTCGGTAGCCGCTAACTATGCAGAAAGTGTCCCGGATGATTTTAAGTTCACCATAAAAATGCCGAACAGTCTCACTCTCACTCATTATTACAAGTCGGATAAACCAAATCCAAACTTTCTTAATCCCGAACTCTATGATGCTTTCCTTCATGGAGTTGAACCGCTTCATGATAAGATCGGTGCTTTGATGTTTCAGTTTGAATATCTGAACAAACAGAAAATGAGCGGGCTTGATGAGTTCTTGAAAAGATTTATCTCGTTAACGATGCGTTTGCGACTGCATTGGGAATAAGGGAAACATTACCAAATCTTTCTCTTCCTTGTATGGTTATTTCTATTGATGAAGGTGTTGGGGTTTCTTTCATCAATACAACTAAATCAATTATTACTGCGGAATGGGGCGGTGATCATGTCCCGTCGATTAATCAAAACATTTGGATGGCTTTAGGGCGTGAAAGTCTATTTAGACTTTTACTTGATAATGTTGTCGATGTCTGCAGCAGTTATACAAACGCATTAGCGCATGTCATCGAATATCTTGCTAAAAAGTTTGAGCGTGATAATCAGCCGATAAGGTCGGTTGTTGTTTTAGGGAATAAATCTCAAATCGTATCTGAGCAACAACTAAAGAATAGTCTCAGTAAATATGATATTACGGTTATAACTGATGAGAACATCAAAAACAATATTTATGTTCAAGGTTGTTTTGCTTATCCTTCTTATCTCGAGAGGCATCTTAGAAAACCGGTTGGAATAAAATATTATTCCGGTGGAGAGTTAATTTATGATTTTAAGAAATTCGAAGACTGCACTTCACATTTTATTTCAGTAAAACCAATAAACAACCCGGACAATTATTACAAGATAATCTATCCGGACGGTTCGATTGAAAATATAGCGTTCCGTGATCTTCAAGATATAGCATCTCTCGAGCGTTTCCGTTTTTGATGCTGATGCTTCGAAACTGCTGCTAAAAGTTGTTCTGAGGTCAAAGTTTCATGCAAAATGTTTTTTCTTGCTTCAACTTTGCTGCAAAAACGCTCCGGAACCTCTGTGTTTCACTCTTTTTTTGCATTTTCAACTACACTAAATGGATGGAAAGTTCGTTTTTGCTTGATTTTCAAAGGTTTTCTCGGATGCTTAACCAACCTAACACCTAAAACCCCTAAATTTCCCATCATCTCTGAGGCCACAATAATACCATTTACAATCATCACCAAAGTAGAGTACAGTAAAGGATAGAAAAATTTAAGAAATAATTTTGAATAATTCGTGTGCTCTTTTTAACGATCCACAATTATTTTTTTTTATCACTCATTCATCTTATTTTAATACTAAGTTATAAACTTACTTTTTTAGGGAGTGCTTAATTTGACTTCGCGACTGTTATTAATAAATATTTGCTTTTAGTATATGAATCAAGATTCAGACCTTACATTCTTTACTAATGAACCAAATGCGACTCTCCTAGATCGCTTTGTTAAAACTCTTAACACAGCCAAACTCTTCGATATTCTTGTCGGTTATTTTCGTACTAGTGGTTTTTTTCGTTTATATCATTCCTTTGAATCCATTGATAAAATAAGAATTCTGGTGGGTCTTAACACTGATAACGAAACTCTTGAAATATTTGATAATTCAAAACAAACAACAATTGATTTTGAGACAAATCGGAACACTCGTTTAAGTTTTTCCTCCGAGGTTATTTCTGAGTTAGAAAAATCTGAGGATTCTTTTGATGTGGAAGTAGGTGTCAAAAAATTTATTGAATTTCTTCAATCCGGCAAAATTGAAATTAGGGCTTATCCTTCAAAAGACCTTCATGCAAAAGTTTATATTATTCGTTTCGCAGAAGACGATAGAGATTATGGTAGAGTTATTACCGGTTCCAGTAATTTCTCTGCATCGGGCTTAATCGCAAATCGAGAGTTTAATGTTGAACTAAAAAACTCTTCCGATGTGAAATTTGCCCTTGCCAAATTCGATGAACTTTGGCGGGATGGTGTTGATATTTCAAAAGAATATATTGATACAGTTCACACTAAAACTTGGTTAAATGATCTTATCACTCCTTACGAACTCTATTTGAAATTTCTCTACGAATATTTCAAAGAAAAAATCAGTATCGACAAAGAAAGACTTTCTAAAAAGTACATTCCATTAAATTTCATGGAATTAGAATACCAGAACGAAGCCGTTAAAGATGCAAAAACAAAACTTGAAGCTTATGGCGGTGTATTTATCTCAGATGTTGTGGGACTTGGTAAAACTTTCATCTCTGCTTTACTTGCAAATGAACTTGACGGCTATACCCTTGTAATAGCTCCTCCGGTTTTGTTAGATGAAGAAAATCCCGGTTCATGGAGAAATGTTTTTTCTGATTTCAAGATTGCTGCCGACTATGAATCAATCGGTAAACTTGAGAAAATTATTAAGCGCGGTACTGAAAAATATAAAAATATCATCATTGATGAAGCTCATCGCTTTCGTTCTGAATCCAATATTACCTATGAACTCCTCGCCCAGATCTGTAGAGGTAAAAGAGTAATCCTAGTATCCGCAACACCGCTTAATAATACTCCATCAGACATTTTAAGTCAGCTTAAACTTTTTCAAAGTGGTAGAAATAGCACCATTCCAAATGTTAAAAATCTTGAATCCTTCTTTAAGTCCTTAGAAAGTAAATTAAAAGGGCTTGATCGACAGAATAACAAAGATGAATATTTCAAAATCGTAATTCATAATGCCAAACAAATACGGGATAAAGTCTTAAAATATTTGATGGTGAGAAGAACAAGAACAGAAGTCATCCAATATTTTTCCGATGACATGAAGAAACAAGGTCTTAAATTTCCGGATGTTCAAGACCCGACCCCGGTTCTTTACCAATTTGACGAGAAAATTAATTATGCTTTTGACTTCACTATTAAAGCGTTAACCAACACTGCTTTTTCTTATTCTCGATATTCTCCTCTTCTTTATTTGAAAGACACTAAAGGGTTATCCCAAATCCAAGAGCTCTCTCAAAATAATCTAAAAAGTTTAATGAAAATACTAATAATCAAACGACTGGAGAGTAGTTTCTTTGCTTTTAATAATACACTTAAAAACTTTATCAATTCATACGAAGCCTTCATAAAAGCATTTGATGATGGCTCTGTTTACATCAGCAAAAAATACATTAACAAAATTTTTGATTATTTGGAAGATGAAGACTATAATTCTATCGATCGGTTAATTGAAGAAGATAAAGCTGAAAAATATGATTCATCATTGTTTACTGAGGACTTGAGACCTAAACTCGTTTCCGATTTAGCCTCTCTGAAACAAATTCAATCTCTTTGGGTAGAAATCAATACTGATCCTAAACTCGATGAATTTATTCTTTTATTAAAAACTGATAGTATTCTTAAAAACTCTAAACTTATTGTCTTCACTGAGTCCAAAGATACCGCATTATATCTCGAATCTGAACTCCAAAAAGTGTTTGGTTCTACTGTTTTAGCGTTTACTGGTAATTCTAAGGCCGGTATCAAAGAAAAGATAATCGAAAATTTTGATGCAAAGGTCAGAAAACCTAAAAATGACATTAGAATATTAATCTCAACTGAAGTGCTTTCCGAGGGTGTTAATCTTCATCAATCCAATATTGTTATTAATTATGACATCCCTTGGAACCCTACTCGATTAATTCAAAGAGTAGGCAGAGTTAATCGGGTTGATACTAAGTTTGATAAAATTTATACTTATAATTTTTTCCCAACCACAAAAAGCAATGACCTTATTAAACTACAAGAAGCTGCAGAAGCTAAAATTCACGCCTTTATCGAAATGCTTGGCAACGATGCCCGTCTATTAACAGAAGGAGAAGAAATTAAATCTCACGATATTTTTCAGCGGTTATCTTCTAAAATTGCTTTAACCGGAGAAGATGAAGAAGTTGAAAGTGAACTAAAATACCTTGAAGTTATACGTAACGTTCGTGATAAAGATGTTGACCTCTTCGCCAAAATTAAACATTTACCAAAGAAAGCTAGGTCAGCTAAAAAAAGCTCTCTTAATCAAAATTCAATCATTACTTATTTCCGCAAAGGTAAACTGCATAAATATTTTATTACAAATAATAATGAAACCAAAGAACTCGATTTTTTAGAAACCGCAAAAATTCTTGATGCTAATATTGACATTAAACGTGAAAAAATTGAGAGTGAGTTTTATACATTTTTAGAAAAAAATAAAGTGGCATTCAAAGAAGCTACTCAAGAACACGAACTCGAATACCACACAAAAGGGGGCAACGATAACGCTACCAAAATTTTACGCATTCTCAAATCAAAACAAATTAAAAATTATCAAGGTTTCACGGAAGATGATGACCTATACTTCCAAAAAGTAATTCAATTGCTTGTAGACGGTTCATTACCAAAACAAACAACCAAAAACTTAGTAAATGCTTTAGTGGGTATTGAACAACCTATGCAAATGTTAGCAAAAATTAAAACTAACATTCCCGATGAATTTTTTGCCGGTCACATTAGTCATACATCAGCTGATGTTTTTGGACCCAGAGAAGTAATTTTATCAGAGTATTTAATAGGTAACCAAGATGCTTGATGTTGATTATAAATTATTTTGTGACGAGAGTTGCCATCTTGAAAGAGATAATTCACCGGTAATGACAGTTGGTCATATAAAAGTACCAACTGTTAAGTACGATTTGTACAAGCAAGAGTTAAAAAAAATAAAATATCAGTTTCATTCCCCTTTCGAACTTAAATGGTCTCATGTTTCAAAAGCTAAGTTGCCTTTATATAAATCTTTAATTGACTATTTCTTTTCATCTGATTTAGAGTTTCGCTCTGTCTTAGTTAAATACAAAGACAAACTTGATCACAGTCAATTTAACCAAGGTAGCCATGATAATTTTTATTATAAGCTGATTTACTTCTTACTCTACAATCCTTTAACCACGGTAGCAAACAAGAAATATGCGGTTTACTTAGATATTAAAGACACAAAAAGTAAAAGCAAACTTATTAAACTTGAGGAAGTTTTTAACAACAAGTTCTTAGGTCAATCTCCGTTTAAACATTTTCAATCTATAAACAGCGCCGAATCTGTCTTTCTTCAATTAGCTGATCTCTTCATCGGCGCTATTACTTACAAAGCCCGTAATCTTTGTAAGTCTAAGGGAAATAGTTCTGCTAAAAATTCATTCATTGATTATCTTGAATTAAAATCCGGTTATTCATTAGATGAAGGGACGGAACCTTGGGAAAAAAAATTTAATATCTTTGATCATCAACCTAAGAGTAGATTGTGATTTTACTTGATGATTTAGTCCCTTATTTTGATGCTTTATTTGAGCACGAGAACGATAAAATAGATCTCCTTTACCGGATTTTTATGGATGATTTTCAGAATAATTCTTTTTTTATCAATAATAAAAAAGTTATTATTAAGAATTATCCTTCAAAACTCAAAGGATTTGAAAAATATTGCGACTCTTTCGTTCATATTATAACCTGGGTAAGTAAAATGAAGGGGAAAAGAGTTTTTGATTTTCGGAGAGCTAATAGAGTTCATTGGGTAAAACCAATCCTTGAGCAAAGAAGTGACCCGCGAATTAAATACTTTCAGTATGCCGAAGGTGACGGGGCTCTTAGAGATTACTACTGGTTTGATGAGAAGGACTATGTCGTCATTATTGAACAAATAACAGCGGAATTTCTTCTTGTAACCGGTTTTGTCATTGATAATAGAAATAGATTCCAAAAAAGATATGAGAAGTATCTTAATGGTTTAAAATAAAAAACCGCAGTTACGGTACTGCGGTAAACCACGTCAATCACCCTTATGGGCAATGACTAAAAAAATATTTGAAAACAATCTTGAAGTACAGAACCTTCAAACTTATTTTCTGTCGTAATTCTATATGCAAAAATAACTCTTTTATACTAAAAGTCAACAACAAATGTTATGAACAAACTCGAAGCTAAAAACCTCATCTTCAAAACTTTCGAAAACCCCTTCAATGAAGCTCAGTTTATTTTCTTTATTAAAAATCTTCTCAATGATCTTGACGAATCAAAATCTAAAGACTATCGCGGTAATTTAATCCCCGATGCATTTTCGGATGCTGTTTCTATCTATAAACGTATTGGTCAGTACAAAGACCCCAAAAATAATGTAATAGACATTCTAACTGTAAAGCTTAAGAAGGAAACAAGTTTAGAAAGAGCCCGTTCATTACAGCGTAATTTTATAGCTCGTTACCTTAAACAGCACACACACGAGGCGGCTCTTGTTGCTTACTTTACCGAAGGGTCTAATGATTGGCGTTTCTCTTTTGTCAAAATGGATATTAACCTTAAAGACAAAAAGATTGAAACGGATTTCACTCCCGCTCGCAGATATTCTTTTCTTGTCGGTACAAATGAAGGGAGCCACACAGCCCAAAATCAGTTTGTAAAACTACTAACTGAAAATGAAGAGAATCCTATTCTTCAGAATATTGAAAATGCCTTCAACATTGAAACAGTCACTAAAGAATTCTTCTTAAGATATCGCGATCTTTTTATACGCATCAAGCAAGCACTTGATTTTGTCGTTAAAAGTGATCCTAATATTATTTCTGATTTTGAAACAAAAGAAATTAATTCTGTTAGTTTCTCTAAAAAATTACTTGGACAGATTGTATTTCTTTACTTTCTTCAAAAGAAAGGCTGGTTTGGTGTAGATAAAAATTCGGCTTGGGGATCCGGGTCAAAAAAATTCTTACGTGAACTTTTCGAAAAGAAACATTGCACGTATAACAACTTCTTTAATGATATTTTAGAACCTCTTTTTTATGAAGCTCTAAGAAATGATAGATCTCATGAAGACCATTACTATAGCCGTTTCGATTGTAAAATTCCTTTCTTAAATGGTGGACTATTTGATCCTATCGGTAATTACGATTGGGTTAAAACTGATATTGTTCTTCCAAACGAACTTTTTTCAAATACTAATCCCACCAAAGAAGGTGATATCGGTGATGGAATACTTGACGTTTTCGATCGCTATAATTTTACCGTAATTGAAGATGAACCTCTTGAAAAAGAAGTTGCCATTGACCCCGAACTACTCGGCAAGACTTATGAAAAATTTAATGCTATCCGTCCCGATAACTTTGATGAATATCTTAAAGCCCTTAAAAGCGGTAATAAAGGTGAAGAAACTAAGTTCAACAAGCAGTACGGTGTTTATTATACTCCTCGTGAAATTGTCCATTATATGTGCCGCGAAAGTTTAATAAATTATCTTGCTACAGAGTTCGAATCTCAAACAAGCTCTCCAGAAAAACTTAGCGAGCCTCAACTCGATTTTCCAGATAGTGATATCATAAATGGTCAACTACCTTTAGAGATTGAAAATAAATCAAATCCTCATATCTCAAAAAAAAATATTGAAACGCTTATCAACTTCGGTGAACTATTTGAAGAAAATGAAGCCGCTGTTGAAGCTAAAGGTAAAGAAACAAATACCTATTACTATAAATTGCATGAGAGTATAAGAGAAAATGCTGAACTCATAGACGCTAAACTTGCTGGTATTTTAATCTGCGACCCCGCTGTTGGTTCCGGTGCTTTTCCGGTTGGGATGATGCACGAAATTGTAAGTACCAGAAACATTCTCTCAATATTTATTAAAGACGAGAAAAGAAACAAATACAGTTATAAACGCCAATGCATTGAAAAATCATTATACGGCGTTGATATTGATCCCGGAGCAGTTGAAATAGCTAAACTGCGCCTTTGGCTCTCTCTTGTTGTTGATGAAGAGGATATTGCCAATATCAAACCACTGCCAAACCTTGATTATAAAATTGTATGCGGTAACTCTTTAATTGATGTAAAAAAAGATTTATTAAATGCACATTTATTCGATGAACTTGAAAATGTGAAACCATTTTTCTTTAACGAAACCAATCCAACAAAAAAACAAAAATATAAGAAGCAGATTGATGACTTAATTTTAAAACTCTCAAACGGACATAAAGACTTTGATTTTGAAGTTTATTTCTCGGAAGTGTTTCACAAAAAAGGTGGATTTGATATTGTAATCGGTAATCCGCCATATTTTTCATTAGATACTGTTGAGCCCTCCTTTAAAAAAATATTACGAAAATTATATCCGGTAATTTATACAAGTCAAAGTAATATCTATTTTTTCTTTATTAAAAAATCACTTCAGATTTTAAGTGTTAGTGGGGCTCTTTTTTTCATTAATGAGAATTATTATTTAAGTAGTAAAAATGCACATCTCCTCCGTAAATTTTTACAAGAAAATAGTTCCATATTACACTTAATTAATTTTAGAAATGTGCAACTCTTTGAAAATGTTAACACATTAACCGTTATAAATTCTTTTAAAAAGAGATTCGTGGTAGATAATATGATAACATCTTTGATGGTGGAAGATTCTGCTAATAAACTTGATGAAAATGGCATTCTTAGGTTTCTAATATCACCAACTCTTCAATTTCAGCAAAAGAAACTGGATTCTCAACAATGGTTATTGTCTTCAGATTTAAAATCTAAATTAAAAGAAAAAATTCAAACTAATTCAATCCCTTTGCGCAGTTGTGTTGATATGGGGCAAGGAATGACCTCTGGAAATAATGATGTTTTTATTGTATCAAGTGATAAAGCATTTGAATTAGGGATTGAAAAGGAACTTTTAAAGAAGTATGTAAAAACAAGAGACATAAAGCCCTATTCTATTTTATTTCGCGATCAATATTTAATTTATACATTGAAAGACACTGACCTCAACAAATATTCAAATGTTAAGAAATATCTTACTAATAATAAAAAAATATTACTACAAAGATTTGAAGTGAAAAGAGATCCATCTCGCTGGTTTTCAATAAGCGTTCAGCGTAACAGAAATTTTTTTGAATATTACGATGAAAAATTGTTGACTCCACTTTATTCTAAAGGGAATAAATTTGCTTTTGATGATTGTAAAACAAATAACTTTTTTGTTTTAACTGATGTCTATATTCTTGTCCCAAAGGCTCAAGAATATCCACTAAAATATTTATTAGCCTTATTAAATAGTAAATTATTTAATTATTATGTTCTTTCCTTTGGCAAACTCAAAAGAGATGGATATTATGAGTATTCTAAGAATACACTCTCCAATTTGCCAATAAAAAGAGATGATTCTTTCAGTGTTATTTTAAGTATTTCAAATAATATTATACAGACTAAAATAGCTGATCCCGATGCCAATACGCATTTAGTAGAAGACCAAATAGATATAATGGTTTACAAACTCTACAACCTCACTTACGAAGAAGTGAAAATTATTGACCCTAACATAGAGCAGCTAATAAGCAAAGAAGAGTATGAAAGATTTTCACTATGAACTTAGGTTTTTCAAAATATTTTTTTGATTTAGTTAGATGGATTTGGGCTATGTTCCAAGAAAACCACGAAGTAATTAATGCAATCATTCTTTTTTTTACATTAATAGCTGTGATCATCTACACAAGAGAAACATATTTATTGCGCAAAAAAAGTGAGGAACAGTTAGAATTAGAAAAACAAAAAAATGAACCGAATGTAATTGCTTTCTTTGACTCTGGCAATTCCATAAGAAAAATATTATTAATTCTTAGCAACGAAGGAAGAACCATTGCAAATGAAGTTAAGGCAGAAATTAAACCAAAATTATTATTTAATGAAGTCAATTTTGAACAGTATTTTTATAAAAATGCAATCTTTAACCAAGGTATTACTATCGCGCCAAATAGTAAGTATGTAATTTATGTGTGCTTAATAGATGCAGAATTGAGAAATATGTTTGACGAAGAAAAGTTGCAAACAGAGTACGCCATTAAGTTGCAATACAAGAATTCAAATGGTGTTCCACAACTAAGAACCTATGAACAATCAATCGCCCAATTCTTTTATAGGCTTGATCATGAGGGAAGAACACCGATTGAGAAACAATTGGGAGATATTAATACGACTCTGAATGGTATTACCTCAGCGATAAATGGAAACAAAGAATCGGATGTTTGAATATGCTGGATCTCAAATAGAAATAATGGTTTACAAACTCTACAACCTCACTTACGAGGAAATAAAAATTATAGACCCAAACATAGAACAATTAATAAGCAAAGAAGAGTATGAAAGGTTTGAGCCATATTAATTCTTTAATTTTATCTTTTCGCAAAGTTCTTGAATCTTTATTGTTTAATGTGTTTTTGAAGAATTATTAAACACTTGCAATTCTTGCGTTGTTGGGTTATTTTTGTTTAGATTATATTTAAGTTATTACTTAATAAATAGTTATTCCAATATTTAACAAAATACCATTTACAGATGTATAACCAGCGTTACGAAAAATTTTCTTTCAAAAAAGAAAAAGCGTTTGAAGTTTTAGTTTATATAGCTGCCAGCGTTAGCGATCTTTACCATATTCTTAAAATAATATACTTTGCCGACAAAGCACATCTTTCTCGATATGGTAGATTTATTAATGGTGATAGTTATGTAGCTATGAAAGATGGTCCCGTCCCAAGCCAATCTTACGATATTATCAAAGCTTTACGTAAAGATGGTCTTTATAATCTTAGCAAAGAAGATTTTGAATCCATTTCAGTTGAAGGGAACACAGTAACAGCCAACAGAATTGCTAACCTTGATTTTCTTAGCGATACTGATATTGAATGTCTGGATGAATCGGTAAAAAAATATAAAGATTACACATTTAATGATTTACATCAAGAAAGTAGTGATTCGGCTTACGCAGCCGCTGATAGAAATAATTTCATCTCAATAGTTGATATAGCTAAAACATTAAAAAATTCCGAAGAACTAATCTTATACTTTAATAATATTTATTAATATGCCTCTCGGCGACAATTTTCCTCCGGCATTAAAAGAACAGCAAATAAATAATTCAATTTCCTCCGGCAAAGTTCTTAAATTATTCTGTCCCTTTACAAAGCCTCCTAAAGAAAAATATTTACTTTTAATTTCTATAAACCCCACTGTTTGTGTTTTTATAATTAATTCAGAAATAAATTTATTTGTCCAATCGAAATATGATTTACAAGAAGCACAAGTATTAATTAAAAAAAATGATTATAATTTTCTTGATCATGATTCTTACATCGCATGTAACGAAGTAATCGAGTATTTTTCTTTAGAAGAAATAAAAAAACAACTGTCTCAAGATATTTCCCGCATTAAAGGTAAAATAACTCCAAGTACGCGTAATCATATTTTAATTTCTACTAATAATTGTCGTGCATTATCAAAAATCGAAAAACGGAAAATAGTTGAAAGTATGAATAGTATTGTTTTTGATTAAACATGATACAGAAGCTGTTTATAGCGCAAATAATAAGTAAAGAACAGTATGAGAAATTTTAAATAGAGGTTAAATAAAATTGACACTTTTTAATTGTGAAAAGAGAAATGATAGGCATTTTGTAAAAGATAAGAAACTTAATCGTTTTGAAACTGATTTCTTACATTATAAAAAGGACAATATTACTGCTCCAGTAATGATAAATAAACCCAATATAGTAGCAATTTATTTAAGTATAGCTGATAAAGCGTTTGCTGAGGCATCTCATATTTATAACAACACCATCATACCCAATCTTCAATATGATTCAAGTAAAAATATTTATACACTTAATATTACTAATGCCGATGATGAAGTTTTAAATTTATTTGAACAAATCTTTATATCACTAATTTTTTCTTATACTGCGGTTGAAGCATTTATCAACTCTCTAATACCGCCAGACTTTACAATAAGCAAAAAAATTAAGGGCAAAGATAAGGTCTATGATTGTGATGAGATTCAGCGTCACTTATCATTAGAGGATAAAATTAAAAAAGTTATTCCAAATGCATTGAAAATTAAGTTGGAATTAGAAACAACTTGGCAAAGTTTTTATATTCTAAAAACGCATCGTGATTCACTTATCCACTTAAAGAAAGAAACGTTTAAGGACTTGAAATCTACTCAATTAGATTTCATTCAATCTTTGGTAGGGGATATTTTAACAAAAGATATAATTGAATCTGCAAGAACACTTATTAATCACATAAGCAAGAAAATTGGGAATCACCCCTCCATTCCTTACGAGTTTTGTTCTGACCCCATTGAGCTTAAAAATTTGTTAAACCGATCTTAGAAAACATAAAATCATTACTCAATAAATATTTATATGTTTGTTTTACTTTTGCGAAAATAAATTCTCGGTTGAAGAGATGGTCAAAGTAGTTACTTCATATATTTTGTTTAATCAGTACCATTCTTTCTCTAATTCGTAATTCGATTCTCAAAACTTACTAACGAATAATTACCCTATTCCGGAGCTCCCACTCACAACTCGCACCATGTCTCTTTGTTATAGTAAGTATGCCAGTAAACCTACACTCGATTTTTTCATTCTGTTCCTCCACAATTCGGTATAAGAAAAACATACTAACCAAAACAAGGAGTTACTATGTCTTTCACAATCGGCTGCGATCCCGAATTTTTTATATAAAAATTGGTATAAGAATTATGAAGAGAAGGTTACTCCTTTTCTTCATAAATTTTCCCGCCATATCCCTACCGAAACGACCAATCTTACCACCACGTTTCATTGTTCATAATTTCAATAACAATTGGAGAGCAATATGAACTGGACAGAATTGTACCCAATTGTAAAAGACCAAGCCTACTACGCAGTGATGCGATACGATCCAAGACATGCGGATAAACTGCAAGAACTAATCTGTCAAGCATATCAGCTTTTCAAATCCAATGTTGATAAAGGAAAACCGATTAAAAAAAACCACTTTAAGCAATTTATCACCAAGAGAAGTCGCGAAGTCGATTTCAGATCAATTTGTCCAAAGGGAACTGGTGGAACAACTGCTCTTGATCCATTAAGTTTTGTTAATCGTCGTTCAACATCACCCATTACCCTTTTAGAATTCAATGATTGGATTACATTCAATCCTAAGTCAAAAGAATTGGTTGAAGCTAATATGGCTTTTGGTGTTGATTAAAGATCCAATAGGAATTTAGGCGAGAGATTCAAAATGAAATTATTTCTATTTCATCAATTATGGAAAAATCCTTTTGATTGAGGGTTGCGATTTTCTTGATGTTATTTGCAAGTGCAATACTAACAATTTCGTAATCGTGAATTTTTAAGCCTTGAGGTGAATATTTTTTTAGTAGTTTTCGAAACAGTAAGTTCGATTTTTCATCGGGATACAAAACCGTAAAAGCAGCTTGGAAATCGTCCGTTATCTTAAGAGCTTCAGATATTTATATACTGGTATTTGGCAATCTTGTTACAACGGCTAAGAATTCAGAAATATTTTTAGAAGTAGTAAATAATTTAACGTTATCACTATAGAGCAACCTCTGTACGGAATGAAAATATTTTGAATCTTCATCAATCGCATAGATCAATACATTTGTATCTAATAATAAATTATTCATAAGCCTTTTCACGGACATTTATGTTGTCATACTGTCCTAATAATTTATAAGTTTTGATTTTTTTTTGATCAGTTTTTACAGATTTGAGACGGCTGATAAACTTATAAACTTTTTCCAGAAGGTCATCCGGCAATGTGTCAATTTCTCTTTTAATTCTATTCTTAGTCAACATGACTACCTCATAAATTCATAATTAATTTTGTGCAATATAATCCTACTTCATTAAAGATTCAATTTCATTCATTCCTTGAAGAATTAGTATTGAACTATAGCAAGTAACTATGTTCAATAAATATTATTCAAATAATTTGGTAAAAGAAAAGTAAGAAAGGAGAAGTAAGCTTTGTTTGACATAACGACCTCCGTAAAAAAATGAAGACTCCCCCTCTTCATTTTTAGCCTAAATAGATCAAACAAAAAAATCCCATAAAAAAAATCACAACTAGTTTTTCAACCCGAAAACAACAGAGCGCGGGCTATGAGGTAGGTACCGTTTGGCGGGGGTGGGGTATGGAACCTAAATCCGCAAAACAAAGCCGACCATCACGATCGGTTTTTTGAAATCACTTAGATCGAACCATATCTCCAGTAACTCTTTCTGCTCATTCTGCAAAACAATGCAGTCATAGGAACGATCATTCTCATGGATAAGTTTCTGCATAACTACTTCGCAGTTAAGCTTTTAACATACACTTCTAAAAGTGGATACAAAGGCAAGGCATTATTTTTGTAAAATTGAAAGGGAAAACAAATGAAAGAGAAAGCTGCAGCGAAGAATTATACAAGAGTTGATAACGAGCGACAAAAAAAACAATTAGATAAATTAGAGGAAATAAAGAGCACTGAGTAGGTGCTCTTTTTTTTTAATGCGGAAGTAGTTTTGGAAGTAGTAAATAGGTAAAAACTGGTTAAAAATGGGTCGTTTTTCAGAAAAACCGAAATTCTTTAAAATAAAAAAGGCTCGATTTAGCGTAAAATCAAGCCTTTTCGTGCAACCTGCGGGATTCGAACCCGCGACCTGCTGATTAAGAGTCAGATGCTCTACCAACTGAGCTAAGGTTGCGGGGTAAAAATAAGGAATTTTTCTATCTTCTAAAATTCTTTTTTCTCTTTTTGTTTCCACTCTTCTTATTTTAACTATCATTTATTTTTGAGTTTATTATGAAGTTTCCATTTTCTGATAGTTATTCCGGCAATAGACAGCAGACTGCTGATCTTCTCAAAGGATTAGCCGTTATCTTTATGATAATGATTCATCTTTTTGAAAACATAGCTTCCAATTCACTAGCTTCAAGTTTAATCGGTAAAATTATTTTCTTTCTCGGCGGACCCCCAGCAGCCCCAATGTTTATGATTGTAATGGGATTTTTCCTAGCCGGCTCAAAACGTACCACAAGCTTAATGATAAAAAGAGGAATAGCTTTATTCTTTGGAGGGATTCTACTTAATGTCGGATTAAATGCTTCCATCTTGCTCAAAATATTTTTTGGGGAAGTAACTCTTAATCCATTACGATTTATTCTCGGTGTCGATATTCTTCCTCTTGCGGGACTTAGCATTATTGCAATTGCTTTGTTAAAACCATTATTCAGAAATTTTGCGGAAGCATATTTTATCTTAGCAGTTATAATTGTTCAATTGAATAGTCTATTGATAAGTCACTTTCAAGTTGAAGTATTTCCATTCAATTATTTAATTGCATTTTTTTGGGGAAATTATGATTGGTCATATTTTTCGCTATTGCCATGGTTGAGCTTCCCGTTAATAGGATATTCATTAAAGCTTTTTTTTGATAGGATTGGAAAAACTCCAAACATTAAAACTATTTACATAACAATCTCTCTTATATTATTCGGATTATTTTTCGCTTTAACTGAAGAGTATGCTCTTAATATCACCGCCATTCTTCCCGTCTATTATAAATTCGGAATTACTTTCTTTTTGTGGATGCTCATGTTTCTTGCCGGATATAGTTTTTTAATAAATATTCTTGAGAATAAATTTTCAGATAATTCATTATTAATCTACATTAAATGGATTGGTGAAAATGTTACAGCTTTTTATGTCTTCCAATGGCTGTTGATTGGTAATATATCAACTTATATTTTTCAAACTGAATCAAATTTATTTTACATGCTGGTTTGGTTTGTTGCAATTTTACTATCTACAACAATTCTTGTTTTAGTCTGGAAGTCGGTTAACGGAAAGAAAAAAGTTGTTATTTCTTAAAGGGCAACTCTAAAAACTTTATTTAGCTCTCTTCGAAAATCCGGTTTGGCAGCATATACATGTTATCCGCTAGTCAACGGTTTAGTTTTTAGAGGAGCCCACCTGAAAAAGCAAAAGCATTATGGGATAGGTTTCAGTTTGTACATACACCAAAACACGGTAGTTGGTTAAACATGGCGGAAATTGAATTAAACGTTCTGAATGGGCAGTGCTTGAATAGAAGGATAGAAAACTTAGCAA
>JAUXVN010000100.1 GCA_030684555.1 Ignavibacteria bacterium
TGATATGAGACATTTCTATTTTGTAATTAAAATGTCAATTAGGAAAACAAACCCAATACGAAATGACGTTGCAATAAAACAAATATCAAAATCGGATTGAATAACCCCGTAGGGGTGAAATGTTTGTAGTAAAACCAAACACATCCAACGACCAGAACCCCGTAGGGGTGACATAAACATCACAACAATTCAAACCCAAAAACATTATATCACCCCTACGGGGTTCTGGGGATATTTTTGGTTGACAATTTCTATAAACATGTCATCCCTCCGGGATTAATTGCATTGATATGAGACATTTCTATTTTGTAATTAAAATGTCAATTAGGAAAACAAACCCAATACGAAATGACGTTGCAATAAAACAAATATCAAAATCGGATTGAATAACCCCGTAGGGGTGAAATGATTGTAGTAAAACCAAACGCATCCACCAACCAGAACCCCGTAGGGGTGACATAAAAAATCAGCATAACGATTAATACAATAAAAACATTATATCACCCCTTCGGGGTTTTGTGGTGGTTTTGGTTAATAATTTCTATAATCATGTCATCCC
Source organism: Ignavibacteria bacterium (assembly GCA_030684555.1). GTDB lineage: Bacteria > Bacteroidota > Ignavibacteria > Ignavibacteriales > Ignavibacteriaceae > JAGUXE01. The sequence continues at coordinate 560 of JAUXVN010000100.1, forward strand.
TTCGGGATTTTTGAGTTTTAAGCAGAATGGTTGGTGATTTTAGGGTCACCGTTCCACCAAAATGCTCGACAACCCTAGCTTTTTCCTCAAATGATTGAGCTTTGACCTCGTGTTTCGGTAGTAAATTTCAATTGGTACATCATCTCAGCTAAAAGACGATTGCAAAACGAGTAAAACCCGCTCACCATTTTAATGGCTAACCTTCCTATTGTCTTTTTATTTTTGATCGCAGGTATGAAAGATCGGTATTGATTAACGCTACGGCTGATAATATTATTACCATGGCAATCACAATTTCCATTGTTATAATTTCATCTACAAAGAACCAGCCTAATAAAAGTGCTACAACGGGATTTACATATGCATAAGTAGTAGCTTTTGAGGGACCGGCAGCTCCCAATAACCACATGTAAGCAGTAAACGCAATAATCGATCCGAATATAATTAAATAAATCAGAGATAACACTGAACGGGTTGAAACCTCTTCGATAGAAAATTTTGAAACGTCACCGGTGATAAAACTGAAAATTAATAAAAGTATACCTCCGCTTATCATTTCAATTGCCACTGTCATTATTTTTGATTTAGGAAGTACGGCATGGTTGCTATAAATTGACCCGATTGCCCATGTGAAAGTTGCAAATAATAGAACACCTGCACCAATTAAATCAACTCCACCACTTTTTGTTAAATCATGAGGATTCACTAACAGAAATAAACCAATAAAACCGAGGAATACTCCAATTACAGTTTTTAAGGTAATTTTTTCACCATTCGGAAGCATCCAGTTCATGATTATAATCCATATAGGAACCGTTGACACCAATAACGCAGTAAGTCCTGATGGGACAAATTGTTCCGCCCAAACAACACCTCCATTTCCGCCAAGTAATAATAATCCGCCAATGATTAAACCGGATCGCCAATGAATAAGAGTTAGTTTTTCATTTGATTTAATTCGGGCTATTATATAAAGTATTGAGCCGGCGATTACAAATCTGGTTCCTGCCATTAAGAATGGTGGAATGCTTTCGATAGCAATTCTAATCCCTAAATATGTAGAACCCCAAATAATATATACAGCGGCAAATGCCAGAATTAGTTTTAATGTACTACTTCGTGTTTTCAATGTTTCTCAATAATTAAATGTTGCAAACATAAACTATATTTGCGAAAGTATGAATCTTCAGCAAAATTATTTTTTAATCAGTTCCGGTGGTCTTCAAAAGAGGGAGTAAAATTCCTTATATTTGCATACTAAATTGAGCAGGAAGCAACGAACTCATCTATATAAATTCGTAAGAAATATTTTTTAATAATCATCGGAAGAAATAATGTCAGAAATCCCAAAAGCATATAGTCCTTCATCAGTCGAAGATAAATGGTATTCATATTGGTTAAAACAAAATATTTTTCATTCAGAAGTTGATAAAAATCGTGAACCTTATACGATTGTAATTCCTCCACCGAATATTACCGGTATGCTAACGATGGGGCATATTCTTAATAACACTCTTCAAGATATAATGATTAGAACCAAAAGAATGCAGGGTTATAATGCTTGTTGGGTTCCGGGGACAGACCACGCCTCTATAGCGACTGAAACTAAAGTGACAAATTTTCTAGCTGAGCAGGGAATTGATAAACATGAAATCGGCAGAGAAGAATTTCTTTCACACTGCAAAGTTTGGAAAGAAAAATATGGCGGAATTATCATCCAGCAACTAAAAAAACTTGGTGTTAGTTGCGATTGGGAAAGGGAACGATTTACGCTTGATGATCATTACTATAGCAAAGTTGTTGAATCATTTGTTCAGCTTTTTAATGAAGGGAAAATTTATCGCGGTTACAGAATGGTTAATTGGGATCCCGCATCTAAATCTGCAATTTCTGATGAAGAAGTAAATTTCAGAAAAGTTGAAGGATCACTTTGGTATTTCAAATATCCGGTTGATGGAACTGACGAATTCATAACAGTCGCCACAACTCGCCCCGAAACTATGCTTGGTGATACAGGTATTGCAGTTAATCCTGAAGATGAACGTTATAAAAACTTTATCGGTAAAAATGTTATACTTCCTTTAGTCGGAAGAAAAATTCCGGTTTTTGCTGATGATTATGTTGACCCAACTTTTGGTACGGGAGCTGTAAAAGTCACTCCTGCTCACGATGTAAATGATTATGAGATGGGGCAGCGACATCATCTTGAATTAATAAATATATTTAACCCTAATGCTTCGACAAATGAAAATGTTCCTGAAGAATTTAGAAATCTCGACCGCTATGTAGCGCGCAAATTAGTTGTAAAAAAAATGGAAGAAGCCGGATTGATTTCAAAAATCGACAAGTATGAAAATAATGTCGGTTATAGTGAACGTGGCGGTGTCCCGATTGAACCATATCTTTCAGAACAATGGTTTATGAAAATGGATGATCTCGCAAAACCTGCCCTCGATGTTGTACGTGAAGGTAAAGTTAAATTTCATCCTGAACATTGGACTAAAACGTATGATCATTGGATGAACAATATTACTGACTGGTGCATTTCACGACAGCTTTGGTGGGGACATCGAATTCCGGTTTGGTATCATAATGAAACCAAAGAAATTTATTGTAATATAAATCCTCCAATCGATATTGAAAATTGGCATCAGGATGAAGATGTGCTTGATACTTGGGCTTCAAGCTGGCTATGGGCGCATGATGTATTTAAAACTGAAGCTGAAAGAAAATACTACTATCCAACTGATACTTTAGTTACTGGTCCCGATATAATTTTCTTCTGGGTTGCCCGAATGATAATGGCGGGTCTTCATTTTATGAAAGATATTCCGTTCAAGGATGTTTATTTTACAAGTATCATACGTGATTCTTTAGGAAGAAAGATGAGTAAATCACTCGGTAACTCGCCCGATCCCCTTGAAGTTATTGCTGAATATGGTGCTGATGCTTTACGTTTTACGGTAATTTATCTTGCGCCACTTGGACAAGATGTTCTTTTCAGCACTGATAAATGTGAGTTTGGTAGAAACTTTGCAAATAAGATTTGGAATGCAGGAAGATTCTTGTTGATGAATGCTGAGAACATTTCGGTTAATAAAGATTTGGCTGATAAACACATCGACCTTGTTGATAAATGGATAACCTCACGCTTTAATTCGACTCTTCTTGAATTAAATAAAGCGATGGATAAATTCGAAATTAACAATGCATCTAAATTGATTTATTCGTTTATATGGAATGACTTCTGTGATTGGTACATCGAACTTTCTAAAAATAAATTTTATGCTGATGATGAAGAAATAAAATCTGCGGCATTAACAAGAGCAATATCGATGTTTGAAAATTTATTGAAGATTGTTCACCCTTTCATGCCGTACATATCTGAAGAACTTTGGCAATTAATCGAAAAACGAAAAGATGGCGAGAGTATTTCAAGTTCAACTTATCCTTTGGTTGATATAAATGCTATTAATCAAGAGACTGAAATTGAAATGACATTCTTACAAGATATAATAACTGCTGTAAGAACAATTAGAGGTGAAATGAATATAGCTCCTTCCAAACCTTTAAAGTTGTATTTAAAAACCAATTTATTGAAAAAAGAATTAGTTGAATTCATTAAAAAACTTACAAGAGCAGAGGAAGTTCACTTCGATGAAAATCTAACTAAACCCGAGAAGAGCGCTTCAGCTTTAATTAAAGGGTGTGAAATATTTATTCCGCTTGAAGGTTTGATTGATCTCGATGTTGAAAAAAGTAGATTAACCAAAGAAATTCAACGAATCGAAGGGGGATTAATCGGCGTAACAAAAAAATTAAGCAATGAAAATTTTGTAAAAAATGCTCCCGCTGATGTAGTCGAAAAAGAAAATCAGAAAAAAGCTGATTGGGAATCGAGTCTCTCGAAGTTAAAAGAAATTCTTAATAGTCTTAATTAAGATAAACCGAGGATTAAAGATGGTCTCAAGATTAATTTATCTAAACGTAATAATAGCATTCCTCTTCGCTGTGGAAATAATTCCACAATCTATAAGTTGGAACGATGTTACATCATCATACAATTTACCGTATGGTGTGAAAATGTTTCTCGGAACGCGATCCACTCCGGTTCTAAAAACCTGGTATCTTGAAGTGGACTTGAAAAAAAGTAATATCATCGTTAAACCTTATCTAAATCCGATTGGGAAGGAAGGAATAACTGCATTTTCATCCCGCTTTAATACTTACGCCGCTATCAATGGCGGCTATTTCGATGTAGGCAGTAATGCTTCATATTCTGCATGCGTTAATCAACTTGGTGTACTTGCAAGAAATATATCAAGTGTAACGAGAAGCGGTACATCTTATTATGTTACGCGGGGGTTTTTCGGAATTAAAGAAACACGCGAATTATCCATCGATTGGATTTACCATTTCGGTAGTAACAAGTCTGATTTATACAAATATTCAAATCCAACAAATAATCTTGAAGGAACACCGGCTCCGGCTCCAAACATGATAAACGGAACTCGATACAATGAACTTGTTGCAGGTATTGGTGGGGGACCCGTTTTAGTAAAAGACGGAGTATCAAAAATAACTTATACTCAAGAAGTATTTTGGGGTTCCGGTGTTGGTTTAGAAAATCGTGATCCAAGAACCGCAGTTGGATTTACTGCAGATAATAAAGTTATAATGCTCGTTGCGGACGGAAGACAGGTAGCGAGTGAAGGTTTTTCACTAATTGAGTTAGCTCAAGTTATGATTAATCTCGGTTGTGTTGAAGCGATGAATCTTGACGGTGGCGGCTCATCTCAAATGGCAGTTGGTAATCAGCTTGTGAATTTACCGGTTAGTTCTACATATCAAAGACCAATTCCAACAATGCTTGCAATTGTTCCAGCTGATTCACTTCCCACATTACCTCCAATATTTTATAATAAAATAATTGATACCGGTGATCCTGATTGTTCATTAATAGGTGGTGGATGGACAGCCTCAACAATTTCCGGTTTTTATGGAACAACTCAATCGATGTATGTAACAAAAGGAAGTGGAGATAAGTACGCCGAGTTTAAATTGAATCTTCCTCAATCGACAAACTTTGAAATCTCAGCATGGTGGACGGCTGCTTCGAACAGAGCTAAGGATGTACCGTTTATTATTCATCACTTAAATGAAATTGATACGGTACGCGTTGATCAATCTATTAACGGAAGCAAATGGAACAGAATTGGGGAATGGACTTTTGCAGGTGATGCACTCGATAAAGTAATCATATCTAATGCAGCAACTCAGGGTGATGTTATTGTTGCAGATGCAATAAGAATTTTATCTTTTGACAGCTTAATGGTATCAACAAAGGAAATCAAAATTAAAAAAGATTTGAATTTTGAATTGCTTCAAAATTATCCTAATCCGTTTAATCCGGTAACTAAAATAGATTTTACTATTCCTCCGGTTGGACAAGATGGAATCTTGTCCTACAATACTTTGTTGAGGATTTATAATATTTTAGGGGATGAAGTTGTTACACTTGTAGATGAAGTTAAACCTCCCGGAAATTATTCCGTTGAGTTTGATGGAACTAATTATTCTAGTGGAGTATATTTTGTTAAACTAAGTAATGGATTTATGCAATCGGTTCGTAAGATTGTATTGATGAAATGAAAAACTGATCATTAAATTATTAAATATTAAATTTGTGTGTTAAAAATAAAACAGGTGTAATCATGACAGAAAAAAACAGTATTCCATTAGCAGCAGCAATTTTGACAATCGGATTTCTTTTGTCAATCTTTATGCTCAATTCTACATGGCGTAATCAAATAAGATCGAGTCAAAGCATCAATGTTACCGGTTCTGCAAAAAAAGATATAGTTTCTGATTTTGGAGTTTTAAAAGGGACTCTTAGTGCTCAGGCATTTTCATCAGTTGAAGCTTATAAAAGTTTGCAGAGACAAAAACCTCTTCTTGTTTCTTTTATAAAAAAGGAAGGATTTCCGGAAGACAAAATTAAGTTTTCAACAATAACACAATATCCGATTTTTGAATACAATTCAAACGGAATGCAGACGAATAATGTTTTGGCTTATGTCTACAGCCAGCGTATCGAAGTTGAATCGGCAGACGTGAATAAAATTGAAAAATTGTCTCTTGATATTACATCAATAATTGAGCAAGGTGTTAACTTTGCAGTTGATATGCCTGAATATCATTACTCAAAAATGTCTCAAGTAAAAGTTGAAATTCAAGCTGAAGCTGCAAAAGATGCACTTATCCGTGCACAAAAAATTGCCGAAGCAACCGATGGCGAAATTGGAAATATGAGATCGGCAAGAATGGGTATTTTACAAATTACACCGAAGCATTCTAATATGGTTTCAGATTATGGTGTAAATGATCTGACTTCTATTGAAAAGGAAATAACTGCCGTTGTAAATGCTTCTTTTGAGATAAAGTAAGAAATATTTTTTTAAGTGAGGTCGTCTTTCTTTAAGTATTTTGGCGACCTTTCTTAACTCATTTTTTTCTTATCCGCTTTTAGTTTTTTCATCCCTTTCTTTTCACCGAATTTATCATCATACGCTTTAGCAATTTCACATTTTTTGCAAAAACTACCGCAGCACTGATCCCATTCTTTCGAAGTAAATTGTTTGCGTAGTTTTGACATAGAGTTTTAATTGCTGTTCATCTAATTTCAGAAAATGTGATGAACAATTTATTCCTTTAAGAACTAAATAGCTATCGGATATTAAGTTCTTTTAATATATTACTAACCAAACCATTCCCGCTTGGAATTTTAGATTAATCAGATGGATAGAATACCATTTCTTTACTATTTGTCTGAATCTTCTATTTCAATAGTCTCTTTCCTTCTGAAGTAGTATTATTTCAGCGGCTGTCGAGAACCACTTCTCGACCTCAGGGAAAATCAACCTTAAATGCCTGATTACTCTTTCCCTCCATTCTCAAAGTGATATTCAAAAAACTGAATAATAGCAGCAAGATTCACCCCGTTCTATCGACTTTAATCGACTCTTAATGGACTCTATATCGAATCTATATCGAATCTTAATCGAATCTATAAGGATTCTATAGCCGAATTTAAAGGAAAACCAATCTGAACTAAATAAAAAAATGAGATTTTGAGTATAAATCGGAAACAAATTATTGTTGATGAAGTAGAGATTGGCAGCTTTAATAACCTCCGAGGTTTTCAAAACCTCGGAGGTTTGTTTTTTTTAGTTAGTTGATAGTATGTTTCCCTTAATTTTTACCTCTTATATTCTTTGTCTATCAATGAAATTTTTCATTTGCATTGGAAGGAAAACACAATCTCCCGAAGCGCAGCCACAGCAAATATTAGTAA
>JAUXVN010000106.1 GCA_030684555.1 Ignavibacteria bacterium
GGGCAAACTCCCGGAAATAAGTAACCTGTCATAACAGGAAAGCGTTAAGCTTATTTTTTCTTTGTAGGTTTCCGTTAATATTTTCATATCCCAAATTTACTGATTTTTTCCTTTTTGGTTCTGGCTTGTCCAGGTTAGGTACATAGTTCTTTGCAAAGGTGTGCCATTTAAGATTCAAGCTACTGGTGATTGGAGTGACTCCCCGGGTAATTTAACGGTTGATGGATTACTTTGTATTTTAAATACTGCTGATTATGAGAATAAAATTCTCAATACAATCTATCCTAAAGGTATGATTAATAATAAAAACCTTTACCTTAATGCTGATCCAACCTTCACTATGGATTATCGTTTTTTACCTGATCACTTTACTGCCGGAAATTACAAACTATCTTATCTGGTCTCTCATTTAGATGGTATAAATTATCAAATTGTAAAGAGTATAATAGATAAATCTAAAGATGCTGATATATCAGGGACTGGAACATGGGTTTTGGATGATGATCCCACATGGGGCAGCGATGCTCTTTTTTTAAACACTAAGAATGTACTTGAGTTATTGGGTTGTAATGTAGAATATAATAAGAGCGATGTATGGCTAACTGGAGATAACGTAACAAGTCCTGTTATAGGATATTCATCTTGGGGCACGCACGCCGAAGACGGTAATTGCGAGTTTACCGATTCGAACTACATTCAAAACAGACTGAACTTTCAATATCTGAACGGCTCAATATTTAATACTATTGAAAGTTTTAATGGAAATAGCTTAGGAACGTTAAAATGGCGGCATGTTGCACCAAATACTAAATGTACACATACACAAGGCATTGCGACACAATTTACAATTATAGGCGGAACTTCATTAATGGCGCATGCATGGGAACCCCAGCTAAATGGTGTAGTTCAAAACTATTATTCATTTCCAGCTTATTCTGTGGGTTATAACCTATTGGATGCTATTTATCAGGGCATGCCATATTTAGCTTGGCAGAACGTAGTAGTCGGAGACCCATTAACCCGAATTTATAATTATCAAATACAAGAATTAAACGGAAATAACACATTACAAGCCGGTACATATAAACATCGAATAGTTGTGCCTGAAGGGAGTACTTTAACAATTCCTTCAAATGCGGAAGTTACTTTTGAAAGAAACGGACAGTTGATAGTTAACGGAGAATTGGTTATTGGTGATAGGGCAAAGCTTAATTTTACTTCTTACTCACTTATGAAGGTGAATAATTTCGTCACAGGTAATCAAGCCGAAATTATAGCCGATAAATATTCACGGATTAAGGTACTTAATAATTTTTATGCGGGGACAAATTTTACGATAATACTCAGCGATAATTCGAATGGTGAGTTTAGGAATTTTTCAACCGGTAATGGCGGACAGATTTTGCTCATGGATAATTCAAAATTAATTATTAACGAAACTTATGAAGTTGCGGCAAACAATTCCCTTATTCTTAATGCAAATACTCAAATAACCGGAAATACATTTAAAGTGTTACCAAACGGCAGTGTAACACTTAACGGAACGGCTAGAATCAGCTTTGCAAATATTATTATCAAAGAGGGAGCGTCCGTTAATCTGAATGCCGGTGCTCAGTTTGGCTGCAGCAATCTGCTGGAAATAACAGGAAACGAAAACTCTCCTGTTTTATTTAATGGAAGCATAGGGAAATTTCTAACCTTCAACGGGGCGGGAGGAGCTGTAGTATCTTATGCCAATTTCAATGGTGTTGGTTTATCATTAAGTGATGAGTCCTTTCGGAGTGGAAATACGATCTTCTCAGTAAATAATGTCAACTTTACAACTTCAGGTACAGCATTGAGTATCAAAGGCAATAAAGAGTCGTGGGCAGAATTTTATGTTTCAAATACTACATTCAACAATACTTTGGGAATAGGTCTTAGTGTAGATGATCAGGCTAAAGTTACGATATCCGATTGTAATTTTAACGGGGGAATAGGTAATTTAACCGCGATAGAAACTGGCTCTGCCACCAAAGTTTATATTGAGAACACAAATATATCTAACTATCGAACGGGTATAGTAATTAATCCTAAAAACAAATTGTCGGATTTTACCTCGTCCAATTTGACTCTCGATTTTTCACTTAATAACGTTGATATTTCAGATTGTGAGTATGGCATCATCTCCAGAAATGGATCGATAAGTAACTTTAATATAAATCAGCTTAACATCGAAAATTGTTCCGGTACGGGAATCAGCATTTCCAATGGCGGTAATACTCCCACACTTATTAGGGATTTTACAATTTCGGCATTACACAAAGGGATATCTGTAGATAATACAGCTTTCATATCTATTGCATGGGGTAAAATATTTACCAACTATTATGGAATAGTATTAAATAATGTGCAAAACTCATACGTAAATAACAATGAGCTGACGGGCAGCGGCGTATCGGTAGAAAGCGGCATTTTGTTATCGTCTTCGGTAGGGGACTTTAGAGGGAATTTAATTTCAGGTTTCAATTATGGAATCGAAGCTGGAAACTCTGCTTTCTCACTTGGTGGAAATACACTGTTAAATAATAATCTTAACGGTCTATATTTAGCCCCCGGCGCAGTTGCAAATATGAGTGAAGACTTCATACTTCGCGAGAATGTTTATTTACGCTCTAACATAACGGGCTATAATATTTTTCAGGATAACGGATTTGAAGGATACGAACCCGAAGAGTCAGCCGAAATATTTATTAATGGTGGGTTAGTTTATATGTCGGGCGGTTTCAACACAATTCAGGATGATCGTAACCAGTTTTTAGATACGGACAAACATAAGCAGTTAATGTTTGGAGAAAATTTAAAAGACGTCATAAAGGCTGACGGTAATTATTGGGGAAATCACCCTCTGTTTGGAAACAATCCGGCGGGTAGATTCTGGAATGATGATCAGGAAATCTATTATGAACCTTATCTAACCGAGCAGCCATTCATGCCGAAAAATTTAGCATCATCGTTTTATTATCTTACTTTTGACGGAAATGTATTGGATACTATAGCAATGGAACCAGTTTCAGCTGATATATTAAATACTAAGGCACAGTTGACAGCCTCTGCTGACGGCTATTTTTATCAACATGATTATGACAATGCAAGGGCAGCTTATATTCAGTTAATTGAGTTTTATCCCGATGATCTCATCTATTATGGTAAGCTCTTTCAGATTGAGAGAATTACAAAAAACTCAGCGGACGATTTTTTGTTATTACGTCAGTTATTCGAAACAAAACTGAATTTAATACATGATTCTTTTACATACGATTTTGTCGATCATTTAATCTCCTTATGTTATATACTTGAGACTAATTTTCATTATGCAATTGACCAGTTTACAGAAATTATGAGTAATAACTCTGGCTCTGAAGAAGCATTTTATGCTGAACTGGATTTATTGGCAACGCAGCTATTAATTGAAAATGAGGGATTGGAAAAATCCGGCAAGCACACCGGAATTGATATATATCAATATCATAACAGACTCGGAGAGTTACTGAAAAATAGGAAGCGGAATGAAAGCTTAATGATTACCACTATTCCTTTGGAGTTTGCACTATTTCAAAACTATCCAAATCCATTTAATCCGGTAACAAATATTAATTTCAATTTACCGGACAAGAATTTAGTTGAGTTAGCGGTGTATAATGTACTCGGTCAAAAAATAGCAACCTTAACAAACGAAATTCTTGAGGCTGGAGTTTATTCGATTCCTTTTGATGCCACGTTGCTGCCGAGCGGGGTATACATATATAATCTTCGTTCCGGCTCGTTCAACAAAAGTGCGAAGATGCTTCTGCTGAAATAAAATATTAACGCAAATGACAATTCAAGAACAAATCCTTATATAGAATCAGTTGGTAAAGAGTAGAGACGGAGCGTGCCCCGTCTCTACAAAATTATTTATCTCTTCTTAACTTTAATATCGCCGCCTGAAGTTTTACAGATCAGAGCATTTCCGCCGTTATTTAAGTCCGCTTCATATTTTGAAGAGGTAATTTTTACAACATTATTAGTCGGTAAATTACATGAGATATCGCCGCCGGATGTTTTCAAATCAGCTTTAGCATTGAAATCTGACGGAACATAAACATCAATATCACCACCGGAAGTAGATAATTGAATTCCAAGATTTTCACCTGTGTATTCAAGTGTAATATCTCCTCCGGATGTAGAGGCATTTATTTTTGAATAGCTGCTTTTTAAATCAATATCGCCTCCCGAAGTAGAGGCTTGGAACTGTCCCTCAAATTTAGCGGCTTTTATATCACCGCCGGAAGTATTTAGCTGAAACTTTCCCTTTACAGTATTAAAAGTAATATCGCCGCCTGAAGTAGTAACGTTCATATTTCCATCAGATTCTTTAACATTAATATCACCACCTGAAGTTGATAATTTAATATCACCCATAATTTTGGATAAATACATGTCCCCGCCGGATGTTTTCATTTTTATATTAAATTGAGTCGGGACAAATATTTCCAATTTCAGTCTGATATTACCTGAAAACCAGCCCCAAAAACCGCCTTCTCTTTTTCCGTAGATGTTTACACTTTCTTCATCACTACTGAATGAAAAATTTACTTTCTCTTCAGCACGTTTGTTCCCGGATATTTTTACGTAAACTTCATCTTTATCCCATGAAGTAACTTTAATATCTCCGGTTGAAACATCAACCTTAAGTATTTTACCTTTATGAATAGGGAAAGTTTTTTCATGCAATACTTTTAAGTCGTCTGCAAATGTTTTAGAGCTTAACAATAATCCGACACTGATAATTATCAGTACTGAACCTGCTTTAAATCTGTTAATTATACTTTTCATTATTTTTACTCCTCAAAGAATTAATATTTTAACATCTATTTATCAATTGATAATCTCGTAATGAACAGGTAATTTTAACCACTCACAAATGATTAAAGGGTGATACTATGTTACTCTCATTATTAGCTGTAACTTTTGTAATTGCGTTCTCTACATCATTAATTATTACAATTGTATTCAAGAAATCTCTTCATGCAATCTTGAAAAGAATAATTAGTGATGAAATATATTCAGCCTGGGCTAATTACATTATTTTTGCAATCTTTGTTGTCGGTATTTCAGGCGGTGTTAGAATTTGGGAATTAGAAAAATATATTACTCCCTCCAACAAAGATGCTTCTGTTCTTGTATTGAATCAAGAACGCTGGGTACTTGAAATTTACCGGACAATAATAGAATCAATGCAAAGTATCGCCTGGATGCTTCTTCTCTTTTTTGCGTTTGCCTTAATTGCGTTTGTGATTGTTAAGTCAAACGAATCGAAGAAACAAAAACAAGAATAAAGAACAAAAATTACACTGATATTGTAACTATATTAAATCAATTACTCAAACCGTCGGTTTACGGAATCTTCCTTTCAAAACAAATTTGATTTTTTTGAGTCAAAAGGAAGACGAGTAATAGTAGCATTTTTTTAAGGAAAGGATAAAAATGAAAAAAAAAGAAATCTTAATAGAAGGAATGAGCTGCGGTCATTGTGTTATGGCTGTTAAAAAAGAACTAAGCAAAGTCGAAAATCTTATTGTTGAAGATGTTCAAATTGGAAAAGCGATTGTAACTTTTGATGAATCAAAAATAAATGAAAATACAATCATTGCAGCAATTGATGAAGCTGGCTTCAGCGTCAAACAAATTATTTAAGTTACTGTTTTGCAAAAAGATAAACTCATAAACATTACACTCCCCGTTGAGGGAATGACATGCGCAAGTTGCGTAACGCGAGTCGAGAAAACTTTAAAGAAAGTTGATGGGGTTGAATCCGTTTCGGTTAATCTTGCAACCGAAAAAGTAACCCTCTCGTTTGTTCCCGATAAAACCAATCTTAATCAGCTTGTTTCTGTTGTTGAAGATGCAGGCTATATTCTTCATCTACCCAAGCAAAATGCTGCCGAAAAGGTTGATGTTGGAACGCCAACACCTCAACAGAAATATTATTCGGAATTAAAGAAGGAATTTACATTCAGTCTGATTTTAGCTTTGCCGATTATGGTTATAAGCATGATTAGCATGACTGAATGGTTTATGAAAATATCTCCTTTTACTATGGATGAGATTAACAAACTTTTGTTGATCGCTACATCTATAATAATGTTCACATCGGGAAAAAGATTTTTCAAAGTCGCATTCAAATTAGTAAAAAACTTCACCGCTGATATGAATACACTTGTTGCAGTCGGGACGGGAACTGCCTATTTGTACAGCCTTATCGTTGTTCTGTTTCCCGATTGGCTTCCGATAACTGATGCTTCACAACATATTTATTTTGATACAGCAGCAACAATAATCACCTTAATTTTAATGGGTAGAATGTTTGAAGCAAAAGCCAAAAGCCGTACAGGTGATGCAATTAAAAAACTTATTGGACTTCAGCCTAAAACTGCACGGGTAAAGCGTGACGGTGTTGAAAGTGATATTCCGATTTCTGATGTAATTCTCGGAGAACAGATTGTTGTTCGTCCCGGTGAAAAAATCCCTGTTGATGGAATTATTTCTAAGGGTTCAAGCAGCATTGATGAATCGATGATTACAGGGGAAAGTCTTCCTGTTGATAAAAAGCAAAACGATAAAGTTATCGGCGGAACAATTAACAAAACCGGTAGTTTCGATTTTACGGCAACTGCGGTGGGAAAAGATACGGTAATAAGTCAAATCATAAAGTTAGTTGAAGAGGCTCAGGGTTCAAAAGCAGCTATACAAAATCTTGCTGATAAAATTGCTTCTGTGTTTGTGCCGATTGTAATATCAATAGCGATTATAACTTTTATTTTATGGATAGTTATCGGAAACGCTTCTTTCTCTTCAGCTATGATTAACTTCATTGCGGTATTAATTATTGCATGCCCGTGTGCACTCGGACTCGCAACACCAACGGCAATAATGGTCGGGACCGGGTTAGGTGCTTCCAATGGAATTTTAATTAAAAACGCCGACAGTCTTGAAAAGATGCGATCAATTGATACAATTGTTTTTGATAAAACCGGAACTATCACAAAAGGAGAGCCGTCTGTTCAAAAAATTTATTGCAAATATCCATTTGTGGAATCTGAAATTATTCAGACTGCTGCATCTATTGAAAATAAATCAGAGCATCCATTAGGAAAAGCAATTGTTGATTATGGATTAAAAAATAATCATCAACTCAGCGAGGTTTCATCGTTTACATCTTACACAGGAAAAGGAGTAAGCGCAGAGTTAGACGGAAATATTTATATCATCGGCAATGAAAGTTTGATGGGTGATTTTAATATTTCAATAAGTGATATGGAATTTGCAGTAAAAGAAACTGGTGAACTTGGACAAACGCCGGTTTTCTTTGTTCGCAATGGGGAACTTATTTCTGTTATATCAATTGCAGATTCGATTAAACCGGAAGCAAAAGAATCGATTACCAAACTTAAGAATGAAGGTTTTAATTTATATCTATTGAGCGGTGACAATGACCAAACAGCGCAAGCAATAGCAAAACAAGCAGGAATCGAGAACGTAATATCAAAAGTATTACCTAAACAAAAAGCTGAAAAAATTAGAGAACTGCAACTTCAAGGAAAAAAAGTTGCAATGGTTGGTGATGGAATAAACGATGCTCCCGCTTTGGCAATGGCTGATGTGGGCATTGCAATGGGAACGGGAACTGATATTGCAGTTGAAACGGCTGATATTACTTTGATGAAGGGAAATTTGAATACTATTCATCAAGTTATTAAGCTGTCACAAAAAACTATCGGAACAATAAAACAAAATCTATTCTGGGCTTTTATTTACAATATAATCGGAATACCAATTGCCGCATTTGGACTGCTTAATCCAATGTTTGCCGCAGCGGCTATGGCATTCAGTTCGGTGAGTGTTGTAAGCAATTCATTAAGATTAAAAAAAACAAAGCTGAATTAAGAGAATACTATTTCGCTTGAAAATTATTTGCTTAGTTTAATTATTTCATCAAACTCTTCTTTTGTAACAGGCATAACCGAAAGCCTGTTTCCACGTTGAATAAGTTTCATGTTTTGAAGTTTTGGATTTCTTCTAATAATTTCAAGAGTGACAGGCTTATTAAATTTATTAAGAAATTTAATGTCAACCATAAACCAGGCTGGATTATCAGATTTACTCTTTGGATCAAAATGGTCATTATCAGGATCGAAAGCGGTAAAGTCAGGATAACCTTCTTTAACAACTTCGCAGACACCTACAATTGCGAGAGGTTCGGTATTGCTGTGATAAAACAAGACCGCATCACCCTTTTTCATTTCATCGCGTAGAGTGTTACGCGCCTGATAATTTCTTACACCATCCCAATAAGTTGTCTGTTTTAAAGATTTTTGCAGATCATCAATTGAGAAGACATCGGGTTCGCTTTTAACAAGCCAATATTTTTTATTCATAAAACACCATAAGGTTAAAAGTAAAATTATTATTGTGCAAAGATATTAAAAAGTAAATGAGTGGAAAACAGCGATTGTATTAATTGAAATGTTGATAGAGTTACTTACCAGCAAAGTTTATTTATGACTGAGAAACCGTAAGAATAATTTCAGAAATAATTTACATTAAATCCCAATTTTCAACTTCGCTTTTCATGGTTGGAGTATGATTTAATTCATTCCAGATTAAAGCGGCGGCTCCAAGAACGGCGGCATTTCCCTCTGTTAAGGTGGAAGGAATGACATTTACTTTATTCTTAAAAATATTTAGAATGTTTTCTTCCATATATTTTTTAACTGGTTCGAAAATGTATTCTCCGGCAGAGGCAAGTCCACCAAACAGAATAATGGCTTCCGGACTTGTATAATTAACAGCATTTGCCAAAGCTTTACCAAGAATTTTGCCGGTATAATCGAAAGCAGCTAATGCAATTGGATCACCTTCAACCGCAGCCTCATAAATAGATTTTGAAGTCAATTCATTGAAGGAAAAATTTCTTAAACTACTTTGAGACGATTTATTTGCAAGAAGTTCGAAAACAGTTCGGCGAATTCCCGTTGCAGATGCATAAGTTTCAAGACAACCTTTTCTTCTGCAGCCGCATTCTCTTCCATCCGGAATTACGCAAACATGACCAATCTCGCCAGCAAAACCATCGTGACCATAAATTAATTTTCCGTTTGAAACTATTCCGCTGCCGAGACCTGTTCCGAGAGTAATAACAATAAAATCCTTCATCCCTTTTGCTGAACCGAACTGCATTTCGCCAATAGCGGCTGCATTTGCATCATTTGTTATTGCCACCGGAACTTGAAAATATTTCTTAACTATCTCGATGACATTAACCGTACCCCAATTTAAATTAGGTGGTTGTTCAACTGTTCCTTTATAATAATTAGCGTTGGGTGCGCCAATCCCGATACCCGCTATTTCTGAGAGTTCGGGATTATTTTTCATTATTTCTTTAACTTTATAAAAAAGCCGGTCAAATAGATTTTCAGCGGACTCGTTTGAATTTGTGGGAATCACGCCTTGATTAATACAATTTCCGTTTTTATCTACAAAACCAAAGACAGTGTTTGTCCCACCGATATCAATTCCAAGAACTACTTCTTCATTAAACATTCGATTCCCCTTAAACCATTCATAAAGCAATATTTATTTCGCATAAGAAGGAACGTGTCCTTTGAATCCATAATAAGCAATATATAAATAACAGAGCACGGGAAGAATGAATGCGTGATGAATTCCTATTTGATCAGCAATAACCCCTTGCATTACAGGAACAATCGCTCCGCCTACAATAGCCATGCAAAGAATTCCCGAACCCTGCCCCGTGTGTTTACCCAAGCCGTCAATTGCAAGAGTGAAAATTGTCGGGAACATAATCGAATTGAACAAACCAACTGCAAGCACTGACCACATTGCAACGTTTCCATTTGTTAACATCGTAAGAACAACAAGTGCGGCAGCTACAAACGCATTAAATCCAAGAACTGTTCCGGGTTTAATTTTTCTTTGAACTGCTGAACCTATAAATCTACCCACCATTGCACCGCCCCAATAATAGGAAACATACTTTCCGGCTTCGGCTTCAGCTAAACCGGCAATATCAACTTGTCCCAGATAGTTTACCAAAAAACTACCTATCGAAACTTCAGCTCCAACATAAACAAAAATTCCAACCGCTCCCATTACAAGGTGTTTATAACCCCAGGCGCTTTTATGTTTATCATCATAACTTACACCATTTCCGTCTGATGAAGTTACCGATGCTGCTTCAATTTTAGGGAGTTTGATAAATGCGAATATTGCAGCGATAATAAATAAGACAGCCGCTAATCCAAGATATGGGGTTTGAACGGCTGCGGCTTCAGCTAATTTGTAAACTTCTACATCTGCCTGCGACATATTAGATAAATCTTCAGTGGTTTTTACTGCAACCGACAAAATCAGAAGTGACCCAAAATATGGAGCAATGGTTGTTCCGAGTGAATTAAAAGCCTGTGTTAAGTTCAACCTTGAAGAAGCTGTTTCGGATTTCCCCAAAATTGCCACATATGGATTTGCTGCAACTTGTAATAAAGTAATCCCGGCTGCTAACACAAATAGAGCCAATAAAAATATCGGATAAGAACGCATTCCTGCTGCTGGATAAAATATTAATGTTCCTATTCCGGCTGTAACTAAACCGACAACAATTCCTCTTTGATAACCAATTTTTTCTACGATTTTTCCCGAAGGAAGAGAGACTATAAAATAAGCCGTAAAAAAGCTGAATTGAATTAACATCGCCTGTGTGTAATTCAAATCGAATACTGCTTTTAGATGAGGAATGAGAATATCATTCAAGCATGTTAAAAATCCCCAGATAAAAAATAAAGAGGTTAAAATAGTTAACGGGAAATTGTAGTTTTGCGATCCGTTTCCGGATGTTGAACGGGATGATGTTACGGGTGCCGACGCAGCCATTAGTTTGCTCCTGAAATTAAATTCATCTTAAAATAGAATTTTGATAAAGTTTTCAATTACATAAAACGCTTATATAACGATTAACCAAAACAATAATTATGCCGTTCATTTTAATCTGATTAATCATTTAAATATTGAATAGAACAAACACTCAATGTCCTTAGCTTATTAAACTAATAAGAAAATATTATTAATTTGATAAGGAAACCTCAATCTTGTTCTATTCTGAAACGGTTTTGAATTTTTATAGAAGTTTTCTCAACCGAACATCTTATAAAATTAAGGCATTATAGTTGTTTTATAAATTTCCTTAATTCATTTTTAAAATGTAAAATGATAAAAATTAAATCAATTGAGTTAAACAGAAAAATTGGGGAAAACGGTTGGAAGAATAAATGAAAATTGAAAAACTTTCATATATAATTATTGCTGCTTTGTTAACCACCGTATTTGTATTGGTAACTTATCTTTTTTCTCCTTTCAGTTGGGAAAGGGGGGAAATTGTTAAAGTTACAAAAATTTATTATGTAGATAACATCTCCGATTCACACAGAAAAGTTATAGCACTCTTCAACAAAAAGTATGAAGGGCATATTCAGGTTGAAGCAATAAACCTTCCATTTGAAAAGTTCAGCACAAATGAAAGAAAAGAATTACTCGCCCGTTTTTTAAGAACTAAAAGTGACCGAATAGACGTTTTTGCAGTTGATCAGATTTGGGTTCCGCGTTTTGCAAAATGGGCAGTTCCGGTTGATTATTATCTTCGTCCCAGCACAAAAAAAGATTTTCTCTCATATGCTGTTCAATCATGCAGGTTCGAAGATACATTAATGGCGGTTCCGTTTTATATTGACATCGCTTTAATGTATTACAGAAAAGATTTACTCAAACAGCATCCCGAATACTCTTCGCTTCAAAAGAAATTAAAAAAATCGATTGAGTGGAATGAATTTATAAAATTATGTCAAAGTTCAACTTTTAATAATCACCCTCCATTTATTTTTCAAGGGGCAGATTATGAGGGATTGATCTGCATTTTTACCGAATTGCTTGACGGAATAAATTCATCTATAGTATCAGGTAATACAATCAAATTAAACACAAAGGAAGTCGCACAAACTATTCAGTTTATGATTGATTTGATTCACAAATATAAAATCTCTCCGGAAGCTGTACTTCGTTTTAAAGAGACACAAAGTTATAACTACTTCAATGAAAACAACGGATTGTTTTTGCGTGGATGGCCCGGAATGCAGAAAGATTTTAAAGACAATAAAAAATTAAGCAATCAAATTGAGGTTGTTCCGGTACCGCATTTTGCCGGCAGCAAACCGGCTTCGGTTTTTGGCGGCTGGAACTTAATGGTATCACGTTATTCTTCTCGTTTATCTGAATCATTTATGTTCGTCAATTTTCTTTTAACGGATGAGGTTCAAAAATTAATGTATGAAGAGGGGACTTACCTTCCGATAAACAGTTCTATTTATAATGATACTTCTTACACTAAAAAGCACCCCGAATTATTATTCTACAAATCATTATTAGAGCGTGGAATTCATCGTCCGTTTCTTACGAACTACACAACTGTTTCTGATATTTTTTCCTACTACATTAACCTTGCTTTAAGAAAAGAAATGAGTATAAAAGAAGCATTACGAAATGCTGACGAAAGCATTAACTCACAACAAATTTTGCTGAAGTGAGGATTGAAGATGTATGAATAAAAAATTCTCATTCGAAAATATTAAAGAATATCATTTTGAATTTAAACACTTAACTGTGTTGTTTGTTGTTCTGTTTGCTTTTCAATTGGTCTTGTCGTTTGTAAATAAATCTTCAATCAGAAATTTTTTGGCTAATACACAAGAATGGTATCAAAAAGACTCTGCTGAACGTCTTGCAAATTTAACTACGACATCTTTAGAGTTATTACTCGAAACCATTAATCCAAAGCGTAACCTTGATGATGAAGAAATTAGAAGAATAGTTCAATCTTTTGATATTATTTTGAATCAACACATTCTTCAACATAACATCGAAGACCTTTGTATTATTGTAAAGAAGGGGGATTCTGTTTACGCCATTGATGATGGAACAGTTCTCTTTTCTTATTTATTTAACGAAAATTATTATCCGCCGTTAACTAAAATTTCACATACTGAAGCTGTTCGTTTATATAAAAATATTAAACATGAAATCGTCAACAAAGAACAGATTTATGGTTACTTAACCGACCGACAGACATTCCACACGTTTGTCCCCTTTGTTTTACGCGGTGAATATATGGGAGCAGTTTATATGCGTAATACTCCCGACTTTACATTTATTACCAATCAATTAATCTCGAGCTATGATGAAACCTCTATAATTTATGTTTCACTTATACTACTTGGATTATTGGCGATGTATTTCATTTCTTCTTATACAGTAAAAGAAAGAGACGAAGCTCAACAACGCTTGTTTGAAGAGCATGAAGAAAACTTGAAAAAGCAATTCAACTATGAAAAAGAACTTGTATTTACTAAACGGATTTATCACACACATCACAAAGCAGAAAAGGTGATGGGATTTATAAAAGAGGATCTTCGGAATATATCGCATGACAACATAAACGAGATTAAATACCGGGTTACGAAATATTCCAACTTTGTATCCCGCGTAATTTATGATATGAAATGGTACGATCCGCCGCTTCAGACGATTAGAAATCCGATTTTCAAAACAAACATAAATGAAGTAATAAAGTTCATGGTTGATAATATTTTTCTGCGCACCTCAAACCGCTCCATCTCATTTGATATTAGGCTTGAATTATCTGACAAACTCCCGATTGTTCACGTAAACGAATTTGTTGTGTGGGAAATTATCGAACCCCTTATTCAGAACAGCATTGAACATGGCGGAGATGAGAAATTAATTGTTACAATTTCAACCGGCTTTAATGAAGAAATTAAACAGTCACGGGTAATTATTTCTGATAACGGAAAAGGAATACTCCCCGATTTATTAGAAGAGGATGAAACCGGATTGAAAAAAATATTTATGGAAAATATCACTTCCAAAGAAAGTCCGATTCAGAATGTCGGCTACGGCTGTTATATTGCTCATGAGATTTCCAAAAGATGCGGCTGGGATGTTGACGCAGAAAATCTCGCCGATAAAGGCTGCAAATTTACAATCACGATTAACCATTAGTGAGTTTATGTTTACAAATGAAAAGATCAATCTGCTTTTAATTGAAGATGAAGCTTTTGACGTTAGACGGGTTATAAATTCTATTAAACCGTTTGAAGATCAGATAATTATTAAAAATATTGTTTCTGATGGTAAAGAGGCAATTCAAATTTTATCATCTGCAAAAGAAGACTTCCACCTTGTTATTATGGATTTTCAAATTGCCGGCGGACTGATGGGTGAATCTCTCATTCATAAAATTAAAGAGATTGATTCTTCAATTCAAATAATCGTCATTACCAAAATGACAATAAACATTACCGACTTTAATTTTGCAAACCGTTTACTTAAAGCCGGAGCATTCTGGTATTGTACTAAATATCCCGGCGATATCGAAGATTACATCTATCAGCCAACCGACTTCATTATAAGCATATTTAATGCGTATGAAAAGTGTCTTCTCGAAAGAGAGCGTGCCCGCTCAAATCAAAAATTCATGAAAACCGCACAGGATATTCTTAATCAAAAAAGAATTGTCGGTGAACATGCTTCAATGATTAAACTGAAAGAAGCTCTTCTTAAATATTCTGCTTCGAATGTTAATATGTTGATAAGAGGTGCATCAGGAACGGGTAAAGAGCTTGTTGCTTATAATCTTCATTATAACAGTAACCGGAAATTCGAAAATTTTGTCCCCATTAACTGCGGCGGACTTCCCCATGATCTTGTTGAAAGTGAATTATTCGGTTATGAAAAGGGAGCTTTTACCGGTGCTGACAAAAAGAAACTCGGGCTTTTCGAGATTGCCCACAAAGGAACAATTTTTCTTGATGAAGTAACCGAACTTCCGCTAAATGCGCAGGTCAAATTACTTCGTGTAATTCAAGAAGGCGAAATTGAAAAAATCGGCAGAACTGAAAAAATCAAAGTTGACGTAAGAATTATCGCTGCAACAAACAGAAATATTGAAGAAGAAGTTAAGGCAAAAAGATTCCGCGAAGATTTATATTACCGCTTAAATGTTGTTCCGATTCATGTTCCGGAATTGAAATTCAGACGCACCGATATTCCGATTTTAATGGAATATTTCATGAACTCACAACGCATTGACATGCGCAAAGACAAACCCGTTATTGATGAAGAAGCAATGCAAATATTTATTAATTACGATTGGCCCGGCAATGTTCGCGAGCTTAAGAATGTAACTCAACGTTTCTTCTTTTTTGATGATGAAAAAATCACCCCTCACGTTGCTAAATTGGCAATCGGCGCATTTGACATTTATGAAGATGATAAAGATGAATTTCAGGGAGTACGATTTAATCTTGATGATGAAGTAATGACTTTGAGAGATGTCGAAAAGATTGTCCGCGAAAAATATTTCAAGTTCATTAGAGATAACTCCACATCCGATTCTGATGCAGCTAAAAAACTCGGCTTAGCTCCTTCAAATTATCATCGTATGGCGAAGGAACTGGGGATAAAGTAGGCTCTCATTTTCTTAATTTGATAAAAAATTTTTATTGAATTAATAAATTCGATAAAAACGTCAACCTTACTCCTTCAATTTCTTCTCAAAATCAACTTAAACCAGAAGATGGTTTCGGCTTGATTTTTGAGCAAGAACTATTTTATTTAATCTTTATTATTTTAAAGTTATGAACCGCTATTTGCCACATCACAAAAAGACATTTCTCCTAATTGTTTCTCTTGTATTTATTTCATTTACAACCACTTTTTCTCAGATAGTAATTAATGAAATCATGTATAATCCCCCAGCATCAATGGGGGATGACGATTTTTTTGAATGGATTGAACTTTATAACAATTCTAATAATCCAATCGATTTATCCGGTTGGAAATTACTTGATGATGATAACACACATTCGCCATATCTAATTCCTTCTGGAACTATACTTCAAGCAAATTCATTTTTAGTGATTGCAAAAAATGTCGATTCTGTCGGTTCATTTTATGGATTAAGTGGTTTGGTCGGAGGTATTTCCTGGAATTTCGGAAATTCAACCGATCAGGTAAGATTATATAATCAATTTGGTGAAATTCAAGATTCTGTTTTATATCTCGACAACAGCCCATGGCCTTCAGCCGCAGACGGAAACGGTAAATCACTTGAACTGATAAATCCAAATCTTGAAAACTCTTCCCACTTCGGATGGCGGGCGAGTATACCAAACTTCGGAACGCCTGCATCACAAAACAGTGTTTTTGAAAATGTGAATTTACTCCCGCCCCCGTCAACTATTGAAGTAGTTGAGAGAACTACAACATCAATTAAAATACGATGGAGTAAAATTCCCGGGGTCATAAATTACAATGTTGAAAGACGTGATTGGCCGGATACTAATTTTATTCATACTTCCCTTAATGCTTCAGATACAACTATGTTGTTTTCTAATTTACAAACGGGTGGTCAAGTTTATCTCTTTAGAGTAAAAGGAATAGTTGACACTATTCAAGGTGTATTTAGTAAATATGTTTATGGTGTAACAAAGGGTGTTACAGCCCATCTTCCCCAATATCGGGTTATGGTTTCGCAACAAAGTATTGATTCGATGAATTCAAATATTGTAGCAGATATTATTGTCCCGACAACTTTAATTATAGGTGATTCAATTTCTGTTGACGGAAATATTCGTTACCGGGGAGAAACAGCACGCTACTGGCCAAAAAAATCTTTTCGTGTTACTCTTCCTTCGAGTTATTTAATAAACGGACATTATAAAGTTAATTTTAATGCCGAGTATGTTGATGAATCGTTAATCAGAAGTAAACTCAGTTACGATTTATTTAATAGAATTAATCTTCCGTCAAGCAAAACCAGAATGGTACATTTAAGCATGAACGAAAGCTATTACGGTGTAATGGCGAATACAGAACCTGTTGATGAACCGCTTTTACAAAGATACGGCTATCACCTTAACGGAAGTTTATATAAAGGTAATTGTGAGTTAAAGTTGGGTCAAGCTCTCTTAAACGAAAAAAATATGGGAGACCCGAATGATTATTCGGATCTTGAAAATCTAATAAACTTTATTCATATAAATCTTCCTGTAAACGCATGGCGCGACTCCGCTCTTAATCTTTTTGATGTAGAAAAGTTTTTCGATTGGTATGCTGTGAACATGCTTGTTAGTAACATGGATTTCCCAGCTAAAAATTATTATCTCTACAATCCATTACCGCAGAAAAAATGGTTATGGCTCCCCTGGGATTATGATCTCTCATTCGGAAGGCATTGGTGGTACGATAACTTTTTCTACTACAACTTAAAAACTGATGACGCAATTGACGGCGGTTCTATTAATAATCCGAAGATTGATGATAAATACAATATGCTTTTGAGCCGTTTATTAACCGTTCCTGAATTTGTTCAACAATACAAACAAAAACTTTATCATAATCTTCAAACAGTGTTTACTCAAGATGTAATGTATAGTAACATCGACACAAATTTTCAATCGATTTACCAAGATGCTCTTCTTGATACTAAAAAATCGATAACTAATACAATTTTTATGAATCAAGATTTGCGATTAAAAAGTTTTGTTTTGTTGAGAAGAGAATATGTAAATTCTGTTTTGTTAAATGTTCTCAATACCGATTTGTACAATGCTAAAATCCGCAAAACCTCCGCTGATACACTTGTGGGAGTTAATGGATTAAATAATCCGGTTATAAAAGTAGTTAATCATGCCTGTATGGACAGCGCAGATGTAGAGTTGATGCCCACTCCATATTTCGAATTTGATTCAAAGGTTCTTGCGTATTTTACTATTAAGAAATATGGCGGAAACCAGTGTACCAATCTTCGTTTCGGACTTACTTATTTAAGAAGTGATTACTATTTCGGTAAATTTACTTCCACTTCTAATTTGAGAGTATATCAACAGATTAACGGTAACTGGCTTCAAGTTTCTAATTATTATTTTGATGCAGCAAAAAAAACTTTTTGGATAACCCCTCCTCTTCATGATTCTGTTTATGTTTTTGCAATTGCTAAATCAACACCGATTACGGATGTAGAAGATGAAAATTTAACCGAAACAGTTTATGATTTTGGATTGGAACAGAATTATCCAAATCCATTTAATCCTTCTACAACAATAAATTATCAAATTCCTACAGAGGGGTTTGTAACTCTTAAAATTTATGATTTACTAGGACGAGAAGCTGTTGTTTTAATTAACGAAGAAAAAGAAGCCGGAAATTATAGTTTCCAAATGGATTTGAATAATCATAATAGACTTACAAGTGGAGTATATTTTTATGAACTGGTAAGCGGTAATTATAGAGCAACGAAAAAATTCATCATACTCAAATAAATCAGTTTTAATAAATGGGGAAAATTCTTAATGGAAAAAGTTAAATTGGTATTAAAGAGAATGGTCATTATAATTTCTCTTTTATTGATTATAAGTCCAATAGCTAATGGTGAGGGCTTCTTAAAAACTTCAGGCAAAAAAATTGTTGATGCAACCGGAACAGAAATCTATTTAACCGGATTCGGGTTAGGCGGTTGGCTGGTACCTGAAGGATATATGATCGGGACATCATCTTTTGCAAATCCAGCATGGCAATTCAGGAAAAAAATAGAAGAGCTTATCGGGACTTCGAGCACGGATCAATTCTTTCAACTCTATAGAAAAAATTATGTTCAAAGAAAAGATATTCAGAAGCTAAAAGAATGGGGATTTAATTCTGTTCGTTTGCCGATGCATTATAATTTATTCACACCAAAAGATCAACCCGGTGTTTGGATTGAAGAGGGTTTTGCAATAATTGATTCACTGCTTCAATGGTGCGAAGAAAATCAAATGTATGTTATACTTGATCTCCACGCTGCACCGGGGGGACAAAGCGATGAAGGGATAAGTGATTATAATCCTGCTGAACCATCTCTTTGGGAGAGTGAATTAAACAAACAGCGTACAATCGAGTTGTGGTCTCGTATAGCAGAACGCTACGCTAATGAAACCTGGATTGCGGGTTATGATCTCATTAATGAACCTAAATGGGATTTGGGTGCCAACAATGTTCCGTTACGTAATCTTTATATTGCAATAACTAATGCTATCAGACAACACGATACAAGTCATATTCTTTTTATTGAAGGGAATTGGTATGCTACTGATTTTAGCGGATTAACTCCTCCATGGGATAATAACATGGCTTATAGTTTTCATAAATATTGGAGTGGTGTAAATACAAGCTCGATAAATTATCTTTTAAATATTCGCAATACTTATAATGTTCCTTTGTG
The DNA here is from genome assembly GCA_030684555.1 of Ignavibacteria bacterium. GTDB lineage: Bacteria > Bacteroidota > Ignavibacteria > Ignavibacteriales > Ignavibacteriaceae > JAGUXE01. The sequence continues at coordinate 19,427 of JAUXVN010000106.1, forward strand.
GATGGGGGAATCGGGTGAAAATTCAAATTCATGGTTTACTGATTTTATCGAACTTTTAAAAACACAAAATATCGGATGGGCTTGGTGGCCTCACAAAAAATTTGATTCTATTTCGGGAGCTTTTTCAGCTAAGAAAAATCCGGAGTACGAGTACCTTCTCCGATATTGGAGCGGACAAGCTGCCAAACCAACAGTGGCTTATGCTGTTGATGCACTTACAAAAATGGCAAATAATCTTCATATTGATATCTGCACAATAAACTACGGAGTTATTGATGCTATGACAAGACAGCCGTTTAATGAATTTACTGTCCCGTTTCAAAATCATACTCTGCCCGGTTTAATTTATGCAGTTAATTACGATTATGGTAAAAACAATTTCGCTTATAAAGATGTCGTTCATCAAAATCTCGGCAGCGGAACATATAACAATGGCTGGGCTTATCGCAATGAAGGCGTGGATATTGAATCTTGCAGCGATTTGCAGGGTATGGGTTATAATGTAGGATGGACTGAAACCGGTGAATTTTTAAAGTACACAGTCAATGTTTCTCAATCCGGTATTTATGCTGTACATATAAGAATTGCATCGAATCAAGCAGGTGGAAAAATTATGCTAAAAATAGACAACATCACTCTCGGAGTTGTTGATGTTCCGGTAACCGGAGGTTGGCAAAATTGGGAAACCATTACACTTGATTCAGTTTTTATTCCATCCGGTTCACACGCTATAACGGTTACTTTCTTTTTTGGCGGATTTAATTTCAATTATCTTGCTTTCGAATTACTAACAACAGATATTAAAGATGAAGAAATTGTAATCAACGATTATCAATTATTTCAGAATTATCCGAATCCATTTAATCCGACAACAAAAATTAAGTTTACTTTACCGTCGTCAATAGAGACGGGGTTAACAACCTCTCTGCAAGTTTACGACATTTTAGGGAACACAATTTTTACACTCTTAAATGAACAAATGAAATCGGGAGTGTATGAAGTTGAATTTGATGGTTCCAAATTTCCAAGCGGTGTTTATTTTTATGAACTTAGAGTTGGGGATTTTGTTTTGGTAAAAAAGTTTATTTTAAGCAAATAATTTTTTAAGAACAAGTTTTGATTAAATGATAACATTAAGAAATACAAAGATTCTCCTAATAATTCTTCTTCTATTGAGTCTTTCAATTAACGCACAAAAGGTGAATAAGAAAGTTGTTTCATTCGGTAATGAAATAATTACTCAAGAAGAATTCCGTTTTCGATTTGAATTGACACCGAGACTCGGAGATTCTTCATTCGATATTGATTCTCTTAAAAAAGAATTTCTTGCTTCTCTTCTTGCAGAAAAACTATGGGCTAAAGAAGCCGAAGGACTTGGATTCGATACACTTGAAGTGATCAAATATGCTCTTAAACCGATTGAAAAACTTTTTATAAAAGATGCTCTTTATAAAATTGAAATCTCTGATAAAATAAAATTAAAAAATGAAGAAATAATCCGCGCTAATGCACGTAAAAGTATTACTCTAAAAGTACTTATTCTAAATTCGGTTGATTCAGTTGAAATATTTTCTCTTCATACTTCATTGTTAAAAGGAGCAAAATTTGATTCTCTTCTTTACGTAAGACCTGAATCAGAGAGCCAACAGCAACAGGTTGAAATTAAATTCGGGCAATTAGTTGAACAATATGTTGAAGATACACTTTACAATTTAAAACCCGGGAATTTTTCTACTCCACAAAAAACCGAAAACGGCTGGTTCATTTTTTATTTAACGGATAAAATTAAATCTACTGCCGATGACAAGACAAAAGTTGAAGACGTTCTTACAGAGCGAAAAGCAAGAATTATCGGTACGAAATATTTAAGAAATTTTTTTAAGGGTGTAACTATTTATACTGATCGAGAATTATTTACACTGCTGTTGAAAAATGTTCAATCGGAAATAAAAAGAAAAAGTCGGATAAAAGAGATTAAACAAAGTGGTGATATTTGTCTGGATGAATCAGATATTACCAAATTTGTTGCATTGTTCGGAAAAGAGAAACTGGATCTTCCGTTTGTAAAATTAAATGATAGTCCGGTTTCCTTTCGTGAATTTATTTATACTCTTTCATTCGACGGTTTATGTGTCAAAGATACCTCGGATGAAGCTATATCTTATCGTCTCGATCAGAATGTCCGAAAATTTATACAAACTGAACTTCTTGTTAGAGAAGGGATTAAGCGCGGACTGCGTAACTCCCCCGATGTAAAAAATAATATGGAAATGTGGAGAACAAATTATACATCTCAACTTTTAAGAAATCGTTATGCCGATTCTGTTATTATCTCTGAAGAAGAGTACGACACTGAAATTCGAAAAAAAAGCGGTAACCGCATTTTGATAAATCTTGCTTTATTGGAAACCGATAATTTAGAGTTGATTGATAAAACATTAAACGATATTCAAAAAGGAAAATCGCTTTCTTCAATTGCATCAGAAAAATCAAATAATATAATTATTAGAAATAACAACGGGTTTACGGGATTTGTATCACCCGAGTCATTAGGTGAAATAGGGAAAATTGCATTGACCCTTGAAAATGGACAGGTATACGGTCCCATAAAAACTAAAGAGGGATATTCCCTATTTGAACTAATTAATAAACTTGAAGAAAATGATTCGACTTTAAGAACAGCACCAATCAACATAGATGATATAAAAATATCACATTATCAAAAAAAACTTGAAGAAGTATTTCTGAAGAAAACTTATCAACTTGCCGACAAATATAATTTTTCAATCGATCAGAAAATTCTTAAAGAAACTAAAGTTTCATCCATTCCAATGTTTACTCATAGAGTTATCGGTTTTGGCGGAAGAATCGCCGCTTATCCCTACACAACTCCTTGGTATAATTGGATTGATAAATATCTCAAAATGAAAAAAGAATTACCATAATTCCAATCTTAGAAAGACAATTTTTTCCAAGTTTGTCTTTCGTCAGTCTTTACAACCATTCATCAACTCGAATTCTCTCCGTTTTCACATCACTCGTTATGTCAAATTTATTTCTTATCTTTCGCGCTAAACTTTAAATATTTTTAGAGACTCCGGTCTCCTATTTAGCAAGAAGGAAAAGCCTTCAGATTGTTTATTTCTATGTCGGAAGATGTTCGAAGTTTTTATAAACTTTTTATTTTAGTTTTACTCTTTCAAGTATTTGGTTATTCTCAACCGGGTGATTATTACAACACAATTAATGTTTCAAGTCCGACGTTTGTTGAAGACCTAAAAACAAGAATAAGATCTCCATACACAAAAGTTACTTACGATAATTTTGATGAAACGAATATTGCTAATTATGCTTCCCGTGATACAACAGGGGGACAAAAAGCAGTAACTTGTGTTTATTCCGGATTTATACAAGTTTATACTCCTCCTTTTGCCTGGACTCCGACCACCTCAATGAGTCGTGAACATACTTGGTGCCATAGCTGGATGCCGACTCATAGCAGCACTTCAGGAAATGAATATTCTGATCAACATCATCTTTTCCCCACGCATCAAAACAGTGCAAACGGAGTAAGGAGCAATCATCCGCTTGGAATTGTAGTTACCCCAACATCTACTTTTTTAGAAGGGAAGTATGGAAAGGATGCAAATAATAATAATGTTTATGAACCAAGAGATTCGCACAAGGGAGATGCTGCAAGAGCTATACTATATATGACTCTCAGATATGATGATGTTAACGGACACAATTGGGATTTTAATTGGCTTAACAACACAAGACTTCCTTATCTAAATGAAGCCCCACAAGATTTAAACCTTCTGTTATCATGGCATCAAAATGATCCGCCGGATGTTTGGGAAATTGGACGGAATGATTACATTCAAACAATTCAACAAAATCGAAATCCTTTTATCGATCATGCTGAGTATGTTGATTATATTGATTTTAATGATATGACATATAAATCGTCTTCATCAAATACTTCCGTATCGTTCACTTCTGCCGGAGCAACGAAGAATGAAACTGTAGGAAGTTATTCCATTTCTATTTCTATATTAAACAGAAGTGTTACAAATTCTACTTCGGTTGATGTAGTTTTAGTAAGCGGCAATGCTTCAGATATTGGTAATTATACTACTCAAACAGTCACATTTCCGGCAAATAGCAGCGCCAACCAAACTGTCAATATTACCATTACCGATAATGATCTAGAAGAAGATGACAAAGAATTTACATTTGAATTACAAAACATAAGTGGCGGGGAGAATGCGGAAATTGGCAATAATCCTACATTCCGGTTGACTATCGTTGATAACGAAAAACGATTACTTATAACCGAAATTAGTGATGCCGTCGGGACAGATAATTTTATATATGAATTTATTGAAATTTATAATGCTAAAATTCGAGATGTGGATGTTTCTGGTAATATGTTAAAGCAATTTAATAGTACACAATCATTTACTATACCGTCTGAAACAATTATTCCGGCTGGCGGATTTTTAGTAATTAGCCGAAATAGTTCACAATCGGCTTTTGAATCTTTTTGGAGTACAACATTAGATTCAGCCGTTGTTTTTATAAATTCAGCAAATAAAGTCCCACAAATAAATGGTGAAGAAAAATTTATGCTGAAAGATTTAGATGACATTAATATTGACCCGGCGATTAATAACGATACAACTTTTTTAGCTCATGTGGCCAATCGTAGAATTATTAGATTAAACCATGGTAATGATATTAATTCGTGGCAATCCTTATTGCTTTCTTCTTCAAATGCAACTCCGGGTAGATTAGAGCCTGCTCAAGTTCTTCCTGTAGAACTTAATTCTTTTGATGTAAAAGTTTCAGGAAAAACTGTTCATATCTTCTGGTCAACCGCTACAGAAACCAACAACTACGGTTTTGAAATTGAACGTAAGATGCTGAAACAAGTTCAGCATGACAACAATGGTTGGGATGAGATTGGTTTTGTAGAAGGTAACGGTAACTCAAATTCTCCAATGGAATATTCATTTACAGATGATAATCTTGAAAGCGGTAAATATTCTTATCGGCTGAAGCAGATTGATAATGACGGTAAATTTTCGTACAGCCAAATTATTAATATCGAAATTAAAAATATTCCGACAGAATATGCATTGTATCAGAATTATCCCAACCCATTTAATCCGACTACAAAAATAAAGTATTCAATCTCCAGCCTTCAGCCCACAATATTAAATGTATATGATATTTTAGGAAATGAAGTTGTACTTCTTGTAAATGAAATCAAAGAATCCGGCGAATATGAGATTGAATGGAATGCATCTAAATTGTCTTCGGGAATATATTTTTATAAACTGCAAGCTGGTGAATTTATTTCAACAAAGAAACTTGTTTTGATGAAGTAATTATATGGAGCATAGGAATTATACTCAATACTTTTGTAATATTTCTAAATCAATTTTACTGACATGATTAATTTCGTAACCCATAAATAGTTCGGCAACTTCTTTAAATTTTGTGGGAACATCGCTTACATAAAATGAATGCTCTCCTTTATTTGATGAAGAATTTAGTAAATCCAATTTACTAAGTTCTTCTTTAACAGCAACTGCCGTTGCAACACCCGAATCAATTAAGGTTACATTATTTCCAATTACGCTTTGTATCACTTCGCTCAAAATCGGATAATGAGTACATCCAAGAACGAGCGTGTCAATATTCAATTCACGTAAATCTTTTAGATACTCTTCTGCAATTGAGTATGTGGCTTTATGATTTGTCCAACCCTCTTCAGCAAGAGGAACAAACAACGGGCATGCTGTTTCAAATATTTCAATTCCGCTGTTCATACTTTTGATTACTTCGGAATAAGCTTTATTTGTTATTGTTGCGCGGGTTCCGATTACTCCAATTCGATTATTTTTTGTAGCGTCTATTGCGCTTGCTGCTCCCGGAAAGATCACACCAATTACAGGTATATGTAATTTTTCTTTTAACGCCGGTATAGCAACCGAAGAGGCTGTATTACATGCCACGACAATTGCTTTAACATTTTTATCAATTAAAAATTTGGCGTTTTGTAACGAATACTCTATCACGGTTGAATTCGATTTTGAACCATATGGAACTCTAGCGGTATCACCAAAATAAACAATGTTTTCATTCGGAAGTTCGCTAATAAGTTGTCTGACAACGGTTAGTCCGCCTATACCGGAATCAAAGACTCCTATTGGTCTTGCTTTATTTATCACGTTTAACATCTCTTATTTTCTAAATACTTTAATTATTTTTCTTCGGACAAAATTAGTAATAACTACTATTTTAACATCAATATTTTATGAATGGTCATTAATGTACCATATCTCAACTCAACAAAATAAACACCACTTGGAAACTTTGAACCGTCAAATTCTACTTCATGAATTCCGGGTTTCATTCTTTCATTAAAAAGTGAAACAACTGTATTTCCAAGAATGTTATAAACTCTTAGAGAGGTGTTATGTGCCGACTCTACCGATAAAGGCAAAGTGATTCTAATTTTTGTTACCGGATTAAATGGATTTGGATACGATGTTATTCCAAAACTTTTGGGCAATACATTTTCTTCCGTAACCGATGTTACCCAATTATCAGCGAGAGGTGTCGGTGGTGTAAATCTCCAATTATCACTTCCGCTTGGGCTTCTTGAGAAAGATATGTTTGAGGTTTGTGGTCCAAATGTAATTGAATCTAATACCGTTAAACCGTCTGTTGCAGAAAGACCAATAAATTCACCATCGGCACTTAACTTGAAGTTGGAATGAAGCCCTATTTGAGTAGGCTGCTCATCACACCAAACAATTAAGTAACCTTTTGGTGTTATCTTTACTCCTTGAGGGAATCTCCATTTATTAAGATTATCTTTTTTATCGGTCAAATACATTAAACTCATATCAACAGTATCGTTTGATGTATTATAGAATTCTATCCAATCATCATTTTCACCATGCGGGTCAGGGTATATCCCATCATTCTTTGCTAAGAATTCATTTATAACAATTGGAGATTGGTTATTTCCCGTAACAGAAATATTTACTCTGCGGCTGCGCGGGTAATTTAATATTCCACCATTGTTGTCGGTGATAACAACCTCATAGCTGCCAAATCCGCCTTCGCCCAATGCGGGAAGAACACCTATCCATCTGTCGGTTTCTTCAACACTTCTTGAGTTGGCAATTGGAGAATATATCATCTGATAAATCTCGGTTCCGCCGCTGATTCCATTATAAAATTTTAATTGTATATTAGAAATTCCGACATTGGAGAATGCTGATAGATGCACCACTACAGAATCCGTCGAATTAATTGATTTCGGAAAGTGCTCTATGTTATAAGCTAACGGTTTTGAAGTTACATAATTCAGCATACCTGGGAGAGTTGCATTTTTTATGTTTACAAATTCCTTAATTCCTCTTTTTACATGAAATTTATTATAACCTATACCGGAGAACGAATTATAAAAATCAGTCATCGTAAAGCCGTAATCTAAAGTGCGGAATGAATCTGCCATCACATAATTAGTAATTTTGTTTTTCAGTGAATCCATTCTGCTTTCCCAAAGATACCCTGCAAAAACTTTCTCGCGGTAAAAAGATAAATAACGTGTCAGTAAATTTCTATATTCGGGGACACTCATCATCCTAGTGGATAACGGTCGAACCGTGTTATCAATATTTGCATATGTGTAAGGATTAATCCTCGACCAATCAATATCAAACCAATCAATACCGAAAGTGTTATCATAGTCATAAGGGATAAGATAAATTAAGTCTTTGTCGGGTTGATGATATAAATAATAATTGTTTTTCAAAAATCTATAATCATCCCATCCGCCGACTAAAACATTCATCGCATAATATTTTAATATAGAAGCTACATCAATTACTTTTTCAAGTGAATCAGGTAAAACATTTATCGGGGTTTGATTTACTATTTTAATGAATCTTGCTAAAGCAGAATAATCATTCAATGTTTCATTTGTGTTAAGTTCATAAACGGGTCGACCGTTGGAAAGTAATTTGTAAAGATCGGGATTATCCCCGAGATAATTTAAATCTGCAGGATATAAGCACTTCCATAAATTTCCTGAAGAGTTAAGAAAATTCTTTTTCAGAAATTCATCGTCGATGTGTTCAACGTTGATATAAAGACCATAATATTGTCCGTTAATATAAACAGCCGCATGAGCAGATCGACTTGCTATCATTTGTGCATCTTCAAACAAATCGAAACACAATTTACTCCTGATAATTGATGGATCGTTATGCTCGCCGTTTAAATTAAGTTTATCCACACCGTAAAACTCTCGTCCCGGCACAAAAGTATTAAATGAAACTTTAAGTGATTTCTTTTTAGCATCACGCGAAGTATTTCCCCTAATCCTAATCGCAATTGATGAAATAGAGTCATCAATAAATTCATTTTTTAAACGCATCGATGCAAGATGCATCGAGTCGCTGTGAGGATTGTTAAACATCCATGCTACCGCAGCAGGATCAGCCCAGATGTATATTTCTGCAACTTTAGAATCATCATACAATTTCCAACTATCGCTGTAACTTTGAGCAAAATTAACTGAAGAGCAAAACAAGAGGAAAAATAAAAACTTCTTCAAATAAAAATCCCGTTTATACCGCACGGTTTAACTTCCAAATGCGGTTTATGTTTACGAATTAACTCAAAACAAATTTACTCAATTTTTATAATAACTTTTAGTCCATTTGTTCCATCTAATGTGGATGCTTTTTCACTGACATTTTCTACTTGAATGAACTATATTTAACAATACGATTTGCATATAATATTCAATTAAGGTTAGACATAATGAAAAAAATAATACTACTCCTCTTATTAATTCCAATACTACAATTAAAAGCACAATACTGGGAAAAAGTTGATTCGATTTTTAATCCTTCAGGTGTTAGGGTGAAAACTTTTTCTGCGCCGGCATTCGCAGATTTTAACGGTGACGGTCATCTAGACCTAATGCTCGGAAATTTATCATCCGAAGCCGAATTCTTTATTAACAAAGGAACAGGAGAATTTACTTTCTACTTTGATACAACCGTTCTTTCTTCCATTTATGATGGTTCTCATATTGCTAATGGCACCTATCCTGCGTTTGTCGATTTGGACGGAGATAATAAACTGGATATTGTTATTGGCGGCTACGGCGGCATTCTATACTATCAGAATAAAGGAACTGTAAGTAACCCTGTTTGGCTGAAGAATGATTCTGTTTTTGCAGATGTCAATTCTCAAATAGGGACTGATGCAAAACCGGCTTTTGCCGATTTGGATGGAGACGGTGATCTTGATTTGTTAGTCGGAATTGGTGAATCGCTTTTCGGCGGACCAACTCCCGGTTTGACTTTAGGCTTTAGAAATATGGGGGATTCTACCTCTCCTAATTTTGTATTGGATAATTCACTTGTTGCCGGTATTCCCGACATTGGAAGAAATTCATACCCGACTTTTGCCGACCTTGATAATGACGGCGATTATGATCTTCTTCTCGGAAGAGATCTTCAAACTTTTTATTATTATGTTAATACGGGGACTCCGCAAGCTCCTACATGGACACGCAACACATCTTTATTCTCCGGTGTTGAAGCAACAACATATTGGAAAAATCCGGTCTTTGCAGATATTGATGGAGATAATGACTTCGACCTAATTTACGGTACATCGGATGGTATTCTTTATGTCTACGAAAATAAAGGAACACCAACTTCACCTTCATTTCAATATAACGGAAATTATTTTTCTGTAATAAAATTAGATGGAAGCGGAGCTTCTGTCTCTTTTGCAGATTATGATAATAACGGAACATTCGACATGTTAAGCGGAATATGGACCGGTAAAATGACATACTTCAAAAATGAAGGAACAAAAGATAATCCTAAATTAAAAAAAACGAATATGCCGTTTAGCGCAATGGGGGTTTCATCTTACAGCTCTCCTATGTTTGTTGATTTAGATAATGATAACGATTACGACATTGTTACAGGTGCTCTTGCAGGGACACTTTCTTATTTTGTAAATACGAATGGTAATTTTGTTGCCAACAATTCCATTTTTGGTTCGATTGATGTTGGTTATTTCAGTTATCCGGCATTTGCCGATTTAAATGACGATGGAAATATTGATATGCTTGTCGGCGCCGAAACAGCAGGTGATGTTAAATTCTTTTTGAATACGGGTGATAATAATTTTGTTGTCGATAATAGTTATATGCAGGGGGTTACATTCACATCAAACACACGTCCGGCTTTTGCCGATGTTGATAATGACGGCGATTATGATTTAGTTATCGGAAGAACTTTCGGAACGTTAAACTATTATGAAAACATTGGAACTCCTCAAACTCCTCAATGGCAGTTAAACACACAAACTTTTGCTGATGTAAAAGTTAATCAAAATGCTGCTCCCGGATTTGCTGATCTAAACGGTGACACACGCCTTGATTTAGTAATCGGAGAATATAACGGTAACTTCACATACTTTAAAAATCTCTTTGCCCCCGTTTCGGTTAAGAATTCTCCGGAAGCAATTATTCCTTCTAAATTAAGTGTGAGCAATTATCCCAATCCTTTTAACGGACAAACGCGATTTCATTATTCACTCCCGACAGATGGTGAAGTAAGTTTAGTAATTTATTCGATTCTTGGTGAAAAGATTTACTCAACTACTTCGGAGATAAAAAAAGCAGGCGAGTATTCATTTATGTTTAATGGGGATAATCTTGCGAGCGGGATTTACTTCTACAAAATTTATTTAAAAGAAGGAGTATCAGGAAAAACGAATTTTGCCGGCGGCAAATTTGTTATGTTAAAGTAAGTTAAAATTAAAAGAGGTTGTTTTAATGAATAAAGTTAAGTCAGCCTCTTTGTTCAACGGTAATAAGTGTAAAACAAAGTTTGTTTAAGATTGTCTGACTTAGTTCTGGTTAAATTATTGATAACGGTTGGCCAGTGGCAGAGTACGGGCTTCGTACCTATCCACCGTTACAAACCTAATGATGGGCAAAACATTTCAAAATACAACCGAACCCACCATTGGCTATTTTGTGCATTGGTTGTTCAGCTTTTTTTATCCGATTAAGAGATTTACTCTTTTTCCGAGTCCGAATTCAAAGATTCTGTAAAGAGTTGATAGTTGTATGTCGCACTTCCCATTCTCAAGTCGAGAAATATAGCTTTTTTTTGTCCCGACTTTATCTGCAAGTTGTTCTTGTGTCATTTTTGCTTCTTTACGTGCTTCTTTCAACATTTCACAAATCACAAAATATTGAGCTTTTTCTTCAAAAACATTGCGTTTTTTAGTTCCGATTTTTCCGTATTTAATGTCTAATAACTCATCAAAGTTCTTAGCACTTTTAATCATTTCCTTGTCCATTTTATTCCTTTTTCGATTTAAAATATTCGTCTTTAAGTCTCAACGCCAAATCAATTTCTTTCTTAGGTGTTTTCTGCGTTTTTTTTTGAAATCCGTTTAAGAGTACAACCAAATTCCCTTTATCAAAACAGCAGAAAATGCGATATATATTGCTTTCAAATTCTATGCGGATTTCATAAAGCCCATCAGTTCCAGTCAAGTGTTGAAGGAATTTTTTAGGAACACTCTGCACATTCCGAATGATTTTAAAAACAAATTCAATTTTCTCCTGAACTTTCTCCGGTTGTCTCAAATAAAAGTCTGTAAAATAGTTTCCGTGAAAAATAATTTGTCTTTGAGTTTCCATTTGGCAAAGTTAACTTAAAAGTTATCTTTCTCCAAATGTTCGGTCTGTTTTTTCTGTTTTTGTGCCGTAAGGGATTGCGGGGTAGTCACCTGTCCACCGACACGAAAGTTTGAGCGGGCTACAATGCTCGAATACCCACTGAAACCCTTATGGCATATACACTTTGTTAGCGTTTCGTTATTTTTCAATCTCACTTTTTATCCATTTTTCAACATACTCAGAATATCCTTCTATTATTCTAGGCCAATCAAATTCAGTATCAATGGTCGGGTTAAATGATTTCTTTAAATTATGATTTGCATTCGGAAAAAGTTTTATTTCAAAATTCTCGTTATTAAGGCTTTTAAGGATTGAAATATTTTTTTCGGCATTCACAAAACTGTCTCTGTCGCCAAACAAAACAAGTGTTGGTATATTTATGCTTTCCCATAGAGAAATGAAGTGCTCTTTTCTGCCTTGCCAATAAAAACCATTGAATTCATTTTTATCAATGTTAATATTTCCATATAAACCGGTTTGATTCATAAAATTATTCTGTTGAGCATTCTGTTGGATAAATGTTTCTACTTCGATAAAACTTTTGCCTTCAATAATCATTTTTTCAACTATTCTATGACTTTCTGCAACAATTTGTCCATTTAATTCAGAACCACCAGAATTCAAAATGCGTAAACTATCAGAAAATGCGGCTGCATCCGTTACACTAATTATTTCTGGTGATTTAGCAATAAGAAATTTGGGAATACTTGTTTTTGATACAATTTTTGGTAGCAACATTGCTCCTTGACTAAATCCCCAAAGTCCAATCTTGTATTTATTTACACTTTCTCTTTTATTCATTGTTTCCAGACAAACAATTGCATCCGTTATTAAATCATCATAACTTGATGCATAATAATTACCAGTTGATTTTCCATTCCCACGCTTATCAAAGATTAGCACCTCAAATCCGAGTTTAGCGAAAAAATCAGCGTCAAAAATGTAGTCGCTTTTAAGATTTGTTGATGAACCGTGTAATAAAACTATAGCAGGATGCTGTCCTTTTGTATGTGGTGTATAGATTTCTGCTGATAGCGAAACATCATTACTTTTAATTGTAATACTTTCAACTGAATAAGGTTTAACAGGCTTTTCTGTTTGTTTTGTTACTGAAAAAATGATGTTCATATTAGGTGGGCCACCATTTATTGTTGCTGTTCCCGTAATTTCCTTACCCGAAATTGTCCCATTAAAAACTACTTCAACATCAAGAATTATTGAAAAACTAATATTTCCGTTTTTGATTGTCAGATTTGAAATAGGTTGCTCTAATAGCATCAAGTCATAACTTGAAAAAAACTTATCTTTTGAGATTAAATCAATTGAAATATCAATGGTTTTACCATTCATCTCCATTGAACCCGACCAAAATCCATTTATATTTTCTGAATTTGCACATCCATTTACAAAGATTAAAATGGATAAAATAATACTTAATTTAATTTTCATATATCTCTGCTTCCTTTTGGTTTCTAATGTCTTTTATAATGAACGCTAACGCTTTGTGGGTTTAAGAAGTTGGCGATTTCGGAGCACAAAACTGTCACTCTGCACGAAAGTTTGATTGAAAAACTGAACTTGCTTTAAGCACTGAACCGCCAATTTCTTAAACCCGCTGTTAGCGGTTCGTTGTTCTCTTTCGTGTCTGCTTGTTGCTGTCACTATTTGTTGAAGAGTCATATGCTTTTAACCACCATCAAATAAAAAATTATTGTTGGTGGTATCATTACAATTGTCCCTAAAATGCCCCAACGAATTAACAACTTATTAATTTTCGTATCATTGTCTGGCTCGTTGTCTATAGTGCTATACATTTTTTCTTGAAGATATATTAACGGAATAGATAAAGCCCACATTACAAAAAGTAAAATTATTGAATAGAAAAGCCAAGGCACAATTTTAGTCCCTCCAAAAACCGAGGCAAGAAACAGCCCATTAAGTACAGTAAGCGCTACGCCAGGAATAGTAAGATAAAGGTCTGTCAATTGTAATAGTCGGTTGGCAAATTTTAGAAGTGTCTTGTCTTTTGAATAATAAGCAAACAAAAACCAAAAAGGTCCTACAATCATATTTCCCATAAATAGAATTATACCTAAAATATGAAGTATTTTATGCCATTGATAGGAAAACAGCAAGTTAAATTTTACAAAGCCCAAAAACTCGGAAAGGGTTAATAGAAGGAGAATAAGTCCGTTTAGAATTGAAATTTTAGTAATAGTTTTCATAATCAGGTTTATTTAAATTTATCAATATATCAATCTTGTCGCAAAAATAGAATTTATTTGTTCCCGTGTCCACCATTCATTGATGTTGCATTGCTTGTCTGTCCATACAAACTTGTCAAGTTGCACGCCCGCAAAATACAATGACCGCTAACTTATTTATAGGTCTCATAATACCAGACTTATACAAACACAAATAGGAGTATAAGTCTCATAAATGTGAGTTTTTATTTTCTCAAACATAAGTAATTTTTTTTATAAATCATCAAATGGCGATTTAATATTTTGTAAACTTTTAGTTGACACATGCGTATAAATCTCAGTCGTTTTACTGCTCTTGTGTCCTAATAATTCCTGAATAAATCTAATATCTGTTCCTGCTTCCAGCAAGTGCGTGGCATAAGAGTGCCTTAACCAATGCAATGTAACCGGTTTTTTAATTTTAACTTTTTCTAAGGCTTGTTTAAGAACATTCTGTAAACTTTTTTCGCTGTATTGGTCTCCTGCGTTTTGTCCTTCAAACAACCAAACCTTTGGTTTGTACATTTTATAATATTCACGCAGCATTGTAATGGTTTTTTCAGAAATCGGTGTTATTCTGTCTTTTCGTCCTTTTGCTTGTTTAATGATTAATAAACCTCTCTTACTGTCAACATCAAATGGTTTAAGGTTTAACAATTCACTTCTACGTAATCCGCAGCTATAAATTAAAGAAAGCATTGTTTTATGTTTAATATTATTATGTGCATTTAAAATCAACTTTACTTCTTCTTTGCTTAAAACATTTGGTAACTTATTTGGCTTTTTAGGTCTATGTATTTTTTCAATCTCTATTATGATATTCTGCTGCGTATTAAAAAATAATTTAATCGCATTTACTATCTGATTTTGATAAGAAGCAGAAAGTTTATTTTTTAAAATATATTCATTGTTAAAATGTATAACATCTTCATTAGTTATTTCACCAATGGTTTTATTATTAAAAAAAGTTAAAAATGATTTTATAGAATCAACATATGCTTTTACTGTGTTTTCGCTATATCGTTTTGAGCGAAGCCATTTTTTAAATAGCTCAATTTTTTGTAGCTGAATTTCATTCAATGTTTTGTTTTGAACAATAATAAATTTTTGTCTGTTCTCTTTTGTGTCCGGTAAATGCCATGCCTTAAGTGTATTGCTCCATCTGGCATCCGGCTGCTTTTTCATCCGGGTATTCCACTCTCTATTTTTTTCAAAATATACCGCAATGCGATTTTCATTTTTATATTTAATTAGCTCTGCTTTCCAATTCATAATAAATGCTTCGCCAGATAACTCACAACATCAGTAAATGTTATGGAAATAAGTTTGTTAAATTAAAACTGCAGACCGCTTGAAGAGCCTGGTTTTATTATTTTGATTTCTGCCCCCAATAAAATTTTCAACACAAAAAAGTAATTAATTTAATTTTTTATAAGCAATTCAATCAACTCTGTTTTGAGTTGATTAATCTTTTTCCGGTTCTGTTTCAATCTCCGGCGGCTTGGTTACGGTTACACTATCGGGAATAGTTACGTTATCGTGCACGGTTACACTATCAGGAATAGATTGAATTTCCGGTTCAATAACGGTTTCGAGCGTATCGGAGATTGTAACTGTTTCGGGGATTACTTCGGGTTCGCTAACGGAATCGGATTCTGTTTCTGCTTCGGGTTCAAACACAACTTCTGGTTCCGGATCCGGTGTTGTTAGAATGTTCAACTCAGCCGCTTGTTGAAGTCTTATGTTCCCTTTTTTATCTACATCAAAAAAATCTATTCCGGGGACATCTTCAAGTAACGGTAGATTTTCAACGGGGAAGGCAACGTATAATAAATTTTTAGTTCTTAGATTTATTTCAACGTTAATTCTGAAGAGATCAAATTCTTCAAGGTAATCTTCATCATATCTCAATGTACCATAAACATATAACTTTGAATCTTTTAAGTAGAGTCCGAACTTTTCAATAAGCTCATCATTTAAGGAAAAAAAAGTTTTCAGCTTTTTAGCAGCCGCTCGACCGTTATTCACTTCTTTGATTAAGATTTTGCCGTCCGGAGAATAGTATAATGGCGGGACAGTAGCACATGAAAATAACACCACGGCAATTGTTAATATTGCCGTGAATATTAATAATTTCATTCTTGTATGAAAAAGAGACTTCACGCTAAATCCTATAGATTTAAAATCGATATATCAAAACAAGCGATAACGCATTAATTCAAAAAATATTATTGCAAGTTCTGCAAAAACGGGATGAACTTAGAAAGTATATAAACAATAATACTCCAGAAAAACCATACAGCAATAATTACAATAATATATTTCTTTACATCGGTTGCTTTGAACATTTTGGCTAAACCGATTCCAAGAACTACGTACGACCATATTGAAATAGGATCAACTTTTGATAGAACAAATCCTACGAGCTCTGTTTTATCATAATTTAAAAAAGTGGCGACGGATGTATCACGCATTAATCGATCAAATGCTAATGAAAGTATTGTTACGAGTATAACTTGAATCATTCCGATATAACTAACCAAACCGTTTGCTACAAGTGCCGAGGAATAAGTGCCGTCTCCCCCCAGTGCAAATTTAACAATTAGGAAATAGACTAATACCACAACGAAGAAAATGATAAATCCCATTACGAAAATGGAGATCGACTGAATTATCATTCCCATCGAGCCAGTCATTTGTTCCATCTGGCGGTCAATCATTTCCATTCTTTCTTCGGCTTGAGCTTTAGAAAGATTCCCTGCTTCAACTTCTTTTTCAAGATATTTTTCTTGTGCATCCCTCTGTGTTCTAATTGCATCAGATTTAATAATGGGATTTGACATCATAATCCACTGTGAACCAATCACTAATAATAACAAAACCAGAAAGGGGAGAAACCAGTCCATGGTTTTAGGCGGGAATTTTGCAACTTGCTCAAATGTGTTTGAAGGTTCTGTGAAAATGCCGGCGAGTTTATCGGTAAAATCTAACTCAACAGGTTCTTGATTTTCTTGATTCATTTGTCCATCAGTATAATCGTTCATTATATAACCTTTCTAAAAAATGATACTAAACTTATTTATGATTTAACGAAAAGGCAATAGAGCTAACCTAATTAACAGAATTAAAAACCCCGGAAGTACTTATTATAAATTTATTTGCACTTCCGGAAGTCAAAATATTTTTACAAATTATTCAACAAAAAGTTTGTCATCATGTTGTATAAATGGAGTCTGGTTTTCCCGCCGTAAATACCATGATCTTTTTCAGGATAATACATCGTTTCAAACTGAATGTTTTCAGCGATTAATTTATTTACAAGAATTACCGCATTTTGAAAGTGAACATTATCATCAGCGGTACCATGAACAAGTAAAAGTTTTCCCTTTAGTTTGTCTGTGTATGTAAGTACGGCACTTGATTCATACCCTTCAGGATTAAGTGACGGCAGAGACATAAACCTCTCAGTGTAAATGGTATCATAAAACTTCCAATGAGATACAAGGGCAACAGAGATTGCAGTTTTAAAATATTCAGCACCTTTCATTAGAGTTAATGCAGATATATAACCGCCATAACTCCATCCCCAAATTCCGATTCTTTCAGCGTCAACAAATGGAAGAGATGCTAAATACATTGCTCCTTCAATTTGATCATTAACTTCCCAATGTCCAAGATTTTTATAAACTATATTTTTAAACTCTTTCCCTCTGCCGCCTGTTCCTCTATTATCAAGCATAAAAACAAGATAACCCTTTTGAGCAAGAAGCATATGCCAAAGTAAGTTTGCCCCCTGCCATGAATCTTTTACAATCTGGGAACCGGGTCCACTATAGTTATAAATTAATACCGGATATTTTTTATTTGGATCGAAGTCGGTTGGTTTAATCAGCATTCCATTTAACTCAATCCCATCAGTAGTTGTAAATGAGACAAACTCAGAGCTGCCTAAATCATATTCCTTAAATGCCGCCATCGAGGAGAGAGCAAGATCGCGGACTTTTTTCCCATCTTTATCATAAAGCAAACTTGAAGGAATAAGAGATATACTTGAATAGCGATCAATAAAATATTCACCGCCGGAGGAAAAATTTATCGAATGAGTTCCGGCATTTTCGGTTAATCTTTTTTTACCTGTTCCATCAAATTTTATGAGATACAAATCACTATAAATCGTTCCCCGTTCGTTAGAGGAATAGTAGATTAATTTATTTTCTTCATCAACAAAATGAATTTTATCGGTTTCCCATTTCCCTTTTGTTATTTGATTAATCACCTTTCCGCTGTAATCTTTTAGATAAAAGTGGTTATAACCATCTTGTTCCGATTGCCAAATGAGATGTTTACCATCTTTTAAGAATTTTAGATTGTCGTTTATATCAATCCAGCATGAATCAGTTTCGGTAAAAACAGTTTTTGTTTTCCCGGTTGTAATATCTGCAAAAAGAAAATCTAATTTATTTTGAAGACGGTTAAGCTTTTGAATTGATAATATATTTGGATCGGAAGTAAATTTTATTCGGGGGATATAAATGTCTGTTTCAGAACCGGGATCAGCGAAAACATTTTTTCCGGTTTCAATTGAAACAATTCCGATTTTAACATCAGAGTTTTTTGCGCCGGCTTTAGGATAACGCATATCAATTGAATTAAGATAAAGTGAATCCCATTTCTGAATTTGAATTTGAGGAACTTCAGACTGATCTAACCGCCAGTAAGCAATAGTTTTACTATCGGGTGACCACTCAAAACCTTTAATGATGCTGAACTCCTCTTCATAAACCCAATCAAAATGACCGTTAAGAATATTTTCATTTCCATCAAAAGTTAATTGTCTTTCTTCTTTGGTAAGAATGTCAACTATAAAAAGATTATCGCCTCTTACAAAACCGAGCTTATTTCCGTCAGGTGAAAATTGTGCATTAATTTGTTCTTGTTCCGATTCCGCCAAAAGGAAAAATTTCTTATCAACAAAATCAAACAAATAAAATGTACCGCCGGTTTTTAAACTTCTTGCGGGAAGCATTCCGGTAAACAAAATAAATCTTCCATTTGGTGACCACTCATAATTTCTGATTATAAATGGGGCATCCTCTTCCTTAAGTTTTAATTCAGAACCCGTAACAATAACTTTTTCTTCCCCCGATTTAAGATCGTGTTTATAAAGATCCATCGATTTTGTTTCGGGATTCATTTTAAGAAATGAATAATAGTTACCGTTGTCAAACCATTGCAAACCCATAATGCTTTTGGGGGCAAAACTTCTGTTAGTAAAAACATCATCTATTGTGAGTTTTTTTAACTGCCCGTTGGTGACTTGAGTAACGAAGAGAAGAATTATAAAAAAAGAAAAGAGGTTTTTTGCTTTCATTTTCTATCCGATTAATCTGTTATAAAATAATATTAAAATATACAAAAATTGTTTTGTAGTGCGAACTTTAGTTCTCAATTAATTCGATTGGCTAAATTAGAAGCGGGAGGAAAGTCAGAAAACAAAGAGGGGGTCTCATTTATTAAGACTTTTATGGCTGCAGCACAACCCTGTGTACAAAAGGAAAATCAAAAAAAAAGCTGCCTTTAAAGAAAGGCAGCTTTTTGATTGCTATATATGCGGATACGTTATCTAAAGTATTCTTTTCTTTTCAATGGAGCACTATTGTTTTCAGGAGATGTAGGAGTAATAAAATTACGATCTGTAATTACACCTGTTGGAGAAATATCAAAAACATACCACCAATCGCCCGTACCTGTTTGGGGAACAGTATAGGTCCTTAGTAATGTTGAACCGGAGTATAATTTAACATTTGCAAGAGATTGTTTAATGTCAGGTGTTTCGGAATAGTTATGAACATAGAATTTACAACTGTCGCTGGAAAGGTTATAAATTGTAATTGTTTCCGGACCGTAACCGTCTGTTTCATCCACATCAAGAATTGTGAACGGAGCAGATGTTTCAGAACCTCTTGAACTATAATAAATATGATAGGTTCCTTTATATAAGTGAGCATCAAGATCTGTTGGAGTTTGTCCCCAGGTTAATACAATTCGATACTGAACATTTCCGCTTGATGGAGCCATGCTGAAGTTTTGTGTCATGGATTGACTGGCGCTTAAAGTAATTGCTCTGGTATCTGTAATAAAACCGGCACTTGAAACTTCCATTGTATAATTTCCGGCAGCTAAAGCGGTCATTGTATAGGTCCCGGTTGTTCCGGTTGTTTGTGTGTTGAGGGTTGTTGAACCCTGCATAAGTTTTACTGTTGCCCCGGAAATAGGATTATTATTAGTAGCATTAGAAATAATACCCGTAATAGATGCATTGCTAATACCACTGCTTGTTGTAAATCTCCAAATATCTCCCGTAGTAGTTCCCCCCTTACCATCTTTAGCAACTATCTTCCAGAAGTAAGTTGTGTTAGATGATAATGATGCAGGGCTATACGTAGCAACTGTGCGACCGCTTACTTCCAAAGAAGGGTTAGTGCTTGTTCCAAAATAAATATCATAAGTAAGTGCGTCACCATCTGCATCAGTTGAAACCCATGTTAAAATAACATTTGTTGCAATTCCTGTTTCATTATTAATCGGGAACGGATTTGCAGGGGCAGTTGGAGCTATGTTTGCAACTGTAACAGTAACAACCACCGTTGCTTTTGTTGTAGCTTTAGTGTCACTAACTGTTGCTGTAATTGTGTAACTGCCTGATTGAGCCGGCGCTTTCCACTCTACGCTAACTCCGGTCGAACCGCTTGGAAAAGTACCCCCGTCAGCAGTCCAGGTAATTGTTAAATTGTCACCATCAGGATCTGTTGCGACACATGTTACCACGGTAACAGCATTCTGAGCTACCGATGTAGGATTAGCTGTAACACTTGTTATACTTGGGCTTTGGTTCTCCGGGTCAAGTAATTTATCGCAGGATGCACTTGTAAGTGTAAGAAATAAAACTATTAGGAAAGGAAGCAGATAAAGTAGTTTTTTGGTTTTCATAAAAACCCCAGTTTATTTGTTAATAAGAAACTATTTAAAACTCTTTACAAAATTGACGATTGCTTAAATTAATGTCAAACAAAATTTTTCCGGCTATTGGCATGATTATCCCTTGTAAATACAACAGTATTAAAGTATCTCATATTTTATCTTTCCTTTTTAAAAAAGTTGAATATTGGTATAATGAAATAATTTTGTTTGCATCTGATATTTATAGTTATAAGATTTCAATGGTCATCGTTTAACATTTTGGATACAGCCATGAAATATATTTTTCTTCCTTTCTTAGCTTTTTTATTCATCACTTCAATTTCATGCGGGCAGGATTTATCTCAAAAGTATTCTTCATTAGGTAAGCTGATTATGTATGAATTGGAACATTCAGCTTTCCCTGAACAACTTAGAGACACCGGACATGTCTACAAGTCAGTTCATTATTCAAAAGAAAAGCATTACAACAATAAGAGTGCGTTAATTTTTATACCCAAACATTTTAAGGAAACTGATTCAATTAATTTCGTTTATTATTTCCATGGATGGGTGAATAACATTCAAAAAGCAATTGTAACTTATAACATCATCGAACAATTTGAAAAAAGCGGTGTGAATGCTATCCTCATCGCAGCGGAAACAGCTTATGACGCCCCCGATTCGTACGGTGGAAATCTTGAAAAGGAAAATTTTTTCAATTCACAATTAAACGAGATAGCAAATAAACTCAAGAGTGACAGGCATCTTACAAAAACTAAAATTGGTAAAATTGTTTTAGCGGGACACAGCGGCGCATTCCGTGTAATGGCTTTCATGCTTGAATTCGGTGGATTAAGCAACAACGTAAAAGAAGTTTATCTTTTTGATGCTTTATATTCTCAGACCGACAAATTTATCAACTGGATAGAATTATCCGATAACCGGTTTATTAATATTTATTGTGATGACGGCGGAACAAAAGAGAAAACTGAAGAAATGATGAAAATGTTAGAAGTTGATAACGTAAAATTCTATCAAGTAAAAGAAGTAAATCTATCTTCTGATATGTTAAAAGATAACAGAATAATTTTTATTCATTCCGATCTTCAACATAACGAAGTAATTTTTAAGCGGGAACAATTCTATAAATTTTTATCAACCGGCTTTTTAATTGAAAATTAGTTTTAATCTTACAAATCCAATAGTTTAAGCAGATTTGGTTTTGTAAATGGAATTGGTTCTTTAACTAACTCTACAACATCATTTTTATCCCATGCCTTTACAGTATCGGTAGAAAATGATTCCTTTGAAATACGTAAACATCGGGATGTAATTAAAGTCATCTCTTCGCTGAAAATGAAAAAGGCAAGTATCACGGGAATATTTAATTTATTACTCCATCTTAAATAAGATTCTGCTGCACGTTTATTTAATATCCACTTTGAAGACCGCTTTCCTTTCCAATCAAGAAGAGCATCTTTTCCTTTATAAGAAATAATATTATCCGGTTTGTCTTCTCCCTTTTCCCAAACGGGTTGATATCTTCTATCTTCACCAAAAGCCTTAAAAGATATACCCCATTGAGTCAGCAGATTTTTCCCGAACTCTTCAGCCATATCGTGAAGTTTATAATTATTCCGAAAATCATCTTTCGATTTGTAGGGCTTAAAATCGAGTTTTTTCATAAGTGATTATAATAACTATTTTTCTTTTAACACATTCTACCTCAAATTTGCTTAAGTTCATCCAAAGAAGCAATCCGAACTTTGCAAAATCAAAATTAATTTGAATTAATGAAAGAAGATGTTTTCATAAAAATACATTTATCGTTAATTTGTAAACATATTTAGAAATCAGTCAGGACTTAATAGTTTAATGTTAGAAAGCACAAATTTTACTTATAAGAACAATAGACTTTATTGCGAGGATGTTTCTGTTGATGAAATCGTTCGTCAGGTGGGAACACCGGTATATATCTACAGTAAATCATATTTCAAAGACCGTTATACCGAATTTACAAATGCATTTAACTCTATTAATCATACCATTTTTTATGCTGCAAAATCAAATTTTAATTTAAGCGTAATAAAAACATTTCTCGATTTGGGAAGCGGTGTTGATGTTAATTCCGAAGGCGAATTGATTCGTGCGCTAAAAGCCGGAGCAACTCCTGATAAAATAATTCTTACAGGTGTTGGTAAAACTGCCCGCGAGATAAAACTCGGTTTAGAACATGATGTGTTGATGATTAAAGCTGAATCGGAAGAAGAAGTTTATTTGATTAATGATATTGCAAGCCAAATTCATAAAATCGCTCGTGTTGCGTTAAGAGTTAATCCCGATGTTGATGCACAAACACATCCTTATATTTCAACAGGTTTAGCAGAAAATAAATTCGGCAAAAGTGTTGAAGATGCTCTTGAAGTTTATTCAAAAGAAAAGGAACTAAGTAATGTTCGTTTTACGGGAATTGATATGCATATCGGTTCGCAGATTGTAACTATTGATCCCTTCATTGAAGCGATTGAAAAATTAAAAGAGGTTCATAAAATTGTAACTTCGTTTGATGTTCATATTGAACATTTCGATATTGGCGGTGGAATCGGTGTTAAATATAAAGATGAAACTCCTTTCACTATTAAAGAATTTGCAAATGCAATCATCCCAAAACTTTCAACTTGCGGCTGCGATATTCTTTTTGAACCGGGTAGATTTTTAACCGCAAATGCCGGAGCTTTAATCGTGGAAGTTCTTTATACTAAAAAGAACAGCTCTAAAAACTTTCTTGTTGTTGATGGTGCAATGACGGATTTGCTGCGACCAAGTATTTACGGAAGTTATCATCATGTAGTTCCGGTTACTGTTTATTCTAATAGGGAAAATAGAATTTATGATGTAGTTGGTCCCGTTTGTGAGAGTGGTGATTTTCTTGCAAAAAACAGAGAACTCCAGGAAGGAAGACAAAACGATTATTACGCCGTAATGTCCGCCGGCGCTTACGCAATGGTAATGGCTTCAAACTATAATGCACGGCGTAGAGCACCGGAAGTGTTGGTTGATGGTTCAAGTTTCAAAGTTGTACGCAGCCGTGAGACTTTTGATTATTTGTTATATGATGAATCCGTATAAAATTATTTTAGTAAATTTTTAGTTATTTAAATGAAAAGAAAAGATTTTATTTCCACCGCTGTGATGGCGGGGATTGCAACTGCTATTCCAATCAAAGCCGGAAACGCCTCAAAAATAATTGGAACGATTAAACCCCCAAGATTAAAAAAGGGGGATACACTTGGTTTAATATCTCCTGCAGGATTTATAACCGAAAAAGAGTTAGCCGAATCTATAACCAACCTTGAAACTCTCGGATTCAAAGTAAAACCCGGGAAATATATTCTAAACAAACACGGTTATCTCGGTGGAACCGATGAAGAGCGAGCCGAAGATGTAAATCTTATGTTTGCAGATAAAAACATAAACGGAATAGTTTGTGCACGCGGCGGTTATGGTTGTATTAGAATGCTCGATTTGCTCGATTACAAAATGATAACAAAAAATCCGAAAGTGCTTATCGGTTATAGCGATATTACTTCACTACTTTATGGACTTTATCAAAAAGCCGGTTTAGTCGGATTTCACGGACCTGTTGGAATTTCGACATACAATGAATTTAGTGTGCGAAACTTTACTAGCGTCTTGATGAATCCGGAACCTGAAGCCTCTTTCAGAAATGCTGAAGATGAGGATTTATCAAAACCTGAATTTAATTCCTACACGATTCGAAGCGGCAAAGCTACCGGGAAATTGGTCGGTGGTAATCTTTCAATTGTAGCATCACTTATTGGAACAGAATACGATGTTGATACGGATGGCGCTATTATATTTCTTGAAGAAATCGGAGAAGAACCTTACAGAATCGACCGCATGTTAACACAAATGATTCAAGCAGGTAAATTCAAAAAAGCCAAAGGAGTGGTGCTTGGAGTTTTTTCAAGATGCGAAAGTAAACCGACACAGTCGGGAATTGCTAATTCATTTTCGTTAAAAGAAATTTTGTTAGATAGACTTTTTGACCTTAACATCCCCGTGGTTTACGGAATGTCGTTTGGTCACATCACCAATAAAATAACAATACCATTCGGCATTAAAGCAGAACTTGATGTCGATACTATGACATTAAAATATTTAGAACCTGCTGTAATTTAATTAAAGGAAATTATGAAGAAATTATTTTTATCATTGTTAACAATATCTTTTGTTATTCTTATTAACGGCTGCTTAGTTTTTAACAAAGTTACTTACACTATTCAACCTCATGCAAAAAAGGGGGGAACGGCAACTGTCGTTTTCCACGATATAAAGTCTGATGCAATCGGGAATAAAGAGTTTGATGAAGATAAAAACATCCTTTTCGATTTTATGCTTGAGAGTGATGACTTTGTTACCGATATGAAACAAGAAGGAAAGAAGATTAAATCCCGCGAACTTTTTGTTGAAGAAAATAAACTTAACGCAAAAGTAAGTTTTGCCTTCGATGAAATTTCAGTTGTTGAAGGAATGCAATATCAAGATGGTTATTATTTTTTAACTATTCCGGTTAAGGATAGCATCTTAAGTACCAACGGAGTTGTGATTCCTTCAAAAGAACATAAAAGAATTATTTGGGATAAGAGTAGTAAAGAATTGAAATTCGAAATGTTGTCAGATGCTGCTACAACCGGTTTACGAGAGCTTGCTCCGCATTATAAGAAAAAGTAGTTATTATTTTAGCATTCTTTCTATTTCTTTTTGCGATGCTGTTAACGAACCCTTTTCCGTTTTAATCATCGTTAAAAGTGATAAAGACAAAACTTTAAAAGCATTCAGTTCATTGGATGCTTTTTCTTTCTTAAGTCTCTTTATATGAAGTTCAATAGTTTTTACATCGCCTCGCTCGATTGGTCCCGATAATGCTTTTTCAATTCCAACCGAAAATATATTTTCCTGAGTAGCTTTAATAATCGGTTTCATCAATTCAAGAAAAGATATGTTTTTAATTCCGGTTTTTTTGAAAAGAGATTCTGCCAGATACATATTGGCAATCATGAAGTTGGAAACGAAAACTCCGGTCAAATGATATAAAGCTTTTTGTTCTGTTTTAATTTCAAAAGGATTTAGCTTGAGTGCAACCGCCAATTTGAAAAGTTTCTTTTTAAGGGAAAGATTATTTATTTCAATTGCTGCAAATGAATTTATAATTGGTACAACCTTTTCTGAAGGAAACGACTGCATAATATGCATTGAGCCTGTTTTTGCCCCAAGTTTTTCAAGTATATCTAAAGCTTTAACAGTTATGCTTCCGGAAAAATGAACTACTGAAATATTCTTCCATTTTAATTTGAGTGAAGCGAGATTCTTTGCAATGTTTTCAATTTCACTATCAGGAACAGCCAGAAATATTAAGCCGTTAAAACCAACTAAAGCAGATAGATCAGTCGAGAAATTAGCAACAGAAAACCGCTTTGAAAGAGATTTAACTTTATTAAGTTCTCTTCCTATAATAATAGAAATTGGGAGTTTAGCCTTATTTAATGCGGCACAAAACGAATGCGCAATTTTTCCCGTCCCTACAATTGCGATATTATTTTGATCTTTCATTGATAAACTACAGCCGATAGGTAACCGACAACTTCTCTAAAATCGCCCGTTATATCTCCGGAATCGGAGCGGTGTAAAACCTTTGATTTGTTCGAATTGAAACTTAAACATGCTTTCATCATCGCAATAATCGGACCGCCACCACATGCTTCACACCTTTTATTGTCAAGGTCAAATTGAAGTCCATCTGTATCAAAAGCTGAAATTTTTTCTGCTGCGATTGAATCTAATTTATCTGCTACTTTTCTTGTGTAAAAATGAGAGAGATCTGAACTGGCAATAACTAATGTTTTTTCGTTCAGCATTGGTGCAAGTCTTTGCGATAATTCATCAACTAACTCTTTTCGTTGATCTCCCATAACAATCGGTACAATTTTCGGAAAACCGATCGCATCAATTAAAAATGGAAGTTCTACTTCAATGCCGTGTTCAGCACGATGCCCATTAATTCCTTCGAAAATATCATCGCTCTTTTCTGTAAGTTTTTTTCTGAAATCTTTATCCACTTCAAGTTCACCAAGGGGTGTATCATAGGCATCACCATTATAAATTGAGATTCCCGGGAAATACTCTCTATGACTTGGTGATATGATTATAACTGTATCGTAATTTTTATTTTTAATTTGAAAAAAGGCGTGAGCAGCCGTTAAACCCGAATAGATATAACCTGCATGAGGAGCGACCATTCCCGTTATTCTGTTGAAATCCGGATCACCCATTCCGCTATAGAATGAGTTTATTAAATCACTTAATTCTTTTTTGTCCGATGGATAGAATAAACCTGCAACAGCAGTTTTTCTAATGTGCTTCACCGGTAAGGTTCCTATGTTTTTCTTCAGCAAAAACTTGCGCTGTAAAAGTGCTAAGATTTAAGAATCGATACCTCCATGTATTCAGATCAAGTCCGGACTTTCGGCAAATACCCGATAAAAAATCTTGAAGATCCCATTTCTGTTCAACTGCAACTTGGGGTAAAAGAATACCGCGACCGTCCTCTTCCTCTAGAATGATTCCGTGTACTCCGACTTCTATTTCATTATAATCTTTTACTTGTGTTGGTAAAGATAAAACCGAAATTTCAAGCATTATCTGAGAGAGTTCTTCTTCGTAAATCGGGGGAAATCTCGGGTCCTCGGTTGCGGCTAATTTTGCAGCTTGACAAACTGTTTCAAAAAGGGGTAAGTCTGAATAGATATATCCAATGCAGCCTCGCAAATGATTATCTTTTAGAAGTGTTACGAAAGCCCCATGGTTTTTGGATAGAGCCGGGTACATACTGTAATTTATTGATGGATACCTTACTTCATCGAATAAAGAATATATTGATTCTCTTGCTGATAGAAGCAAAATTCCCTTTTCACCTTGAGTCAATTTCATATGTACCCCGTTTATATAAATTATATTTCGATACGATAAATATTTACACCCGATTTTTCTATCAACAGAAAAAGAAAATCATCTTTAATAAAAAAGGAATCGACAAATATCGAATTAACTTTTTTATTTAATAATTCTTCAAATATGATTTTATTACTCCCCGTGTCCACTATTTGAAAATTATTGTTTAATGTTCCGTCTTTATTCTCCGTGTGGCAATTTACGAAAATATATCCTTTAAATTCAAGCGCATCAAATGAGCCTTTGACTTTATATTTATTTGTTACTTTCTGAACAATATTAAAAGCATTTTCATTTCTAATCGGATGAAGTGATTCGGGAAAGATGTAACCCGCAGATTGGTTTACTTCATCAATTTGATTTTTTATTTTATTTACTTTATTAAAATCGCTTCCAAGAATTTCCTTTATTTCACCCGACGCTAAATCAATAATATAAAATTCTTTTGCCTCAAACTTTTGACTGAAACAGTAAATATCTTTCTCTTTGACGAACAAAAATTGAAGTCTCTCATTTTCCCATTTGACTTTTTTATCAATTAGAGAATACGCAATCATTCCTTTGTGAGTTGGCATATCCGGTTTTACAAACTTATGAAGCAGTAAAACATCATCGGTAAATGCTTCTATACCAATCCAAAACTTCTCTTCAAATTGATGACTCTTAAGTAAATGTTTTTTTGAATTGAGATCAAGCAATGAATAAAAAACCGACTTAGTATTTATATCTCTTTCTTCAACAAGAAGTTGATTCTTTTGGTTAATAAGAAGCCGCCATATTTGCCGCCCTTCATCATGCTTTATGATTTTTTTTAACTTCATTTAATGAATTCAATCTAATGGTTTAAATTGAGCCGTAAAATGCCGAAGCATCGGTGCTTGATAAGTGATTTCGTAACCTTTTAATTTTTTTCTGTTATTATAAACTTCAATGATAACCTCAGAGACAAAATCGATATGACTTTGAGTATAAACTCTTCTCGGAATTGCTAATCTTACAAGTTCCATTGGCGGAGGTGTTAATTTACCTGCTGCATCATACTTGCCGAACATTACGCTTCCGATTTCGCAACCGCGGATTCCTCCTTCAATATATAATTCGCATGTAACTGACTGACCCGGAAACTGTTCGGGCGGAACATCAGGTAAAAATCTTTTTGCATCGATATATATTGCATGTCCTCCCGGTGGCTCAATAATCGGGACTCCGGCATTTACAAGTTTTTCTCCGAGATATTCAACACTTCTAATTCTATATTGAAGATAATGTTCATCTACAACTTCCTCCAAGCCTTGCGCAACAGCTTCGAGGTCTCTTCCGGCTAATCCGCCGTAAGTCGGAAAACCCTCTGTTACGATAAGAAGATTTCTACATTTCATTGCCAGTTCTTCATCATTAAGAGCAAGAAAACCGCCGATATTTACAAGTGCATCTTTCTTTGCGCTCATTGTAACACCATCGGCATAAGAGAATATTTCTTGTGAGATTTCGAGTACTGATTTATTCTCAAATCCTTTTTCACGCATCTTGATGAAATAAGCATTTTCAGCAAAGCGGCATGCATCAATAAACAGAGGAAGATTATATTTCTTACAAACTTCTTTTACATCGCGGATGTTTTTCATTGAAACAGGCTGTCCGCCGCCGGAGTTATTTGTAATGGTTATCATAACCATCGGAATATTTTCTTTTCCTTTTTCGATGATAAACTTTTCTAATTTTTCAACATCCATATCACCTTTAAAATCGGCACGGATTTCAGGGTGTTTACCAATTTCATTTAGAAAGTCATGAGCTTCGGCACCGGAAAACTCAATATTGGCGCGGGTTGTATCGAAGTGAGTATTATTAGGAAAAAATTTTCCTTCGCCTCCGGTAATAGAAAATATAATTTTTTCCGCTGCTCTCCCCTGGTGAGTAGGAATAATATATTTCAATCCGGTAATTTTTTTAATTGCGGCTTCAAAACGAAAAAAACTTCTTGAGCCGGCATACGATTCATCCCCCTGCATAATTCCCGCCCATTGTTGAGCACTCATGGCAGAGGTTCCGCTATCGGTTAAAAGATCAATTAATACATCATCGGCATGAATAAGAAACGGATTGTAACCGGCGGTTTTAATTATTTCGATTCTTTCTACTTTTGTAGTAAAACGGATTGGTTCGACAGATTTTATTCTGAATGGTTCAATAATGGTTTTCATTTTATTCTCTAAAAATTAAAAATGTAAAATAGTATGAATAAACTACTGAAAAAGGATTTTTGCCGCAAACAATGAAATTGAGTTTAGACGATGCTAAGTGGCGTTTTATAAGTATAACGGTTCCCTCTGCCAGTTTGGGTTTAATCTTTATTCGAAAGTGTCTATTCTTACAGCATCTTAGATTCTGACATCCGTCAGAATGACCGTATTTAATGTCATGCTGATGTTTCGCCGCGGCGAATCAGCATCTTTCCGCGAGAATGGAGATTCCAACCTTCGTCGGATGCCAGCAAGATTGGGCATGTGTCATGCTGTTCGCCGTGACGAATCGATTCAGCATCTTTCCAATTATTAGAAGACGCCGACCAGCCTGAGGCAGGCTGACCGAATGCATTTACGGCTTTTCGCAAAGAGCTAGACAAGCAAAGGAATTAAAATTTAAGAAAAGAGATTCTTTACAAAATTGAATTCATCTTCTGTTAACGGTTTGTCCATTGCGCTTAAATTTACTCTAACTTGATTTAGATTTCTAAAGCCTGGAATAACCGCACCGGTAACTTTATAATGAAGCAGATATTGTAAAGCTACTCTCGCAAGGGCTTCAACCGAATTGCCAAAGTGTTCTTTTAATTGATTTACTTTCCCTTCAAGGAAAGAAAGATTTTCATGTTTAAAACGAACCGAATTAGCTCTGTGATCCCCCGCTTCAAATTGGGGTGGATTACTTGCGCTATATTTACCAAGCATTATTCCTTGTTCAAGCGGACCAAAGGCGATGAACGACAGACTATATTCTTCCAACAGTTTTCTTGTTGGAGTTCCGTCTGCTACAAACTTATTATCTTTGGCGCTGCAGTAACTTTGAAGCGCATCAGGTTTTACACAGGGAACTAATTTTATAAAATCATCATGCGAGTAAGCCGATTGCCCAATAAATCTTATTTTCCCTTCAGCTTTTAACCGATTCATCATATCAACTGCATCATCAAGATATTCACCATTATCTCCAAAATATCCGTGATGGAAATAATACAAATCAATAAAATCCCGTTTTAGATTTATTAATGATTGTTCGCATTGATGTCTGATATGCAACGGCTCATAAGCATTAGCGGCTGTACCGGGGAACCAACCAATTTTAGTTGCTATTATAACATCTTTAGATTTGTCACCAAGAATTTTAGACAGAAGTCTTTCTGCTTTTCCGTTACCGTAAACATCTGCATTATCAAAGTGATTAACTCCGTTATCAATTGCGTAATGAATTGCTTCAGAAGCTTCATTTTCATCAACATTAGCCCATCCGTTTGGAACACCGTTAACCCAATTAAGTCCACCAAGTGTCCAGCATCCTAAACTTATTTCAGAAATTTTAAGTCCTGTTTTACCGAGTTCTCTGTATTGCATTAATTCCTCACTTTTTCTTTAACTAAAATATTTTTTACATTTCTAAAGGAATAAATATAAAAACTTTTTAATGAATTCTACTTCATCAACAATAATTTCTTGGTTGATTTATACTCATTTGAACTAAGTTCATACAAATATACACCGCTTGATAATCCGCCATCGGCGCGGATGATGCGTTGAAGTCTATACTGTATTTACCGGCTTGTTTCTCTTCGTTTATGAGGGTGGTTACTTCCTTGCCGAGTATGTCATAGATTTTTAGCGTTACTAATCCTTCTTTCGGGATTTGGTATGTAATTGTTGTTACCGGATTGAACGGATTGGGGTAATTTTGGTATAGCTGATAATTGTCGGGTACAGTTTTAGTTTCAACTACACTTGTTATAATTTTACTCCCATATTCTATTCCACTGATTTTTGCATAAACCAAAAATGTCCATCCACAACTAAATTCACAAGATGAACTTGAATAATAACCGAATCCTTTTGCTAATTTATACTCTTCCCCGGGCATAAAAGATTGGTCAAAATAAGTTTTTGTTTCTGTTTGAACTCCCAATACAGTGTCATTATCTATAGAATTACATATTGTTTGAAAATAACCGAAACTTGTATATCCCGCTCTTGATGAATTAATAGTATCGCCAGGTTGTGCGAACAGGCTGTCTATTTTATTTTCGTAATTAGTTAAGGGGGCATCATTATTATATCTGAAAACTGATCCGCTTAATGAATCAATTCGCTCAAAGTTATAATAGATATTATGATTCGGATAAATATCCTTGAATAATAATATTTTATAAATTCTGTTGTTCCCAAGTAAGGTATCTCCTTTTACTTCGACTGAATAAGCTGATGAATCAGGGGGATATGGAATTTGTTGAATTAGTCTCTTGTATTCCCAATAATTTTCTGATTGTAAAGGATAATAGTTCAGCAAATCTCTAAGCGAGTCTATTTGTGAAAAAAGAGATGCAGGGAAAAAGATTAAAAGAAGTAGATATTTTGTCATTTATTTTCCGTTGTTTTATATTAGAAAAAGCTTTTCTTTTTAAATTAAGTAATCGAAAAAAGTCAAAACCAAAACATTAACATTTAAAATTGACGAAATACCAAACGTTAGAAGTGTAATCCACTCATCATTTTTTTCCTTTCAATTTTTTTCGTTTTTGTTCTTCCGGTTGGGAAAGATAGTTTTCATTAGTTACTACATTGTTACCGGTTTCAAGTTCAAGAGCTTTTCGTGCATCACCGGCAACTTTACCCCCTTTTTTTGCTGTAGTTTTATTTTCTTCAAAACCTTGTGCGTTTTTCTTTTTTGCAATTTCAGTTGTCGAAGCTTCACCGAGCATTGTAAAGATAAGCTCAAGGTCGGTCATGTGGTCGCGTAAATTTTCATTTTTCTTTTTTAAACCTTTCAATTCTTTATATTCCTTTGGTGTTAAACCAAAGGTTGCTTTGCTAATTTCAGAAGTAAGGATTGCAAATTCTATGTTCTCTTTAATGCCACGGTTTTTCCATTCGTTAGTGAGTTCGTCTCTTACGGCAATGCCGCGTACACGCTTTTCGACCCATTCATCGCTATAACCTTTAGCTTTGTATATTTCTCTCATGCGTTTAGCCGCGAGTTCGGGGTTTTCAATTTCTTCAAGCCGTTCATAGCCAACACGCGCAAGCCATAACTTAAATGGCTCAGCTTTAGGGGAAGGAATGGATTGGATGATTCTTAAAAGTCCTTCCACATTGGCGCAGTCTGTTAAATATTGCTTACCGTCAGAAGAGAGCAATTTCAGTTGTCGACAAAATGTCGACAACTCAATACCATTATCTTTTTCTCTCTTCTTTAGACGGTACCAATAGTCTCTTGGTTTATCGCTTTCAGTCAAAACTTCAATTACATCCACAACAGAAAAATACCATTTCTGTTCTACTTCATTCCATTGTGAGCGAATTTTCTTTGATTCAAATAGTTTTATATTACTCATAAATCCTCTTTTTTGTTTATGATTACTGTTTCTTTTAACATTGAGAAAAATTGCTGATTATCAAAAATTATTTTTCAATTACAAAATGAAATAGCGTATAATATTGTTGTTGCAATAATAACAAAACCCAAATAACTGTCAAGTGGGGATCATCACAAGCATTAAGTTTTTTTTATGTAAAAAAAGATGAATTCCCCCACTGTAGAGACTTGCCGCGGCAAATCTCTACGCACACGACAAGTCTCTACGCAGCAAGTTCAAATATTGGCAAGTTCCTACATTAATCAATATTAAACCTACCTCATCAAAATCATCTTCTTAGTCGCAATAAAATTACCAGATTGTAAACGATAAAAATATATTCCCGAGGATAAATTTGATGCATCAAATTTAACTTCGTGATTACCTGCTTGTTTCTCTTCGTTTAGAAGGGTTGTTACTTCTTTGCCGAGGATGTCATAGATTTTTAACGTTACTAATCCTTCTTTTGGGATTTGGTAGGTAATTGTTGTTACCGGGTTAAATGGGTTCGGGTAGTTTTGGAAAAGGGCATACTCGGTCGGTATTTGTTCACTAATGATTTGATTATTGCTTTTTCCGAATTTCTTCTCCAATAATTCCTTTCTTCTTGAAATATATTCTTCTCTATTGGACACCCCATAACTTGTCGATATTTTACCCAATCCGCTAATACCATTAAGCAGTGACAATGTCATAATGTTTAGTTCGCTGTTTAAGGATATATCGCTTTCGGGGTTTGTTTGTATGTTTTCTTCGTAATAACTGATAGCCTCTGTATAAGCTTCTATTTGCGTTAAACTTATCCCAAGAAGATTATTCATTGTCCATATTAACACTGAGTCATTTGTCAACGCTTTCTTGTTGTTGATCAATTCTCTAAAACTGTGAATACTTCCATTAGATTCTTGTTGCAGTTTATATAATCTCCAATACGCATTTATTGCATCTTTCTCTGTGCCGTAATTGTTTATTATCAAAGAATATTTTTCTTTTGCTGTTATCTGATCGTTTGTGTAGTATGCCTTACCTGCCTCCGAATATAATTGAGACTTTTCATCCATCATTGCTTCTGTGTTTAACGCATATAATGTGTCAAGAACTACCCCGTCTGCTGTATGCATTATAATTGGGCAATACTGCTCTAGTTCGGGAAGGGGACACGAATATAGATTAAATGGTTCATATTCGACCAACAGGTTACCGAATCTTGATGATAATAACGAATTATTCTCTCCCCAATAATTACCTTCAGCATAAATAACAAATTCTTCACTTCCATAAGTACCATTCATTAAAAGCTCTGTGGGGTGCGTTTGTGTTTCTTTTCTGTCATCATAGATTTCATTGCACCCATAAGAGGCTTGAATGCTGCTATTATTTAGATATATCTCG
>JAUXVN010000118.1 GCA_030684555.1 Ignavibacteria bacterium
AGAGGCTGTGTGAAAAATATTAGTCAAGCAGTACAAAAATAATATGAATGTAGAAAAGAAATCAATAATTTTGCAAGAAAAATTTTGGTTAGAAAATGAAATACATAGAGTCGGCCGATAGACAACAATACCAACTGATGAGCAGTCTTGATGACTCAGTTGCCATAGACCATCCGGTAAGAATAATAGATAAGATCGTAGATTCAATAGTTTTAGGTAATCCGGAGAGATTTGAAAAAGCGAGGGAAACGGAAGCCGGAAGACCAAAATATCACGACTCAATAATGGTGAAATTATACTTATATGGATATTTTAACGGAATAAGCAGTTCAAGGAAATTAGAAGTAGAGACGCATAGAAACAAAGAAGTAATATGGCTCATAGGAAGCTTAACCCCGGATCACTGGACAATATCGAATTACCGAAAAGAAAATGGAGAAAACATAAAGTTTGTCACCAAGAAGTTCAGAGAATTTCTAAAGGATAACGGATATATCAAGCTAAAGACTGTAGCCATAGACGGCAGTAAAGTAAAAGCCTACACCAACCGGGATATGCTATCAGTAGAAAAGATAGAAACAAAACTAAAGGGAATAGACAAAAAGATAGAAGAATATTTGTTGAAGATAGCCGAAAGCGATAGACGCGATGAAATCATAGATGAAATAGAAGGAGATGGAATCGAGCCAAATAACACCAAATATCTCGATAAGATAATAGAGCTTCAAAATCAGGTAGAACAATTACAGAAGCAGAAAGAGATATTGGAGAAAGAAGGACGAAAATACATAAGCACTTCAGATACTGATGCAAGGCTGATGAAAAGCAGAGACGGAAAGATACCGGCATATAATGTACAGATAGCCGTAGATGCAGAACACAAGATGATAGCAGACAGCGAAGTAGTAACAGAGGAGACTGATTTAAGGATGCTTCCGGTCATGGTGGAATCAATTAAAGAAGAGTTAGGAGAAGTACCGGAAGAAGTAATTGCTGACAAAGGTTACTGTAGTCCAGATTTAATAGAAGCAGTAGAAAAGAAAGAATCCACCGTAGGCGGAGGAATAAATATATATGCCTCACAAGAGAAGTCAATCCGTGATAAAGAAGAAATCAAATTCGAGTATGATGCAGAAAAAGACGAATACACTTGTTCAGCGGGGAAAAGATTAGTTTTAATTCAAAAGAATAAAATGAAGAATAAGTCACTTGCAAACATCTATCGTGGGATTGAATGTGAAGGCTGTTCATTGATGAGTAAGTGTACAAAGTCAAAGAAAGGACGAATGTTTCAACGCTATATAAATCAGCAGTGGCGAGATGAGTATAAGAAAAAGATGTTGAGTGAATTGGGAAAGACAAAGACAGCGATTAGAAAAACGATAGTAGAACATCCATTCGGAACGATAAAGTATCTGATGGGAAAAATACCGTTGTTGTTGAGAGGATTGAAAAAAGTGACGACAGAAGTGAACCTTTATGTAACCGTATATAATTTAAAGCGTCTTGTCAACATAGACCCATTTGAGCACTTAATGATGAAAATAGAAAATTACAAGTGG
>JAUXVN010000119.1 GCA_030684555.1 Ignavibacteria bacterium
TATCACATACTACAATAAGATAGTCCCAATAAAAAATGGTTATTACCCAATCCTATATAGAGGCAAGCCCACGGCTGTCGAGAACCACTTCTCCACAGAGGAAGCAGTAACACCAAAACAGAAACAAACAGCAAAATGTTAGTATTAAAAAATAATGTTTATTACCCAATACCAACTCAGAGGCAATTATGTCCTTAAACTCATTAACAAAACTATTAATTATAATATTACTCCCTTTACTCTTTACTGCGGTGAGTTGTAATAAGCCGACACAGCCGCCGCCACCCGAGAAGTATTTTTTAGAAATTAATGGAGCAGATGCTAATATAAAATGAAAGGATTTAGGATGAATAGAAGAATAAGTCTATTGCTGATATTAGTCACTATTTTATTAATTGCATCGTTTAGCTGCAAGAGAAATCCTGTGATACCTCCTGAAGAAGAACCAACTAATTGTTACTACCCCGCTGGCAACAGTAACTATACCTGGCGCGTTGATACCGTTGCCTGGTTCCCTTCTACGGTGGGCGGTGTTTGGGCGTTTTCGGATTCGGATGCATATGTGATGGGATACATTGGAGAGGGGAAAGCTCCCTGGAGAATTTTCGCCGGTATACATTGGGATGGAAAACAATGGACAACAAATATCAATGGTACTGATGAAGAAGTCGGTCATGTTGCGAATGATGTAACAGGTGATGATCATTTTATGGTTTCCGTTGGTAATTGGTATATCAATCCACCAAAACCAGCAGTAGGTGAATTTGATAATCGAATGAAAAAATGGAAGCATTATCAATTTCAGACTACAGGCGAACTGCGCAGTGTGTGGACAGATGGCAAAGGTTATTTTATTGCTGCCGGGGATAATGGGATGGTCTATACAAAAGATGGATATATGGCTGAGTGGGTTTACCAAAAAGTACCAACGGAATTCAATTTCTATAAACTTACTAGTGTTTCAAAAAATGAAGTTTATTTATTAGGATATAAATCAATTGGGGGAATTACGTATCCCCAAATTTGGAGGTATGATGGGAAGAACTGGTTAAAGTTACTAGATGATATTGATTCCGCTGGCACATTGTTGAAAATACCAGAGACAGAACACATTATTGGTGACTTGTATGCTACTCGGTGTGGTATTTCTGATTCACTTCGATTATACATTGTTGGGTGGGAATCAAATTTATTTGAAACAAAAGGTTCATCACATCAATTAAAGAAAACAAATCTAAAAGAGTTTGGGTTGCCTTTAAGAAATATCGGAAGAACTGCACAAAGGATATTTGGATTTTCGCCTAACGACTATTGGGTTTTTGGGACAAAATATAATTATTATCATTGGAATGGCTTAAATTTTCAACAAGTGAATATCCAAGGTTTTCCAAGTAATGTTGAATACTCTGGGGACAATCGTAGAATGATAAAAACATCATCTGGGAAAATATTTTTTCCGGCTGAAGTCAGTTCTCAAGTATATGTTATAGTACAAGGAATACCGTAAAAGGATAAAATAAAACCCCTCAGACAGCACCAACTGCATGAAGGGTATAATGCAAACAATAAAGTGCTATGTGGTTAACATTAAATTTCCCCTTTCGGGGTAATCTAACGGCTTCTCGAACCCAGACTTTTTGGGAAAGATGCCATACTGAAACCAAAATATTCAATGTTGAAAGTTCAAACTGCAATGTTGAAACGATTATATTCAATATTGAAACTTCAAAGTGTAATGTTGAAACTATAATAATCAATATTCAAATTTCAAGATGCAATATTTTAATCTCGATTTTGGAGAAATTTAAATAACCTTTCTGACTGAGACTTCGAAATCAGCTCATATTAAAGGTTTCTTGAACTTATTTCACTTAAACCACACTTATTCAGGGCTGTCGGAAACTACTTCTCGACCTCCAGGGGAAATTAAAAAAGAAACTTTTATTAATGAAGTAGAGTAGCTTATTAAAATGGGGAGTAAAACTCCCCATTTTATTCAAGTTATTAAAACATCTATTTGTATATTCACATCTCAAAGGTTACTTAAGACAGTACTCAGCTTTTTGTCCGAAGCCATATTTTATTTTTATCTCAAACTACTTCAATAAAACCAATTTCTTTGTTGCTGTAAAACTTCCTGATTTAATTTGATAGAAATAAATACCGCTTGAAAGTTTACTTCCATTAAATTCAATTTTGTGATTACCGGATTTCTTTTCCTCGTTAACCAAAGTTGTAATTTCCTTTCCGAGTATATCAAATATTTTTATGGTCACTAATCCGGTTTGAGGTATTGAATAATGAATTGTAGTTATTGGATTAAATGGATTGGGGTAGTTTTGAGAGAGTTCATACATATTAACTGATGTAGAGGCTTCTCCATCTAATCCTAAGGGAAATTGTCCAAAGTTACTTTTATGTAAACTTCTTGCATAACTCGTTATTCGTCTTGCTTCATAAAATGAACTGAGCGGATTTTCTTTTCTTCCGACAATAAATGCTCCAATTATTTCAACAGGCTCATTAACTTTTAGTTTGAAAGGACCTGTGGTTAATAAAAATCGTTGGTCAGTTTTTGTATTACAAATCCAACCAATATTTGAACCCGGATTTCCCGAGTATAAAAATTGTGGTGGTATACTTGAGCAATTCACTCCACCAACAACAGACCCAAAAGGCCAATTACATGGATCAATAGGATTACCATATTTGTCTAATCCTAACATAAAATTACGAGCTTCATAGTGGGTGTTTGGGTCACCAATTGTCGGGTGGCTTTGGAGATAATGCATGAAAGCCGTCATTTTTCGATTCATTGCTCCAGGGTAGGTTTTCATTCCAAGAAGACTCCCTTTCATTGAATAGGCTGTATCAAGAGGTGTATCGGTACCTTCATCATAAATCCCGTTGCTATTATTATCAATGAATGTTATACCGGGTACATAATCAAAAGGTCCTTGTAACAAAGCTACTCCTACTGTAGGTGCTGCTAATCCGAACTCGCTATCGGAAGCATTATGATATGAGAACCCTGCATCAAGGAGTGTATCAGATGCAACAAGGTCATCATAAGCATCTCCTACGTCAGGATCTGTCCAAAGTGAAAAATAGACTGAATCCATTATGGGTATTGTGGTCCCCTTATTGAGAATTTTATATCGAATAAAAAGGGTATTGTTTAAAGTATTTAGTGAGGAGTCCACATATCCGAAGATAGTCTGTCCTATTTCTATCCCCTGAGGTTCAACTTCAGAAAAACGTCGTAGTATTGAAGGGACTGCATCGTTGTAAACAGTATATGCAGAAATATCTCCTATAATATCGGGTTTATCTTCATTTGGATCCCAAACATTATTTCCATTT
This sequence comes from Ignavibacteria bacterium, assembly GCA_030684555.1. Lineage (GTDB taxonomy): Bacteria > Bacteroidota > Ignavibacteria > Ignavibacteriales > Ignavibacteriaceae > JAGUXE01. The sequence goes on from JAUXVN010000119.1 coordinate 3,364, forward strand.
AGATCAACTGGGTCATAAATACCATCATTATTTCCATCGTAGAAATCTGCACCTAAGGTTACAGCAACTTTCCAATCAAGCCACGAACTGCTAAAGGGAGCATCATAAACCGAAACGACATAAATTTGATTTCGGGGATCGGTACCCGGTGCTCCTAATAATCCGGGAGAATAATCTTGTATGCGGGAAGCACTTGCAACTGCATTTGCCCACATTGTAGAATTACTTTTCCCTGATAAAAAAAATCCGCTTGAAAACATTACAACTTTATCATCATATAATGCTCCATCTCGACCATTAATTAATACATCAGCCAGTACCCCGGAATTGTTGATAGGCATTTTTAACCTATTAACATCAAGGAAATATGATGAAACAGGTATACCTGACGGAATCACAATTACACCCCCATATTCAGTGGTTTGATTTAATAGTGAGTCAACAGCTTTAACATACAAGACAACATTATCTCCGGAATTTAAAGTTGATGGAATTTCGGTACTATATACATTGTCATTCGCTATCGAATCACCATTTATGCCATCATCATTCATAATTAGTGGTGATTGAAACTTACCATTGAATTCATATTCAAGTATTACGGAATCGATTTTATTATCATCATCTATTAAAGCTCTTACAAAAACTTTTTGATTTGGCATATTATCGAGGAAGGCATTCACATGAAAAATTTTAGGGGGAGTATAACTATCAACACTCTCTCCAGGGATTCCGATCCATATTCTGTTATTATTATTTGTTGTTGAATCTCGACCGGATAAAAAAGATACTATCGGTTTATTTGCAATCATAGAAATCTGTGGCTGAGTATCAGAACCTTTATAAGAAGTAAATTTGTTTGCTGTGGACCAACTCAAACCGGAATTTGTAGATTTTATAAATTCTAACTCATTATTTATAAAACCTGAAAAAGGAGTTGGAAGTTCAGCTTCATAAATGAGATAGATAGTGTTTATATCGATACGGGTACTTTTTGCTCCCTTTATTACTCCGGGAGTGCTGTAGATTATTTCTCCTGGTGGTGACCAAGTTGCTCCATAATCTAATGAAACAACAGAATATATATTGTTAGCTAAAGTATCTTTTTTTATATAATACATTATCTGTTTACCTTCTTCTAACTGAACTAACGAAGGTGATGTGACGGAAGGATCCGTAACCAGCCTTTTTTCTGGTCCCCAGGTTATTCCATTATCACTACTTTCAACTCGGAAAATCCCTGGAGAAGATATGTGACTTCTTGTATACATTAGATATACTGAATTTGTATCATTGATTACCGGGAATAAGGAGGTAGCATATCTTCTATTTATCAAGGTAGTACCAGTCTGTAAAATTGTTTCAGTCGACCATGTATTTCCTTCATCATCTGAATATTTAGAATACACGTTTGGGTCTTTGAAAAAGACTATTAATCTACCTGAAGTTGTTACTATAGATGCTAAATCATTAAGTTGAACTGAAGAAGAATATGCCTGATGGATAAGTTTTTTTTCATTCCATGAAATACCGTAATCACTACTTTTGCTAAACAGAATTTTTCCTGACTCTGACCAAAACATAAATAACATATTCGATGAATTAGAGCTAATTGAGTGAGCATCTACGTTTAAATGGGAACTCGGAAGTTTAAAATCTTTAATTTCCGAAATTTGAGGAAACGTAACTTTTATGCAAAGCAGAAGTAATAAAACGATTTTCATAATTGTATTCCTTTATTAAAAGTGACTAAAAATTTTCTAATTGTTAACATGTGAAACTCAACTACAAGGATAAGTTTATTACAGAAAAAAGCTTCCATTACATAAACTTAAGTTAGTACTCAGTTTTATATTCGAAGCCATATTTTATTTTAATCTAAAACTATTTCAATAAAACCAATTTCTTTGTTGCTGTAAAACTTCCTGATTTAATTTGATAGAAATAAATACCGCTTGAAAGTTTACTCCCATTAAATTCAATTTTGTGATTACCTGATTTCTTTTCCTCGTTAACCAAAGTTGTAATTTCCTTTCCGAGTATATCAAATACTTTTATGGTTACTAATCCGGTTTGAGGTATTGTGTAATTTATTTTAGTTATTGGATTAAATGGATTAGGATAGTTTTGAGAAAGAGAGTAATCATTAGGTATTGATTCCACATCATTAATATTTACCGGAATGCTCATAACTTTCAATGTATCAAAAATTGAAAATCCTTTTATAGTCTTCATCGTTAGAGTATCACCCAAAGTTGGAATTACATTTATTCCTGGAAATCTTACTATTAATCTCCATGTTCTCATCAATTTGTTTTTTACAAGTTCCTTAATGAAAATAGTCTGTGCTGTAGTAACTGTTCCTGTTTTTTTATAGGAAAAATTGACCGGTTGATTTGTTGTAGTATTCCATATTTTAAAGTTGACAGGCGTTGGAGTTAAGATATTTTGTGGGCTGACTGGATATAGTGTATCTGCAATACTTGTATCAACTACCGTATTATAAAAAACTATTTTATAGTCAGAAGGCATTGCATATCCATTATTAATCGGATAAAACTCATCTAAATAGCTGTAGAATGCATAAGTAAAATTGTTTGAAACATTTTGATTCCACCCTGAACCGGTTGAGTCAAATGAAGTTGATAATTCTTCAGCGAAAAAAGATAGTCCATCAAATTCTCTATTCTCAAAGTTCTCATAAAATAACTCATCTGAAAAAATCATCTGTGAAGTAGTCAAATTTTTAACAGAAAAATATTTCTCACCAATTCTACTTGTGTCATTAAAAGAAATTAGATATTCGTTTCCTGTCAATTTGGAAGAGTCAATAACGATAATTTGATAAGGGAGTTGAAGATTGCCGTGAGTATGATTTATATAGTTTGGTGTTACAAAAGTTCTCTCGGTTATTTTTCGAAATTTTTCTGAAGTTGTTGATGACGTTGAATTCCCATCAGAAGCAGTAATTTTAATTTTTGCAGAAGAAGTATTTAACAAGTTTCCCAATTGAATTGGAATATATATTTGAGTTGTATCGGGAGATATATTAACACTATGAAACTCCTCATAAGTTAAACCATTATCTCTGCTATAGTGAAAAGTAAGATTTAATGGTTGATTTTCAGGATCACCAAGCCATAGTTTTAGATTAAACATTTCAGATGTAATGGTGGTATCATATTCGATATTATCGATTTTTACAAATGGTTCGCCATTTTGTGGATTGTCGATTGTGAAAGTATGGGAATCGTTAAAACCAACAGGATTTCCATCATTGTTAAAAATTATTACTCTAAGCTTACCGAATGCACAGTCCGGGACATTAGTTGTATTCCAATTATAGTTTCCGTTATTCGGTAATGAAGTGGCAACATCTTGCCAATGCTCTCCTAAATCCGAGCTATAATATAAGTCAATGGTTCCACCTTGAATTGCTGAAGTCCATGAAATGTTGGTTGTGCCCGATAAAGTTTTGTGGAAATTTAAATTGTTAAAGTTAATGTTGGTAAACAAATCATCAATCTGAAAATTGCAATTCCAAAGCATTTTGGCGAAGTTGATTTTTTGTTCAAGTTGATAATAGTCATAATCAAAACCGAGAGTCATTACTACACGTTTTGTTTCACCTGGATAGAGAGAAAAATATTTTGTTCCATATAGATGATCACCATCCTGCGGAATCGGGGTGAGAGTATCGATTTTCCCGGGAGTAAAAAAATTCCAAAGTATTTCGTCATAATTCATTGCAAGACTTGAAGACAAATTAAAAAATCTAAAACTACCGAATGAATTTCCTGAAGGTGAATCAATTAATCCTTCTCCCATGTACGCAACTCGCTGTCCTATGTTACCAATTCCATCCCAATCATATGAATATACAAGGTTTTTCTTCTTATTGATTTCTGATAAATCGTCTCCGCTATCACCGTCGCCGCCGGAAATTGTTCCAGTTATATTTCCCCAAAAAACTTTTTCGTAATGATAATTACCTTCGTTTTTAATATCAAAAACTCTGAATAGAACATCACGAAATAACGGATGATCAATTTGAATGTACCTTACAAAAACTCTTATCCCGTAACCTTTCATAGTTGGATTTGATGAATCCGGTAAAAAATGAGAATTGAATTCCTCATCTTGTGTATCATCAATTTTAAAAAAAGTTTCTACATCACCTACAAAATTATTAGGACCATATAACCCGTTCCATACATTTGAACCATATTCGGGGTGGTCAGGCCAAATTGCGGGCCATGTTTCAGGTTGGTTACTTTGTGCGATTTTATTATTTCCTAAATCAAAGTAACCGGGGACCGGATTAAATCCCCAAAATTTTCCTGTTACCGGGTCTCGTTCATCGTTCTGACCATTTCGAGGACCACGTGGAATAATAACGGAATGAACTGTGTCTCCAATCGAATTAACAAATTCAACTCCAACTAAAAAACTCATATCAGCTACATAATATTGTCCTGATCCTTTAGGCCACTCACCACGCATTGAACCGGAGGTTATTCCTGCCACAGCCCCATCATTACTAAATGAAACACTTATTTGGTTTCCGTCAAGTAACCCATTTCTTAATAATGACGGGTCACCACCTTGAGAAAAAATATTTTGGGGAAGAAAAATAATTGTACTGATAATAAGTATTAAGAAAATTCTCATGATAAAACTTTCTAAAAATTTGTAGTTGATTTAATTCATTAGTTCTATGTTAAATTCAAATAGAGTTTACTTTATTAATAACATCTTCTTCGTTTGCAAAAATTCACCTGCTTGAATTTTGTAAAGGTAGATACCACTTGATAATCTTCTTCCGTCAAACTCAATGCTGTGAAGACCAACATGTTGTTCTTCATTAACTAAGGTGATTACTTCTCTGCCGAGTATATCATATACTTTTATACTCACAAGACCATTTTGTGGAATTGCATAATTAATTTTTGTTATTGGATTAAATGGATTTGGATAGTTTTGAGATAGAGAGTATCCTTCAATCAAATTATGAGTTCCCAAGCCGAGGATGAAACTTCTATCCGGTGTAAAAATGAAAGTATCCGCCGCAGTGATTTGTTTGTACGTCTTAATAAATAAAGTATCGTTTATTGTGGGGAAAAGACCTTGTAAAAAATCAAACTTTAATTCATAACTTGTAATTGTCCCGCTTGCATTGGTCGGGCGTAATACTATTGTTTCTGACAAATCCCATTTACCATTATTTCTGGTTGCTGCTGTCCTTTCATTAATAAGATAAGTGGCTTTTTCAAGGGCGGGGTAAGTTAAAATTTTAAATGGACATATCGTTGCAACATTCGATTGGTTTCTTGATGTATCACCCGGTTGTACATAACTGCCATTAGATAATGTATCGAAACTAGTAAATGTAATTATCCAATCTTCAGCAGTTGGTGTCTTCGGATTTCCGAGGGAGACCGGTATAAATGAAAATGAAGAGTTTAATGAACTATTATTAAAAAAAGTTTTCTCTTCATTAATTCGAGTAACCTGGTCTTTGATGCTCATCTTTAATCCGTCAAAAGAGGGGGTTGTCAAATTTGGAAGCAAAGGATAATCAATTATTGAATATGTATTTGATTCCATGTTCTTGATTGAGAAATTTTTACTTTCTCCGGATATATTGAAACTAACTTTGTATTGAGAATAATTTATTGCTGCTGTATCTACAACTATAAAGTTGAAGTTTGGTGTGGAGTTCCCCGAAATTTGATTAACTAACGAAGTCTGATAAATTCCTTTTTCCTCATTAATTGCAAATTTTTCAGAAAGAATAGTTGAATCTGAAAAGCCATCCGATGCTGTTAATCTAAGATAATAAGAATCTGAATTAGGTAGATTTGACAAAGCTTGTGTATAAATAATGTGCCCGGTTGAGTAATTTACATTATCAATTAAAGTAACGAAAGAGCTGTTAATGCTATTAGCATATTCTAACTTAATAGTTAATGCATTATTATCGGCATCTTCGGCAAGAAACGAAAAATCGAAATATGAAACAGTGATATTCAGCGAATCGAAGTTGGTTACAAATTCTATTTCCGGTTTCGCATTAACCGAATTATTGATACTAAAACGATTATCGGTAACATCAAAGTAATATTGATTTTTAAAATTAGGATTATAAGCAATCGCACGTAAAAGGTAATTTACACCATCAAGTTGGTTTTCGGTATTCCATAAATAATTTTCCGATACAGCCAAATCCCATACTAACGGAAACCAGGTTCTTCCTTTATCCGATGAATATTCAATAAAGATTTGAGCATTTGGATCAGTTCCCTGATAATTCCATTGAATAGGTACATTACCATTGATTATTCCTGAATTCGGCGAACTTAATGATATTTTGTAATTCTCATTCCCGCCAGAACTTCCGGGTAAATCAGACATTAAATTCCAGTTGTAATGAAAAGCTGAGTAAACAGCTCGATTTAGCATTTCGTTATAATTCCAAGCAAAGAAAATTGTAAACACTACCTCTTCCGATTGACCGGGTTGGAGTGAAAACGGACCGGTTCCAAATACCATTACATAATCCCCGGGATTTGAATAAAATTCTGAAGTCGAGTCGATACCACCATTAAAAATCTCCCACATCAACTGATCATTTTTGGGAACATTTGGAAGTGAATTAGTATATGGCAATGGCTTCAATGAAGTTAAATCGAAATGATTTGGAGTCTTTAAAAATTTTAACCCCATATAGCCTGTCGGTTTTCCCCCTGTTCCTTTCATATCAGAATCATAACTGTAAATTGTATTTCGAGCTAAATTATATTGAGGGGCATTTGGTATTCCATAATGAGGAATATAACCGATTCGATCATCACCATAATCTGAAGCACCACCTATATGTGGATCACCCATAAAACCAAAATAGAGTTTGTTTAATGGTAAAGGACTTTCATTTGTAATTTTATACTTAATTACTAATGCATCTTTTAAACCGCTTCCCATTTGGTAGATGCGAACCTCTGCTTTTATTCCAAGTCCGCGTTTTGTTGTATCAGACGGGAATGGATAATATGGAAACTCACTATTACTAAAATCATCCATTACATAATAAGCCTCATCCAATCCGAATGGAACACCCTGACCAAATTCACCGGGCCATAAATTCTGCCATTCATCGGGCCATGATGAGGGATTTTTATGAGTAGCGACATAAGGTTGAGCCGGATTTGAATAACCTTCTCTTGGTTTCCAGCCCCATTTAGTAATTCCATCAGGGGAATAATCTCCTTGTCCGGGCAAAAAATAAGAGTCGCTTACAATTCGAAGAGTATCTCCATTTTGATTTACAACTTCACCGGCAATCATCGGACCGAATTCAAACATATATCCTAACTTTCCCCAGACCATATCTGCCACATTACCGAGATAATTCGGTTTCCCGATCGAACCGTAATTAAATATGACGCTTGTAATATTATTCGAATACAAAATACTTTCTTTATTTAAGTCGTATTCTGTTATCGTTTGAGCTGTTAAAATTGATGAGAGAGTGAATAACAAATAGGAAAGGAAAAAAAGTTTGAAAGTTAAAGATTTCATAAATACCCCTATGGAATTATTTAATTAAACGCAACAATTTCTTATAATATTTAGATACTAAAAACGGTTGAAATTTATTTAATTATGGTGAAAATTATTAAAACTAAATTGCTCTTTACTAATAAATTGATTTGTAATGCTAATAATTGTCCTATAACAAATTAATATTTAATAGTTCATAATTTCTATTCAATAATAATAAAATTTTAACAATTTCCAAATGTTCTATATCACACCGATAGGAAAATTATTGTGCTAATAATGATAAATCAAAAAAATGAATATGTGTGTATATAATTGCAATAGTTATTGAATTTCTGATTGAGTTTCTCCGGCTGTAGAGAACCACTTCTCGACAGAGGATGCAAGGATCAATATCAGAAGTAATGAGAGATATAAAAAAATATTCTGCATGGGAAATATTGGAATATTTAGAAAAGGAAAAATCGAATATACTTAATTCACTAAATATGAATATAACAACAAAACAGAAACGACAATTATGGATGCACAGATTTGATGATGAGATAATACGAAACAATAAAATGCTTTGGGTGAAATTGAAATATATACACAATAATTCGGTAAAAGCCGGTTTGGTTATACGACCGGAAGACTATAAATACTCAAGCGCAAGAAAATATATAAAAAATAACCAGACAATTATTAGAGTTGATACAGAATATGGCGGAGTTGAGATTATCTGACACAACTCCGGTCAAGAAATGACTCAACAGGTTTGCCAAGGGTTATGAAAGACACATTTTTAATTGCAGCCAATTGTTCTAAACTTTCAAATGGCAATTCAGCTGTTATCATATCTTCCATTATAGAATTTACTTTAATAAACGGAACAGCTCTGATCTCACTAAGGTCGGGGGTATTCAGTTGAATAATCACTTTAATGTTATATTGACTATCTGATCTTTTTAACCCAAACATCTCTATCATCTCATTATTAAACGAAATAGGCACTTTATCAGCAGAGATTTCAGTTTTATATAAAGAATTTTTCAGATAAAATAAATAAGGGTCAATTTTATCAGGAAACTGTGCAAATATTTTTTGAAGCAGTAAAAATACTAGCAGTAAAAGCAATTTTGATTTCATATTATTCTCCTGTTTTATTTTTATATTTTTTATAGCGGGGGATCCAAGGGGTTGTCACATTAAACCCTTCAGGAAAGGGAAGACTAAAATTTACAATACTGGTTTCGCCTTGCTTTACTTCAACTCCCGTTAAGATATGCCGATCATAATTACCAGCATATGCTTCCAGAATATACTTCCCGGGTGGTAAGTATGGAAACAAAAAATGCCCAATTGTATCTGTACGAGCGCCCCATCCTAAACGTAAAAAATGGACTTTTGCAGGAAAAGGTTTTACATAGCCTTCAATACCTCCACAGTTTGTAAAATTTTTGACATAAAGCGTATCAATATTGATGGAATCAAAAATATTATTGTCTAGCTGAAAACTATAATAGAAACCTGTTAAGCTAAAAATGCTAATAGTTGTAAGGGAATCTTTCTTAATGAATATTTTTCTATTAAGAGAACGTCCATCAGCAAATTCAATCTTAAGTTCGTACTCTGGCTGAGTTAGATAATGGGATATGAAAAAATTTTCATTAATAATATCTGGTTTTATTATTTCCGACATATTAAGTAGAGTAGCATTTTCAATTTGTAGAGAATCATTTTCTGTTCCCCTAAGCAAAAACCCGCATAAGCTTCCAGTTTCTTGCATAAAAACTTTTGATGGAAGCATTATTAAAATAAAAATTAGGAACGCTGTTTTATTTATGATAGTATTTTTCATCTTTACCACTGCAATTAATTAAGTAACTTTACTGCTTAGTGAGAACAGAGCAAATAAAAAGACTATTGAAATAAATTTAGATCTTTTTCATTAATAATTTTGTTCTCTATGTCCATAAATTCCGAAACAAAATCTTCCCAAATAATTTTAAACCCCATATTAAAAAAATTAGAACGATCATATATGATATTATCTTTTATTAGAAACCTTGCACCATACTGATCAATCCAAGTTGCTACTGCGAAAATTTTATTTTCTTCTTCACCTCTATCCCATAAAGGGAATAAATAAATATTTCCTATTTTATAATCTATTGAGTCAGGTACGTAATTATAATAGCGGTAAAATACTGTAAATTCTGGTTGATTAAGAAATTGTTCCTTTCCTTTAATTATATGTTCCGGTCTTAGTTTTAGATTTATCTGTCTAAAGCCTCCTTTATTGACTTCCTCCATGTCTATTACTTTCGCTTTTACTAATACTGGGATACGGATTAATGCTTCAAGAAGCGGGGAATATTTCTTCCTAATAATTGTTCGAAAATTATTGAATATAGTATAGTACTTAATATCTGCACGCTCCTTTAATTCTGGGGATGCAATCTCAATCGCTTCATATGCTAATTTTAGCAAATGAGAAAACTCATTTTCATTCATATTTTCAAAACTTTGATAGCTATTAATTTTATGTAATTGAAGTTCATTTAGATACAACTGAATTTTTTTTTCTTTTTCTGAATTTTGTGCAAATATTATTAGGGGAAATATTATTAAAGTAAAAAATGTAGTGAAGTATTTCATATTAAACCTCTCAATTTAATTTCTTTAAATCTAAATCTTTAAATTGCTATAAGTAATATCTAATTTTCATCCTAAAAAGTAAATACGGAAATCTCGTATTTTATCTACGAGTTTTCCGTATTTTTTTTATTTTAACTATCAAGGATAGCATTTAATTCATTAACAAAAGCAACTGCAAAGCAAGGTAGCTCGCTTGCACATTCTTCAGGGTGGAGTTAATGTATTCATAGAAAACCAATTAATTTGAAAATTAATAAGATGCACTATGTTCACAAGTACATTAGGCTCTCATTAACCACGTCATTCATGACGTGGGCAATCCTAATAAAGCAGAGTATGGCTTTAGCCGAATTGATTTTATGGTAAACAAAACAATCTCTTATTTGGGCTAAAGCCCGGTTAAACATCCTATTCCAATCTCCGCCCTAAAGGACGGAGATAATGTAACAAGCCAATAACCCAAGAGGGGTTAATTCCCCCGGCTGTCGAGAACCATTTCTCGACAGTTTTGTGATAGAAGTATTGTTTTGCCAGTATTTATTGTCACTTTACTTTTCTTTGCCCCGAAAGAGTTCGGGATAAACTCCTGTGCCAAAGGCACCCCGATTGTCATCGGGACAGGCGCCAGAAACAGTACGCCGCGGCGGATAAAAAATTGCTTTACGTTGTAGCTGATTATACTGCACCGCATTAATTCCCTACAAGAAATAAACTCCCCGCCGCAGCGGGTCAAACAGTATTTCTTGCTTAACGGGAATTAATGCTCGGTATTCTTGCTTTGTACGATATTATTTTTTCTTTTGTATGAGCAATTTTTTAAGGTGCAATGCAGTTGAAAGTAAAAGGCAAAATTTTCCCCGGTTGTCGAGAACCACTTCTCGACATTGCTCTCAAGAAGTGTATATTTTTATGATCTTTGTTCAAATGAGTATAACTCGACAAAGAAATTGGTGTTGATGTTGTAGAGACATAGCGTGTTACGTCTAAACAATCCGGAAATGATGCAGCCTTTGCAAACATAAAAACACCAAAAAGGGTTGACAATTTATATCGGCTTTACATTTGGGCAATCATTTTTAAGACTAAATATGCCGCATCCCTACATTTATGCCCGAAAAAACCTTCGAGGTTTTTAAAACCTCGAAGGTTAATGATTATATGAATAACTACAAATTGTTTGCAAGTTCGGCTTTACCCTTGAGAAGATTTTGGGAACGCATCTATTTTTGCTGATTGTACATGTAAATATTCATCTCAACCAATAATAACAACCTTTTGAGTTGAGTAAGCGTTTCCATTTCCCCAACCATTTTATCGGTTATTATTGGTAATAAAATGACAATACTGAACTAGAACATAAGAAACACTGACATTTGTTAAGAAAAATAAAATTACCAAAATTTAAAAAACTACTTGCATAATTGGTTTTTATTCACCACTTTTTGGACAAGTGAATATTTCTGTTTGTTGTTTTAACAGTTACTTAATACAAAGGGGAGTTTGTGAAAGATAGTACTAATTTTAAATGGTTATTTTCTCGTAAGTTATTTATATCATTATTCATGAACTTGATAGCAATAAGAAACTCATTTCCCATCTCCTCCTTCATCCTCGAAAGACTCACACTATGAAAAGAAATATCCTCCTAATAACAATATACTGCCTAATACTTTTTAACCTTGGCTGCAAGAAAACGCCAACGCAACCACCTGATAATAATAACTTAAATGACACTACCCTCCTTGCCTATATTAGTGAGACAAAAATATAAGACAGAATAACCCAGAGGGCACAGGAGCATAGAATGAATAATTATAATAGTATTACTGAAACATCTGTAACGGAAGGAGCCCGTAGGGCGACTGGAGTTACAGAT
>JAUXVN010000124.1 GCA_030684555.1 Ignavibacteria bacterium
GTCTTATAAATATTATCTTACTGCTTTGGGTAAAGAAGCTATCGTGGCTGCACAACTTGTTAAAGAAGTAATTTTGGTACCCGCTTTCAATTTCTAAATATTCTGCCAAATATTACACGAACTTTACTGTTAAGGTACTAAATAATTTTTTTTTATATTTGAACTTCAAATAAACTAACATTGTTTTATATTTGTCCAATAACCGAATATTATAGATTTAAGCTTAAAACAATAGTGTCAAAAGATATAAAGGTATTTCTTATGAAAAATAGAACAAATTTAATCAGAACCTTCATACTCATATTTATAGCAGGAACAGTAATTATTATCATTTCAAGAAGTGGTACAGAAAAAATTTACTATGAATCAGCATCAACACAAAATATATCCGCAAATAATAAAATCACAGAAACCCGAAGAACAGTAATAACAGAAACAGTTTCAAAAATTAGTCCGGCAGTTGTCGGAATAAATGTAACTGAAATTAGACAATACAGAGATCCCTTCTTTAGTCCTTTTTTTGATGATCCCTTTTTCAGACAGTTTTTTGGCGGCGATAGGACACAAACCAGGAAAGTCAAAAGTCTTGGTTCTGGATTTATAATTTCACCTGACGGTTATATTTTAACCAATGATCACGTTGCAGGAAATGCCGTCGAAGTAGTAATTACACTCACCAACGGAAAGCATTTTAATGCTAAAGTTGTCGGCTCGGATCCGGTTTCAGATATTTGCTTATTAAAGATTGAAGAAAATGATTTACCATATATTTTTCTCGGCAATTCAAATGAAATATTAATTGGTGAATGGGCAATTGCCTTCGGAAATCCATTCGGTTTATTTGATCTTAATGATAAACCGACTGTTACAGTTGGAGTAATCAGTGCTGTTGGGATGAATTTAGATCCGGTTAATAATCGATATTATCTTAACATGATTCAAACTGATGCTGCAATTAATGGAGGTAATAGTGGTGGACCGCTCGTTAACAGCATTGGCGAAGTAATAGGAATGAATACTCTAATTATTTCTCCGGGAAGCGGTCAAGGAAGTGTTGGCCTCGGATTTGCAATTCCAATAAACAAAGTCAAAAAGATAGTTGATGAATTAAAAGAAAATGGAAAAATTGAAAGAGATTTTTACACAGGAATTAAAGTTCAGAACATAGACGAAGCAATTTCTAAATACTTTAATTTGGAAACAACTAAAGGCGTAATTATTACTCGTGTAGAAAATGGTTCACCTGCAAATAAAGCAGGTTTAGAATCAGGAGATATAATTGTACAGATTGATGATTTTAAAATAAACAATGAACAAACTCTTATTGGGGTACTTCAAGAGTTTAGAACCAATCAAACTATTACTTTAAAATTAATTCGAAATAATAAAGAAATTACCCGTAATTTAAAATTGGACAGAAGATCATGATTGAACGTTATTCACGCTCCGAAATGGGATATATTTGGCAAGATGAGTTTAAATATTCTACCTGGTTAAAAATAGAAATTCTCGCTTGCGAAGCACGTGCGGAGTTGGGTGAAATCCCAAAAGAAGATGTTGAAGTAATCAAATCAAAAGCTAAGTTTGATGTTGCTAAAATTCTTGAAATTGAAGAGACTACCCAGCATGATGTTATTGCATTCCTAACCAATGTTGCTGAATATGTTGGACCTGAGTCAAGACATATTCACTACGGAATGACTTCTTCAGATATTCTTGATACTACCCTCTCCTATCAAATGAAAGCTGCTGGTGACGTTCTGTTAAAAGGATTATTTCAACTAAAGGAATCATTGAAAAAACGTGCAATCGAACATAAAGATACAATTTGCATCGGTAGAACTCACGGAATTCATGCTGAACCAACTACAATGGGATTGAAATTCGCTCTCTGGTATGAAGAGACGAAAAGAAATATTGAGAGAATGGAAAAAGCAGTTCAAACTATTTCTGTTGGACAAATATCAGGAGCTGTTGGTACCTTTGATCATCTTTCACCAAAAGTTGAAGAATTTGTTTGTCATAAAATAGGACTTAAACCTGCTCCAATATCTACTCAAGTTATTCAACGTGATAGACATGCCGAATACTTATCGACTATCGCCATTATCGGAGCAACTCTTGAAAAAATTGCAACAGAAATTCGCCATCTCCAAAAAACCGAAGTACTCGAAGCTGAAGAATATTTTTCTAAAGGCCAAAAAGGAAGTTCTGCAATGCCTCACAAACGTAATCCCATTATTTGCGAAAGGATAACCGGAATGGCGAGACTTCTAAGAGGTAATGCAGTTGCAGCATTAGAAAACGTATCCTTATGGCATGAAAGGGATATTAGCCATTCTTCTGTTGAGCGCGTTATCATTCCCGATAGCACAATTATTCTTGATTATATGCTTTCAAAATCAATTTCATTAATAGATAATCTACTCGTTTATCCTGAAAATATGATAGAGAATTTAAACAAAACAAGAGGACTAATATTCTCTCAAAAAGTTTTGTTGAAAATTACCGAAGCAGGTGCGACTCGTGAAACTGCTTATAAAATTGTTCAAAACTCTGCAATGAATGTATGGGCAGATAAATCAAAAAATCTGTTAGACGAGTTGATCTCACATAAAGAAATTCTCGATTACTTAAATAAAGATGCTCTCTCTGAAATTTTTGATAGTTCTAAAATGCTCAAAAATATCGACTACATTTTCAATCGTACTGTGTTGGCAGATTAATTTATTTTTGTTTTTTCCTGCGTGCCCTAATGACTTAGTGGCATTTTTCTTTTTTTACCACAAGGAGCACAAAGTAGTTTTAAGATTGATTTGGCTATCACCCGGTTTTAACTGAATCTGAATTAATATTTTCCTAATTTTCCGTGGTAAAAAATAATCATCAGGAGTAAACAATGTTACAGTGGAGATTTTCATTTCTATTTTTAATTATTTTGTTACATGCCGGTCTAATATTAGCACAAGATGAAAACGCTGCTAAACCCAAAACAAATATTTCCGATGCATTAAAATACGAGCGGACTGAAAATTCGATGCCCGGAAAATATCCGGGTAAAGTTGTTCGTGTGAATAATGAAAACAGCATCGTCGAGAATAAAATAAATTACGATGCCGCATATAATATGATTGAAAAAGGCATGCTCGAATTAACAGGAGCCACATCTTTAAAAGACGCATGGCTGCAATTCGTAAACGTTAATGATAAGATAGGTTTAAAAGTTAATCCTGTCGCCGGTCCGACGCTTTCTACAAGTATTGAAGTGACACAGGCGATTGTTAAACATCTTGAAGAAACGGGTGTTCCAAGATCGAACATAATCATTTGGGATAGACGCGAAGAGCAGCTTGCCGAAGCCGGATTCACTGCTGAAGCATTCCCCGGAATTAAAATCATCGGAACGGAACGTCTCGGAGATAATGGAACGATGTATGACGAGAATGGAATTCTTTATAGCAAAAGAATGATTGACACTACATGGTATTATTGGGCTGATTGTGAAGAGGCTTACGATGCCGAGACGATGCCATACATGGTTAACTCCGGTAAATACTCTTACTATACAAAAATCGTTACAGAAATGTGCGATAAAATTATTAACGTTCCCATTTTAAAAAATGCCGGTTCCTCGATTACACTTTGCTTGAAAAATTTAGCATACGGCTCAATTACTAACACCGCCAGGCTGCATAAAAAATTGTGGAGTGAAACTACCGCGGAAGCTTGCGCTTTTCCACCGCTACGTGATAAAGTTGTTTTGAATATTGTTGACGGCATTAAAGGATGTTTTAACGGCGGTCCCGGCGCTAATCCACAGTTCTTCGCGGAATTCAAAACTGTATTAATTGGAACCGACCCCGTAGCAATAGACAGAATTGGCTTCGAAATGATTACGAAAAAAAGAATTGATGAAGGATTACAAAAGGAAGCTGCCGAAAGAGGGAAAGCATTTTTGTTCATGGCACAGGATTTAAAACTTGGTGTAGCGGAGCTTGATAAAATAAAGTTAACCGAAATTAATGTTAAATAGTTGATGTGTTAAATGAAATTCTTCGGAATTATTGTTATTTATATTTTATTCTCAACAATTTCAGTCGGGCAAACAGACAAAGGATTCCCTGTTCTATCAGAATCTGATTTCGAAGGGATGAAAATTCAACGCACGGAATATTACGACGGCAATTCATTATGGGGATTGATTAACGGCGGTGCGGATGTTTATCTTGAATACGGATTTAAAGAATTGGGATTCCAGGAAGTTGAATGGAAAGGATTCAATTTCCGGATTGAATTGTATCGCATGCTTGATGTTACTTCTGCATATGGTATCTTTTCAGCCTCGCTTTATAAGTGCGCCTCACGCGATACAATTACAAAATATATTTGCATCAATCCCTTCCAGGTACAGGCGGCAATTGGTGATTACTACATTTCAATTGCAAACGACAAGGGGACAAATGAAGCTCAGTCGGTTACCTTGAATATCTTTTCGAAGATAGTGTCCAGGATGGAGAAACACTATTTTGCGATGCCCCCTTTTTTTGATAAAGAAATTTTCTCACAGTACATCCACAACTTTAAAGTTGTGAAAGGGGGGTTGGGATTTCAAAATGCTTTCCCGATGTGGGAGAAAATGTTCGAAGACTTTGAATATTATGAAGTCGATATTCTCCCGATAGAAGATGAACGCGGATTTGCCTATGTCTCACTGATTAAGTTCAGAACTGAAAAAGATGCAAAAAGATTTGTTGCTGATAATCCCGAGGGCGATACAAGAATTATTAAAATGATTTCTTCAACTGAAATAATCTTCATCGAGACAAATATGAACAAAAATGATGTGGAAGAAATTTTGCATTTGCACAATAATTGAAAACCGATTTTTATGCTAGCTTAGTGCCCCTAACGCTTCTTTACATTTAATCCATTTAGCAATAATAGTATCAGCATCTTTTCTCCAAACATAAACTAAATTACTGATAACATTGCCAAACAACTCTCCTAATAAAATACATTTTAGCCCAAATCAATCGTCGTTGTTTAGTTAATTTTATTTTCGAGAATCCAATTAATTTGAGTCAATTTACCGTTAATATTTGCCCCCTTAAAATCATATATTTCATCACCACTTGCTACAGCACCAACTATTCCACCGATCAGTCATCCCACAATACCGTAAATAGCTCCATATAAAATTCCAACAAACAAATAGGCGGAAAATCCAATCGGTTTATCAATATCAGAATTGTTGTTATTTTTATAATTTACAATTCCGACGAGAGCCATTATTCCCCCACTTATCAATGCTCCATTTTGAGCATAGGAGAAAAATTTACTATCAGCTATTATTTTCATCATTGATATTTTTTCAATTTTCACTTCTGAAAATCCACTTTCATTATTTACAATCAAAATATTTCCTTTAATTTCTGAAGGAATAATATTGTTTATCTCACTATTGTCATTAAGGATTATCTGCCAATTATATTCTTGTGCATTAATAGTTGTTGAATTTATGAAAGTTGAAATAAAAATTAGAAGCGAGCTTAAGGTTGGGTTAGGAAATCTATTGTAATTAAACATAAAACCCCTCATAAAAAGTTTTAATAACTACAAAGTCTAATTAAAATCTGAAAATACCTTCAAAACGTAAATATATTTTTTGTGGAAAGTCCAATTTCCCGTTTTTTGTGTCTCCTATTTAACTGATTTTCTCAAAAGATAATTATTGATTAGGTCAAATTCACAATGTTATTTTTTGATAATGAACCTTGGAGAAAGGGTTCACAAGTTAAAAAAAATATAATTGGATGGATTAAAAAAAACTGATTTTGGTACTTTATCGATTATGACTATCTTTCGTTATATAATATGAAAAACAAAATAAATATACTTCAACGTAAGTGGTACAAATTGATTGCTCTAACTTTACTCATAGCAATAGTTTTTTCCTTTTTACACTCAGAATTGGGATTTCTTGATTTTGACGGCGATAATCATGGCACGCATGATTACTGTGAAATTGTTAAGAATACCAATACTCATTCAAAGATAATTCGAGAAGAATTACCAAAACTCGAACTCAACAAAGATATTTGTATTCATTGTTTTTCTAAGATTGAAGCAAAAGAAACACAAACTTCTTTTGTAAGAGCTGACCATCATTTAAAAGTAAAACCATCTACTGATTTATATTTATTTAACAACACATTTCTGATTTAACCAATCTCTTTTCATTTCGTTAATCCCTTTACGGGATAAGTATATTCCCGTCAACGGAGGATAAGTCTATTATTAAATATTTGGAGAAAGAATGATGAGTTATGCAAAATCTCGATTATCGGGAAACAAACTTTTTGTATTGTTCGCAATTACTCTGCTACCGCTTTGCATTTATGGACAAACAGAAACTAAAAAATTGAATTTGAATGAAGCAGTTAAAATTGGATTAAAGAATAATCCGGAAGTTAAAAGTGCAATTGAAAATATTTCCGCCTCGAAAGGAAGATTTTGGAGCAGAATATCATTACCTCAACCGGAGGTTGGAGTTAGTTATGAATACGCACCGGTAAACAGCAGTTCAAGTAATTACAGCGAAAAAACTCTGGAAGTAAGTCAATCCTTTGAGTTCCCTTCTAATTACTTTCTGAAAGGAAGCAAATTCAACAAAGAAGAAAAGATTGCTTTTTATGAACTGAACTTGACTGAGCGAAGCGTTATCAATCAAGTGAAAACCAGTTACTATAAAATTCTTGCTAAACAATACCAGCTAAAGTCTTCGGAGGAGAATCTATTAATCTCGGAAGATTTTTTTAAGAAAGCAGAGATAAGGCAAAATGTTGGTGAAGGAACGAATCTTGAAAGATTGACCGCAAAAGTTCAATACACTGAGGCGCGGAACAATCTGGAAGTTCTAAAAAATGAACTTACGACAGCATTTGCCGAGCTGAATTACTCACTTGGATTTGGAAAACAAAGTTATGAAGCGAATTTCGATTTAACCGATACACTTGTTTTTGTTGATCATAAAATAAGTTTAGAAGAAGTATATAAATCAATGGAAGAAACAAATCCACAGATTAAAATTGCCGAATTAAAATATGCAATAACATCTGTTGAAAAAGGGCTCGCATGGTCTTCCCTACTGCCTAATATTAATCTGGCATATTTCAAACAAACGCGCGATGGTAATAATGGATTTTATGGGGCTTCGATTGGTATCACTGTCCCTTTATGGTTTATGTTCGATCAGAGAGGAAAAATTCAGGAAGCGGCTGCGAATCAGTCCATATCTGAATCGGAACTGCAATTGACAAAGAACGAGGTCGCTTTAAAAATAAAAAACGCTTTTACAGATCACGAAAACAATCTAAAGCAAGTAAAACTTTATGTGAATGATATTCTCCCACAGGCTGAAGAGATTTACAGAACAGCAATAAAAAGTTACGATGCCGGAGAACTTACATATCTTGAATATCTACAAGCGAAACAAACTTTGATAAGCTCACGGAATAATTACATAAATGCCTTATTCAATCATTATCAATCGGTATTTCGGATTGAGGAAATGGTCGGGCAAAATATTATTGACAAATCAGAATTGGAGAAATAAATGAAAGCAAGTATCAAATTATTAATAGCCGTCAATGTTTTAGTGTTTAGTTTTTATGGATGCGGCGGTAAAGAAGAACCGAAAAAAGAAGAAAGCCATAATAAGCATAGTGAAGTAGTAAAGCTGTCTGCTGAATCAATAAAGCAAATAAAATTGGAAACCGAAACGGTATCATTACAGCCGTTTACCGGTTATTTAACAATTCCGGCTAAGGTAATAACGAATCAAGATAATGAAGCGCAGATCGGTTCGCTAGTTCAAGGAAGAGTTCACAAGGTGTTTGTAAAAGTTGGTGACTTCGTTAAAGCCGGACAAGTATTGATGACGGTTGAAGGATTGGACGTTGGGCAGATTAAAGCCGGTTACTTAATAGCGAAAGCTGCTCTTGATTATGCAAAAGCAAATTATGAAAGGCAGCAGAAATTATTTGATGAAAAGATAGGATCACAAAAGACGTTATTGGAAAGTCAAGCTGAATATGAGAAAGCTCTCGCTGAATTTAATGCAGAAGATAAAAAAATACATTCCGTAGGTTTGACTGATGAAGATGTTACAGATGGAAACATAAGCGAAGATCATACATCAGGCACACTCCCTATCAAATCATCAATTAATGGTGTTGTGGTAGAAAGGAATGTAGTTATCGGGCAATTTGTTGATGCAACAACAAATGCATTCAAAGTAATTAACACAAATACGGTCTGGGTTGACGGACAGATATACGAAAAAGATATAACTAAGATAAATCAGAAAACAAATGCATTATTCACCTCAGCAACATATCTGAATGAGAAATTTAACGGAAGAATAATATATATCGGACAAACAGTTGATGAGCAAACACGAACTATTACAATACGTGGTGAATTTGGAAACCAAAACAACAAATTAAAACCACAAATGTTTGGTGAACTAAAAATACCGGTAAGTTCAAACGCAAAAGCAATTATGATTCCGGAGGAATCTGTAGTTAGAGAATCCGGGGAGGATTATGTGTTTGTTCAAACAAGCGATTCTACCACGCCTAACGGCGGGCAGGCTTTCGAACAAAGAAAGGTAATTGCCGGAACATCTGTTGATAACCGAATTGAAATTACAGATGGATTAAAAGAGGGTGAAAAAGTTGTTTCGAAAGGTGTCTTCTATTTGAAGAGTGAAATGAAGAAAGAAGAAATTGAAGGAGATGCACATTAATGTTAGAAAGAATAATTTCATTTACATTAAAGCAGAAAGGAATGATAATATTTCTTTCGCTGCTGATAATTGCGTTCGGATCGTATTCATATCTGACATTGCCGATTGATGCCTTTCCGGATGTAACAAACATACAAGTTGAAGTTGTAAGTCACGCTGATGGACTTTCCGCAATAGAAATTGAGAGAAGTGTAACCTATCCAATTGAAATGGCAATGCGCGGATTGCCGGATGTTGAACAGATGCGTTCGGTAACAAAGTTTGGACTTTCCATAGTAACAATTGTATTCAAGGATAATGTTGATATTTATTTTGCACGGCAGCTTGTCTTTGAGCGGTTGGGTGAAGCAAGAGAAAGCGTCCCAAAAGGGGTTGAAGTAGCGATGGGACCAATAGCCACAGCAATGGGAGAGATATATCAATATACTCTCGAAGGGGAAATACCAAGCGATTCGCTTGGAAAGATTGCTTACTTAACAAACTTAAGAACGATTCAAGAATGGATTATTACACCGCAATTAAAAAGTGTTGCGGGTGTTAACGAGATAAATTCGTTCGGCGGTTATTTTAAGCAGTATCAAGTAATTGTATCACCGGAAAAATTGTTGAAGTATGCAATAACGGCTGATGAAGTATTTTATGCTATAGAGAATAACAACCAAAATGTTGGTGGAAATATACTTGAACGAAATTCAGATCAGTTCATTGTCCGCGGTGTTGGGTTAATAAAAAATCTTAATGATATAGAAAACATTGTGCTGAAATCTCACGAAGGAACACCAACTTACATAAAAGATGTTGCCGAAGTAAAGATTGGCGAAGCTGTGCGGATGGGCGCCTCTATGAAGAATGGAGTTGATGAATCCGTTGGCGGAATTGTAATGATGCTGCGCGGTGAGAACAGCCGTGAAGTAGTAGAACGGGTAAAAGAAAAAGTTAGAGAGATAAATGAAAACAATGTTCTTCCAAACGGGATTAAAATAATCCCCTATTACGATAGAAGCGATATTGTAAACGCAAGCGTGAATACTGTTAATAGAGCCTTGATCGAAGGATCTCTTCTCGTTCTGTTAGTTTTGTATCTATTGCTTAGAAGTTTTAGAGGAAGTTTTGTAGTGCTAATTGCTTTGCCTCTTTCGCTTCTTGTTACGTTCACTGTAATGAAACTTGTAGGATTGAGCGCAAACTTAATGTCCCTCGGCGGACTTGCAATCTCAATTGGGATGATAATAGACGCGACAATAATTCAAGTGGAAAATGTGCAGAGGCATTTAAGCGAAAATGGAAATGGACATCCAAAGTTATTGACTGTTCTTAAAGCAGTGCTGGAAGTAAGAAAGCCAAGTATCTTCGGAGAGCTTATCATTGCGATTACATTTATCCCAATTCTTTCATTAGAAGGAATCGAGGGAAAGATGTTCGGACCGCTTGCAAAGACTGTTGCCATCGCACTTCTTTCATCAATGTTTCTTTCAATATTTGTTATACCGGTTCTTTGTTCAATGTTCTTGAAGTCTCAACCGGAAAAAGAGAGCATCATAATGAAGTATGCAACAAAAATCTATTTGCCGCTTTTAGAATTTGCGATGCAGAAAAAAATAATGATCTTAAGTATAGCCGGTGTTTTTTTAATTACAGCGCTATTCCTTTTTACAAGATTAGGAACCGAGTTCATTCCCACAATGGACGAAGGCGCTTTTGATGTGGATGTATCGTTGTTGCCGGGTGTTTCGTTAGGTAAAGCGATGGAGATAAATCAACTTGTGGCAAAAAAACTTAAAGAATTTCCCGAACTTGAAACCGTCATTAGTAAAACGGGTCAAACAGCCGTTGCACTTGATACACGTGGCGTTGACTATACCAACTATACCGGAACTTTCAAACCTAAAAGCCGGTGGAGGCGGGATATTTCAAAAGAAGAATTGACAAATGAAATGCGTGAGTCGTTGGAAACTATCCCGGGAATCGGTTTCGGATTCAGCCAGCCGATACAATGTAGAATTGATGAGCTTGTTGCCGGAACAAAGGCGCAATTGATTTTAAAACTATTTGGTGAAGATATAGACTTGCTAAAAAGTAAGGCGGATGAAATCGCAAAAGTTCTCTCTTCGATTGAAGGAGGAACAGATTTGATGACTGAAAAGGTTTCCGGACAACCGTATTTAACTATAAACATAGACCGGTCAAAAATAGCGCGGTATGGTTTGAATATTAACGATGTGCAGAATGTTATTGAAATAGCCATTGCCGGAAAAGCTGCCTCTAAATTTTATGAGGAGAACCGGAGTTTTGATATTACTGTCCGTATGTCTGAAGAAAAAAGAAATTCCATTGAAGCGATTGAGAATATATTGGTTCCAACAAAAACCGGAATGAATATTCCGCTTGCACAATTGGCTGATGTTACAATGATTGAAGGACCAGTTCAGATTAGCCGGCAAGATGGAATTAGAAGAATCGGTATCGAGATGAATATAAGCGGAAGAGATATAGGCAGTTTTGTTGCTGAAGCAAAACAAAAAATAAAGGATAATGTTCAGCTACCGGCGGGTTATTATTTAACGTGGGGTGGGCAATTTGAAAACCAGCAAAGAGCAATGAACAAACTGATGATTATTGGACCAATTGCAATCGGTTTAATTCTGCTTCTCTTATTCGTTACGTTCAAGTCTATCCGTTTGGCATTTCTGGTTATATCCAATCTACCATTTGCTCTCATTGGTGGAATCTTCTCGCTCTACATCTCCGGCTTGTATTTATCTGTTCCGGCTTCGGTGGGATTTATAGTTTTGTTCGGTGTAGCCGTGTTAAACGGTGTTGTGCTGGTATCTCAAATCTCGCAACTGCGTGAAGAAGGAATTGAACTACAAGAAGCGATTCGGAAAGGAAGTCTTAACAGATTACGCCCGGTATTAATGACAGCCACAATAGCAATATTTAGTTTAATGCCGATGTTGTTTGCAAGCGGAGCGGGTTCGGAAATACAAAAACCGTTAGCAACCGTTGTTGTAGGCGGATTGATCACTTCAACCTTACTGACGCTTTTAATCATTCCATCTGTTTATAGTTGGTTTGAGAAGAAAATGTAGAAAAGAATTGAGATAAATGCAAAAACACACCCCTTCATAAAATTGAAGGGGTGTATTTTGTTTTAATACATACTCACCTTATCAGAAACTTATGTTCATGCAATCAGTTTGATATATTGCCCGATAATGAATTCATCAATGATTTTAATGTATTAAATAAAGTTGTTGCATTGCTATAAAGTTCTTGATTAGAACTTACTGCTTTAAGCATTATTTCCATATTCATTGTAGATATAATAGTTTTTCCGTTGTGTTCGTAGATTGCCAATTTGCAAGGCATGAAGATTGAAAAATCCGGATGATACGTTAGCATGAGCGATGCAGTCTTGGCTTGACAAATTTCATAAATGAAAACTTTTCTTTTTATCGGAAAGCCTTTGTTCTCAACTATTTCGTGATAATTATAGGTAGTTAGTAACGCAAATTTGTAATTGTCACATTCGGTTTGAACCTTTTTTGCTATTATATCTATTGGTTGATCGCTTATTACTTTTAAAGTAAACATATCAATCATTTTTTGTGATGGCATTACTGCCTGCATGATTTTTTGGAACATAATATCTCCTTTATTAAAATGTTATTACTTTATCAGATTCGACCGTCCATGCCGTTAATTCAGCCATTGTGCTAATTTGCGCCCCCGCGATTAAAGGAAGATTTTTTATCCCTCTGGCGTCCGCACATGTACCACAAATTTTTACTTGTCCGCTTTTCAGCAAAACAGATTTTAACATACGTTCGATGTTGTAGTATCCGTTTGGAGTATTTTGGTTTGGCAAAGCGCAAGTAGCCGCATCAGCCATTAAAAATATTCTAACTTCGTTTTCCGGAAAGTCTTTTTGAATTTGCATTGCAAGACGAAGCGCGTTATATGCTTTTTCTGTTCCGTAAGGTGCATCGTTAATAATGATAAGGTATTTCATGTTTTTCCTTTTAAAAATATATTGATTGCTAGATTATTACAGTTCTATTTGCGCCGAAAATATTTCCCATCGCTATTCAGTTATCTTTAAATTCACCTTACGTTCAAAGTAATTTCCAAGCATACCGATTTTAGCATTTCCTTTTACGGACTCTCCTTTTGTAATCATTACCTGAAGTGTTAATTCACCATCATTAGCATCGTAAAGCGGCTGAACGGTCATCGGCAGAGCAGTTATTTCTGCATCCTCGAACCCCATTAGTTTATCACCAACCAACCGGCAAGCCATTTGAAGATTCACAGCCCAGCCCGGCACAAATTTCGAAATCGAGTTTGTCCCAATCATTGACGAATCAACATAAGTCCATGCATTTCTAAATGAAGCAGGAAAGTTATCATCTTTTATTCGCCCAATAACTGTAAGAACAGTTTTTTGCTCCCCGCGTTTTACTTCGAGAAGGAAGGTACCGTTCGGCTGACGCAATGACTTCATCGTTTCTTTATCAAGTATATCGATTATTGTTTTATCCTCATCTGACCAAGGTCCGTTATTTAGATGGCATGACATACAAGATTTTGCATCTCCTAAGATTCCGACTGCCGGCGGATAAGAGAAAACCTTTTGTGCAAATCCTCCCAAAAAGATTATCGCTAAGATGGCTGATACTTTAACTCTCATTTTTTATTCCTTTCTTTATTTTTTCAAACTAGAATGTAAAATTACTTTCCAAATCTTAAAGTTTTATTTGAACACCAAAAAGTTTTGCCCCAATTGTCATTAATTGTTTGTAGAGTTCTTTAGTAAAACCAATCGGTGCTAACCACCATTTTTCAAAAATGACTTTACCAAGGTGCCATTTCTTTCCAACATTTTTCATTTTTACATCTGGGTGCGGGGAAGCAAAAAAATCACCATAAGCAAAACCGGCTAAATCCTCTCCGGCTTCCAGCATACAAAAACCATCACCGCAAAAAGTGGTTTTTGATTCTTTACCAATTATTTTTGAAGAAATGATTTCGGAAACAACCAATGCTTGAGAGTGAGCAAAAACACCGGCTTTAGGTAGTTTCATAGGTTTATCAGGATTCCATCTTCCAGGAAGCTGAATTGTTGTTATGTCGCCAATTGCAAAAACATTTTCATATTTTGTTTTAAGAGTATCCTTATTTACAGGTATCCATCCACTTTCATCTGCGAGACCGGATCTAGAAATTACTTCCGGCGCTTTATGCAGAGGGATTAAAACCAGTAAATCATATTTGACAGTTAAACCGGAACTGAATACAATTTTTTTCTCATCAGAGTCAACAGAAATCAATTGATTATTCGGATAGAATCCAATTGCCTTTTTTTCTAATATCATTTTAACAGAATTACCCAGTTCCGGACCGGCGACTGGTAAAGGAAGTGATTCCGGCGTGTAAAGGTTTACATTTGCCGGGTGTTCTAATTTCTTATGGTTTAGAAAATCCCGTATTAGCATAGCGCCTTCGTGCGGCGCACCGGGGCATTTATACGGCAGTGCGGATACAACAACTGAAACATTGCCCCCTTTGAAATTATGCAACGCTTCATTCAGGTTTGTCGCCCCATCCAGGGTAAAAAAATTGTGAATCCCGAATTGTTGTTTATTAAAATGGGCTTGATCGAAATCAGCGCCAAGCGCTATAACAAGGTATTGAAAACTTACTTGTGAGTTCTCCGTAATTATAACTTTGTTTTCCGCATCAATTTGTTTTATCTCCTCAAATAGAATTTTGACACGCTTGTTTACAAGTTTGCGTAAAGGTGTCGAAATTTGTTTGGGTGTTCTTTTGTTAACCATCAACCACAAATAAGATGCTGCAAATGAATGAAGACGACTTTTTTCGATCAATACAATTTCGGATTCCGGCGGGAGTAATTTTGCCAAATGATTAGCTGTTACAATACCGCCAACTCCGCCGCCAAGAATTACTACCGATGATTTATTCATATAAGAGCTTTCTTTTATAATAGAAAATAATTTTATTTTTTAGTGATGATGCTTTTGTAAAGAGCTTCTTTCAACATTAAAATTGAATCGCACACTTTGGGTTCTTTCAGATAGTATGAAACATCAGAATCATTTTGAATTTTGGTGAGGATGTTATATTGAACAAGAATTTCCAAGTGCTGCTCAAGCTCATTAATTTCCAGATTCAGTATAGAAGAAATAGCATTTGCACAAAGATTCTTATCATACAACGAACATAGAATTTCAACATTTAATTTATCGGCAAAAATCTTACTTAATAAATCTGGAAAAGCTGCATTATCGTCCATTTAACTTATTCCTTTTCAATTGGCAAGCCTGCAAACTGCCATGAGTTAACATCTTCTTTTAGGATAACAACGTTGAATCCTTTCTTTGTTAAAAGTTTTGCGGCTTCTGCGGCAAGCACGCAATACGGTCCTCTACAATAAGCTACGATTTCTTTGTCGGAAGGTAATTCGCTAAACTTATCTTTGAGTTCTTTTAACGGAATTGAAACAGCATTAGGAATATGCCCGGTTACAAATTCTTCCTTCGGTCTTACATCAATAAGAGTAACTTCATCCTTGTTAAGTTTTTCATACAATTCGGCAGAAGAAATAGGAACAAGAGCTGATCTTTCTTCAAAGAAAAGCCGGGCAGTTTCTCTAATTTCTGATGCGCTTTTTTCGGCTAGGATCTGTAATCCTCTCCAGCATTTGACCACTTCTTCGTTTGCCAAACTATAAAGAACTCTAACGCCTTCTTTTCTGCTCACCACAATTTTCGAGCTTTTCAATATTTGCAGATGACGGGAAGTATTAGCGAAGTTCATATTAGTTTCGATGGAGAGAGTATCAACATCTCTTTCACCTTGAGAAAGAATGTCGATCAACTCAAGCCGTTTGGGACTGGCAAAAGCGGTAGCAATGTTAGCAAACTGTTGGAATGTTAAATCCTTAAATTCTCTTCCGGTCATAAGGTGCTCTAATAAATTATTCAATTGATTAATTGAATAATAGTAATTTATTTAGATATTTGCAAATTTTGATAACATTTCATTAAATCAAAGTCACCGCATTCTTCAAATTCTGTTACTGAAGGTGACGGTAACCCGCCCAATAAAATGGCGGATGAAGTTGTTAATGTGATACAGAAACACTCTTACACGGGAAATACCGGCGACGGGAAAATATTTGTCGTTAATGTTGAAGATGCAGTGAAGATAAGACCGAATGAACGAGGGAGAGAGGCAGTATAGATTTGAAAAGTAATGAATATAAATTGACCATAAAACAAACATAAATCGAAGAGAAATCGTTGGATAAAAATCTTCTGTTTCATTCAACCATGAAGCGAAATTCAAAAACCTCTGGCAACGGTTGTTGTGGGAGGATTGATTACTTCAACTCTGCTAACATTGTTAATCATTCCTTCCGTTTACGGTTGGTTTGCTAAGAGAAAAGTTGAAAATGAAATGTAGAGTACATTTTCTTGCTTATTACTTATTTAGTAAGCCGGTTATAAAATAATCTTAATTTTCATTTGGAAAATATTTATTAACAATCCACTAAAAATTGTTAATGACTTTTATTAAAGTAGGTTTAAAAGAAAAAATGCGAAAACAGTTTATTTTCGCAAATAAGTGTACGCCCGTAGGGACTCGAACCCCAAACCCTTTGATCCGAAGTCAAATGCTCTATCCAATTGAGCTACGGGCGCATAAAGTAACTAAGAAATGTAAGTGTGCACCCGCAGGGATTCGTTTATTTTGTTGGTGGAAACAGAACAACTCATTCCACAAAAAAAATAACTAAACCGGAAGCGGTTCAATACCTTGAAGAATTTTCCAAAGGAATTCCGACTTGTCGGAACAAAAAAAATTTTGGTTGATCCTTTGGGTGCTGTGAATTCAATAACTCAAAAAACTTGTTTCAAAAATACATTAATTCTTTCACAAATTAAAATAGAATATCTTGAATATCCTATTCTTTCATTTAACTTATACTATTTGCAAAAGGCTTATTTAGTATCTCCCGGGTATTTTGGATTCTCAAAGCCGACCAATATAAAAAATTCTTTTCCGGGTTTTACTAACAACGCAACGGGTGTTCAAGTTCCATAGGAGCGCCCTTTGGGGATTTTTGCGCAACTTCAATAAATTACGAAAAATTGCATTCCTCAAATAAACCTTTTTGGACTACTTACAATAACAAACGAATTTATTCTCGAAGGTATAATAAGACAAATCAATTTGTTATTTTTACATGAACACTTTATAGTATTTATTTATTCTGAAATTTTATGGAGCTAATATGAAAATCAGAATTCTACTTTTCTCAATTTTTCTTTTTTCATCCTCTATTTTTGCAGGTTCACCTGACAGCATCCTAATTGGACCGGGTGTAGTTCAATATCATCACGTAATTGATTCAGGTCCATGGAATATAAATGTAATAAAGATTGATATTCAAAATCCATGGTTAAAATTTCAATCGGTTAAAGCCGGTGATAAACTTATGGCTTTTGAAAAGACATCTTCAATGGCAGCCCGCAACAATTTTGAGGAACATAGAGTTGTAGCCGCTATCAATGGTGATTTTTATAACACAAGTACGGGTGAACAGGTCGGTACTCAAATAGCAAACGGCGAACTGCTGAAAGTAACAAGCGATTGGTTAAACGCAGCTTTCGATATTAATAAAAATCCAATGATTGGATTGCAAAACTTTTCAGGTTCTATAATAAAAGAGGACAGTACAAAAAGTGTTTCCGGTGTAAATAAAATTCGCAGTACAGATGAGTTGATAATCTATAATTCCTTCATGGGTAACACTACTTCAACCAATCAATTTGGAACTGAAGTTAGGATTATTCCCCTTGATAACTGGCTCGTTAATGATACTATAAGATGTATTGTCGATACGATAATTGCCGGCGTTGGGAATATGTCTATCGGAAAAAATAAAGCCGTACTCTCCGGTAATGGTTTATCAGGTGCGTTTTTAGTAAACAATTTATTTAAAGCCGATACAATAAAAATTGTTTTAAAGTTAATTCCGGCATTTACAAAACTTGAACAACTTATAGGCGGAAATACCTGGCTCGTACAAAATGGAATTGTTAATCAGGATAATGGCGATCGTCATCCACGCACAGCCATTGGATTCAACGAAGATTCTTCAAAATTTTTTCTTTTTGTTGTTGACGGAAGACAACCCGGATTGAGCGTTGGTATGTCGTACAAAGAACTTGGTGATTATATGAAAACCTGGGGAGTATATCATGGATTAAATCTTGACGGCGGCGGATCATCTACAATGGTAGTGAGAGGTGCAATCGTTAATAGCCCTTCCGATATTGGCGGTGAAAGGTCGGTTGCAAATAGTCTTTTATTAATTAGCACTGCGCCGACGGGACCATTAGCACACATAAGAATTAAACCAAAAGAAATATTCGCAATCGGAGGCTCAGGTGTAAACCTTACTGCTTCCGGATTTGATCAACATTATAATCCCGTAAGCATTCCTTCCGGCAGTATTGTTTGGAGTTGTGTTCCGGCAATCGGCAGTGTATCCCAGCAAGGAGTATTTACAGCTGCATTCGATACTGTCTCCGGATATATTTATGCTGCTGTTGGTGATATTAAAGATTCATCAGTAGTGCATCTGACAAAGCTTTCACAGATCCAATTAGTACCAAATCCGGTTATTCTTCAACCGGGACAGTCACAACAAATGTCAGCCACTGCATATGATAATTACAATAATATAATTTTGCTCCAGCAGACCGATTTTCAGTGGTCAGTTACAGGTGGTTTGGGGAGTATAACTCCGGGTGGTTATTTTACTGCAATAAATACAGGCAATGGAGAGATAATTGCGGAGATTGATTCCATCAGTGGCTCCGTTCCTCTTACGGTTGGTACATCAGTTACAATAATGCTTGATGATTTTTCGGATCTTTCCGGATACACATTAACCGGAACAAGAGTAAATTTGGCGCAGTGCAGTTTTGTGTATGATAGTACAAATTTTATTTCAGCTCCAACTTCCGGAAAGCTTTATTACAGTTTAACCACAGGCGGAACCAGCGCTTTATATTTAAATAAAGAAATTCAAATATCCGGCACTCCGGAAAAACTAAGCATTCAGGTTTTCGGTGATGGAAAAAAGCATTGGCTGCGGGGTGAATTTAAAGATGTTGATAACGAAATATTCCTGATCAATTTTACAAGCGGCGATCCCGGAATTGATTGGATAAATATTTGGAAATATATTGAAGTGGATCTGAGTGATGCTGTGCCAAGCTGGGCAAATCCAAGTGCGATACTAACTTTCCCGATTAAGTGGACGCGCACTTATCTTGTTGAAACGAATGACTCTAAGAAAGATGATGGCGCAATAGCTCTTGATGATTTTCGCGCACATTTTATCACCACCGGGCTTAAGGATGAATCTGTTTTACCTGAAGAGTTCAAACTATTCCAAAACTACCCTAATCCTTTTAACGGTTCTTCAGTTATAAAATATTCAATCCCGGAGTTATCACGTGTTAAAATAAAAATATTTAATTCACTCGGTGAAGAAATTGAAACTCTTGTTAACGAAGAAAAATCAATTGGCACTTATGAATTGACATGGAGTTCAGCTAATCTTCCAAGCGGTGTATACTTTTACCAATTGCAGACCGGTTCGTTTGTCCATGTAAGGAAAATGATTCTGCTCAAGTAGGAAAGATTAATTAAACAGGGCGGATTTTACGGATTAACTTTTAACTTCACTACTGAGTACTAATTAATCTGATGGCAAGGAAAATCAATAATCCAACTGCGGTCCGTTGGCTAACGGACGGGACAAGTTGTTAAAACACAACACCGCAGTTAATTTTATTTTTGGAATCCATCCCCGTGGGAAAAGATTTCATTCTACTTTTTACATCCGCAAAAAGCAAGGGTTATTTTTGTCTCACTAATATAGGCAAGGAGGGCATCGAGGAGGTTAACTGTCTGTTAATTCTCTGATTTGCTACTACAATCCTATCGATTCCAAGTTCGACTCTTTCAGTTTCGTTTCAATTGCTGACGAAATTCAAAACTTTGATTTTGGACAGCCCTATGAAATGAACTTACCATTTGATGTCGAACAAAAAGGGGTAGCAGCTAAATATTCCAATCACATATTCTTTTTATCACTTGTAACAAAATCAAGTGTTGATAGAATAGTCAGATGCTCTTCTACATACTCGGAATTACACTGATTGCTTATATAAATAAAAAACCCGATTGTTTATAACAATCGGGTTTTATTATGTGCACCCGCAGGGATTCGAACCCCGAACCTTCTGATCCGTAGTCAGATGCTCTATCCAATTAAGCTACGGGTGCATTATTAAAAGTTGTTCAAAAAGTAATCATAAATTTAATAACATTATCATTTAGAACAAATAGTTATTCAACTTTTTAATAGTGTATCGGGTTCTAAATGAGGTGATTCAATATCTTTAAAATAGTTTACTGTCCCAACCTTCAGTTCCACAGTTGAAGAATCATCACATACAATTATACCCTTCGGATGCAATTGTAACGCACTTACTGTCCACATATGATTCACACCTTCTTCAACAACTTTTGCCAACGCTCTCGATTTACTGTGTCCGCTGATAATTAAAAGAACTTCATCCGAATCTAAAACGGTTTTAACTCCAACAGTTAGGGCAGTTCTAGGAACTTTATTAATGTCATTATCAAAAAATCTTGAATTTGCAATAATTGTATCCATTGTTAAAGTTTTAACACGTGTCAACGAGCCAAGTGATGAGCCGGGTTCATTAAATGCGATATGACCATCAGGTCCGATACCGCCGACAAATAGATTAATTCCACCCGCTTTTTTTATTTTGCTTTCGTAGGCTAGACACTCTTTTTCCAAATCCTTGACGTTACCATTTAATATATTAATATACTTTTTATCAATATCAATATGATTGAAAAAATTTGAAAACATAAAATGGTGATAGCTTTGTTCATGGTTCTCAGGAAGTCCGACATATTCATCCATATTAAAAGTTGTAACGTATTTAAAAGATACTACTCCCTTTTTATTCAATTTGATTAATTCTTTATACATTCCAAGAGGTGACGAACCGGTTGGTAAACCAAGGACAAATCTTTTTTTAGAATTCGGTTTAAAGTCGAGAATTTTACTGGCGACATAATTTGCTGCCCATTTCGAAACATTTAGAAAATCTTTTTGAATTATTAATCTCATTATATTTTCCTCTTTTCTTAATTGTCACTTGATATAAATTCAACACCAGAAGGAATCTCAGGCTTTACAAGCAAAACTTCTTCCTTTAGAAGAATTACCTGTCCAACTTCCATTCCTTTTTTCTTAGTAACATATTTTTTGAATGTGTAACTGACAGGAACAACTCCTGCTGTTTTCGCCTTGCTATGATAAGCCGCAAGTGATGCAGCTTTTTTGAGTACACTCTTTGGAATCGGTTCTTTTGTATTATGTACTTTTAGCAGACAATGAGAACCCGGAAGACTTCTTGCATGAAACCAGTAATCATTTGGTTTTGCAAATTTCATGGTTAACTGATCATTACTCCGGCTATCTTTCCCGACATAAAACTCATATTTCTCCTCAATTATGTATTTCTTAAAAGATTGTGACAGATCATCTTTTGTATTTTGCATTTTTGATGGATTAATTTTTAATTCATTCATAATAATTCGTAATTCTTCTAAAGTCTCTGATTGTAAAAATAATTCTTTTTTTGCTAACAATATTTCAAATCTTTTTTTAGTCTGGGAAAGCAATTCTTTCGATTTCTCAAAATTAATTTTTTCGCTTCTTGCTTTATTGTAATAGTGGTTTACATTTTCTTGTGCTGAAAAATCTTCTCTTAGTTTGATTAAAAAGTCTTCACCCTGCGAATAAATATCTTCAAGAATAATCTCTTTATTACCTTTACGAATTTTATCTATTGACAAAAGGAGCAAATTAGCAATTTTAGAAAATTCAGAATCCCGACTCCCCTTTTCTACCCGACTGCTCAATTCGTTTAACTTGTTACTAAGATAATTTAATTCACTCTCAAAATAACTGCTCAATTTTTTGTGAACTTCGTTAAATGCACGAAATTGATAGACTTTCTTTTGATGAAAAGCAAAAGCTTCAAAATAGCTACTAAAACTTTTTGATTCTTTAAGTGAAGTATTATGATATGTAATCGGCTTAAATCCAACCTCTTTAGAACCTGAAGAAACAGATACTAAAATCTCAGAATTTAAAACCTCATTAATACATGAGCTTAAAACAAAGTTATTATCTCGACTATTTTGTTGACGCAATTTGTTTTCATAGATAATACCTTTATCTAAATATGGAAAATCAGTTTTGACTAATTCATGATTATTAGGATCGAATTCTTTTTCAATAGAAAATGATAAACCATTTGAGTAATTGGGAGATAATAATTCGTTCGCAATCTCTGTTTGAGCAAAATTCTTAACTGCTTTGAAAGAATCGATTATTCCATCCGATTTAATTAAATACAAATTTGTAAACTTCCCTCTTATTAAAAAGTAAATTGAATAATCAGTAAACTCAAATCGAATAATTCTATCCTTAAGTGCAATTTTGACAGACAATAATTTCTGCGGAATAATTCCCTTAAATATACTAACCGAATTTTTCTTGGCTCGATGGTAATCTGGTTTTAAGGAGATAAAGGGAGAGTTAGCATTAACGGATACTTCGATAAAAGTTTCGATATTCTCGCTACAGAATTCAAAAACAATCTTATCCTTTTCCTGGCTAAAAGAAGATTTTAGGGTAACCTCTTTAAGCAGATCATTAAGTTCATAAGTTGCACGTTTTAAATAAAAATAACTTTTATACATTACTGTTAAATATAATCACTTCATTAATAAAATAAATCAGAAACATGAACAATTAAATTTAGAAGAATAAACTCAGGCGATCAAAGCAATTTTTATTTTATCCTCAAATCCGATATAGAAGCAGATGTAGCGAGGAAAATTAGCAAAAAGTGGCTCGACCTTGAAAAAATTATTCGGGCTATAGTTCTTATACTTGTTTTCATTATTTTCCGGCAATCTCTGACCTTATTTAGTGGGATTT
>JAUXVN010000125.1 GCA_030684555.1 Ignavibacteria bacterium
GGTGGTGTTTACAGTAATTCACTCGTAACTGTTGGTAATGCCAACTTTAATAGTTATGATTGGCCTGGTTTTAATTTCAATTGGTTATATGGAACTCCGTATTGGTCACTTGGTTTGTATAAAGTCACTAACTCAAAGCAACCTGATAAATATTTTTATCTCGATGCAAGGGATAGTGATTTTGGAGGAGCCTCATATAATCCAGATTTTTTTATCATTTTTAATAATTCAAGTGGAACCTATAGCCATAGATATGCCGGGTCAATATCTCAAGGCGAGGTAGTTAGAGTATGGAATATTCACGAAGAAGAACCAAAAACTTCTGGATTACAAAATTATTGGAGCAATGTTTTAGTTGCGGTTAGTAACAATAGTCATCCGAGACTTATTTGGGGACCTTACCCATCTGAATCATTAACGGTTAATAATTATAAAGTTTATAGAAAATATGGAGCATCATCGTGGCAATTGCTAACTACAGTTTCCTCAACTACTTATGAATATACTGATGAATCAGTAACACTCAGCGGTCAACAAGCTGGTACTGATGTTCAATATAAGGTAACAGCAATTTATAGTACTAATAATGAAACATCTGCCTCGAATATAGCAACAGTAAATGTTAAAGGTGGTGAAATAGAGAAGAAAGGATCTTCAGAAGGATTTACTTTAATCGAATTTAATTTGAATCAAAACTTTCCAAACCCATTTAACCCGACTACTGTAATATCATATTCTGTTGCTGAAAATTCTTTTGTCTCCTTGAAAGTATATGATGTTTTGGGGAATGAAATATCTGAATTAGTTAATACAGTAAAAGAACCTGGTAATTATTCAGCTTCATTTGATGCTTCTCATCTTTCGAGCGGTATATATTTCTATACGCTTAAAGCAAATGGTTATTCTATAACTAAGAAAATGCTTTTAGCAAAGTAGGAATTACAAAATTATATCACCGACAATAAAGGAGCTGAAAATGAAACGATTAATTTATATATTTTTAACAGTATGTTTGCTTTCAATATATACTAGTTCTCAACAATTAAATTGGAAACATACCGGAGGACCTATGGGGGGTATTGTCGGTGATATGGCTATTAATTCTTTAGGTGAAATCTATGCTGGAGTATATTCTTTCTGGATTGATTACTCCGGCTTGTATAAATCAATTGATAATGGAGAAAGTTGGTTTAAGATTGAAACACAGTTTGATGATTTTGAAGTATACTCAATTTATATAACAAAGGAAGACCATATATGGGTAGGAACAAATTTTCAAGGACGAATTTATCGTTCAACGGACAACGGGGTAACGTGGGAAAATAAAAGAAACGGGTACAACACCGGTGAATGCTGGGCATTCGGTCAAAGCAGAGATGGAGTAATGTTTGCTGGGGACGGTCAATATGTACGACTATATCGCTCAACAGATTATGGAGATAATTGGGAGCTCTCAGCGAACCTTCGTCCATTAGTATTTGCCACTGAAACCAATAATATAGTATATGCCGGAACCCACGATGGATTATTTGCTACAACTAATAATGGTTTAACCTGGGCGCAGAATAATTTTTTATCAAATATCCCTGTTTCCTCAATCCTTATAGATTCAGCTAATAATATTTATTGTGGTACTGGCTACTATGATAATGGAAATGGAGTTTTTTATTCAACAGACGGAGGACAAAACTGGACTCAATTAGGGTTAGTTGGAAAGGTGGTTTTATCATTAGCATTAGATACTCAAGGGAATCTTTATGCGGGTACTAAGCAAGATGGTTTAAACAAAACAACAGACTTAGGACAAACCTGGGTGCAGTACAAACAAGGGATTTACAAAAAAGATGTTTTTAGATTAAAACTAAATATAGAAGATGATATCTTTATCGGTTCTGAAGGAGATGGAGGCTTTTCTTCGGGTGGAGGTGGTATATTTAGATCAATTGATAATGGTGATTATTTTGAACATATTGGTTTACCAACTTCCAATGTAAAGAATATTGTATTTAGCGGAGATAGTTTAATTTTTGCATCAACACCATCTGGAGTACAAATTTTTAATAAAGCTTCTAAAAAATGGAGTAATCTTGGATTACACGATGTTTTTGGAGTTGCAATTAGCCAAAATGGAATTTTATATGCTGCTACATTTGCAGAAGGTTTATTTAAATCCACAGATTTAGGAAAAAGCTGGGAGATTACTAATCTGACAGCCGACAGCATTATGTCCACATATAACGTATTAGCGTTAAGCGATGATACAGTTTTTGTAGCAACAGAATTTAATCTTCGTAAAACGACAAATGGCGGTAACAATTGGTTTGTTCTCCCAGTTAAAACTGGCTTCTTCTCAAGGGGGATGCTTCTGAATAATTCAGATATTTGGGTAACTGGATTTGGGGTATCAAATTATAATTTTTATAAATCTACTGATGGGGTCAATTTTGATTCAACATACTCTGGTTTAGACTGGTCTGAAAATAATTGTATATCTGGCTTATCAAATGGGATAATTTTTATAACTGATAGAGGTTTTGGCACGTATCGTTCTACTAACAACGGGATTAGCTGGCAACAGTTACTTTCTGGTAGAGGGATATGGACAATATATTCTGATGAATCTGGACTTGTATTAGGAGGAGCAAGAGATACATTATGGTATTCGTCTAATTTAGGAGAAAGTTGGGTTCCATTAACAACTCCACTTAAAAAGAATAGTAATGTTACCGAAATTAAAAAAGATAATGATAATCAGCTTTATCTTGGTACTTACGCTGAAGGTTTATTAGAACTTGATATAATTACAAGCATAGAAGATGAAAATAATTTAGTAATTAATTATCATCTTTCACCAAATTATCCAAACCCATTTAATCCAATAACAAAAATAAAATACACAATTCCCAAATCTGAAAGAGTTCAAATTAAAGTATATGATATACTTGGAAGCGAAATTAAAACATTATTTAATGATTATAAACAAGCTGGGACTTATGAAATAGATTTTGATGCAAGTAATTTGCCAAGTGGGGTGTATTTTTACAGAATAATAAGCGGAAGTTATGCAGAAACAAAAAAGATGATATTGTTACGATGAGAAAAAGCCATATAACCTGCTGCTCAACACCGACCGCCATTTCAAAGTGGCAGTTTACTAATTATTTGCAGTGTTGTAGTGTGCAAGTTTTTTGTTCGACAGTGTTCAGTAAAATAAGTTTTAAATAATTGTTGGTATTGTGCTTTTAACTAAGGCGTCTGCTCTGGGCGGCGGGTTAGCAGCCACGCCGTTATACAGCTAAAGGTGATATATGGGCATCTCTAAAAACAGCATTTTATAAATCGACTGGCAGACTTTAGAAAAAGTTCGTTTTTTCAGAAAGCTATTTAATGTTGTTTTTGATTTTATATTCTTTTGTATTCTCGTTTATCATTTTATCTAAATGATTC
>JAUXVN010000126.1 GCA_030684555.1 Ignavibacteria bacterium
GAATCATTTAGATAAAATGATAAACGAGAATACAAAAGAATATAAAATCAAAAACAACATTAAATAGCTTTCTGAAAAAACGAACTTTTTCTAAAGTCTGCCAGTCGATTTATAAAATGCTGTTTTTAGAGATGCACTTAAGTAAATCATTAAATTTAGATACATCATACTCCTCAATGTTTTCATCGTCAATAATTAAATCTATTTTCAAGCTTAATTTTTTTGTTTTAGGATATGAAATTAAAAGTGCAATTAGTGCGGTTAATAAAGCTGAAAACGCTGAGACTAATTGGATAGAATTAGAAACTTTGTACTCTAACGAAATTGTGGAATACAAAAGGATGAGTGTGCTATAATAGCAAAAATCAGAATAACTGAGATCAATATCCCAAGAAATTTTCTCATTTAATAATTCTCTTTATCTGTTTTCCTATCTGAATCGATATTCGTATATTTTATCAGCCTCACATCCCCACTCGCGAGCTTCACCCCATTGCACCAGATTATTATTATGAAAAAAAACCAGTATGGTGTCCTTAAACTGTAGTAGTCTGGTTTCTTTAGCCGATAACTCCCAAACCTCAGTGATTTGATCGTATTTATTCCTTATTGAACCTCTTGCCACATCTGTTTCACCAATCGCTGAAATGACTTGTTGCTGTGACATCCCAAGATTTAATAATAATAGTAAATTAGTTGCTGGAGCACACCCATCAACTACCAGTAAAGGCACTGAAGAAGTAAACCAAAACAACCCCTTCAAAAAAATTAATTCATTAGCTGCCATTATAACATTTTTTTTCGTAAAGTCAATGTTGGCTGCATTACATCAAAGTTTTTTTTCAAAACTCTTTCGATAATTATTAGAGAAAATAGTTTTACAGTAGAAAAAAATATTGAGAAATGGAAAAAAGTATGGAATGATAAAAATAAAAAAGTGCGGGAACAATTCATTTCCGCACTTTCAACGAGCCAACTATCGGAGTCGAACCGACGACCTGCTCATTACGAATGAGCTGCTCTACCAGCTGAGCTAAGTTGGCGCTAGAAATTATTCTATAAAAATCTTAAAACTTAAGACCTATCGTAATTTCTTTTTATGACGATTCTTTCTGAGTCTTTTTTTTCGTTTATGTGTTGACATTTTGTGGCGTTTTCTTTTACGTCCGCAAGGCATGGTTCCTCCAATTCAGTTAATTTTAATGTGATTCTAATAAATGTCGTGCTCTTTGAGCTATTTCGGTTCCCGGGTTTAAATCAATTGCTTTCTTAAACCATTGATTAGCAATTTCTACATTTCCTTTTGATAAGTTAACTATTCCTAAATTCAAATGCCCTATCTGATGTGATGGATTTATTTTAATTGCTTTTTCCATGTTAACAATGGCTTCATCATGTTTTTCTAATTCAAAAAAACAGACTCCCATATCAACAAGAACATCAGGTTCATTCGGATTTTTTATCAAATATTTTTTATAATTCTCAATCGCTTCTGCAAAAAGTCTTGAATCCATTAACAGATGAGCCAACTCCAAAACAGCAGAATAATTTTCTGGAATATTTTGTACAACATCTCTCAAGTTGTTAATCTGCTGAAGATTTTTCAAATCAACACCAGAATTGGTCTGAGGTTGATTTGCTTGTGCAGAACTACTCTCAACAACTTTATGTGTTTCAAAAACTCCTGCGCCATAAAGTATTATAACTCCAATTAAAACAACAGCAGCTATGATTAAGAATAATTTTTTCTCGTCAAGTGAATCTTTTGTTTTAATAATTTCTGACTTAGGTAAATTCACTACAATGTTTTTCTTTTTCTGAACTTGCTTTTTAACAGGTGGTTTTGGTTTTATACTTACATTTTTTTCAAAAGGTTTTTCATTTTTGACAGTTGTTTCCTTTGAAACTACTTCGGCAGTCGAATCTAATTTAATTCCACAACTATGGCAATAATTACTTCCGACAGGATTCTCATCTCCACAAGCAGCACAGATTAAAAATTCTTTAATCTCAGTCCGGACATCACTTTCAGCAATAGGTAAAGATTTTTCCGTTCCACATTCAGGGCAGAAATTAAAATCTTTCTCAAATTCAAATTTACATGAACTGCAAATAAATGACATACTAATCTTGAGCTTCTTTCATTCCTGTATCAACTGACATTTTTAAGTCTTTAGAAAATTTAAAAACCGGCACATAATGTTCGGGGACAAATACTTTTTCCCCGGTTTTCGGATTTCTCGCATAACGGGAATTTTTTTTCTTTACTTTATAGGTTCCAAATCCCCTAATTTCAATACCTTTACCGCTTTTCAAAGATTCAATCACGCTGTTAAAAAAACCTTCGATAACAGCTTCTGTTTCCAACTTAGTTAAACCGGTTCCTTGTGCAACTATATCGACAAGATCTGCCTTCGTCATGAAAATTTCCTTAACCATCTTAAGTTATTAAAAATCAAGAGGTTAAAATAAAAAAATCGGTTTTGAAATGCAATTTTTGTTTGAAATATTAATTCTATATGTTGCTTTTCATATTTTCGTCGGTTTTGTAAAGTATTCATCTGTCTCAATTTGATACTATCTCTCAAATTAGGACGTAAA
The DNA here is from genome assembly GCA_030684555.1 of Ignavibacteria bacterium. GTDB lineage: Bacteria > Bacteroidota > Ignavibacteria > Ignavibacteriales > Ignavibacteriaceae > JAGUXE01. Next base: position 2,602 of record JAUXVN010000126.1, read on the forward strand.
AATAGTTGAATTTCGTTAAAATTTGGTTAAAAATCGGCTGGCACAACTATTGCTTAATTAGTTTCAAATAAAAGAATTTGAAATAGAGGAATAGAAAATGGAACTTATACCGATTATAAAACTCACTTTGGTACTCTTCTCCGGAGTCGTTGGCATATTAATGATTGTTTCATATTTTATATATAAAATCAAAAATTCAAAAATGCCTAAGAGATCAGAAATGCAAAACCCTGCAGTAAAGCAATTTGTTACTTCTTCGAATAAAGCTAAAACGCAAACTTTGCAAACACCGGCAGTTGCGCAGAATGATCAAGCATATTACGTTCCTCAAAGAAAAGCTCATGAAAACATTGTTAAACAAAAACCGAATTTGGCACCCCGTGAACGTTTTCAAGTGTTGAACAGCCAAAAGGTAGACCTTCGACCCGCATTGATTAATGCTGAACAGGAAAGAGCATTTTATCAACCCGGAACCTATTATAACGAATTTATACCTACTCAAACGGCAAGAAGTTTATTTGACAGATACTCACACGGAAACGATCGTCTGCACAAGTTGAAATTTAATGGAAATGCTTAAAAGAATATAAAAAAACCGGAGTGTTACTCCGGTTTTTTTTTGAGAATTTTAATAAACTCTATTTCTAACCATCAGCTCTGAATCATAAGGAGCTTTATCTCCCCCCAAATATTTATTGAACCATTCCAAATGCGCATTATAATATAACGGCATACTTTTAACATGACTTGGCCAGTGCCCGTCATTCTTAAAGATTATTAATCGAGAATCAATCCCCTTTTTCTGTAAAGCAGTAAAATATTCAAGACTTTGGTTATACGATACACGATAATCTTTTTCACCACTAATTATTAAAGTTGGAGTTGAAAAATTGTCAACATAATTCGATGGTGAAAACTTTTTATATAAATCCGAATTCCAAGGACTTCCTTTCAAATCCCATTCGGGAAACCAGAGTTCTTCAGTTGTTCCATAAAATGATTCAAGATTATATAAACTCATCATGCTTACAAAACATTTATATCTTTCCGGACTTTTAGCCTGAAGCCAATTCATCATATATCCACCGTATGACCAACCCATTGCACCAATTCTATCCTTATCAATGTATTGTAACTTCGAGAGATGAGCAGTCACAGCAATTACATCTTCATATACTTTACCTCCCCAATCTTTTGAAATTGCGGCTGTATATTCTTGCCCATAACCAGTTGACCCATGTGGATTAGGAAAAGCCACGACATATCCATAACCGGAATAAACTTGTCCGTCACCTCTAAATGCATCCATCCATTGGCTTTGTGGTCCACCGTGAACATTAACAATCAAAGGATATTTTTTATTTGCATCGAAATTATGAGGTTTAACTATTAAAACATGAACAGGTTTTCCTTCAGCACCATCTATCCACATCTGTTCAACCGGAACAAAATCAACTTCTGACAATAACAAATCATTAAATGATGTTAGTTTTTTTTCACGTGAAGATGAAATATCAAAACTATAAATTTCTGCAGGAAGATGCATCAGTCGATATGTATAATAGAGTGATTTATCATCGTGTGAGATTGCAAATCCGCCAACGCTAATATCCTTTGTAATCTTCTCGAATTTTTCCGAATTAATATTCAATTTAAAAATTGGACTGTAACCTTTAACATCTCCGCTGAAGTAAATCGTTTTGGAATCATTTGCCCAAATAAAATCATTAATCCAATTATCAAATGATTCTGTAATAATTTTATCTTCACCGGTTACTCTGTTATAAAGAGAAATTCTAAATTTATCAGCTTCATAAGCGGGTATTAGTTGTTTTCGATAGGCTAAATACTTCCCGTCCGGTGAATAAATTGGTGTTCCATCCCATGCTTTATTTTTTTCAGTTAGATTTTTCAAAGATTGATTTTTTATTGAATAAATCCAAATATCAGAATTCGTTGTTGAAGCTTGATCTTTTTCGCGGTTGGAAACTAATGCAATTTCATTTCCATCAGGAGAAACTGCAAAACCGATTCCTCCTCCAAGCATAAAAATCGGTGTATGATATTTTCCGGGAGTAATATCTTTATACTCTTTACTTTTTAAATCGAAGAGAAACGTATGTGTATATTTTCCATCAATTGTAAATGTCCAATGCCGGTATAATAGTTCATCAGCTAAATATGCTTGTACGGGACCATCAGAAGCAGCTTCACTATTGATTTTATTACATTCCTGATCTACTCCGCAATCGGGATAAACTTCTGCAGAAAAAAGTAGATATGAAAAATCATTCGAAAAAACCGGAGAAGAAATTCCGCCGTAAAATGAAGTTAACTGTTCTTCTTTTTTATCTTTGATAGAATAACTGAATAACTGATTAAAATCGTCAACACTTCTTTCAAAATAAATTGTGTTGTCATCTTTTCCCCAGAATGGAGATGATGCTTTTTCTTTACCGAAATCAATTTGCGTTTGACTGCTTCCGTCAGAACTCATTATAAATAGTGATGTTGTTGATTTCCCCTTTTTCATATCGGGCTCACCGACTGTGAAAAGTAATTTTTCCCCGGTAGGAGAAACATGAGGGGCAGAGACTCCTTTTACACGATAAATATCATCGAGTGTTACTCCCCTTTTTTGCGGGACGACTAATGTTGTAACAGCAAAAAGTAGTACAATTAATATGGTGATTTTTGTTTTCATATTATCTCTTTAGTAAATATTAATAAGATTATTTTGTTAAAATCATTTTTTTTGAATTAAAATTTTCTTTTGTTTTCAATATATAAAAGTAGATTCCACTCGCCAGTGACGATGCTTCAAACTGAATATTATGAATCCCCGGCTTAACTATTTTGTTGAGTAAAGTTTGAATTTCATTTCCAAGTATATCATAAATTTTAAGACTGACAAATTCTTCATTCGGAATTTGGAAAGAGATTGTCGTGGTCGGATTAAACGGATTTGGATAATTTTGATATAAGTCAAATTCAAAAGGAATAATATCAACTTCACTTAAACTATAAAACGTAAATTGACCGTTGTAATCGATTTGTTTTAATCTGTATTGATAATTTCCACCGGTTTGAACTACATCTTTGAATTCGTAAGAAGATGAAATTGCACTCGTCCCCTTTCCTTCGATGAAACCTAACATCTCCCATTCGTTTGAAGAAAGATTGTGATTCAGATTTTTTCGTTCAATCTCAAACCCATAATTATTCGTTTCAGTAATAGTCTGCCAATTGATTGTTAAAGAATTACCATGAGTAAAAATTCTAAGATTAATCAACTCAACAGGTACCGCTACATCTGCAATAGTTGTGAAATATCCGTTTGGAGCTGTTATCGGACGAGTAATTTGTTTACCCGAATTTGATGTTACGGATATATAATAAACTAATTTCGTTCCGGTCATTTGTGGTGGAATCATTCCCGCATATTCATTGTCAGTTAAAAGCTGCATTGGAGATGATACGAAACGAGTATCCTCAAATCTCTTCCAATAAATTGCTGCGGATGCAATTCCGCTTATAGTCTTTATAACTGATCTAATTTCAATTCCATTATCAGTCTGTGGCGAAGTTGATTGTTGTTTATGAGTAATGTAAATCGGTTCCTTAACTCCAACCTCTTTGGTGATACAATGAATGGTACCTAAAGCTGAGATTATCCCATTAGAATTAATTCCGACCACATTGTAACCGGGGAGAGCTTCACGATAAATTCTCAATGCAGTTGTATCGTATTGAAGATCATAAGTAGGAATGATTATCGACTTATTTACGAATACCGAGTTTGTGAATGTTCGATATTGTCCTCCCCCGCTTGGATATCTGCCAGTAGCATCAGGAGGCATAGGAATTCTGATAACCTTGTAAGGTCTGCCAAACGAGCTTTGGAAGTTGGTCAAAACATAAGTTAAGTTTGCTTCTATTTGTGGTCCATCAGAAATTCCGGTTGGATATTGTCCGACAAGCAAAGTCTCTTCATCCAATAATTTCATGTGCATATCAATATGATGGATTTCATCATAAGGGAGAGTATTCATCTTGATGTAGCGTGTAATTCCCATATATTTTTTCATAATTGAATCAATATCAGCTTCTGATTTTGTTGGATTATCCGTTAATATTAATTTTGAAGCAAAACCTGTCCCCATTCCATCCGTCATGAAATTTCCACCGGTATTAGTTAAATTATTGGGAGAAGTTGTTGTCTGATAAATCGGAACATTATAATAATTCGCAAAAGTAACAGGTATCAAATCATCCGCAGGACGCGGGCGATTATAAGTCCAATCAATTAAATAAAGGCTGTCAACATCATCAGCATAAACTGTCCATGGACCGTAATCCCGCACCCAAATTGAATTAAAACTTGCTATAATATATTTTACATTGGTTAAAGGGACTCCACCAGAAGTCAGATAAGTTTTAACACTATTTGAATCAGAACAAACGATATAAACTTTCCCTTCTTCTTGAGCATAATCAACAATCTGACGGAGTATTGAAGTGTAAGATGTCCATGTAATTATAATACCCTCCAACTCTTCCCATTCAGCCATCGTTCTAACTTGTCTTGATGGAGGATTTGTGTATTCGGTTAATCCAATCGGAGGAATGTAAGTTTTAAGTTTTTCTTTCTCTTCGTTTGTTAAGTAGTGAGGAAGATCTTGTGAAAGTAGATTGGCAGCAAATAGAAAAAGGTAAAGGAGAAAAATTATTTTTGTTTTCATTGTGTAATACCAAGACTGATAAATATATTTGTGTGAAATATATAAAACAATTAACTTTTTTAGAAGTGAAATTCTGAGAGGTTTATAATAAGATATGAGGGAATTGTTTTAAGATTTTTTCTCCTTGCTTATATTCGTTCATACTTTCAAAGTAATTTTCATTTATACTTGTTTCTTAAATCTTCATGGACTTTGTCCCAATTGTGGAGATTTAACTTTCCGGATAAATATTCTTCATATCTTTTTTCCACTTCAATTTTTTGCCATTCGGGGAGAGGAAGTTCATCATTATTTTTTGCAATTCCATCCCAAATATCAGTTACCAGCAATAGTTTTTCCGACAGGCTTAATTCCTTTATTTGTTTTGATAATTCTTCAGTATTCATTTTAATCATCTCCTGTCTAAACTAAATTTTTTCTGCAATTTAATATTATCGATCATGCTTCCGCAAATATATAACATTAATTTTTTGTTATAAACAATTCTTTTTTTTTGAGCTATCTGATTTTTTTAGAAACACCCAAAATGCGGCTAAAGCCGAAATCTTGTTTTATACTTGTTGTCCGTTCGCTGAAGCGAACGGTAATAAACTTTTTTGCTGAACCGAAATAACTTAACTATCTGATTTTTTAACTAAACTTTTAATCTCCAGTTTATTTCCGGCATCTCTATTTTTGTAAAAATAGTTTTACTTTCGGTCTCGGTTATTTTGAAATAACCGAAATAAAACCCGGAAAGCAGTCCGGCTATTTTTGAAATACTGACTTTTGTGACAGCCTCAGTGTTCGGTGACAACAGAGATAAATTATCCCTACTTATTTTGTCTATTTTCCGGGAGTTAATTTTATTTTCATAAAATAGATTATTAACAATCCAACAAGAAGTATCCCGCAAAAGATTAATAAGTAATTTCTGATCTTTTCGTCAAGTATGTATAAAAAAATCAGTACAATTACAGAGGATATAAATGAATAATACTTTCTAATCGCACTTGTTTCATTTTTCCTTTTCATGATCCAATTTAAATATTCAAAGAACCAATCTATCATATTTGTAATTATCGTATACATTGAATAAAAAACAATTACAGCAATACCAATAGTTTTTATACCATACTCAATTGTACCAAATATCAGTGCTGCTAAAACCAAAATGTATACAACATAATTTCCTTTACGGATCAATTTGGGAATAAGAGTTTGGTAATTTATCATTTCCTTAATTCTTTTCTTCTTCTGTCAAAGTATTTTTAATAACCTTTCATGTTGTTGAACCTACTTGTGACGAAGCAGTACAACTCAAATGGCCCATCAGCTCCACTTGCAGACATTTGCCTATCTCGCTATCGTACTATCTAACACCAAAATAATCATATCCGGTTTCAATGTCACGCTTGTCCCGACGAATCGGAGATGAAGTCGGTGGTTCTTTTTCGGTGTATAGATACTTGTTGTTTAAACTCTTCTTTAAGATTAATCCACTATTTAGCATACATCCAAGATAGTAATACTAAAATGTTATATACACTATGAAAGATGAGAGGTGGTACTAGTGAGTTATAATTTTCATAAAGATAACAAAGTAGAAAACTCATTCCAAAGAATAGGATAAATGCTTGTGGTATAGGATGAACAAGAAAAAACAATAAAGATACTGTTGATGCAGAAAATACAAAACTTTTTTCTTCTCTAACAATTTTAAATAAAATACATCTAAAAGATAATTCTTCAACGAGTGGATAAAATATTCCTAAAAAGACTATTGAATGAATGCTAATCTCCTCTTCAGAATAATTTAAAACTTCAAGTGATGAAAGAAACGGGAAAAGATTCAAAATTACATCTTCAATGATATCATTAAATATGATTACCATGAAGAAAAATATAGATGCATAAAAAAAGTGCCGATAATTAGATATTCTCGTTATTGGTATTTTAATATCTAACCTTTTACTAAAAAAATAAATAACACACAGGCTTATACAAATAATAAACAAATCTGTTAATACATCAAGGTATTCTGAATCATTTACATCAAAGTACCCGATTAGAAATCCGTTTATTAAAGATATTGAAAATTCAACTGTTAAAATCAATAGGATTAACAGAATAGAAGTAATCACTTTCTTTCTATAAGACATTGGTGGCCTTTATCACTGTTCTTTTTCCCCTTCCTTTCTCTCCTTTTCTTGTCTCTCTTTTTCTTGTCTCTCTTTTTCTTGTCTTGCTTTTTCTTTTTTATAATCATCTAGAGCTTTTCTTAATCTTTCTTTGCCATCTTCAATTTCGTCATACCTTTTTTTTGTCTTCTCATAATCATGTTCCCATTCATTTATTTCATCTTGATCGTCAGGAATGTTATCATAATCAATATCTTCGCCCTCTTTACCGAATCCTTTTTTAATTTCACCAGCACTAGAAAGTTCTTTACCTAATTTCGTTCCAATCTTTTTGGCAATAAATTTTAAAAGCCAATCCAAAGGCCCATTCTTTACTTCTCTTCCATCCGGATCAATAAACCTAAGTGGATTATTTAGAGTGTAATTATACGGGCTCCATTCAGGATACTTATCAGCCAACGGATCAACACTAAGCCATCTTCCAATCTCGCTATCGTAATACCTTGCATCCGGCTTGCCGTCCCTATGGGAAAAGTAATCGTAATTAGTTTCTATGTCACGTTCTTTTTCTGTGAACTTGTATTTATCATTAGGATCAGCGGTGTTAGTGCTTCTTAATATTTCTCAAAACTTATTGTAGTCTTGCGCACTAATACTTCACCATAATCATCGAGTGAAATTGCATTGAATAAGGAAATTTAATGTAAAAGCAGCTCGCTACTTAATCTTCACTGTATACATCCATAAGAGTTTTATTGCTTCTGGAATAAGTTAATCTCTTAATTGAATTATTCGTAAAATCATATAAATAAAAATCATTTTCAAAAACAGTATATTCTTTTTTAAGGATTAAAAATCGGTTTCTATCAATAAATTTGGATTGTGCATATATGATTGAATCTACCGGAATATTCTTAAATTCTATGAAGGATTTTTCCCCGGTTTCTATATTAAGAAATGAAAGATCACTTATTATGAATAAATTACTTGTTCCTTTTATCCAAAATCTAAAATAACCAGTATTTTGAATATAATTAAAAAATTCACGTTTTTTGTAATTATAGACTATAAAATTCATTGGTATATTATTAAATCCAGCCATCGGCGGCCCAACGTTAAGGTACAATAAATTTGCATCTCTATTAGTATCAAAAGACCAAATATAAAATGTGTCAGTAGCTGCCAAGTTATCTATGAGTTCTCCGGTTTTAAGAGATATAATGAAAAAGTTAAATAACCCATCAAAAACAACCGTTGAATCATCTAAAAAATCAAAAAAGGGGCAAGAGTTTTCACCAGGATGATTTAAGGCCGGCAGAAATATTTTTTGCCAATTAGATGTTCTAAGGTCATAGATATAAATATCGTCAGTATAATTTTTACCTTTTACGAGTATTTTTTTTCCATCTGGCGAAAATTTGCCTCCTATATCATGTATTTGGATACCCTCCAAAGGGATCTCATATTCTTTCCACTCATCAATTGAAAATAAAAAAAGCCTATCTTTAAATTCATTTACGTACTCTGAATAGAGAATTTTGTCTCCTTCAGGATATTCAATTTTTACTTTAGATTGTTCTTGACAATTAACTGTAATTAGTGCAAAGAAAAAAAATAAAATTCGCATTTTCATTTATTGATTCCTTGGATGATAAGTATCATTAAATCCATTATTTCCAATTTTCCCACTTTTATAAAATCCTTTATTAGTAATTTGTTTTAACTCTCGATCACGAGCCATACGCAATTGTTTAGCAATTAAATCTCTGGAGATTTCATAACCGGATTCTAATTTTTCAAGCGGAATTATTGAAAATATTTTATTATTGAATTCTAACCATTTAAAGTTTGATATTCCATCGGATCAACACTAAGCCATCTTCCAATTTCGCTATCGTAAAACCTTGCACCCGGCTTGCCGTCCCTATGGGAAAAGTAATCGTAATTAGTTTCTATGCCTAGTCCTTTTTCTGTGAACTTGTATTTATCATTTTGCCCGTTACCGATTGTGTAAGTTCTAAGGTAATTCTTCACTGATTATAATAGTTTTAGTTACATGTCGTATAAGGGTTAGAACATTGATTATCTGGTGGTAGCCATCCTTCATAGAATTGATTGTCTCTTTTGTAACTAACAAATAACCATTGACCCTTACACTTTTCAACAATTAAAGGTGAATATTCGAAATCGTTTATTGAATTTTTTATTCCGGAAGATTTACTTGGTTCATTATACAAATCAATAGGCAACGAATAATCAACTGGATAAATACCGAGATTTTTTACCTCAAGCCAACCTGATCTCTCTACCGTATCAATTCGCATACCTGATCCTGTTACATAAGCATAATTATTTTTAATTTCATGTAACTGAAAAATCACATAATCATCATTTCTTGTATCATTAATAACCTCTGCAATTACATCTCCATTAGGACATTCTAGTATTGGAATCTTTTCATTTTTGGGAATGAGGATAACAAAACAATTGCAAGTTATATTATTCTCTTGTGGATAAATGTTCATGGTTATTAATGTAAGCACAATTAAAGTATAATTAAGCATAATCTTTACCTCTTTAATTTCAGCTGAAAATTGTTTACACCATTTAACTGTTTATTAAACTTTTCCCATTTATTTGGTTCAATTAATAAACATCCCTGAGAGACTCCATGTGTTAATCCCTTTTTTTGAAAAGTACCTGCCCAACCATTATTGTTAGATCGGTGAATAAATACACCTGTTAAAAAACCAGGCTTACGATTTGGGTACGCTGGATTATAACCTCCTTTTGCTGGTACACTTCCCCTATTATTTAAAGCCCATTCGGAACCATAAGGCCCAGGGGTTGTTGTTCGATTTACCGTAAAATTACCATCTGCCACAACTCCAAATTTGTTAGGATCAGAACTCATTGTGTATCCTTTATATGTATTTACATCTTCCGAACCACCAGGACCATAAACAGTTACATTGGCTAAATGTGCACCGTCTCCGTATAGGTTATCTCCTTCACCTAATTGTTCATTTTCGCTACCTTCAAAAACTACAACAACTTCACCTAAATATGTTTCGCCTTCTTTTGTTGTTTCTTGTGACTTTGCATTCTCATCCCAATAAATATTGCCATCTTTATCTTCAACCCAGTCATCTAACATCCCCGTCGGATCAATCCTTCCCAAAGGATTATTTTGGCAATAATTATATGGAGATAACCCCGGCCTTTCACTATCCATCGGATCCACACTAAGCCATCTTCCAACTTCGCTATCGTAATACCTTGCACCCGGCTTGCCGTCCCTATGGGAAAAGTAATCGTAATTAGTTTCTATGTCTCGTTCTTTTTCTGTGAACTTGTATTTATCATTTGCACTGCTGCCGGTTGTGTAACTCCTTAGTATCGCTCCAAAAGGAATCATAATCTTACCGGAATGATATTTTAACCCAGGTTATTTTTAAAACATAACTTAATTGAAAACAAAATTATTAAATGTGCCAGTAACATCATAAAAAAAAAGACTCCCATATTTTTCAAGTGAGCCAAAGATAAAAATGCTGAATCCTTAACAATTCCAGGGAACATTGTAAAACCAACAATGTTAAAACACACTATAAACGAAATTGAAAAGACAATACTCATTATGATTAAAATACCTCTACTTTTGTTATACAAATTTTTTTTTACAATTAAGATAAAGAGAATTAGTGATAGCAATATGAGAAATAACATTGACGGGTTGTTAATACTATTTTGGGATAGATACAAAACCATAGACATTGAGATAAATTGCAATAAAACAATGATTATTATTAGTTTTTTCGAAAAATTTAACACAATAAACCTCACCTATTTTCACAATTACTTTTTAACAAGGACAACTTGTCCCCTATCCGATTTAACAACTTCTGCAAAAAACTCTCGATACGCCTTATAGTCGCTTGCAGGAATTGAATAATCTTTTATTTCAAGGCTGCGAACAAAAAGAATTTTGTTAGAAGCACCTAATTCCGTTTTTGAAGAAAACTCTCCAAATGAAGTTGATAAATTAATCGGTTTGGGTAATGCTTCAATTTCGTAACCATCGGGAATTGTATAATAAATGGAATCTACATCCCAATACGGATTAGAAAATCTTACCGGAGATAATCTTTTCTCAACATCTTTTGGAACTTTATATCTGCGTTCCATCAAATTTGTTTTAAAAAATATTCTACCGCCGGATACCGAAGCATAACGTGATAATAACATATTAATTTCAGCACTAATTTGATCTTCGCGTTTATCAAGTCCGTAAAAAAAATATTTATTAATCTTTAATGAAGGGACCTCAAACATTGTCACAATAAATTTCTCTTTTTCTTCAAACGTTGCTTCAGAAATAGAGTTGCGTGTATGAACTTGTTGATTTCCACTCCATTCAATAAGCGCATCAGCCTCTAAATTCCCATCGGCAGATAACTTAACAGAAATTATTTTTTTTTGAATATTTTCTTTTGAGTAGCTTACCGGAGTATTTATTAAAACTCCGCCATTTTCTGTTATCAATAATGCACCGCGGTTTTCATTGCCTGAACCAATTCGTTCGAATGCCATGTACGGATTTGTACATTCGAGCCAGAATGTATCCGTTTGCGTAGGGACACAAACAATAGCATGATTAAATTGATTACTCGGAAATTCTGAAACAATCGGAAAACGATGGTTCCCTGTTTTAATCAGAACAGGATAAGCTGTTACTCCGACTTCTTTCAAAAGGGCAATTGTATAATTTGATAACGCTTTACAATCACCATAACTTTTTTCGTGAACATAATTTGCATCAAATGGCTGCCAGCCGCCAATTCCAAGTTGAACACTTACATATCTTGTCCGGGACTGCATATACTGATAAATTTTTTTTATTTTTTCAATTTCGTTTTCCGAAGTGGCAACAATTTGCCCGATTTCCTTTTTTACCGGCTCACTTAAATTTCTTTTATCTTTAGCGAGATTATAATACCACATGCCGAAATCTTTCCACGAAGTCATATTTCCTTTATAGCCTTCAACTCTAAAATTTTCAGGAGCAATTTTTACATGCTCTGCTATATCTTCAATATCTTCGCCTATAGCGTCTCTTGAAAGTTTGGGTAGATCAGCTACTTCCCATTTGTAACGCTTTTTGTTCCATTCAGTTTCAATTGATGGGGCTAATGTTGGGTTATTAACCCAAAAGCGAAGCTCTTGATCTTGAGGAACAATTACTTCAAATTTACTTATCTGTACCGGATCAAGATTTTTTCTTGAATTCCAATCCGGCCAGTTTATGAAACCATCATATTCAATTTCATAAAAAAGTTCGATAGTATATGGATATTGGTCATGATACAAACTTGCATGCTTCACTCTATTATCTTCATACAGTGAGAAAGAAGAAGTTGCCGGAAGATCTGAAATTTCATCTGAATTAAGTTTGCGAATTCTCTCTCCTTTAGAGTCATACAATATTACCCTTATCTCTTCAATTGAGCTGAACTTATCATAACCGATAACAAAGTTACCGTATTGTTGTTCATTTTTATTAAAGATGGTAACTGCATATATTTTTTTAAGTATCGCATAGCGGTCACTCTTCACTTCAAATTTAGTTTCACTTTTTCGGATAATTGCGTCTGCATCAGAAAGAAGTGCAGATGGTATATTTTTAATATCATATTCAGGATTATCCGGTTTGATAATCCCAACAAAAACAACAACTGCAATCAGAATCTTTAACAGTATATTGGCAGATAAATTTTTCATAAACTTCATTTCTATTATTTATTGTCAGCAGATTTTTTTGCAGTAGATTTTTGGGACTCTTGTTTAAGGCTCAAAACAATTTGTTCCGACTATGCGGCAATAATATCGGTATAAAATCGTTTTAGATGAGAATAAAGATTTGGTTTTAACTCAGTAACGTTACGGACAAATTTTGTAATCACCTGAATAGCATTACTATCTACTTGTGATACGCGTGAAAAAGTCAGGTGCCCGCCAAGTACAATATTCTTATTAGCAAGCATTTCTTTAACCTCATAGCCATCGGGAATAGTAATATTTGTAATAGTTGTGGTGTTGCTTTTATACCCATAATCAACAGGGTATTTTCTAACATCAGCTTTAAACGGATTTTCAATAGTTCTTTGGATCATATAAGGATTAACATAAATCATATCGCCGTTTTTTAGAGCGAAGCTTTCAGATTTTACCCATGCTTTAATCTTCAGCGGAACATCTATACTGTCTCTATTAGTTATAAGAACAGAATCAATAACGAAACCGGAGGCATCTGTTTTAAAAATATCCTTTGCAATTTCCACTTCTTTTTTGGATGTAAGTTCATCCCTTGTATTTAGAGCAGTGTAGCCTGTATACAACTCCTCAAAGTTTGCAGTGACAGCTCCATCCTGATCAATATTTGCAATGATGAGTGAAGTATTACTATTTTTTATATCTGATTGAAAAGTAACCCATTCTTGTTTACCCGGTTGGACAACAAGTCCCTTCGCCCCAAGCACTTTAAAGGGGAGCATATCGTAGGGTCTATAAGGATTAGTCGCATCCAAATAATAAATCTTGTTATCTATTTTTACCCGTGCAATTACATAATTAAATTGATTGACGATGGGGTAAAGTTCTTGAATTTTACCGTTAGCCCTTGTGCTAAGAATTATTGGCTGCCCTTCTATCCCCACACTTTTTAACATTGATAGAAGAAGGAATGTTATATCTGCCGATGAACCCTTTTTATTCTCAATAACATCTTCAGAATCTTCATCAGTAAATAATTCATTTCCTGTAAACACAATCGTTTTTGCTATCCAATTATAAATTGCTTTCACTTTATCTTCCGGAAGAGTCCGCCCGGAGGTAAGCTGTTCTGCAATTTTACGAACAGTTCTATTGTCATCAATTCGTTCACCAAAGCTCTTATTTTCAATCAGCTTTTCAGTCAACTTTTCCCAGCTTTCTAAAACTTGTTCTCTCGTCCCATTATTAAACGAAAATCCATTAAGCTGAACATCTACTTTATTAACATAATCTTCTCTTGTTGATATGAATGGTGCATCTCTTATTGCCGGCGCATCTTCAACTGCCCATCTGAATTGATAACACTTAACAATAGATTTGCCTACATAGTTTGCGGCATTTCCTCTAAAAACCTGCTGCGCCTCGTTCGTTTCATTAACAGCCCACATCTCAAACCCTCTCGTAACGGCAGAATAGTTTATCTGATGTGGCATTGTGATTCTGTATTCGCTCCAACTTACAGGTTCAGTCCATTGAAATGTCCAATCTTTAATCCTATAAATAGATGGTATTTCAATTGAGTACCGAATTTCGAAAACACAACCGGGTTTCAACGAAGGCATAGTAAATTTATAATCGTAAATACCTCCGACTACTTTTTCCTTAAAAATATCATCATCATCAAGCTCAGTTTTTACAATTTTACCGTTATCATCAAGCCAGTATGTAAACGCTTCAAGATCAATTAATCTTTCATTTGAGTTAGTATTCACCCTAATACTATGTGTTGCAAGGTCATAACCTTTTGGAGTAAAAATTTTTATTCGCAGATGTTCAGTGTGGTGAAGGTTCAATCCATCGTTTAAAGATACATCGCCAAGATGATACAAAATAAGTGCGGAAGCATTTGTATCTGCTGGATAATGTGTCATTTTGAGATCTACCCTAGGAATTTCCCCCCATTTTACATCAAAACTTTGCGAAAGACTCCCTTTATTGATTAGAAGAAACAGTACAGCGGTAAAAAAGTAGAACAAATTTTTATTTTTCATAACTCCCCAAGATGATAAATGGAACATATAGTTTGATTAAATATTCGTGCGGTAATACATAAAACTTTTTGTTTAATATAAATTATTATTGATGAGACAAATAAAGGAATGCTAATGAAAAAGTCAAGTGCGCTGGAACACATGATGTATTAATTTCAATTCCGTTGTAAATAAAAAAAGTAGTTTTTTAAATGATTATATTTGTACGATTTTTCAATGTATCTTTTCTGTTGAAGCAGCACAAATTAAAACAGCGATACTATAAAATGATAAGGAGTTTAGATGAGCTATAGAATACAAAAACAACCGTTTGTAGTACCAACAACTGACGGTAAATTAATTGAGGAACATTTTGGTTTTGCAAGTATTAATGAAGGTGATTTCAGCATTGCACACATGATTGCGCCTCCCGGCTGGTCAGAACCATTTCAAACACCGGAGTTTGATGAAGTGACTTACATTATTCGCGGTAAGAAACAATTTGAAGTTGATGGAGAAATCGTAATTCTTCAAGAAAAACAATCGATAATTATTAAAAAAGGAAGTCGAGTACGTTATTCAAATCCATTTGAAGTAAAATGTGAGTATTTGTCGGTTTGTATCCCGGCGTTTAGTATAGAAAAAGTCAACAGAGAAAAAGTGTGATTAGTAAATTTTTCAAATTGAAAAATAGAACATAATAATTTATATTAGAGGTAGATTTACAAGGAGAAGATTTTATGAGTGATGAATTGAGAATTAAGTCGTTAAATGATATTAAATCTTTGAGCATTAAGGAAAGAATTTTTGTTGTCGAAGAAATCTGGGATAGTATAATGTTATCTCAAGAAGAATTTCCTATTTCAGAAGAACAAAAGCAATTGCTTGATGCAAGACTTGAATCCCACCAACGAAATCCGGAGGAAGGAAAGTCGTGGACAGAAGTTAAAAATATGATTCAAAAGCATTCATGAAGTATAAACTTCTGCTTAAACCGGAATCGGTTGCAGACATTTCTGAATCTTATGACTGGTATGAAAACAAAATATCTGATCTAGGAAATAGTTTCATAATGAATATTGAAGCCACACTAAAAAAAATACTTAAAATGCCGGAATCATTCCCTCTGGTTTATAAAAACATCAGACGAGGATTAACCAAAAAATTTCCTTATGGTGTTTATTTCCTAATTGAAGAAGACAAAGTAATTGTTTTAGCTGTTATTCATTTGAGCAGAAGCCCAAAAACTCTAATAAAAATCGCTAACTAGTAAAATTTGAAAAATTACTTCATCAGCATCATCTTATTAATAAACGAACTTCCGTTAACTGATAACTTACAAAAATAGATTCCGCTTGAAAGCCCATACTTTTGAGAATCAAAATCAACTTCATACGTGCCGGGACTTTTTTCTGAGTTTATTAGTAATGCTACTTCTTTCCCCAATATATCATAAATACTCAGACGAGTTAAATGAATATTGCCATTATCGGGAATTGAGAATTTTATCTTTGTCGTTGGATTAAACGGGTTTGGATAGTTTTGGATAAGTTGATAATCGGTTAAAACTGAATTAAAAGTATTCTCACTCTCTTCATTTTTCAATGATGTAATTATAACATCGGG
Source organism: Ignavibacteria bacterium (assembly GCA_030684555.1). Taxonomy (GTDB): domain Bacteria; phylum Bacteroidota; class Ignavibacteria; order Ignavibacteriales; family Ignavibacteriaceae; genus JAGUXE01. The sequence goes on from JAUXVN010000126.1 coordinate 18,892, forward strand.
TGACAGTTTTCGATTGATTAATAACATAACAGCATCTGCAAAAATATATTTGCCGGGAGTCATATTTATATTGTCCAACTTTAAAACAGTTTGTTTCCCTTCATTCAAATAAACATTACCGAGCAAAGTCCAACCGTTATTACTATTTTCTTTCTGATCAACTAATATTAGAGAAGAATCATTTGCGGAGTATAAAGTGTAATGTGCATTTTGAGAGAAAACAAGATTCGGGACAAGGTATGCATAAAGCCTGTAATACCCTGTTGCCGGAATATCAAATGAATAAGTTATTGAAGCATAATTTGTATCGTTAGTCCAATAGGCATTAGGACTAAATCCGGGTACAGCGATTTGCTGCCAATTGCCAACACGAACCGCATCAGTATCATCCTCGTTAACGATTACTCCTTTTGGTCTCCAATTATTTCCGTTGCGATAAGGAACTAATGCTGGTTCTGAATAAAATTGCTGCTTAATCATATTCCCGAGTTGATCATTATTAACACGGAGAGCTTCGTAAAAGAAAAATGTTTCTCCCTTAACATTATATTTTCGGGTTGTGTCCATTGTTTGAGTTAGAAAAATTGGATCGATTACATAACTCCCGGCTTTTACCAGAACTCCGGCAAAGAAAATGTTTCTTTTGGAAGCGGGAACAAATGATAATGAGTTTTTCAATTCGTTAGTATATAAACCGATACTGGTTCGATATAACTGGGGAATAAAATTATCAACAATACCTGAATCAACCCAGGTTCGTGAATCCTGCAAATAATTATCTAAACCCCAGGGATAAACCGAAGGAGCAGAAGAAACAATGTAATGCGGGCTTCTTGTTTTGACTGAATCACGTAATCGCCAGAAAAAATCATTTAACTTACCAGCTCGCCAAACTTTCCAATTGTAATTATACGGATCGTGAGGTGGATTATTTCCGTTGTGTTCAACTTTGTATTGTGCAACGGTAACTGAATCATAACCTCCTTCAATCGGCATTGCAGGGAGTCTGTCATCTCCTTGAACACCATCGACTTCATATTTATCAAGAACTTCCGTTATCAATGAAATAAGAAAATCTTGAACTTCAGGATTTGTTCCAGCCATCCAGTCAAATCCATTTTTTACTACGAGATTTCCTTGATTATTAATTGCTTTCCAATGCGGAAACTTAGCTATTATATGTCCACCGTTCAGAGAATAAGAAGGAGAAAAACCAAACTCAAACCATGGAATTACTTCGATACCATTTCTGTGAGCTTCAATGATTAATCGATTTAGAGGATCGCGTCCGGAAAAGTTAGGGATAATCGGCGCATTAAAAATATTCTGCATTATCTCACTTTGATAAATCGTATAACCCTTATTCCAAACCACAGGAAAGACAACATTAATACCGATATCGGCGAGGTAATTCATTGCTGATGCAATTGTTCGGTCACTATTTAGAATATCGCTATCAACATTAGTAATCCAAACAGCTCTAAGTTCTTCTTTTGTTTGTGAAAAAGTAATTAGTTGAAATGCGATAATTAATGCGATTAAAATTTTCATATTATTTTCGAAGATTGGGAAATGTTAATGGATTTTTTCCGAATTCATTTTCGAAATATTCAGGATATTTTTTGAGTCCTTCATAAAAGAAATAGACTTCACCGCTCAAACCGGCATTACGGTTAACTTTAATCATTTCTTTAATCATTTCTTCAGAAGCATAATATGAACCGACTTTTAAAAGCATCCCGGGATAAATCCTAAATAAATTTTCCTTTGAAACTTGGTCTTGAACTATCTCATTCAATGCAGATTTATATTTTTCAATATCGTAACGATAAACTTGTGGACAAACCAGTTCAATAAAACCTTTTTCCAACCATGTGGGCCAATCTTGTAAATACTCTTCTTTACTCCAAGGGTAAATACTCGGAGACATCGATACGATAACATCTTTTTTAATTTCTTTAACCCGGTTATAAATTATTTCAAGATATTTGGTTAAAATATTTGCCCGCCATTGAACCCATTCGGGATCTTTAGAATTTTCGGGAGGATTATTTCCGTTGTGCGATTTACGATAAAGGGCAATCGTATAATCGTCGTATCCCCCTTCAGAAGGCATTGCAGGTAATCTATCATCCCCTTGAATACCATCCACATTATAATTTGTTACAACTTCCTCAATGAGTGATAGCATGAAATTTTGGGCTTCCGGATGAAAAGCATTCATCCAATCGAAACCATTTTTAACAACTAATTTTCCTTGAACATTTTTTGAAGCCCATTGAGGTTTAGCCTTAAGAATATGTCCACCGTCTAATTGATATGAAGTTGAAAATCCAAATTCAAACCATGCAAATACTTTAATGTTTTGTTTATGTGCTTCTTCAATTAATTCTTGAAGAGGATCTCGACCTATATAAAGTGAATCAATTTCAACGCCAAATAATTGTTTCATAGTTTTGCTTGGAAAAAGAGTGTATCCTTTATTATACGTTACAGCGAATATTGCATTGAAGCCGAGCCGCTTGCAGAAATCTACAGCTTCAATAATTTTTTCGCGTGAAGTTAAAACTTTACTATCAACATTGGTTAGCCAAACACCTCTTACTCCGGATATAGAATTATTATTATCAACCTCCTGAGAAAAGGCAGAGATGTATGAGATGAATGTAAAAATTGTTATTAATAAAAATAGTTTCATTATTCTTCTGATTAGTGAATAGTAAAAAGGCGTATTTTAAATACGCCTTAAAAAGTGAGATTAAAAATCAAGTTTCAGTCTTAAGCCTGCTCTAATTTCCCCCATTTGAAAAGTGCTTACATTTTCCAAATCGATTTTTAGTGCTGACCAAAGTTCACCGATAACTATCTTATATTGAGCCCCAACAGTAAACCAAACCGGTTCATAAATTTTAATAGATGTTTCAATTCCAAAATTTAGACCACCACTCCAATCTGATTGCTGTTTTTCCGGAACATCGATATAATCTACAAAGAGTGTAGAGTCGGCAGCATTTTTAGTAAAAAGTGAATCGATAAAGTCTCTTCTATTTCCGATCCACTTATAAACACCAAAGCCGAAATTGAGGTTGGTTTCAAAAATTTCAGTTCGTATGTAATTTACATTTGCGTTTACACTTAAACCGATAATCTCAAGATTCATATCTAATTTACTCAGAGGAAATGAGAGTTGTTTTTCGACACCATCAACTGTGAATTTTCTCTTAACATTTAATCGATCATAATTTGGTTTATCGAAATTAAAGTACTCAACTTTTCCGAACCAAATCCAATCTTGACTCGTTTCTTTTCCAAAAACAAATGAATAACCTGTTGTAGGTTCGAATCTATCTTTTAAAGAGCCAATCGGCATAAAGTAAGATAAATCTGCTCCGGTGTACCAAACATTACTTTGTGAATAGTTTGGAACTGAGAGCAGTGTAATAAAAAAACTAAGTATAAATATTTTTTTCATTCTGATTAATAAAGAAAAGTTA
>JAUXVN010000134.1 GCA_030684555.1 Ignavibacteria bacterium
AATAGTTTTACTCATTTCTTCAACAGCACCGGCAATTTCAGTTGTTTGTGCTGACTGCTCTTGTACACCTGCTGCCATTTCTTCACTGCTTGAAGATATTTGCGTACTTGCACTTGCTGCTGCTTCTACAGCTTCGATCACCTTTTCTATCATCATCCTGATGTCTGATACAACTTTATTAAAACCGACAAAAAGTGATCCTATTACATCATCTTTTTCTTTTTCAAGATACACGGTTAGGTTGCCGGAAGTGAATTTTATGGAATTTTTTATAGCGGGAAGCTCCGGTTTAAATAAATATCCGCCATTAATTAAACCGGGATAAAGAAAATAACCTTTGCCGTCAAATATAAATGATGAAGAGAGCGGTGATAAATCTTTACCGAAAGACTTTATTATCCCTTTTTCAATAAGAACGGAGCCGTTCTCAATTTTTTTTCCCCTGAAATAACAATAGTAACATTTTTAATTAAAGTAGATTCAAAAACATCTTCAGGCTTTGGAATATCCTGCCCGAAAGATGAAATGAAAACCAATATAGTTATTGAAAGTTATTGCGTGCAAGCTTTATTATTGGAAGACTGTTTAAAAATTTGCCGGCCAACCAGTTTAGATATTGAAAAGCTTGAATGCTAATTTTTAATTTATTTTTTTCATTATCTTCAGGAACCATCCTTTCTAAAAGGTACATATACATCAAAACTTTCCTAGATGTTTTTGTTTATTAAAAATTGTTTGACAATAACAAATTAATTATAGAAGTTCGTTTTAACAAAATAACTCAATTACTTTAGGGAGATATACTTATGTGTAAAGACAAGTAAATAATCAATTTTATAATAAAGTTGGTAGTTGAGTTATTTAATGTTTGCTCCAATAGTACTTGTCTCAAAAAACTTATCTATCAAAATTACCAGTAAAAACTTTAAGGCTATTAATGATTAATAAATTATAAGCACTGCTATTACTTTAATAAAGAAAGGAAATTTAACATGGAGATAAAAACAGATTATCCTTGCAGTATTGCCGAAGCAAAGGGGATATTAACAAAAAGAGAAACAGAAATTTTGCATTTAATTGCAGAAGGGTTTAAGAATTGTGTTATTGCAAATAAGCTATATATTTCTGCACGTACTGTAGATACCCACAAAACCAACCTTATAAAAAAATTAAATTTAGAATGTGCAAGCGAGCTAACTTGCTTTGCAGTTGCTTTTGTTAATGAATTAAATGCTATCCTTGATAGTTAAAATAAAAAAAATACGGAAAACTCGTAGATAAAATACGAGATTTCCGTATTTACTTTTAAAGCGATTTGTTCTTTTTTTGCTATAGGAATTTATTTATAGATATAAAGTTTTGTAATGCAAAGATCAAAAATATTAATAGTCTTTTTATTTGCCCTGTTCTCACTAAACTGCGGCAGTAAAGATGTGGCTGATTCTGAATCCTGGAAGGAAGAATATGGAATAAAACCAAATACAGGAATTCTTGCAGGAAAAATAACCTTAGTTGATGATTGGCAAAATCTTAATGCTATAATTTATCTAACAGATAAAAATCATAGCAAACTAATAGCATACGATAGTATTAGTTCAGAGGGAGATTTTATTATCAAAAATCTGCCTGAAGGAAGATACTATATAAGGATGACTGATAGATTCGTATATGAAAATATTCCGCTTGATTATGTAGGTTACACGATGTTTAATGAATATTCTTGCAGGGTAGTATACGTTAATATATTTCAAGGCGTTATCACATATTTTGTCGCAACTTTACCTGTCAGTTTTACTAATACAATGCCAACAAAACCACTAGATTCATGTTCAATAAAAATTAAATATAACCAAGAAATTAATAAGCAAAATATTATTAATATTCATTCATTAAAGAATGGGAATAAGAAACAAAACAAAAAAAAACATCCTGATCTAAAAGGAAATTTAAAAGGAAAAATTGTTGATGCTGTAACAAATAATTTTATCATTGATGCTACGGTTTACTTAGAAGATATATTCTGGATAACAAAAACAGATTCCATTGGTAATTTTGAATTTTTAAATATCTCCCCAGGCAAGTATACAATAAAAGCATTTAAATCAGGTTATCATGAATCGGAATTAACAGATTTACAAATTAAAAGTGATACAACTTCTATTGCAATAATTAGGTTAACAAATAGCTTAATTCCTGAAAAACCCTTTACCCAAAAGTGGGTGCCATTATATAAATAAGTTCGGAGGAAAAAAATGAAATGTCTAATAATTATTTTTCTAACTTTCTATACTACTGATAGCATTAGTCAAGACTGGACAGCTAAAATAGATCCTTTGCTCTTTTCCATGTATTCACGGATCTATGAGCCCTTAGAAGAACCTCTTTATGATCAAGATGACAATCAAATAGGTTTACTCCCAGCAGCAAAGTTATGGCTTAGAGAGCAAAATTCTGACCAAATTATCAGAGCGTTTTTGCTTTCAACAAATAGCATAGCTGAATTAGAAGCTTGTGGAATAACTATTCAATCTCAAATAGAGAATATTTTCACAGCACATATCCCATTATCAAATCTTCCAGTAATTGCACAACTAGATGGTGTTGAAGCTATACAGATGGGTCTGAAAGTTGAAATAGAGTTAGATGAAAGTGCAAATGCGATTCGAGCTTCAGAAGCTAGAAATGCTTTTAATGTAAATGGTAATAATGTTATAGTGGGAATACTTGATACTGGGATTGATATAACGCATCAGGACTTTAGAAACAATGATGGAACTACTAGAATACTTTATATATGGGATCAAACGGATCAAATAGGACCTAGCCCTTCAAGCTTTAATTATGGAACTGAATGGAATGCAGCATCTATTAATAATGGAACATGTAGGCAAACTGATGTAGCAGGTCATGGTACACATGTTGCAGGAATAGCAGCCGGTAATGGAAGAGCAACTGGAAATAATCAACCTGCTGGCACTTACGTAGGAATTGCGCCAGAAGCTAATATTATTGTAGTTAAATTAGATTTTGATAATACCGCAAATATAATTGATGGTTTACTATGGCTAGCTGCAAAAGCAGTAGACTTAAACAGACCTTGGGTTGCAAATTTAAGCTTAGGTACCTCATTTGGACCTCATGATGGAACTAGTTTATTCGAAAAGGCTATCTTTGGAGTAACAAATCAAAGTGAAAGTAAAGGAAGAATAATAGTAAAATCTGGAGGTAATTCTGGATATAATCCCAATAATCCCAATAGTAATGTTAATGCTAGAATTCATATGTCAGGTACAGGAAATTCAAACGCAACCTTTACTGTAAATTCTACTATAAACAGTACCGAAGAATACACTTGGTTGCAATTATGGTACCCCCAAAGTGATAATTACTCAATCACGCTTACTGCACCGGATGGTACAGATTATGGGCCATATAGTAGAGGATCTGGAACTGGTCAGCCAAACTATGGCTATATAACGAATGATGGTTTTGTTTATGTTCATAATGAAAATTGGAATGCACAATCTAGTAAACGACTTTATTATCCTTTAACACCGGATAATATGATTGAAATATTTATTGGAGATGAAGACTATAATGGAGTGCATTATCCATTAAGAAATGGTAATTGGATTATTTCAATGGCTTCTTCCTCGGGAAGATGGGATGCATATATTCTTGGAGCAACTAGTTCGGGTGGAATTTATTTTGCAGCAAATTCATATGAAAATGCTAGAATAATAACTGAGCCAGGGAATGCATATAGAGTCTTAACAGTTGGTTCCTTTAATTCTAAGAATACATGGATAAGTGCGAACGGGCAAAATCAAAATCAAGTTGGTTACACGCTAAATGAAATTACATATTTTTCTAGTCCAGGTCCAACAAGGGATGGAAGAAATAAACCAGATGTATACGCCCCAGGAGCATGGATTTCATCATCTCGGAGTACTAGTTTTACACCTAATGCCTATCAAATTTCTCGGGATGGAGTTCATTATCATATGCAAGGGACTAGCTTTGCTGCCCCTCATCTAACAGGAGCTGTTGCTTTGCTTCTCGAACAGGATAATAATTATACTTTTGAAGATATTATTGATATTCTTAATGAAACCAAGACTTCAGAAGGGTATTTGGACATCTATGAAGCTTTATTCTTAAATTTTGAAAATCCAACATCCCCATTAGAACCGTCAAAGATATATAGTGAGCCAACTTTATTATTGAATAGAGAAACTTATTTTTTTAATGTCAGTCCAGCTTGGGATAGGAGAAAAAAATGAAAACTTACAAAAAATTTTGGTTTCTTTTTCTAATATTTGTTATAAATATAAATGCTCAAATTTCTGGTGGTGGGGGTGAAAAACCGGACGGATATGATTATTTAATAATAACCCCTGATGTATTTATGCAAAATGCAACATGGGATGACGAATTAATAGCGCTGCAAACATCCAGGGGATTTCGTCCTATAATTGAAGAAATCAGTGTTTATACTAATACACAAGGAATTAAAAATTTAATTGAAGATTATTATAACAATAATCCGTTAAAATATGTTTTGTTAATGGGAAATGCTAAAAATTTAACACCAAGGGATGAACCGGATACAAGTTTGCCTTATCATTATATTGAACATGGTGAAATTGTTGGTGAAGTAGGTTACATTAATGGAAATTACATCCCATTTTGTAAAATATTAAGTTCAAATCCCTGGAACCCTAACGGAGAGTTATATATAGCAACAGATGATCCTTATGTCTCAGCGCTAACAAGTAAAGGCCCTGTTTATATCGGACGTGTACCAGTTACATCCGTGGAAGAAGCAAATGATTATGTAGGTAAATTAAGCGTTTATTATCAATCCTTAAGTACTTATTCTGAAGCAATGAACAGAGAAATTTTACTTAATCTTGATATATCCTGGTATAGGGCTGGCCAACAAAGACCGGTGACAACCGGTGAACTTGTGCAAGAAATAAACGCTGAACTTATTAATAATCATATTCCAAGCACTACTACTATTTATGAATTTAATGTTTCTGAACATAATGATGGATGTACTGCTTTTGATTACTGCTGGGAAAGAGAACAGCTTTTTAAAGATTATTTAGAGCAAGGAGCATCAGTTGTTTCCGTATTAAGTACAATTGCCGGTCTTCAAAATCTTGCCGGATGGTTTTGGAGTGAAAGTGACATTAATTTATCCAACAAAAATACCGGCATACCTTTTTTAATAGCCCCTAACTGTCATGTTGGGGAAGTAAATAATCCAACTTATGAATCTGTGATGAGAAAATTATTAGTATATGGCGATGGCGGAATAATAGGCGCAATAGCTCCAACAGAAGGAACAGAGCAGCATGCTAATGGTTATGTCCTTAATAAATTTCATGATTTAATATATCAAGACGAAGCTTTAACTTATGGAGAGATCTTTAGAATACTGAAAGATGATTTAGCTGCAAATTTTAGTATGTGGGTATATTACGTTAATGGTTTAACCTATTTTGGCGACCCTTCTTTAGTCCCATCAATTTATAAGCATCGCTCGGCGAATATGACTACTTCAAAAGCATGGTCAGGCAATATAGTTGTTGACAACCAAATAATAATAACTTCATCATCAACCCTTACTCTTAAGCCAGGTACTAATGTTTTCTTAAAAAATAATGCCAATTTAATATTTCTTGACGGAAAGCTAAATGCTAATTCAGTTAACTTTGCTTATGCGGGTACGTCAAACTCATATTGGGGTAATTTAGATTTTCGCGGGTCATTCGCAGGAGGTTCAATTTTAAATTCTAGCAATATATTCAATGTAAATCAAATCCAATTTAAAGACGGAGCAAATTTTGTACTAGAAAACTGTTATATAAAAAACAGCAATCAAGGTTTATATATTTATAACTCTCAACCTCAAATTATTAATAGTATCATTGAGAATCCGCAGCAATCCGGTATAATTGGTGATGCATCCGGGTTAAGCCCCCTAATTCAAGGTAATTCTATAAAAAAAATAAATAATATGTATAGTTATCAGGGCATTCATATGGTTAATAATACAAATGCACGTATATTAGGCAATGATATAAATGGCTTTAAGTACGGAATGTACCTTGGTGGCGGCTCATGTACCGAAACAATGTTGCCCGATGGCAGTTCGCCTTATCCAAATAATCGTGTAGTTAATAATAGATATGGAATAACCACTGCCTGGGGAAGTTCAACAATTGCAGGCTGGGATGATGGAACGGGTGCATTTAACAGCATTTATGGTAATACTACTTACGATGCATATAGTTACCAGGAAGGGAGATTTATTGCTTATAATAATTACTGGGGCAGTGATCCTCAATGGTATGCCGATGAAAGTTCATATAATGAAATTGATAATTTATTATCGGAAGATCCATGGGACGGTAGGCAGCAAAATAATGGTGCGGTATTAGCTTTAAATAAATTTGATAAGGAAGATGAAATTAATACCGGAAGGGAAGAAATAAGTATTTTCCAAGGCATTCTGCTCGAAAGGCAAGGGAAGATAAATCAAGCAATAAAATTTTATAAAGATTTAATTCGGGATAACCTTTATGTTGATTTTGCGCTCGCAAAACTTCTTAATATTAAAAACCGATATTCAAGGCCGGAAATTAAAGGTTACTTTCAATCTATAGCTAACAGCAATAATCCGCGATTTGCAAAAATTAAAAAAATGATTGCAGATATTCATTTACAAGATGATGAATTCAATAATGCCATAGCAGCTTATAATGAAGCTATAAGTGCATCAAATGCTTACGATGGCATAAATGCAAGATTTGCTAAGCTATTTGGTTACTTGAATATTAATGAAGATGTTACAACTGCTTCACAAATATTATCTGAATTGAGGGCGTTAAACTTAACCGATGATGAACACTTGATGAAAATGGGGTTAGCTGAAAATCTTATAGAAAGCGCGGGCAATAACCTTAATAAAAATCAAAAGCAAGCTAATGAAATCAATCCTGAAACTTATGCTTTATACCAGAATTACCCGAATCCATTTAATCCAGCAACAGTAATAAAATATCAAATACCACAAGATGGAATAGTTTCATTGAAGGTTTACGATATACTTGGAAAAGAAGTTAGGATTTTAGTAAGCGAACATAAATCAAAAGGAAGATATGAAGTTAATTTTAACGCTTCAAATCTTGCCAGCGGAATTTATATTTATCAACTAAAAGTAAATGATTTCTCTTCTAATAAGAAGATGATGCTAATTAAGTAATTTTAATAATTTTTTTAATGCTAAAGGCCATCATGCCAATTTAACATGATGGCTTTTTTATATTCCATTCTACTTTCTTCCAATAAGTTAAAAGTGATGTATTTTAATTATTAACTAAATATTGTTAAAGTAATCTTTTATTTAATTTTTTCCCCCTTCATTCTTTTATGAATTAATCTTAATTTTATTTCAAAATTTTCTATTAATGTTGTCCGGTAAAAATATAGAAAATCTACTAAACATGTGTTTATAAGCTGCCATCGCATAATTTGATGATAAATCAAAACAGAACCCCCTAACCATAAAATAATGATAATTGAACGGGTAGTTTTGTGGTTAAATATTCCCATTCTGAATCCGGATTTTTCAAATATTTGAACAGATTAATATATGTCATCAAATGATAACGGATGACAGAAACCATATTAGAATAAGCCCATTTTCTCTCTGCCTTACGTTGAACAACAAGTAGTAGTAATTGCACAATAAGGCTTATCCATCCGCCTATATTTGAGCCAAATGGCAATTAGCCAATAAATTACATCAAATAATCGACATTTGGCGCAAATGACGATAATGACAAATGGTATGGACATGCCATCTGGCATTATCGCGGCGGACTGAATTTCAATTGCATTTTGAGTATCACCCAAGAAGTATTTGAGTGGGAAGTTTTGTTTAAGCCGCTTAAACATGGTTTCTATTTGCCAGCGATTCTTGTATATCTCAGCTATTTTCTCTGCCGGGAGTTCGAAATTATTGGTTATAAATTCATAGACTATTTTTGCTCCTCGTGCTAATAAGCTATTCTTCATACGACAAAAGTAGTTTCATCTTTTTTGTGAGATTAATTTTACCATGATTTCTCATAGAGAACATAGGTTAAAACTTAAATAATGATATTTGCCAAAGGTATTAACTTTATTCTTAATTTCCGATTTGGTTGTATTTATTTGATATTCTATGACGATTTTCAGAAGAGATATTAAATTGCCTAACCAGGTTTTGAAGATTATTAGTTAATTTATTCAAGTCTTCAGCTGCGGTTGCAATTTGCTGAATTCCGGTAGAGGATTCATTAGTTACGTTACTTATCCCTTCAATATTT
>JAUXVN010000137.1 GCA_030684555.1 Ignavibacteria bacterium
CAGTAGGTGTTCCGCTAATTGTGGTTTCATTTGCCAAATTCAATTTATAAATACCAACATTATCTGTTGCTGATGGAACCGAGCCGCTGCTCCAATTTGAACCATTTGTCCAATCGGTGTTTTCAGAGCCAATCCAAGTATTAAAAACATTTGAAACCACCCAATCAGAAGCGGCATCCATATTTGTTAGCGTTCCATTATTTGCATTAGCTGTTATATCATACAAAGTAATTCCATTATTATAATCCATTCGGTAGTATGCAGCCAAACTTGTTTCTTTTCCGGTTAATGTGCGAAACATATTTTCACGGATTTCAGCAACAGTTCTTGCGGAGTTCCAAATTCTAACTTCATCAATTTTACCGGCAAATTTGTAAGTATTATCTCCACGTCTTCCTAAATAAATTGGACTTGTAGAATTTGAAATTGGCGTTGTCAAACTTCCATTTGCGAGTGTTAATTGCTTTTCAATTCCGTTAATATAGCATTTGCCGGTACTTGTGGAAGGATCGTAAACAAACGCAATATGATACCAGCGATTAGTTTCAAACACATTTGCATCTGTATCCAAATAAACCGCTGACGTTGGAATAAATCTTAATCCTAAAGTAGAAGTTGTGTGAATTTCCATTTGCCCCAAAGCTTTTGCAATTGGAAATTGAATACCGCTGCCCTGCCAATTTATCCACATTTCAATTGTCATTTTTGTTACATCAAGTGAAGAATTATCCGGGATTAAAACAAAATCATCAACTCCGTCAAAATCCAAAGCATTTTTTGAACCGGCAAAAGCGCCGGAAGTTTTCCACAAAGGATTTCCGACCAATGAACCGTCACCGTTATAACCGCTGTTATCGGAAAGTGTTGTTCCTAAACCATCACTCATTTTATAATAAGCTTTTAATCTAAAAGCAGTATTATTTTCCTTGAACATATTTGCTTTAATATCTGCTTCGGAACGGGCAATATTCCAGATTTTAATTTCGTCCAACATTCCGTTAAAATAAAAACCGCCGCCGGGCCAGCGACCAATATTAAAAGGCGCTTCAACATTAAAATTGCGGAGTGTTCCAACAAGAGTATTATCCAAAGTTCCATTAACATACAAATTATGAGTAGTTCCACTTCGAACAAATGCAATGTGTGTCCAGTTTGTTCCAACAGTTTGATTTGAAACAATACCTGTGCTGCTTACGCTTCCTCCGTAAGTAGTTGCATAAATTTTGTTATCATCGCCAACATATAGAGTTATAACTTTATCCAAAGCATTTCTTTCAAGAATATTGTGCCTAACATTTAGAACAGAACGTTTAACCCAAGCTTCAATTGTAAAATTACTTGCACCAACATCAAAATTACTGCTGTATGGTATATTTACATAATCACTTGTTCCATTAAATTTAAGTGCGTAGCCACCTTGTTCGGCATAAGTGGGTTCTCCGATTGGGCTTAAAGGATCTCGAATCTGAACATTATCTACAAAAAGATCATTGTCACCGTTGCTTACAGTTGATTCTCCATAAAAACCAATTTTTACTATACCTGTATATGAAGATAGACTTATAGTTATATGTTGACCGGCAATAGGAATTTCGGAAAATGATGGAGATGTTGTATTATCCCACGTCTGAAGCGAATTAGCAGACGACCAGGTTGTTCCGCCGTCAGTGGAAATAATAACAGCAAATTTATCGTCACTTCCTGCTGGAGGGTTGGGAGTGCCGGAGAAGGCATATTCCGTTAGCGCCAAATCAAATTCTAATTGGTAATGCTGGGAACCGTCTCCAAGATTAATCTGGGGTGAAAAAAGCCATTCATTATCAGATTCAGTTGTTCCGTAAATATTTATTTTAGCGGATTTTCCATTTGGATCAGCAAGATCATTTCTATAATCGCCTTGAGTCCAGGCGGAAGTCGTCCCGGTTATTATAGATGGCGCTGCAAGAGTTCCCTGTCCTTCCGTCCAGTTTGTCGGCGGGTACCCTGCAAATGTTTCAGTAAAGGGAGGTGTAATTGTAACATCATGTCCGGTTCCGGTCAATGCTGCATCATTATCAACCTTTGCGTCTGCAACTAAGCGTAAACTTGCACTTCTGGCTCCATCGTCTAATGGAGAAAAAGTAACATCAAGAGTGAAACTCTGCCCAAAAGTAAGACTTTGCGGAAATGCCGGCTCATTTGATATTGAAAAATCTCCCGCATTAGTTCCAATAATAGAAGCTGAAGATATGGTAAGTGTTCCGCTCCCTGTATTTGAAATAGTAAATGTTTGCGCCGATGATGACTCGCCTAAATTTACTATTCCAAAATCTTTGCTTACGGGACTAATATTGTAAACAGGAGTCGCAGACGGTTCATAAACCACTATATCATCTACAGCCCAATACCAGGAATAGTTTCCCTGCCAATACCACTGAATTAAAACTCCTGACTTCCCGGCTGCAATAGCGGTTATATCGTAACTTGCAGTCGCTGCATTTGCTGTGGAGGATGCTGACCATGATTGGAGCGATGTCCAAGACACTCCGTTATCACCGCTAACGAGAACTTCAGCAATACCAAAATGATCGTATAAGAAGTAATGTTCAAATTCTAAAAAAACATTGGTTTTCCCCGAACAATCAATAGCGCGTGTTGTTAACTTCGATTGTTCCGGCCCGTTGTTGCCATAATTGTCACTATCAAGTATAACAAACCCATTTGCGTTTGTGGATGTGTTAATAGTCCTTCCCCTGGGATTATTAAATTGCCAAATATGAGTTCCAAGCGCATCAACATTTGTCCAGCCTGCGGGTAAAGCACCGTCTGAAAAATCTTCGGTTAAAAGATTGGCTTTAGTTCCGTCCGGTTTATAAGGGTGGTTTTGCTTTATTATTTTAGCATTTTCTAAGAAAGGAGTTATTTGTTCTAATTGATTTTTAGAAAGTTCAACTCCCTTCTCATATTTGTTAATTAAAGATTTTATAACTTGTTTATCCTGCGCCTGCCCTAAACTAACAAAGAACAATAGCAGAATAATTGATACTATTATTTTTTTCATGTTTTTTATTCCTTTATATAGTTATAACTTATTTTAGTAAGAAGAATATTATTCACAGAAGTTTATTAATCTTCTCCAAACTTTCTTTGTCTGATAGATTTAAGTTTCATTACTAACTACAACTTTTAACGCACAATAAAGACGTTACAAGCCGGATCAAAATTATTCAATGATTTGTGTCGATACAATAGCCAGTTTGTGTAAGTGGGATGTGCTTCTCTGTGGAACTCTGTGCTTCCTTTCTGCTCTCTGTGTAATTCAAAAAAATTCTGTCACAGAGAACCACAGAGCGAAACACCGAGAACCACAGAGAAAAGAAAGACAGTAGACTTTGTTTGTTTTTTACAATTATTAGTTACCGTTATAAGAAACATTATCGTAATTAATTTAAAAAGCGTTTTTATCAATTCATCCTTTTTATGTTACCAATAATTATTACAGCTAATTCGGTAATAATAACATGAGTAAATTATTAACCGGTATATGCTTTATCATTAGTCCGTTTGTGTAAGTGGGATGTGCTTCTCTGTGGAACTCTGTGCCTTCTTTGTGCTCTCTGTGTAATTCAAAAAAATTCTGTCACAGAGTACCACAGAGCGAGACACCGAGAACTACAGAGAAAAGAAAGACAGTAGACTTTGTTTATTTTTTACAATTAATAATTACCGTTATAAGAAACATTATTGTAATTAATTTAAAAAGCGTTTTTATCAATTCATCCTTTTTATGTTACCAATAATTATTACAGCTAATTCGGTAATAATAACATGAGTAAATTATTAACCGGTGTATGCTTTATCATTAGTCCGTTTGTTGGCAATACACCTTTATTTCATCAAAACAAATTTCTTCGATTGCGAAAACTCGCCACTTTGCAATTTATATATATAAATTCCGGTAGATAACTCATTCGCATCAAATTTTACCTCGTAATTGCCAGCACTTTTATTCTCGTTTACCAAAGTTGTTACTTCTTTTCCGAGAAAATCATAAACAATAAGTTTTACGTTTGACGTTTCATTTTTCACATTATTTGGAATTGAATATTTTATTGTTGTCGTTGGGTTAAACGGATTTGGATAATTCTGTTCCAACACGAAACCTTTAGGAGTTAAATCATCTTCATTTATATCAGTTGTAGTAAAAGTTGAACTAAAAGCACCTTTTCCAAAAGTTCCAATAACAACTTTTCCATCAATTGGTCTAACGTCTATTGTTTCAACAACTGTGTTTCCAATTTTAATTGGTGCTTCTAAATTCCAAATTGTATTAGAGCCATTTAAATTTGTAGTAGAATATAATCCGGTTGAAGTTGCAGCAAAATAAACTAATCCATCAGAAACTGGCAGAATTTTTACATCTCTAATTGAAGGACCATTTCCTGAACCGTCTGAAAATTCCTCCAAGTTTCCGCTAACAGCAGACCACGAGCTACCGCCATTATTTGAGTAAAACATACTAATTACGCCATAGTTTGAATATGAGACTAAAATACAATTTTCATCGTTTGGATTTGTGGCAATTGCAGAAATACTGGCGTTTGGAAAACTACTTGATGAAATATTTATCAATGGTGAATTAATATCCGCAGCATTTGTAATCTTATAAATTCGTCCGCCATCATCACCAATATAAAGCAAATTATTTTTTGCCTTTGTAGTTGCTAATGCGGTAATAAATTGATTATCAACAGCGCTATTAAATACTTCCCAATTGATAGTGGTTGGTTGATTATTTCCATTTGGAATTTCTAGCAAATTACTATTTCTCCAAATTTTATCCCCGGCAGCAAGAAACATAACATTGGGGTTATTTGAATCTAAAATATATGGCGTTTTGAAGGCAAAATTAACAGCACCTGCAGGTTTAACCATTGCAACGTTTTCTAATAAATCAATTCTATATATATCGCCATTTTGGCTTGATACATATAAATGCGTACTTCCATCAGTAATTGCTGTTACCATTCCATCACCACCACCTGTCATTCTCCAAGCAGATTGTGTATTTGGTGTCATATCAAGATATGAACCATTATCTTGCAATCCACCAGAAAGATATCCATTATTTGCAGTTACGTGATCAATAGCTACTGACCAGAATTGTGTAGTAGTATATCCATTATTTAAGTATTCCCAAGCAACTAAATTTGCTGTAATATCGTTTGATTTACTAATTCCTCCATCATGAGCTGAAAAAACCACTTTTGGATTTGAAGGTAAAAAGAAAAAGCCATGCTGATCGGGATGATGATTTAAATACATATTAATGTTGTTTTCTGTGGCATAACCTCCAACCCAATTGCTTGAATTAAGTTTTGTTGCAAATCCATCAGTAGTTCTATAAAGATTTGTTCCACCAATAATTACAAAATTTTCGTCATTGGGTTTTACTTTAAGAACAACATCATAGCCGGTTTGAGTTTGGAAACCAGCGACCGGGTCAATATAATCTGGAAGTTTTTGGCTCAAGTCTGCCCAGGTGCCAAATTCGTTATTATACCGCCAAAGGCTGGAATAATCACCATCTTCGCCTGCAATTCCAAAACCTGGCGTTGTGGCAACAACGTACAGAATATTATCATTACTGGGTGCATTTGTTATAACAATTCTTTGAACCGAAGCCGGCCAAAATGAAGGAGTTATATTTGTCCAATCCGATTTATTATCAGAATAATATATTCCACTATTAATACCTGAGCCAAGTGCAGCATAAACTCTGCCGCCAGTAGTAACTGAAACGCTTGAAAAATGTGATATTTCACTTAAACCACCTACTCCTGAAATAGAATATTGCCAAGTTTCGCCTCCATCAACAGAGCCATAAACTCCTCCAAGACATGCAGCCCAAATTTCATTTTGTCCCAAATTGCTTTCGTTAACATCTAAATTCCAAACAATTTGAAAAGGGTGAAATGTATGTGCGGGTGAATTTGATTGCGTGTTTACAAGCGGAGCCCAAGTTTGTCCATTATCAGTTGATTTATAAACTCCATTTCCTAACAAACCACCAAGTCCATTTCCGTCTGGCCAAATGTTTGCAAAATATTCGCCAGTTCCATAATACCAATTATTCGTTTTTCCACTTCTTGTATCTTGTACTATGCTTGTTACATTTTGAATAAATGTTGGGTCAGTTACGCTTGTCCAATCTGCTCCACTATTAGTTGAACGCCATGCACCACCTTCTGCTGCTGCCGCAATTAGTATATTGGAATTATTAATATCAGGAATAATATCTTTTGTGCGTCCACCTTGATTATTTGGACCTTCTGAAATCCAATTTGCAGATTTAATTTTATAATTTTTATATAGATACGCTTCTTTTTTTATAGGTAGTTTTTTGGAAAATGCTAATTCCTTTTTTCTAATATCATCTGGTATTTTATTTGTGATAGGATCTTTCAACCTCTCATACTGCCAATTTATCATATCGGTATATGATTTTGTTGCCTTCATATCCTTTATAATTTTAGATAATTTTGAACTGCTATCAACTTCAAACAAATTTGAAGTGTAACTAACTATAATTAGAACTGCAAAAGCACTAATTATTCCAACTAACTTTTTTGCTTCAATTTTCATTTTTTCCTCTATAATTTTTAATGGTTTAATATGTTTCATAAAAATCAATCGAATAGCTATTCTTTTCAAAATTATTTTTTTTTGAATAGCTTGCTAATACTTTAATATTGCCTTTAAATTTATCGTTTTCTTTTAGTCCAGATAGTTTTCTACTTAAATTGGGAATTAAATCCTCTGTCGTTTTTGACAATGTGAAAACAAAATGGACTTTTATGGAATCGTTTAATTGCAATGATGGACTCTGTTTACCGCTTCCAAAAATGGAATCAACTTTTACTAATGCCCAGCATGGAACTTTGCTGCATGGACTGTTTAAATCCTTTGATAATTTCTCTTTTTCAATTGAAATAATTGTTCCGCTAATAAAAAGTGAGCCTCTTGGAATATTTAATTCACTTTTACTGAGCGAATCTTCATCTGGAGTATATCTGTTATTCGAGCATGAAATAGTTAAAAATATTACTATTAGCGACAAAATAATTCTTATTTTGTTGAATATATTCATCTTCTTCTCTTTCCAATTAAAAAATATTTATTTTTTACCAAGTTTTTCTTCATTTGCTTCAACTACGTCTTCTTGCAATGTTTCTGCCATATATGTTCCTACCTTTTTCCCAAGACGATGCTTGGGAAAAAAGCCCCGATGCAATCGGGCGAAAATTAATACAAAATATAAATGAGTCCGCTTTAAAATGTATGTCATAATTAACCTTATTACCTTAGTAACTAAGATAATCGAAAGAATATCAACCTTATTACCTTATCTTCCATCGTAAAGAATTCCGATATTATTTTATCTTTATAACAATAAGGTAATAAGGTAGAGAAATCCGTTGGCTGACGGATTCGTTTTATTACTAAGGTAATAAGGTTCTATTC
>JAUXVN010000004.1 GCA_030684555.1 Ignavibacteria bacterium
ATTTCATTCTTTAGAAAATGAATAATGTTTTTATAACGGTTGTATTCTCATATTTTATTAGCTCCGTAGGAGTTTTCTGTTTGTAGAAAGAATAAGAAAGAAAATATTCCAGCTCCGTAGGAGCGGTCTGTTCATTCAATCCATTCAAACAAATATTTTTCATTAGAATCGGTCTCATATTTTGTTAGGAATCCTATAGTATTGATATGTATCTGTTAGCTAACGGATTCAGAATGACGACGGTTTTGCATAAGGTGAGTTAATTATTAAGTTTACTAATAAAAGTTTTATGCATGAATTTAAATAAAGTGTGAATCTTCGCATCTTATAAATATCAACGAGAAAAAATTATTATGGAAAAAGTGACAAAAAAAAGCAAACGGCAGCTTCCCCTTTTTGTAGAAAAAGATGAAGATGGTTATTATGTGGTTGAATGCCCCCTTTTCGACGGCTGTTATGCACAGGGTAAAACCATTGATGCAGCAATTAAGAACATCCGTGAAGTAATTGAGTTAATTCTTGAAGAGCAGGAAAATCGAAAATTGCTTCAATCATATAAACCGCAAGAATTTAGCCTGCATACTTTATCAATATGACAAAACTTCCCCGCTAAGTCCACTAAGGAAAAATCACACAAGTTTTTTGTAGGTCGAGATTCATCTCGACACTTCGCCGCAGAAGGTTATTTCTTTGTGTAATGCAGACTTGTTTCTAAAATATCGATTATTTTTTCCCTCTACTTTTCTTGACGCAAGAAAAGCAGCAAAAGAACAGTCCGCCGCGGCGGACTTAAAATAATTGCCGTACTGTTTCTACTATTTCTCTGCACCGCTTTCTTTTCCTAAAAGAAAATATTTCTATTTGCTATTCTACTTTTTGATTTTCTTTTTTAACGAAAAATAAAGCTCGGTATTTTTGTAGCTTAGATAATTGTTTATTTTTATTTGACGGCAATTATTTAATGTGCAATACATAAAGAAAAACGACACCTTATAGTGTGTTTAAAGAAAACCATAAAGTAATACATTTGTTTTCTATAGTTCAAGATTCATCTCAACAATCATGTGTTATTGCTATACGCTCCCGACATAAATGTTGAGCTACAATTTATTATCCTCGAAAATGTTTACAATTTGATTATATACAAGTCTTGCCATCTTTCTAAAAATTTCCTTATGTTTATTATGTTAGTTTAATTGTTAAGGGCTCCTCTAAAAACTAATCCGTTGACTAGCGGATAACAGGTATTTGCTGCCAAACCGGATTTTCGAAGAGAGCTAAATAAAGTTTTTAGAGTTGCCCTTAACTTAGTTCGATACCAGATAAATTCTCTTTAATTTTTAATCGGAGATTTGATGCTTGATAATGATATTGTTAATAACGAAAAGTCCGAAAATTCGGATGACGGGAAAACCCCTTCCAAAGATCATTTTATAAATTTGCCCGAAAATTGGTGGACTTCCCAAAACAGTTACGAACATGCCTTAAGAAAACCCAAACCGGCATTACATCTCCTAAAACCGGAACAAAAAAGCAGTATCACAGAATATGAACTCCCGCACGTTAAGGGATGGAATGTTAAAAGCGGCGACTACCGCGTTAAAGTTGACGAACCGGAAAGAGATTACATTAAAGATAAAGCTAAATTCAATTCCAGAATATTAATAGGTGCAATAATTGTTACTTTTATTCTTATAACCCTTATATCAATGCTTGCATCTAAGATTGAAGTGTTTAAATAAATAAAAGTGGAATATTTACGACTTTGAAAAAGGTAGAATTAGTAAATTACTGGGTAAACTCAGCTGAAGTTGATTATAAGGCGATGAATAATCTCTTTTCCAGTAGAGACTTTGTCTGGTCATTGTTTTTGGGACATCTTGTAATTGAAAAACTGATAAAGGCTGTAGCTGCTAATAAAGATGTAGTTCAAATTCCAAAAATACATGATCTTAATAAATTAGCTAAAGCAGCAAAAATTACTTTAGATGATGAACTAATGGATAAACTGGATATAATTTCATCTTTCAATATTGAGGCACGATATCCTGATTATAAACAAGAATTTTATAAAAAGTGTGATCTAAAATTTACATCAGAGAATATTAAAACTATAAAAGAAATAAGAAAATGGCTATTGGAAATAGTGACGAAATAAGAGACGTTGTCCGCAAATACTACGAATCATTATTGAATGCAGGGTTCCCACTGGAAAAAGTGGTGCTTTTTGGGTCTTATGCGAAAAACAAACAAAATACAAATAGTGATATTGATGTTGCTGTTGTTCTTAAGAAATTTAAATCCGATAGATTTTCTACACGGTTAGAGTTAATGAAATATTCACGTGGGTTTAAAGAAGTTATTGAACCACACCCATTTTTAGTCTCGGAGTTTGAAATTTCAAATCCATTTGTTCTTGAAATAATGACTACGGGCGTTGAGCTTTATTCTTAAGATTTATTTCTTAGTGAAAACCTTTGTGCCCATTGTGGTAAAATGAGTTTTTTTTAACATTAATGCTAAGCTCGTAAAGGGAAAACACACAAAGGGTACAATGATTTGATTCTTAACCCCGCCATTTTCACATAGTGATGCCTTTGGCAAAGGCGGGGGTTAAAGTGGTA
Organism: Ignavibacteria bacterium; assembly: GCA_030684555.1. GTDB lineage: Bacteria > Bacteroidota > Ignavibacteria > Ignavibacteriales > Ignavibacteriaceae > JAGUXE01. The sequence continues at coordinate 2,625 of JAUXVN010000004.1, forward strand.
AAAGATAATCAGGCTTTAGCAATTAAAACATAGTACTTTGGGCTGAAGCCCAATTTTTCGATCGACTCATAATCTCCGCCATAAATGGCGGAGTTATTAAGAAGATTTTGTGATAGTTCCCTTTGTGAACTTTGTGAAAAGCCTTTGTGAACTTAGTGTTAAAATGATTTTTATAAGAACACTTAACCACAAGGGACACAAAGAAAAAAACGCACAAAGTGCACGATGGTTATGCTGAAAAGGTGTTGTAAATAACTGTCATGCTGAACTTGTTTCAGCATCTCAAGCAGAGTGAGAAGATTCCGAAAGTTTTCGGTCAACAGTGGCGGTCTAAATTTTTTTTAGTTATAAATTACTGAATAGACGAGAACAAAACACGCTGGAATAGCAATGAAGATTTTAACTGATTTATTTAACAACAATATCCGTTTTACAGAAGAACGCTATAAACACATGAAGGAATTTCACCCTGAAATGGTCGGTCAATTAAATAAAATAAAACTGACACTCAAACTGCCAATTGTAATTATACGCTCTAAAAGTGATTCGAGTGTTTTTCTATATTATAGATTTTTTGAAAACACTCTTGTTGGAGATAAATTTTTATGCGTGGTGGTGAAATTGATCAATAACGATTATTTTATTTTAACTTCTTATTTTACTGATACGGTTAAAAAAGGAGAGGCTTTATGGCAAAAAAACAAATAAAAGTTTGGTACGATAAAGATTCTGATTTTTTAGAAGTCTCTTTCGAAAAGAAAAAAGGAGTTTTCAAAGAAACATCCAACGATGCGGTCATGGAGAAGGTTGATGAAGCCGGACATATAATTGGTTTTTCTATATTAAATGTTACGGCTTATAATTTTAACAAACCTTTGTCGGTTACATTAACAGACAAAGTGGCATAGGGAAGATAAAATTAGAATAATTTCAGTTAGAAGAGCCAGACAAAATGAAGAAGAACTTTATAAAAGCATCAGAATTTGACAGGAAATTCGATAGTAACGAAGATTTGTTAAAACACCTCGATTTGTCTAATTCTAAAAGACCGGGGTTGGAAGCTAAATCTGTTAGGATTGATTTCCCTTCATGGATGCTGGACGGACTTGATAAGGAGGCTAAAAAACTTGGTGTAACCCGGCAGGCAATTATTAAGCTTTGGGTGAGTGACCGACTCCATAATAATTGAATAACACAATAGTTTTCCTTTGTGAACTTAGTGAAAAGCCTTTGTGAACTTAGTGTTAAAATGTTTTTTATTAGAGCACTTAACCACAATGGACACAAAGAAAAAAACGCACAAAGTGCACGATGGACATGCTGAAAAAGTGCTGTAAATAACTGTCATGCCGATTCGTCGCGGCGAACTATCGGCATCTAAAGCAGAGCGAGAAGATTCAGAAAGAGTTTTAATGAAAATCTAACCCGGGGTTTGATTTGAAAAAAACAAGATACTTCGTTGAACAGGTATTAGTTAAGAGACCCTATATTAAGGAAGACTGGGTTTTTGATGTGCTTACTAATCCCATTAAAAAAGAGATTCAACCCGAGGGAAGAATTAGATTTTGGGGATTCATTAAAGAACTGAATAAGTATTTAAGAGTGGTTACATTAGAAGACGGCGAAACCGTTCATAATGTTTTCCCCGATAGAAATTTTAAGGAGGATTAAAAAATGAAATTTAATTATTATCCGGAAACTGACTCTTTATACATCGACCTTTCCGAGAAGACAAGTGTCGACTCTAAAGAAGTTGCCAATGGTGTTGTCATTGACTTTGACGAAGAAGGAAATATTGTCGGTATTGATATAGATAATGCAAGTAAAATCGTTAATCTTAGTAGTGTAGAATCTGTATCACTCCCGACTTCAAGAATTGCGTTTGCATCGTAGATTCATCAATGCAATATTTTTTAAAGTATTATATAATTATTGAAATTAATTTTATTGTGAACTTAGTGTTAAAATGATTTTTGATTATTAACCCCGCCGTTGCCAAAAGCCATCACTATGTGAAAATGGCGGAGTTATTGAGAAACAAACTTTATTCAATAAATTTCTATTATGAAAAATCTTAAACAGATAGCAGAAGAACTGAAGGAAAACCTTCAAAGCAAATTACCCGGACTTATCCAAAAGGTTATTCTTTACGGTTCGCATGTTTCAGGTAAAGCAAACGAAAATTCGGATATTGATTTACTTCTGCTTCTTAATAAAGATATAGAATGGCAAACCAAAGAATGTATTTATGATATTTGTAATAATATAAATCTCAAGTATGATGTTTGGATTGACGTTAATTGGATTCCGGTTGATGATTTAAACTCTATTCGCGGTAAACAACCATTTGTTCAAAATGCACTGAATGAAGGAATTACCGTTTGACATTAAGAGAAGAAGAGAGAAGTATAATTATCCAATACCGCATTAAGCAAGCCGGGCAGGCTCTTGATGATGCCGATTTTCTGTTGGAAAATAAAAGATTAAGCCTGGCTGCAAACCGGATATATTACGCTCTTTTCTATTCTATTTCGGCAATAGCTTTGAAGGAAAATTTTTCTACTTCAAAACATAAACAATTGATCGGGTGGTTTAACAAAAAATATATTAAGGGCACCTCTAATAATTCAAATTCATTTGCCACAAAGGCACACAGACACAAAGAATTTTTAGTGAAACTTCGTGCCTTCGTGTCTTCGTGGCAGTTTTTAGAGGTTTCCTTAATTCAGGTATAGTCGAAAAAAAATATAGCAGGTTAATATACACCGCATTTGAGAATCGAGAAAAAGGTGATTATGATTTCTTATTTAATCTTAATGTGAAAATGGCGGAGTTATTGAAAAGAAGATGCGAGAGTTCACTTTATGATTTTTTTGCTGAAATGATTTTGAAAAAATATATGAAATTAAGGAAAACTAAATATGGATAAATTTATTTTAACTATTAAAGATGCTTCAAAAAAGGAACTGCTGCTACGGTTTCTTAATGAAATTAATTTTATACATATAGAGGTCGAAACGAAAAAAATTTCCGCTAAACCAAATACTAAATTCAAAGAACTTTTTGGAATTTGGAAAAATAGAGCCTTAACTCTTGAGCAAATCAGAGATAAAGCATGGAAAAGAAATTAAACATGATTTTATGTGATACAAATATTATTATTGAACTTTAATGAAATTAAAATTTACACAATACTTTATTTTCACAAAAACCCGGGAAGACAGAAAAAACATAAAAGAAGAATGGATATTAGAAACGATTCTAAATCCTATTAAAAAAGAAGTACAAGATGATAAAAGAATACGTTACTGGGCAAAAATTTCCGAAGCCGAAAACAGATACCTTCGTGTGATTGTTCTAGAAGATGGGGTTACTGTACATAACGCATTTTTTGACAGATCTTTTAAGGAGTAATTATGCAAATCACTTATTTTAACGATACCGACACTGTTTATTTGAAGCTTTCAGATAAAACACCCGTCGAAACTAAAGCTCTCGACAACAATTTCTATATTGATGTTGATGACAAAGGTGATATTGTAAGTTTGACGATTGAACATGCAAAGGAAAAAGCGAATATTAATGATTTTTCGTTTAAACAAATTGTTGATTCAACAACAGCAGCTTAGTTTGAACAATATGAAATTTAGGCGGTTATTTGTGAACTAAGTGTTAAAATGTTTTTTATAAGAACACTTAACCACATGGGACACAAAGAGAAAACGCACAAAGTGTACTAAAAGTTTTTTAATTTTTAATTTGTAATTTTTAATTGACATGAGTTTAACTTTGAAATTTTACAAACAAAGCGCTAATAGATGCGCTGCATAAACAGAAAACAGTTTTTTTAATTTTTAATTTGTAATTTTTAATTACTAACAGCTCCACCGGGGCGAACGGAATCTAAACAGAGCAACTATTTATAATTTTTAATTTATTATTTATCATTAACAAACTGTCATTCTGACGTATGTCAGAATCTGAACAGAGCAACTATTTTTAATTTATTATTTATCATTTATTTAAGGGACGGTTCATTATGAAAAAATTCTTTTTACTCTTTTTTACGCCTATTTTATTTATCGGATTAAATCAGGTGGGTTGGGGACAAATATCAATTTCAAGTGATACCTATGAATATGTACAGGATTTTAATACTTTAGGTACAATTGCGGGAACATGGGAAAATGGTACAACCTTAAGTGGGTGGTATGCTAGGACAGATTTAACATCTTCTATCACTACTTACGGGGCAAACACAGGTTCAACTACAACTGCCGGGCTTTATAGTTTCGGGGTAGCTTCAAACGCGAACAGGTCATTAGGCTATGCAGCTTCAAATGCATATACAGGTGCCGCCGGTACTGGTAAAGGTTATGTTGGGGTTAGGTTTGTTAATAATACTGGTTCCACGATCACTACAATTCCAATTTCATTTACTGGGCGGCAATGGAGGAAAGAAAATAATGCTGCTGTACATACTTTAACTTTTGATTACCAAGTTTCAGCTTCTGAGATTACCGACCCATCAACTGGAAGTTGGACTAATGTTGAAGCATTGACATTTTCATCTCCTATTGTTGGAGCAACGAGTGCCACTGCTATTGATGGAACAACATCTGGTAATTATTCCACACTAAATGCAACTATTTCTTTAACTCTGCCTGCTGGGAGTGAAATTATGTTTCGGTTTGTTGATCTAAATGACTCAGGCAACGATCACCAATTAGCCATAGATGATTTTATTCTAAATTCTGGTGCCTCTCCTCTCCCTGTCGAGCTAACATCATTTACCGCATTAATTAAGAGCAAAACTGTTAACCTTAGTTGGAAGACTGCTACTGAAATAAATAATTATGGATTTGAGATCCAGAAATCAGAAGTCAGAAGTCTGAAGTCAGAATGGACAAAAGTTGGTTTTGTAAATGGAAATGGCAACAGCAACTCAGCTAAAGAATACAATTTTACCGATAAATCCGTTTCCACCGGTAAATATCTTTACCGCCTAAAACAAATAGACAACGACGGAAAATACGAATATAGTAAAGAAATAGAGGTTGATTTAGGAATGCCCACAGAGTTTTTATTAGAACAAAATTATCCTAATCCATTCAACCCTTCAACAAGCATTAAGTATTCGGTAGTCGGTAGTCAGAATGTAATACTTAAAGTGTTTAACGTAATAGGTAAAGAGGTTGCAGTGCTGGTTAATGAAAAGAAAGAACCTGGTACGTACACTGTTGATTTCTCCGCAGCAAACTTAGCCAGTGGCACGTATCTTTACCGCCTGCAAGCAGGAGAGTTTGTACAGACAAAGAAAATGGTAATTTTAAAATAATTACGAATTTCGCCCGACTTAGGAGGGAGGAATAAAAATCCCTCCGCAAGAGGGATTTTTATTCTGTTCATTACTTTTTGCACTTGTGTTTAGTTGATATGTAATAGGAACCGGCAAAAACATCTTAACAATTTGTTAACGCTATTATCTTTTTGCTGAGTAATTTTATAACTAAGTTTACTTATGAAAAGTCTGCGTTTAAACCACGCACTTGTTAAAAAAATAATTATTCTGTTTGCATATAAACTATTTAAGGTTCATTATGAAAAAATTCTTTTTACTCTTTTTTACTCTCATCCTCTGGGCAGGATTTAATGGCGAGGTCTTGGGACAAATTCTTACTTTTGAATTTAGTGCATTAGCAGGAGATGAAGTTTCTGCAACGTCAAATTCTAATAATGCAAATTTAACCTCCTCAACAATTACACGAGGTGCTGGGCTTACAGCTTCAGGTAATTCTGGAAGGTATAATGCCACGAGTTGGGCCATTACTTCAATTGCTAATGCTGTAAGCGGCGATGATTATATGGAATTTACAATTACACCTAATTCCGGATATCAGTTCTCGGTAAGTTCAATAGTGGTACAATGGCAAAGATCATCTACTGGAAATACAGCAATATCCCTACGAAGTTCTGTTGATGGTTATGCAACGGATTTGGATGCAGTTAAACCCGTCACAGATGGCACGTCGACTCAAACTTTTACTTGGACATTTACTCAAAGCAATTCATCAACAGCCGTCACATACAGATTATATTCTTATGCTGAATCGACGGCTGGATCCGGTGGGCCTGGGGATGGAACTGGAAATGATATTGTCGTAAATGGTTCTGTTTCTGCAACAAGTTCACCTTCTATAACAGTTGGGCCGGCAACATTAACAAGTTTTTCTTATGTTAATGGTTCAGGTCCTTCAAGTGAACAATCATTTTCTATTAGTGGTACCAATTTAACAGATGATATTTCTATTACCCCTTCAACAAATTATGAAATTTCTACCGAAACAGGTGTTGATTTTTCGGCAACAAACCCAATTACGTTAACAGAAACGGGGGGAACTGTTGATGAAACAACTATTTATGTAAGATTAAAAGCGGGACTTTCTTCTGGAAATTATAATGATGAAGAAGTTACAGCAACCTCTGCAGATGCAACTAATAAGACCGTTGCATGTAGTGGCACCGTATATAAAATAGAACCCACAAATCATGTAACCATTTTTACCTCCGCTGCCGGAACCCCTGATTATTCTGCGATTAATTTATCTTGGACAGATGCTTCTGGTGGAACTGTACCGGACGGATACTTAATTAAAGGAAGCGATGTTGGTTATGGCAGTATTACAGATCCGGTTGACGGAACTGCAGAATCCGATGCCGCCTTAATTAAAAATATTGCTCACGGTGTTCAAACAGCAACCATCTCTGGGTTAACGGCAAGCACAACTTATTATTTCAAAATATTTCCTTATACTAATTCTGGTTCAAATATTAATTACAAAATTGATGGTGTTGTTCCAACAACAACCATCGGAACAGGTTCTGCTCCTGCGGCGTCTCTTTTACTGGAAGAAAATTTTGATTTTTCTGGTGCTTTGACGAGTAATGGATGGACTGCGCATAGTGGTGGTGGTACAAATGTAATAAGTACAACTACTGGTTTAACATACACTGGTTATGCAAATTCAGGAACTGGAAACGCTGCACTTTTATCTAATCTTGGAGGTGAGGATCTTAATAGAAACTTCACATTGCAGAATGTTAATGGTACAACTATTTACGTATCTTTTCTGGTTAACATTACCGAGGCAAGTTCAAATAAAACTGGTGATTATTTTTTCAGCTTAGGAGATAGAGTTTCACCAAGTGATTTTACTCTGTTTGCTGCTAGAGTAGGAGTAAAAATAGCAAGCGATGTAGTTAATTTTGGTATTAGCAATACTTCAACTATTACATATGGTTCAACAAGTTTTGCAAAAAATACGACTTATTTACTAATTGTAAAGTATACGATTAATAGTGGTGGAAATGACGAAACTAAGCTTTGGGTGTTTTCTACTGGTGTTCCTTCGGATGAGAGCTCGGCTGGTTCTGCTGAGGTAACAAACACAACTACTGCTGGTCAAGATGCAATAGATGCACTTGCGTTAAGACAAGGGAGTGCAACCACTTCGGTTCAACTTGTTATAGATGGTATTCGAGTTTCAGACGGTTGGGGACAAGCCCCTCTCCCAGTCGAGCTATCATCCTTCAACGCTGCAGCCACTAACGGTGCGGTTAAGTTAACCTGGCAGACTGCTACAGAAGTTAATAACTACGGCTTTCAAGTAGAAAGGAAGATTCTGAAACAATTCGCCAGCGGCGAACAGAATGACAACGATTGGGTTGAGGTTGGTTTTGTTGCGGGTAACGGTAACAGCAATGCTCCTAAAGATTACAGCTATACCGATAACTCACTTGATAACTCCGGTAAATACTCATACCGCCTAAAACAAATTGACAATGACGGTAAAACAACCTACTCAAATGAAATTGAGACAGATGTAACTGTTGTTTTAGAGTATGCACTTTCACAAAACTATCCTAATCCGTTTAATCCGGCTACAGTAATCAACTATACACTTTCACAACCGGGATTTGTAACAATAAAAATTTACAACACACTGGGACAGGAAGTAAGCACATTACTAAACGGACAAATGGAAGCAGGCAAACACACACTCACATTTGACGCAAGCAAACTCAGCAGCGGAATGTATCTCTACAAAATAACCGCCGGCAACTTTACACAAGTTAAGAAGATGTTATTGGCTAAGTAAAAGTTGTTTAAGAATTAATACTAAAGGCTGTCTCAAAAAGGCAGCCTTTTTTATTTCATGCATGTAGGTCAAGATTCCATCTTGACCACCCCGCCGCAAGACGTTACAGCTTTGCATTAATTTGTTCCCGTAGGTCGAGATTCATCTTGACCACCCTGTTCGCCTCAATACCGCCAAATGGCAAATCAAGTTAAACATAAAGTAATAAAGTTTTTCATTTTCTGAAGCTTGCCTTAAGTCTCCCTCTTCCCAAGAGGGAGATTTAGAGGGAGTTCCTTTCGTACCTTCTGTACGTCGAGATTTATCCCGACAACCCCACAGCACACCGTTATTACTTTACCTTGCGTAAACTTGTTTCATTTTAAGGACAACTTACAAAGTTGTCCTACATACATTTTGTAGGTCAAGATTTAATCTTGACCACCCCACCGCAAGAGGGAATTGCTTTACATTTTCCTAAGTTCTATCACACACCAATTAGCAAACAAACCCAATTGCAAGCTCACTGCAATAACAAAGACAGCACTGAATTTTTATTATGCTATTACAGTTAGTAACTAATGTGATATACGATATTGTTTTTAAAAATAAATAACTATAAGTTTACTCAAATTTTTAAAATTGATTATAAACAATTTATGGGTGATGTTATGAAAAAATATTTACTTGGCTTCTGTCTTTTTCTTGTCTTGTCTACTAATAGCTTTGCACAAATTGCAGCCGACAATGCTTCTAACTATGGGGGTAGCTGGACTAATGGAAGTAATGGCGGTTCAGGTTTTTTAGCTTGGTCGTTATCTAATAACGATAATGGAAGCTCTATATTTGCCGGTAATTTTCTAGGAGACTCTGAGGCTGGGGCAGGAAACATAAATACAACCGGTGTATCTTTCAGCCTTTATGCTAATCCCGCAGCTGCATTTGTAAACGCTGATAGAGCTTTTAGTGCTTCATTAACTACAGGTGATGTATTTACTTTCAAATTGGCTCTAAACTATGATAACGGTAACAAAGGTTTTAGTCTTTTTGCAGGTGCTCAGGGTGAAGTTTTTAATTTTAACGTGGGTAGTGGTGGCTCAGTTTCCTCAGCTAATGCGACTTTAAACCCAGGTGCTGGGGCGGGCTATAATTATGGTGGAAATGATGCCGTTATACAAGTTACTTTAGAGGTTTTATCTTCTTCTTCTTTTTCATACGATATATCCAGAACTTCTTCACAAGGGTTTCAGGGAACACTATTTAGTGGGACTGTAACCGATTTAACAGATGCTTTAACTGGTTTTCGTTTTTATGTTTCTGGCACAGATGGAGGAGGTGCACCTCAAAACAATTTATATTTTAATTCTTTAAATATAGCAAATGCACTCCCTGTAGAATTAACTTCATTCTCCGCAAGCATTATCAGCAAATCAGTCAACCTTACCTGGCAAACCGCAACGGAAGTTAACAACTACGGTTTTCAAGTTGAAAGAAAAACGGATAAAGTAGAAAGTATTTGGGAAGAGATTGGTTTTATTGCAGGCAGCGGTAACAGCAACTCTCCTAAAGAATATTCGTTTGCAGATAACTCATTAAACAACTCCGGTAAATATTCTTATCGCTTAAAACAAGTTGATAATGATGGCTCTTATGAATATTCATCCGTTGTGGAAGTTGATTATAATCCCGTTATTACTTTTGAGTTAGCGCAAAATTATCCTAATCCTTTTAATCCTTCTACATCAATTAGTTATTCAATTCCTAATGGGGAATTTGTTAACATAAAAGTATTCAGCATACTTGGTGAAGAAGTTGCTACATTATTCAATGGATATATGGAAGCAGGCAAACACACACTTTCATTTGATGCATCAAAGTTGAGCAGCGGAATGTATCTCTACAAAATAACCGCAGGCAGCTTTACACAAGTTAAAAAGATGTTATTGGCTAAGTAAAAGTTGTTAAATAAATTGTAACAAAAGGTTGTCTCAAAAAGGCAGCCTTTTTTATTTCCTGTAGGTCAAGATTTCATCTTGACCACCTTGTTCGCCGCGATACTGCCAAATGGCAAATCAAGTTAAACAAAAAGTAATAAAGTTTTTTCATTTTCTGAAGCTTGCCTTAAGTCTCCCTCTTCCCAAGAGGGAGATTTAGAGGGAGTTCCTTTCGTACCTTCTGTACGTCGAGATTTATCCCGACAACCCCGCAGCACACCGTTATTACTTTACCTTTCGTAAACTTGTTTCATTTTAAGGACAACTTACAAAGTTGTCCTACATACATTTTGTAGGTCAAGATTTCATCTTGACCACCCCGCTGCAAGGGGTTACCACCTTGCATTAAGTAAAAATTATTTCAATTACAATTTTCTATTTTCCCTTGTACCCCTTGTCAATTAACAAAACATTTAGTTATGTTAATGTAGCGTTTTATAAACGATTATTTAAACTTGTTATTATTGTGTTTTAACGATTCGATTACTACTCTCCGTTAACTTCAACAAGAAACGAAGGGGATGCGTAGGGGATTTTTTTAATTTGGGGATGGGGATGATCAACAAAATTAATATTCAAAGCAAGTCTAATGACAATTCCGAAGACTTGAATAAAAGTTGCACCGAACACCTACTCACTTTACCCGCAAATTGGTGGTTATCTCAAAACAGTTACGATCATTTAACTAACCAAAACAATCCCCCTTTACAACTCATTAAACCAAATGAAAAAAAATCTATAGCAGATTACGAAATCCCCTATATAAAAGGATGGGATGTAAAAGATGGCGACTATCGTGTGAAAACCGATGAGCCGGAACGTGATTTTAAAGAAGAAAAAATAAAATTTAAGTACAGAATGTTTACCGCTGCAATAGTCGTAACGTTCTTTACAGTTTGGTTGGTCTCAATGCTTGTCTCCAAATTCGCGGTGATGAAATAAATGATTTTAATAAACAAATAAATTATTCATTAAACTAAATTCGATGGGTGTATTATGAAAAAATTAATTACAATACTTTTCTTGCTTGTACAGTTTGGGTATGGACAGTTTTCGGGAGATTATAATATTGGGACAGGTGAAACATACACAACCTTAAAATCCTTCTGCGATGCTGTGAATGCCGGAACGGTTACCGGAAACATTACAGCATATATTACCAGCGATTTAACTGAAGCGGCAAATGTTGGATTGGGTGTAAATACTGCAGGTTTTTCAATAACATTTAAACCAAGTGCAGATGAAAATAGAACTATAACATTTACACAATTAGCTGATAACACAAGCCCTACGGGTCATTTTGTAATAGGATATCTCGGCACCGGATTAAGTTTAGCATGGTCTGATGCTAATACGATTGCTACAAGTAATGTTACAATCGACGGTTATGCAACAGGTGGTACAACAAGAAGATTGACTTTTACAAATACGAATGCAAGTCACACAAATGCTAGAGTTATTGTCGTAGTTGGTGGTTGTGAAAATACAGTAATAAAAAATTCTATAATAAATAACTTAACTACTCATACAGGTTCTCCCTTTTGCGTTGGCGCAGTGGTAAGAAAAGGAACAGCCATAGAGGTTGGTCCAATAGGTTTAACAATAGATAATAATCTTTTAACAGCAACAGGTAATAATGTTGCTATGGGTGCAAGAATTACAAATTCAGGTACACTTACAACGGTAAGATTAACAGGTTTAATATTCAAAAATAATATAGTAACAGCTCGTCGAAGATTATTTGAGATTAATTATACAACCGGCGGCGAAATCTATAATAATGAATTTTATACAATTCAGACAGGTCTCCCTGGAACAATTTCTTATGGTTTATGGACTGCTACTGGAGTAACAGGAACTGTAAATATTTACAATAACAAATTCTTGCAATCAACCACTGAAGAAACAAGTGCTAATGGGCATAGAGTGGTTTCGTTATCAAGTGGTGCAAGTTATAATATATACAATAATTTCTTTGCGGGTATGGATAAAACAGCAGCATCTACAGCCGCCTTAAATTTAACTTATCTTTTTTATAGCGGTGTAGCTGGAACAATTTATAATAACACATTTTATATGCCGGCTTTAACAAATCCATCATCAATCGGATATTATTCTGCAATTCAGCTTAGTGGGAATACTGCAACAATAAAAAACAATATTTTTATAAGTGATGAAGCAACACATACTAATCCTTATTTTATAAGCGCAGTTCCTATTCCAGCTTCAGATTATAATGTCTTTTATATGCGCCAGTCAAATGTAAATCACAAAGTTGTTTCAACATATACAAGTTTAGTCGATTATCAAACTGCAAATCCAACCAAGGATGTAAACTCTATTTCAAAAAACGTCACATTCACAAGCTCAACAGATTTACACTTAACAGGAGCATCTTTGGGTGATAATGAATTAATAGGAACCGTTCTTTCAGGTTATACAACCGATATAGACGGTAATACAAGAAATGCATATTACCCTTATAAAGGAGCAGATGAAAGCATTAGCAATCCCCTTCCTGTCACTAATTGGACAGCATCAATGTCATCAAGTTTAACAAATGCACAAGCTTTCGGTACCACAGGTTTAATTGGTACGGACGGCTCAACTTCATTTTATGCACATTGGGATGCTACTTATTTATATCTCGGGTGGAGTGGTGGAAGAACTAATTACTCATCCGATATGTACTTCGCTGCAATCGATATTGATCCTTCTGGAACAAACGGAACAAACAATGAGGTCCAAGGGGTTAGTTTTCAAGCCGGTGGTCCACGTCCTGACTATTATGTAGTTTATGAGAACAATGAAAGTTTTTATGGACTTCCTGAAACAAACGGAAATGCTTTTGAACTTTATGATGTCGCTGGCGGAACTTGGAACTGGGTTAGCAGAACAGCAGGAAACGATGAAACTACATCTCAAGTTAATTTTGTAGACTCAGATGGTGAAGTTAGATTAAGACTATCTTGGGCAAGCCTAGGTAGCTATACTCCAGCAGAGGGGACAAAGCTTGGAATAGTAATGTGGAATAATAATGCTAGTGGAAACTATATGTGGGGAAGAGTTCCAACTTCAAATCCTGTCAACGGAAGTACCCCGAAAACTTTAACTATGCAATTTGTATATAACAATACAGGCAGTGGAATTAATCCGAGTACTAATAGAACTGAGACGCCCCTCCCCGTCGAGCTAACCTCCTTCAATGCAAATGCATTCGGTAAAGATGTTAAACTCAATTGGTCAACCGCAACAGAAGTAAATAGTTATAAATTTGTTGTTGAAAAAGGCGAGAATAATGGTTGGAATGCAATTGGTTCAGTCAATGCTGCGGGTAATAGTAATTCACCTAAAGTCTACTCTTTTACCGATAACAATTTACAACCGGGCAAATATCAATACAGACTAAAAATGATTGATAACGACGGCAGTTACGAATACAGCAGTAGTGTTGAAGTAGATATCGAAATTCCAAAAGAATATGTGTTAATGCAAAATTATCCGAATCCGTTTAATCCTGTAACCAATATTAATTACACCATTCCGGTGGATAGCAAAGTAATGTTGGTAATTTATTCGATTAGCGGAGAAAAGGTAGCTGAACTTGTTAATGAATCTCAAGCTGCAGGGAATTACTCAATTCCGTTTAACGCATCACATTTAGCAAGCGGTACTTATATCTACCGTTTAATTGCAGGCGACTTTGTTCAAACAAAGAAGATGTTACTTATTAAGTAATTTCTCTGTTTTCTTGTTATTGCATTTTAGGGAGACGGTTATCGTCTCCCTTTTTTATAGACAAAATTTTCCATACCCATAAAACTTATAATTTACCAATACAAATGTCACATCAAAAATCCAGAAATTTTATTAAGCATATAATTTTCTTTTTGATAATAGGAAGTGTTTTAATCTTTCCGCAAAATGAAAAATCAATACATCAGATTGAGTCGGAGCATTATTCAAAACACCCTGAGTTGATTGAAAAACCGGATTTTCAGAAACCTTCACCAACATATAATTATGATGAAGTAAAGTCTCTTTCTCATTCGGTATATGGTTTTCACCCTTATTGGATAAGTGATGCAACTGCATCGGCTTATTATTACAGTTTATTAACAGATGTTGCATACTTCAGTGCCGAAGTCGACAACTCTCTTTCAACAACCGGAGGTTTTTTAACTACAAGAAGTTGGTCAACTACACAAGTTGTTAACTACTGTAAAAGCAACGGAGTAAAAATTCATCTTGCTATAACAATGTTTTCAAACCATGACCGTGTTCTCTCTAACTCTATTTATCGGACAAACCTCGCAAACAATATTCTAACCCAGGTTCAATTAAGATCTGCTGATGGGGCAAATATAGATTTTGAATCTGTTGCATCGGCTCAAAAAGATAATTATCGCCTATTTATTAAAGAACTCGGGGACTTGCTTAAACTAAACAATCTTGAATTAGTTGTCGAGCTTCCGGCTGTTGATTGGAGCGGTATTTATGATAATACTTTTTTTACAACTGTTAATGGTGTGGTTGATAAATATTTTCTAATGGCTTATGATTATTATTGGAAGGGGAGCAGTACGGCAGGACCGGTTTCACCATTAACTACCGGAACTATAATTAGACATGTTACACGCAGTATAGATGCATATATAAATGCCGGAGCGACTTCTTCTAAATTAATCACCGGGTTAAATTATTATGGGTATGAGTGGCCTGTTACAAGCAGTACAAGAATGGCTTCCACTACAGGAGATGCAGTAACCAAAACATTCAGCCAAATAAAAACAGCACTTTCCGGAATACCTGCTGAAGATAAATTTTTTGATGAAACATATAGTTCCCCCTGGTATAGGTACCAAAACAGCGGGCTGTGGTATCAAACATGGTATGATGATTCTTTAAGCTTATCACTAAAATATGATGCTATTAAAGCAAAGGGATGTGCCGGCACAGGAATGTGGGCTCTAAGTTATGATGGCTCTAACACTAATCTTTGGGGTTCGCTTAAAAACTCATTTGCATCAACGTCTAATTTATCTAATTCTATTCTTGCTGATTTCGAAATTGATGCAGGAACTTTCAGTACATCTCCTACTTATAGCGGTTCAACAGTTGGAATCTCAAAATTATCAACATCTGCAAGAAGTGTTGAACAATCTTATAATGGCTGGGCTTCGTTAAAAGTAATTCTAAAAGATAGTTCATCTCTCCCTACTAACTGGACAGTACGATTATTATCCGGCACCGGTACACCATCAAACAATTCAACCCTTGGGGCAACGGGTTATATCGGTCTATGGTTAAAAACATCATCCGCTCCATCCGGGGCTCAAATAGCTATCACCCTTGATGATGCAGCCGGAGGAACTGAGCTTTCTCCTAAAAGAAATCTATCTAATAATAATGAGTGGACTTTGTACGAATGGAATTTGCAGGAAAGTGGCTGGTCAAGTTTTTCCGGAGGGAATGGTATAGTTAATGGACCAACAGTCACGCTTGATGCAATTATGTTTTATGCTGCAAATAACTCTCCTGATTGGACAATTTTTTTAGATGATGTCAGTTATAATTCAAATAGTTCTCTTCCAGTAAATTTCAATTCTTTTACAGCTTATAACAAAGAAAATTCAATTATTTTAAAATGGCAAACAGCAACGGAAGTTAACAACTACGGTTTTCAAGTTGAAAGAAAAACGGATAAAGTAGAAAGTATTTGGGTTGAGATTGGTTTTATTGCTGGTAACGGTAATAGCAACGCTCCTAAAGATTACAGCTATACCGATAACTCACTTGATAACTCCGGTAAATACTCATACCGCCTAAAACAAATTGATAATGACGGCTCTTATGAATATTCATCCGTTGTGGAAGTTGATTATAATCCCGTTATTACTTTTGAGTTAGCGCAAAATTATCCTAATCCTTTTAATCCTTCTACATCAATTAGTTATTCAATTCCGGATGCGGAATTTGTTAACATAAAAGTATTCAACTTACTTGGTGAAGAAGTTGCTACATTATTCAATGGATATATGGAGGCTGGTAAACACACACTCACATTTGACGCAAGCAAACTCAGCAGCGGAATGTATTTATACAAAATAACCGCCGGCAACTTTACACAAGTTAAGAAGATGTTATTGGCTAAGTAAAAGTTGTTAAAGAAATTGTAACAAAAGGCTGTCTCAAAAAGGCAGCCTTTTTTATTTCATGTAGGTCAAGATTTCATCTTGACCACCCTGTTCGCCTCGATACCGCCAAATGGCAAGTCAAGTTAAACATTAAGTAATAGATATTTTTCATTTTATTGAAGCTTGCCTTAAGTCTCCCTCTTCCCAAGAGGGAGATTTAGAGGGAGTTCCTTTCGTACCTTCTGTACGTCGAGATTTATCCCGACAACCCTGCAGCACACCGTTATTACTTTACCTTGCGTAAACTTGTTTCATTTTAAGGACAACTTACAAAGTTGTACTACATACTTTTTGTAGGTCAAGATTTCATCTTGACCACTTGCCGCATAAGGTAATAACTTCAAAGAAATCTTCCTCTACTCACCTTAATTGTTTCAACCATCAAAAATAAATTCTAATCTAACCCCTCTCTCGATAATTAGATTTTTATATGATAATTTAAGTCCATCACTTAAAAATGATTGATCGATAAGATTAATAACCCGGTCTATTTTTTTTATAAACAACTTCACAGAATTTTCAATCTGCTTATCCTCCAACCCGGATGATTTTGCAAAAGATAAAAAATCACTCAATTTCAATTTACGTCTCTTTCCGTTAATAGAAAGAGCTGATTCATCCGGATCATCTTTTTCCGAGATAACCAATCTTGTTGAGACTAAGTCATAAGCGGGTGCTAACATAATTAAATCATTTTTGTAAATCATCGAAAAGTTTTTCAAATGCATATCCGCATTTCCGGTTAAAAATGAAAACAGAGTAATTTGGAAAATCGTTAATTTATCCAATCCAGGATTAGAAGAATATTTATCAATTAATTTAACAACCGATTCCATTGAACCTTTATATTTATCCTCGGTTAATCTTTCTGATAATTGACAAAAATCTTCCATGTGGAGTTTATTGTTTTTTTCACGGTCAATACGTTTTGTAAGATAAGCAGTTTGACCGCTTTTAAATTTTATTAACGAATGTTGAACTGTATTTATGCCGAATAATCGAGCGAGTTTCATTGTAACATCTTCAATTTCCGGAAGAAAATTATAGTGCGGTGACGGGGGTTTGAGAATATAATTTCCCCATAATCCGACAATAACTATTTTAGGTTCTGATTTGATTGTTTTATCTATTTCAACAGATAACTTGGATTGAACACCGGGAATGGCTGTTCTTTTTTCGATAATTATTTTACCGAGTTTATAAAGTTCATCTAATTTATATGGGACAATAGGAGCAATTTCATTCCCGAAAAATTTTTTACTGCAACTCAAGTGAAAATCGCCCGAATCCAATTCACCGTAACAAAAAAGACATTTACTCATTATCACTCTCTTCGATTGGTACTACGCTTACTGCACCAATGCAGTCTTTGCAAACTGATAATAGTAATCCAATTCTATCTTTTGGATTAAGTTTCCAATTCTCTTGTGCAATTTTAAGAAGCCATCCTTCGGGAATTAATCCATCAAAAAAAGGGAACATTGTTTTCGAAAAAAAATTTTTGTCGATTAACGGAAGAGTTAAACTTATAGGAGGAAAATTGTTCGCGATATATTCTTCATCATAAACAAAAGAATAACCACTCTCATCTTCAGATATGATACCGGCATAATTATTTTTAAAGAAAACTTTTCCTTTTCTATTCATTTTTACTTTCGCGTATTATTTCACCGGGAATCATTTCATGCCCAAAAAGTTTTAATACCTGATTAACTTTATCAAGTCTTAAAGATTCCTTTCCCTGCTCAAGGTCGCGAATAAATCTCAAACCAACACCGGCTTTTTCAGCAAGACTTTCTTGAGTTAAAGCGAGAAGTTTTCTTCTATTTTTAACAAATTCTATTAATCGTGTTTTCATAGTTGAAATTTATATCATTACGGGTATAATGTCAACATAAACTATTGAATATATATCACATCGGGTATATTATACGATATTAAATTATTTTTATACTGTTTTGGGTATAGGTTGATGTGGTGGGCTTTTTAATAGTTGCTTGTAGTCATTCTCCCAGAACCTTTGCAAAACTTTGAAGTTTAATTTGTTTTAAAACTTTACCGCTACGTTCAGTAAGAGAAAAATGTTGTCATGCTGAATTTATTTCAGCATCTTTCCACAAGAAGAGAGATCCCGAAATGAATTCGGGATGACAGCAAGGGTAGGTATGTGTCATGCTGATGGCTATTGAAACAAACCAATCAAACTATTACAAAAGCATCAAACAGAAGTTTTAAAGTTTAATTTAATAAATGACTTCCATCAATTCATCCAACGAAATATTTCCGAAATACTCTGTAACATCTACGTACTGAAGAATTTTATGTAACTCACTACTCTCATATTTAACACCGGTAAGCAGCAATTCAATTTCCTTGACATCTTTTTGTCCGAAGAAATCACCATAAATTTTTAGACTCTCAATAATTCCATTTTCAACTTGAAAACGAATATCAATTTCACCAATTGGAAATCGTTTTGTTTTTTGAAGATTAAACTTTGGTGAAAGTCCGTAATTCCAATCCCATGTTCTATATTTTTTATCTGCAAGGACGGTTACTTTTTGCCAATCTTCTTCAGTTAAATGAAGTTGGGGAATTTCCGTTTCACCATTAAAAATACCTGCGAGTAATGTTTGGCGGAATTCTTCTGTAGTCATTTTCTGTTCCATATATTCGCTGATATTTGTAACGCGGCTTCTTACAGATTTTATCCCTTTCGATTCAATCTTTCCGATTTTTACATTAAGTGCGGCAACAACATTATCAATTGCTGAATCAAATAAAAGAGTACCGTGACTGAACATTCTGTCTTTATTTGTGAACTGCGCATTCCCCGAAATTTTCTTTCCATCTACAAGGATGTCGTTTCGTCCGCTCAATTCAGCATTAACACCGAGTTTATGAAGTACATTTATTACAGGTCCGGTAAACTCTTTGTAATTGTTAAAATGTTTAGGGTCATATTTAGTTATAAAACTGAAATTGAGATTTCCATGATCGTGATAAACTGTGCCGCCGCCGGAAATTCTTCTTACTACATGAATATTATTTTCACGAACATATTCATGGTTAATCTCTTCAAGCGTATTTTGATTTTTACCGATTATGATTGACGGTTCATTTATGTAGAATAATAAAT
This sequence comes from Ignavibacteria bacterium, assembly GCA_030684555.1. Classification (GTDB taxonomy): domain Bacteria; phylum Bacteroidota; class Ignavibacteria; order Ignavibacteriales; family Ignavibacteriaceae; genus JAGUXE01. The sequence goes on from JAUXVN010000004.1 coordinate 22,093, forward strand.
AAGTTTCGCTTATATCAACATTACGAAGACAATATTCTTCAAGTGCTAAGTTTAGGTATGGGTCGTGGTTATTTTTATTATTTATAAAAAGCATATAACTCCGTTTGTTTTATTTAAGGCACCTTACGCAGATGTCATGCTTGCCCGCCTCAGGCGGGTCAGCATCTAAATATTATGGGAAAACAGATTCTGAAACAAGTTCAGAATGACAAGTAGTCTTTTTTTCATATCTTCTGCGTAAGGTCAGTTATTTAATTAAAATTAATTCAATTTGCGGATGCGTTAAATATTCGCATCCATCTTTTGTTACAACGACTTCTTCTTCCATCGTTACGACACCGTGTCCTTCTACAAAAAGTCGCGGTTCAATAGTAAAGATTTGGTTCTCTTCAATAGGAAGAAAAGGAAGATTTCCGTATCGTTCCCATCGTGGGAAAAGTCCGCCGCCGCCATCATGCGCTGTTCTCCCTAATTGATGACCGAGTCCATGTTGATATTCTGCATAACCGTTTTCGGTGATATAATTTCTTGCGGTTTCGTCAACTTCACAGCCTTTAACGCCGGGACGAATAACAGCTTTTGCTTTTTGAATTGCAGTTTTTAATACATCAAAACCGCGCTGAACTTCGTTTGGAGCAGTATCTTCGCCATCGCGAAGAATATACCATGTTCTTTGCATATCGGAACAATAGCCGTTATACTTAACACCAAAATCCATATTTATGATATGTCCTTTTTCAACTTTTCTATCAGTTGGTCCGGAGTGAGCACCTGCGGTATCGGGACCGGTGAATACCGATGGACAATGATCTTCTGCCCAGGCAAGTCCTAATCCTCTTTCAAAAATTCTCTCCTTAACAAAGGTAGCAATTTCAAGTTCGGATTTTCCGGGGGCGATGAATTTTGTAGCTTCTTCAAAAATTTCTTCTGTATGTTTAACTGCTGTTTTCATTAACTCAATTTCAGATGACGATTTTCTTCCCCTTAAAGAGGCAATTATTTCTTCTGAAGAAACAAATCTTTCTATGAAAGGAGTTCCCTCAAGATGTTTTTGTAATATTAAAAATAATCCATGAGTTAAGCCATCAGCAAGGTTTGAGTTGATGGAATAATTAACTGCAATTTTTTTTGGGTCATGCTTTGTTAGATATTCAACAAGAGGTTCTTTAACTGATTGCACGTAACCGACAACATTTTTGTAAGTACCAACCATATTCATATTCGGGACTTCAAGTGAGCCAACAATGGCGGTTGTGTCACCGTTTCGGTTTATAAGAAATGCCGATTGCCATGTAGCGTTTGTTCCGACTACCATTTCCATGGCGGGGTCTCGCATGGTTCCGCTTTCACGGACGAACGTCATCCATAAATCAATATCTTTTTCATTAAGTATCGAAACAGCTTGTTGAATTTTTTCTGTTATTAAATTTTTACTCATCTCAAACCTCTGAATTTCTAATATGTAAATTTAAGTTATTATTGGGAAAAATATTAATTATTTGCTCACCTTACATAGAATTATACTTTACATAACCACGATTCGCCACGGCGAATTAAGTCGTGGAGAAAATGAAACCGAAAACCCCGGCTTAGCCACAAAATAATTTATTCTTGTGGCTAAAGCCGATATTTGTCAGGTTGATTAGACCACGTCCTGAAGGACGTGGTTATTCAATCACGACTGCTTCTGTGGCTATCCGAAGGATTCCTTTAGAAAAGCCTGAGTGCATCCGATATATTTTAACTCCGTCATAAATGACGGAGTTAATATATAAAGGTGTGTTAATTAACTTTTACATTAGTTAGAAAGTTAATATTTTTGATTTACAAATAAACCAAGGCGAGTGAAATGACAAATTTAATTGTGGCTGATCCCAAAATAATGATGGGAAAACCTGTCGTTTCCGGAACAAGAATAACGGTTGAATTAATTCTTGAAAAATTAAGTTTCGGTGAATCTATCGAACAAGTTTTAGCAGCATATCCAAATCTTACAAGGGAAGCAATTTTTGCAGCTCTCTCTTTTGCTAAAGAAGCCCTTCGAGCTGATGTTCAATATCCGATTGGTGATAAAGTAGCATGAATCTGCTTATTGATGAAAGTGTTGATAAGCAGATTTCAGATTTACTGAAAATCGAAGGGCATAATGTAATCTATATTGCTGAGTCTTCGCCTGGGATTTCAGATGATTTGGTGTTTGAGAAAGCTATTAAACATAATGCTATATTAATTACAGCCGATAAGGATTTTGGTGAGTTAGTTTTTAGACTGAAAAAAATATCGACAGGGATTTTATTGATCAGATTGTCAGGAGTTCCATCAAGTGAAAAAGCGAGAATTATCTCAGATATACTAAAGCAATACTCGAAAGACCTGCACAATTCTTTCTCGGTTATTGATTCGAATTCAATCCGAATTAGAAGAGTAATTAATTCATAGTTAATTCTCCTTCCCATCAGTAAAGACATTCAAATGTTTTTTTAGTAAATTGTTCAAACGAAATTCTTACCACTAATAAATACTTAAGCAGCACATGCACGACTACGGCATAATCAGAGAAATAGTAATAATACTTGCGGTTTCGCTCCCGATACTTTTTTTATTTAAAAAGGTTAACATCCCGAGCATTATCGGCTTTCTGATAGCGGGGGTTATCATTGGTCCGTTTGGATTTAAGCTGATTGACGATACTTCCAAAATTGAAGTTATGGCAGAGATTGGTGTTATCCTTTTGATGTTCACAATCGGACTTGAATTTTCAATCGAGAAATTAATTAAAATGAAAGACCTTCTTTTTTATACAGGAGGTTTTCAAGTAGTTGGAACAATAACCGTTGCCGGAATAATTTTCTATTCGTTTGGTGTAACGGTTAATCAAGCTCTCTTTTTTGGAATGTTGATTTCGTTGTCAAGTACTGCGATAGTTTTAAAAATTCTTGTCGATAAAAATGATTTAAGTTCTCCTTACGGAAAAATATCATTAAGCATATTGATTTTTCAGGATCTGGCAATTGTTCCAATGTTGATTTTATTACCTGTTCTTGCTGCCGGTGAAGGGGTCAGTTTTATTTCAGTTTCAATTCAGATGTTAATTTCATTTGCATTGGTAGCAGTAATTATTCTTCTCGCAAAATTTTTAATCCCAAAATTACTTTTTCATATTGCAAATTTAAGAATCCGCGAAGTTTTTACGATTGGTATTTTGTTGTTCGTTCTTGGTATTTCATACATGACGGAAATGGTTGGGTTATCATTCAGTATAGGCGCATTTATAGCGGGGATAATCATTTCAGAATCAGAATTTAGTTATGAAATAGTTGCTGAAATTCTTCCATTTAAAGATGCATTTAACAGTCTCTTTTTCGTCTCTGTTGGGATGTTGTTAAATGTTCAATTCATTCTTGAAAATCCAATAATTGTATTCCCTTTAATTTTCGGAATCATAATTATTAAAAGTGGTATAATTCTAATTATAATTAAAGCGATGAAATATCCGGCGAGAGTCGGCATTATGGCAGGATTCAGTTTAGCCCAAGTAGGTGAGTTCTCATTTATCTTAGCTCAAGCTGGAATGGGTTACGAGTTAATAAGTAAAGAATTCTTTAACGCCTTTCTTGCGGCTTCAATCTTTACAATGATATTAACACCTTTTATGATTCAGATTGCTCCATTTTTTGCATCAAAAGTTTCTTTTCTTGACGGGAAAAATGCTGTCTTAACCGAAGATGAAAATGATGTTGAAGAATCAACATTAAAAAATCATGTTGTGATTGTAGGTTTTGGTTTAAACGGGAGAAACCTTGCAACTGTTTTGAAGGAGACCGGAATTCAATATATAGTGATTGAACTAAATCCAGAAACAGTACTTCGACAAAAATCACTTGGTGAAAATATTCTTTATGGAGACAGTACTAAAAAAGAAATTCTTCATAAAACTCATATCGAGGATGCCAAAGTTATAGTTTTTGCAATATCGGATCCAAGTTCGACTCGAGCATCTCTTCAAGTGGTAAAGCAGATGAATCCTCATGTTTATGCGGTTGTAAGAACCCGTTACATAAGTGAAATAGAGGATTTAATGAAACTTGGTGCTGATGAAGTGATACCGGAAGAATTTGAAACATCACTCCAGATATTCGGAAAAGTTTTAACGCAATATCATATCCCGCTTAATGTTATAGCCAAACAAACCGCATTATTGAGAGGTCAATCTTATAAAATGATGCGGCGTACCGGGAACGAAGCTCCTCAATTTTATCATCTCGATGAAATTCTTGCCCAAGGTTTAACCGAAACTTTTTTTGTTTCTAAAGACAATCCGTTTATCGGTAAAACATTGAAAGAAATAAATCTTCGTGCAGTTACTGATGCAACTATAATTGCAATAGTTCGGGGAACAAAAACTATATCCAACCCTTCCGGAAATGAAAAATTATTTTTTAACGATACATTAGTAATTACCGGAACTCACATGGCAGTTGATAAAGCTTTTGATTATTTTGAAATGGGATGAGGTTTGATTTAGCTTCCGTCAGAAGTCAGTGCCATGGAGTATTAGAGCGATTAAGACTCTGCGAAACTCTGCTTGACTCTGTGATTCTCTGTGTCTTCTCGGTGGAGCTTTGTGTAACTTTTTAATTGGCATATACACGAGCTTTGACTGTAAAAAAAATTACACGGAGTTACACAGAGAAAAAGAATTTCACAGAGTTTTTGCTGAGTAAAGAAAAGGGAGTCTCACAGAGTTTTTAACTCAGAATTTGAAAATCCACAAAATCTTTTACCGAAAGTATAGTGTTGGTATAAGTTATTAATACTACTTAGAGTGAACGAATTATTAATCTAAAAAACCTAATCGTTTTAATCCTTTTTGAATAAGAGGATCTTTCATTAAATTATTCCAAACAAATCCGGTTCTGAAATTCTCAATCATTATAACAAACGGTCCTTGATCAATACCGATATAATCTATATTGAACCAATTGAGAGTTGGATTAAAAGCATCTACAAATCCATATTTTCCCCACAAACCTTTATCACCATATTTTTCATACATCGATTTAAGGGTGGGTATAACTATTTCCGGAGCGAAAACAATAGAGCCGCCGGCAGCAGTCGGGGCAATAGTTCCGTCATCATTCTGAATAACTTTTTTTCCGCTGGTTCCCCGCGCGGTGTAATATTCAAATTTTTTGTCATCAAAGTTGAAAGAATTGCCGGGACCATCGCAAGCTGTTAAGCCCCAACAGAGTGAATCATAACCTTTCCACTTCAAAGGATTTTCAATTGCATATTTATGTTGAGTTAAAACAGCACGCCGTGAATTTTCGAAATAGTCAATTCCTTTTTCTTTAAGGTATGGGTCGGCTAATCCTCTAAAGTCGATGAACATATGTGAGTAATGATGCCCTAATAACGGCGGGAAAAGAGCATGAGCCAAACCCGGGTATGGTTCGCGCCATTCGTAGTTAGCATTCCAGGCGTAATATGCTTCATCAATCTTTTTATAATCTAAAGAAGCTGCAAGTACGTACATGATTAAGGCTTCATTAAATCCAACCCAGCCGATTGGATTCAGTCCTGTTTCAGGTTCCCATGAAAGCGAAATTGTATTTCCGTACTTTCCACCGGAGGGCATTGTAAGAAAATCCCATTCAACTCGTTGAGTAATTTTTTCACCAAGTTCACGAATCTCTTTTTCGATGTCATCATTGCCGCTATAATATTGAATTGCGAAATGGATTCCGGCAAGCAAAAGTCCGGTATCAATTGAAGAAAGTTCACAATCCCAAAAACGTTTTCCGGTTTTCATATCAACAAAATGATAAAAGAAGCCTTTATTACCTGTAGCGGAATCACGATCACTTTGTTCAGCAGTCCAAAGAAATTTTAATAGATTTAGTGTAAGATATTTAGCTTTCTCTCGAGAGATCCATTCACGTTCAGCACCAATTGCCCAAATTGGTATTGCAAAACCTGTTGCCGCCATACTTGCGGGTGATCCCGGTTGACTGCGGTCTCTTACTAATCCATTATCGGGATTGATTTCGTTAATGAAATATTGGAATGAATAGAATTGAAGAGTATCAAGAAAAATTTCATCTTCATTTGAAAGATGATAATTAATTTTGCGATTAGTTTTATCATCAGCACCAAATAATATGATATTAAATAGTGTTAACACAAAACCGAATATTATTAGACTTTTCTTCACAGTTACTCCGTTTTTTAAATGTTTTAATTATGAGTCAACTCTAAAAAGTTAATAAACGGTTACGCCATAGGCGCACAGGTAAAACCGTTAATAAAAAGGTTGATTTTTTTTTCATATTCCAACAGATGAAGAGGTTATGTGAATATTATTTGTCAAACACAGGAACTCATCCCCAACCCCTTCTCTTGCAAAGAGAAGGGGCTATTTAACTCTGTTATTAAAGTCCCTCTCTTTTTAAGAGAGGGATTTTCCCAAAGGGATGCCTTTGGCAAGGGTGAGTTTTCTTCTTGCAATTGAATTTTCACACAGCTTCTAAATCTGTTGGTTAACCTAAACCCAATCTTTTTGGGTGAACTCATTTATAAGTTATTAAAATAAAATTATTCAATTGAAACTCCGACAGTAAATCGATGAGATTCGAGAAGGCGTCCATAATCACCCCAGGCATAATCAAACCTCACGATTGAATTTCCGGCAAACGGAACATTTACACCAATGCCAAGAACTAATCCCCCTTCGGAATCGGGCATTAAAAGATCGCGATATCCAACTCGAAGAGCAAAGTTTTTAAGAGCTTGAAATTCCGCACCGACATTAACTTTTTCATTATTGTCGTTTGGATGCATTGCGTCAACTGCAACGGTTAGTTTGTAGTCATCAGAAAAAATGAACGGATAGGAAACCCCGACTCTAAAAACTGTTGGCAGCGGATACTCATCGGTTCTCAATTGAGCAGGGAGTAAATCATTATCACCATATTTATTCGGATCGAAATCGTAGTTGATAAAGAGATCACGCCCCGAATAACCGGTTCGTGGACCAAAGTTTGAAACGCTTGCACCGATAGTAAATTCATCGTATTGGTAGGATACACCGAAGTTCATTGCAAATCCGGAGAGAGTGCTATGCCAGATACTTTCTTGAAAATAGCTAAGTTGAGTACCGACAGAAACCCTATCGGTCAGCATTAAACCATATCCTAATCCTAATGCAAAGTTGTTAACGGTATATCTTTCACCTGTACCGAGGGGTTGTTCAACAGTTCTAACGTCAATCTCTCCCGAGTTCAAAGAAGTCATTTGCAAAGAGAATGTCCCGATAGTACTAATCGGAAGGGCAACGATAGCATAATTATAAAGAATATCGGCAATCCATTTATTGTAAGTAAACTGAACATCAATTGAATTTAATCTACCCAAACTTGCGGGATTATAGAAAATAGCAGAAGCTTCTCCCGATATTGCTGTGCCTGCATTTCCCATTGCAGAAACACGACTGCTTGGGTCAATTTTCAAAAACTGTCCAATGGTTGTTCCTGTTTTGCTTTGCGGCAGATTAATAATTGTTAATGCAAAGAAAAAAAGTAAGAATAATAATTGTTGTGATTTCATTTTACACTCCTCTTACTTTATAATTGCAAATTTGCCGATATAAGGAGAAACATCCTTAGCATCAACGTGAAAGATATATAACCCGGGAGCAACTTCAAGATTATCCTTTGTTCTTAAATCCCATGGAATTACTCCATCAGTAATATTACCGCTATGATATAGGGTTTGAACTAATTCCCCGGTAACCGTGTAGATTCTGATAGTTGCATTTTGTGGTAAACCTCGAAACTCAAGTTTGCGCTCTCCTCGTCCGGAAACAGCAAATCGTTGGGGTTCAAAACTTGCTGCACCTACATAAGGATTGGGAACTACATACGGTTTTGAATTGTAATCTGATTTAGTTTTATCTGCATCACTCTTGTGTCCGATTGTTTTAAAATTAAACACATCGCCGGTAGCAAACGGGATTAATAGATTTAGTTTAAAGACATCATTTTTTGTAGGAGGAATAATGACACCTCTTAAATATTGCCCCGTAGTGTCCATTCTCAAATTCCATGTTGAGAGGTTTGTATTAGGAGCGGCATTGGTGTAGGTTAAAACCTCTATGTAATCTCCATGCTGATTAATTGTACCGGAATTATCAAAGTCAGCAAATCTGAATTTTAATTTTTTATCTCCATTCGGTGATTTTGCAATAACTTTGAAGTTTACAGGTTTTGATCTTAAAGCAGCACCGACTCCGCCAACAGATGTATCTTGAATTTCATCACTGAAAATAATTTCTAGATTATCAGGATAACCGTTACGTCTAAAATTCATCGGACGGGAAGGAGCATATCTTGAAGCAAATGCAATTGTTGTAGCTCCCGAAGAAACAAATCCTGTAGTGGTTGTATCAACAAAAACCGAATCGGAAGTTTTAACAATCGGAAGAATTCCTTTCCCTACCGGACCAACTCCTAATCCCGAAAAATCACTACCTGTTGTAAAAAGAGTATCACCGCCTGTTTCATCAATTAGAGTGTAAGAAATTGCTTTTACTGAATCCGTTGGATTATAAAATTCTATTTTAAAGATATGATCATTAGGAACAAGATTTGAGTTTTTTACAACGATATCAATAGTGCCGGTACCGCCTCCCTCTGAATGAACAATATTTTCTACTGATGCAGGTTGATATCCAACAGTGTGAGGGTTCGGAGTAACTTCAACAACATTTTTCGGAAGTATGGTTCCTCCTCTCAAAGTTTGTGTTACTGCAATTGCATTTTCTGATGGATAAAGTTCAAGTGAATCGGAACCTCTATCATAAGCAGTAATTGCATAATAGTATTGTTGTCCGTTTACTACAGTTGTATCAACAAAAGCATGAGTGATTCCATTATCAGAACCAAGGAAATAACCAACTCCTTCAACTTGAACCTGAGAAAATCCAACAATATCATTTATTAAATCGAATTGAGCAATTGGTTTACCATTGCCGATAGGACCTGAACCGGTACCGGTTGTTATTACTTGTGGATCGAGAAAAGTAGGATCAGTACTTCTGTAGATTCTATAACCTTCAAAATCATTTGTAGTTGTTACAGGATCGTATGCTCTTTCGGCAGCATCATCCCAGGTTAACGTAACAAATCTATCGCCGGAAAACGCATGAAGAGTTGGCATTGGCGGCGGAACTGCGAATTGATAATTAGCCTTATAAATTTTTTGAACAACTTTTGTATTGTTTTTAAGTTCTCGAAGATCATGTCCGAAAACAAGTGCAAGACTGAATCTTTCAGTTTTATCTGCTTTCAGTTTAAAGGGACCTGAAGCAAATAAAAATCCGATATTAATATTTGTTCTTGTTATCTCTTGTTCAAAGGAAGAATCAGGTGTAGTAAAAATGTTATATAGACGTTTGGGCCAATTTCTGCCGTCATCAAAAAAGATGATGTTATCTGTTGAGCCGCCGCCTGAAGGATCATTAATAACATTATACTTAAATCCTGTTAAACCGATTTGATCAGATTCATCAATATCTGTTTTATCGAAGTTGGGTTCACCGTTGGTCGGCATTCCGTCAAGTTCACCTGTATCATTTGTACCAAAAACACCGTCTACTCCGGTATCATGGAATTCAGCTATCCAATCCAAATCTTCATCACCCGTCCACCAATAACTTCTTTGATATGCAGGCATATTTTCGAGTTTACCGTAGTAGGTTTCAAATTTGCTAAGATTATAATTTGCAAACACATAATTTTTTATAGCATCTTGAGATGTTAACAGAACCCCGGGACCGCCATCTCTTTTCTCGTTAGTGATTCCATCTTCATCATCATCAACAAAATTAAGTGAGTTGCCCGGAGTTTCTAAATATGAATATCCGAGGTAACCGGTTTTGCCTCTAACACCGTTCCCGTAAAAATCCCAGGTGTAAACAATATTTAATCCGGGTTCTCTGCTGAAGTAAGCATTATCGTCATCCGATTCAGGATATGGATCAACGCCTTTAGTTGAGCCGCCGACACCGGCATCCATATATAAGCCGAATAAAATGTTATCGTTGTAATCAGTAGTACTTTCGTTGGTTATATCATAGTGGAAAAAAATCACATTTCCTGCTTGCGGGTTATTCCATTGAAAACCTCTTTGTTCAACTCTAAGCCCCAAACCTCTTCTTGTTCTATCACGCGAGTCAGGAAAATAATTCCAAGCATCGTAGTAATTATCATCGAATACAACAAAACTTTCCTGCATTTCCAATTTAGGAGCTTTACCAAAATAACCGTTCCAACTTCCTCCCCAACCCGGATCATCGAAATCATATAATTTATCGACCCATCTATCTGGCCATGTGCGGGGATCGTTACTCATTGCAACTGATCGTGCTTTATTAATATCTACATTATCTTGAAAATAACCGGGACGTGGTTCAAACCTCATAGTTTTATTTGTAATCGGGCTGGTTCCTTGTCTTTCTCTAAATCCAGTTTCAAAGATATACGATTCGCTTCCGGATTCTTGTATTATTTTTGAAAGAACAAATGGAGTAATACCATCGCTGTAGTTTTCACCTGAACCTTTAGGAACTTCGACAGAATGGAATGTTGTTAGATCAACTTTAATTGGATCAGGGGGATAATCACCGACCATTCCATAATTGAAGAATCTTGTTCTTATGCGGTTAAAATCGTGATGCCCCATTCTTTCGGCATCAATCTTTCCTCTCAGTGAATCGGGTACAGGAAGCGGAAACCCTTGAGGAGTAATTTCCATGTTGAACATCAAGCAGAAGAGAAGAATTGTTAATTTTACTAATTGATTTTTTTTCATGATTATTTACTCCTAAAGGAAATGCCAAGTTCAACTTTGCGCGGTTCGTGAAATCTACCGGGATTAGCAAGCATAGTTCTATCTGCAATCGGATTAACAGAATAATCCGGGCTTCCGGTTTCAGAAAAAATAAATCCGTTAACAAAATGGCTATTGAGAAGATTTGTAAGACGAACAAACGTGCTCATTTCTAATATACCAAGTGAAAAAGATTTTTCGGCTCGTAAATCAATTAACACAAATCCGTTTTTGCTTCCTGAATTTGTTTCGAGATCAGCATTAAAACCGGTTCCGATTGCAGGTGTATAGGGCATTCCGCTTCCAAATCTTAAAATCGCACTCATTGAGTAATCACCCGGAACTATCCAGGTTGCTGTAGCATTAATTGTGTGTCTTTGATCCCACCCAAAAGAAATATCACGTGGTCTCGAATCTTTCCCGCTGGCTGCACGATTTGCAGTTTCGTAAGGATCACTGCTGTTACCACGTGCAAATTGCATTGTATAATCGAGACTTGTATTTAGCGGTCCGAATGCTCTTTGTGTAAAAGCAATGGTAACACCGTAAACACTTCCGAAATCTACGTTTGTTAGTCTCGGATAATCAGCAGCAGCATAAGTTGAAATAAACTCGCTTCCAAGTAAATCTCTGATATCTTTATAGAAGAAAGTTAATTCATATCCCAGCATTTGAGAGAGAGCTTGCTTTAAGCCAACTTCATATTGAACTGTTAATTGGGGTTTAAGATCAGGATTCCCCATAGTACCGTAAGAGATTCCACCATCCTGTAAATCTTTTAGAATTAAATAATTTGAATTACTATATAAATCAGCTAATCCGGGCATTTGGTAAAAATGACCATATGCAAAATAAATAGATGCTCTATCTGTTAACGGAAAACTAAAACCTAAGCGGGGAGCAACTGCAAATTTTATAGTCGTTTTCTTAAGTTCAGATGAGGGGGCACCACTAATTGCATTAGCAGGATTTTGAAGATCATCCGGAATAAAAGCATTAGCATCATAATGTTCTAATCTTACTCCGGCACGTACAACTAAGTCCCCCATTTCAATTCTATCCTGGAGGTAAAAGGCGAATTGTTTAGGATGATAAGTTTCTACTCTAGGATCTTCAAGTTTTTCGGGTTGATCTTTAGCCACTAAAACTCTTGTTCCGGCAATATTAGTTGATGAAATAAATCCCGGGCTGCCAAAAGAGATTTCTGATATTTGCCCTTCTAATCCGAGTTCAATCATGTTATTTCGGTTTAATTGCCAGGTAAAATCTCCTTTAGCTACAAAGGAATTTGTTTTTTGTAAATATCTCCCGAGATCAACACCCTGTACTACAGCACCATCTTCATAATTTGCTTCACTTTTAAATTCGCCTGCATCCAAATATCTTGGATCAAAAACACTTTCGTACATATATGATTTATAGTCAAAATAGTTTTGTCGAACGCTAATCTTATAAAACATTTCGTTAGAGATGGTTTGTGTTAAATCTATTCCATGTGTAAGAGAATTTGTATTATTAGGTTTTACTCCATCGGGATTTAATCTCAAAGTAAAATTATAATATTTGCTTTCGATTCTATTTAAAATTGCTTGATAACTAAGTTGTACACGGGAGAGTGAAGTATTCGTAACTTTAAATTGACCGCTCCACTCGCGGGTTGTACTCATTGGAACGATTTCATTATCTCCGGTTGGACTGAAGATCATATTATCTACATCATATTTATCTGTAGGAACAAATCTTCTTTGACCATAAAGCCAGCCATTACTAAAATATCTTCTTCCGCTCAAAAGAAAAGTTGTTTGCGGAAGGTAAGTAGGACCACTAATTGTGAGTTGTAAATTGTGTGTTGTTATTGGATTAATATCTTTATTATTCGGATATCTTTTATCATCAAACGGAATATAATCTCCTCCATATATTTCTCCCGAAAATTCAAATTTATCAGAGCCGCTTCGCAGAACAGCATTCACAACGCCTGACATAGCCTGTCCATATTTTGCATCGAATGTTCCGGAAATCACTTGAACTTCTTGTAGTACAGATTTATCCAGAAGTAATGTTGATGAATTATTAAAAGGATTATTTACAGTTACACCATCAACCTGGTACTGAACTTCGCCGATTCTTCCACCTCTAAAATGCCCGTCAACTACACCGGCTTGAAGATTAACTATTTGATTCAAATCTTGCACGGGAAGCAGATTTATTTCTTCTTTACTGATAGATGCAACTGAACTTGTTTGATTAAACTCAACCAGTGGTCTTTCGGCTGTTATTGTAACTTCTTCACCTTCAATTACCATTATCTGAAGTTTAACATCAATCTTAGTCGTCTGATCTGAGTTGATTTTAATACTTTCAATAACTTTTGCTTGATAGCCGATGTATCCAAATCTAACATTGTAGGAACCTGCTCTCAGATTTAGAATTGAATAATAACCCTCTAAATCAGTCGCTGCACCTTGAGTTGTTCCAATAATTACAACATTAGCTCCAACAAGTGGTTCCCCGCTTTCATCAGTTATTCTTCCTGAAAGTTTTCCGGTTGTTTGGGATAAAAGTTCTATCGGAATTAAGAGTAGTGTTAATATTATAAACCATTTCAACCGATAGTCTGCGGACTTAATAATAAATTTAGATTCTGGTAGCGAAGGCATTTTTTCACCTTAATATTGATAATCCTAATCAGAATTAAAAGAGTTCGGAGATTAGTAATCTCCGAACTCGAAAGGAACTATTTCATTAAAATCATTTTTCCGGCAGCTGATTCAACATACTTTCCGGTTTGATTATTTTTGGCACTTACTTTATATAAATAAACACCTGATGCTAACTCTGACCCGTTAAAATTAAACTCATAATTTCCTGATGATGTAACAACCTGATTCATGCTTGCGACTGATTCACCGAGGAGATTAAATACATTTAGTGTAATTTCACCGGCAAAAGGAGTTGCATATCTAACTACGGTTGTCGGGTTAAAAGGATTAGGAAAATTTCCTTTAATCTGAAGTGAAGATGGAACAATTGATAGATCATTGTCATCTGCACTTAAAATCAGATTATTAGGATCCATATAAATCCAGGCTGCAGCAGGACCTCCGCCATGTTCTCTAAACCACCAGGTACGGGTTCCGTAATTCAATAATGGATCTTCAAATACATCACCGTCATACAAGCATATTCCTCCAAACAAGGTTTTGTCGCCGAGTCCGTTTTCATAACCGAGCATTCCGGTTAATTCAATTTTCATTTCAACGGTATAACCTTCATCAATATCTGAATTATCATTAACCGTTGTTGCCCCTTTTAATTTCACTGCAAATGAACTTGAAGTTGAATCTAAAAGTTGTTGTAAGTAATCGAAAGCTTTTGGTAAACTGTCGGGTCCAAAACTCATTCTTAATAATCTGAAATCAAATACATTATCATCGTTGAATGAGTTTCTATCGGCAAGAATAATACTAATACCATCTGCAAGATCATACACTCCATCACCCTGTACAATCTGATCATTTACATCAGCAGCTAAATAGAGATAATTATCTTTAAAGAACATTTTAACTGTAGCATAAGAGGGATCAAGAATATCGGGGCGTAACCCTGGACTAAGCTCCGGTTGATATTGCCCGCTTTGATAAGGACCCACACCTGCATATGATGCTCTTATTACAGAATCACCCCAGGCAATATTAAATGAATTCACTTTACTCCAAACATCGTCATTTAACTCACCATCAATAATGGGGGCTGCAATTTGAAGTCCGTTTTGAAGAACCAAATCCGGTGTTACTTCAGGAAGGGTTAAGGTATTAACTGTCACACTTGGTGATGCATGAACCCGGAGAACATTATTTCCATTTGCATTACCCCAGGGATTTTGCACATGAGTTCTTGCAGTACTTACAGTTGAAGGATTCCCTTCGTAAACATAATCGCAATCCCATATTGAAAAATTAAGTTGAACAATATCGCCGCCAGATTGAGTTAAATTATAACCCAAAGAATCAACCGAAATTCTCATTTCTGCAATCCAGCCTTCATCTCTTCCTGCATCATTCGTTTGTCCGCCGATTACTCTGAATCCGGCATCCCAAACTGCGCGTTGTGCATCCGTTCTTGTAGTATCATCAAAATTTCCGTATTTGCCTATAAATCTTGGTAGACCGCCGGGAGTTGCATATTGAGGAACATTCAAATACCAAAATGTATAGAAAAACTCTATAGGATTTAAAGGACGTGTTGGATTAGCTTTATCTTTAATTGACATAAGAACAGCATCCCAGCGCGCCCAATCAGGCGTTCCGCCAACCGATGAATCCTTAACATTAAATGCGATATAAAGCTGATTACCCGAAACTAAAAATTTCACAACAGCATCTGTTGGGTCAGTAATGGCATCCGCTTGAAATTCTGATCTCCAGCCACTTGTAGGCAAACCGGCACTTTGTCCATATTTAACAACTAAAGATTCAGCTTTCGCCCAAACCGGTTCATCTAAAAAACCGTCAAGTGTAATAACTGCTCCATCAGTTGAACGAGCCCAAATAGCATCCTGACGTTTTAATTGTTGAGCATAATTTAATTCTAATCCGGAGATGATTAATATTAATGCCCAAAAGGTCCACTGTGTTGATTTCTGCATGATTTCCTCCATTGATTTTATCTGATTATTGTTTGTTATATCCTATCAAAGTAACAAGGTAGTAAAATTATTATTGTTTAGTGTAAACGTTTACATTTTATAAAAATGGTGTATGAAACATCTGAAAATTCTTTTATAGAGTCAAATTAATTCGAAAATATTTTGTCGATTTTTAATACTACTCCTTTACTCCACCACTCATAATTCCGGAGATGTAATATTTTTGCAAAAAGAGGAAAACGATTAGAACAGGAATAATCGTAATAACCGAACCAGCCATCATAAGTTCAGGATCTTTTGAGTGTTCAAGCATTAAGTTTGCAAGTGCTACCGGAAGTGTATATAAGGAATTATCTGTCAAAACTATTAGAGGCCACATAAAATCGTTCCAGGTTCCCATAAATGTAAAAAGTGCTAACGTGATTAATATAGGCATACACAACGGTAAAATAATTCGATAGTAAATTTGGAAATCATTTGCTCCGTCAATTTTTGCCGATTCAATTAAACTATCCGGTATCGAAATAGCATATTGCCGAATTAAAAATATTCCGAAGATATTTGCCATTCCGGGAATTATGATTGCATAATATGAGTTTATCAATCCCATTGATTTCAACATAAGAAAAAGAGGAAGCATTGTTACCTGAGCCGGAATTATCATCGAACTAAGAAGCAGATTAAATATTTTATCTTTCATTTTAAAACGGAACTTTGCAAATGCATAACCTGCCATCGAATTAAACAGCAGGGAAATCACCGTAACAGTTATTGATAAAAATAGGCTGTTCAGAAAATTGCTTGAAACATTTAAACGCGTAAACAAATTTCTATATTGCATTAATGTAAATGCATCCGGGAAAAATATTGGTGGATATACATTCGCATGACCATCGGCCATAAACGAAGCTGAAAGCATCCAAATAAACGGGCTGAGTGTAATTATACTTGTTACGATTAAAAAAATATGGAGAATTGTTTTTTTCATAATTTATTCATCTTTACGCAATTTGAATTGAATAATTGTCCCGATGAATATTATGAAAAAGAGAGCAAATGCAATCGAAGCTGAATAACCTATGTTCCACCATCTGAAACCCTCCTGATACATATATTGAACAATGCTTAAGGTGGAGTTCATAGGACCTCCCTGCGTCATTATATAAGGCTCTGCAAATAATTGAAAAAAACCAATCATTGTTATCAAACTTACAAATAATGTTGTTGGTGCAAGCATCGGAAGGGTAATTGATTTAAATTGCTGCCAGCTGTTTGCCCCTTCCATTATGGCAGCTTCATACAAGTGTGACGGGATATTCTGAAGCCCGGCTAAAAAAATAATCATATTATAACCAAAATTTTTCCATACCGCCATTATAACAATTGCGGGCATAGCCCAATTTGGATCCCCAAGCCAGTCAATGGGATTAATGCCTATGAAGCTCAAAGCGAAATTTAATATTCCAAATTTTGGATGATATATGAAACGCCATACAATCGCTACAGCAACTAATGTTGTTACAACAGGAATAAAATATGAAAGTCTGAATAATCCCTTAAACTTTACAAGTTTTGAATTAAGAAGTATCGCAGCAAAAAGGGAAACAGCTACAGATAATGGTCCGGCGAGAACAACAAAATAAAAAGTATTTTTTAATGATGTCCAGAATAATACATCTTGAAACAGTCTTGAGTAATTCCTAACTCCTATAAAAGAGATATTTGCATAATCGCCAATTGAGTAAATATCAAAATCAGTGAAACTTATTATAAAAGCGGCTACAACCGGAATAAAAAAAAAGATAAAAATAGAAAGTAAAGCAGGTGAAAGAAAGATCACTGCTGATCGAATGTTTTCCTTATTTAAATCAAGTTTTTTCATCAGTTGACTATTGATTTTTTCCCTTGGCTAAGAGCCATCTTCTTTTTTCAAGGATATTATTTACTTCAGCATCCAATTTTTTCATTGCATCTTCAACGGATAGAACTTTTCTCGAAGTTAATTCAGCATATTGTTGAATTTTCCAAAAGGCAATTTGTTCCCATTCAGGTACTTTGGGAGTGGGAACAACACGCTGGAATTGTTGATAAAATGCCGACATATATTTGTTCTCTTTGAACAATGGTTCTTCCCATAACGATTTTACGGCGGGAAGATCAGAGGATAAATTATAAAACTCAAGCTGGGTTTCTTTTTGAGAAAGGTATTCAATAAATCTCCAGCTTTTTTCTTTATTTTTAGAATTTTTAGAAACAACCAAACTCGCTCCCCCCGCCAATGATAAGCCGGGATAAGTGTCATCAGGTGATGGAAGTGGTGCTGTATTCCACGAATCAGCGTAAACTCCCGTCATCCATTTTTGAAATTCCTTAATATTCCACGGGCCCGAGATATACATCGTTATATATTCATCGCGAAACGCCTGATAGATATTGGTGACTTGAGAAATACCAAGTGGTGTTAAATTGTGTTCATAAAAACTCATTGCATATTTGAATGCATCAACAAATTCCTTTTGTGAAAAATTTCCGTAAGAATCGTTATCTTTTAGGATGGTTGCTTTGTTCTGCAGCCCGAAAATTACAAATGGAGCAAATTCATTGGTGGGTAAGTATATCGGATATTTTTCTTGTTTCCCAAAGTTCTCTTTTATTTTTTTCGAAACATCAAAAAGTTCTTCCCATGTTTTTGGGGGAGTTTCATAGCCGACTTTTTTTAGAATATCGCTGCGATAATAAAGAAGTCTCGTATCAATATACCAGGGGACTCCATAAACATAACCGTTTAGCACATTGGTTTCCCAAATGCCGTCGAAATAATTTTCCTTTATTACAATTTTTGATGTTTCGATAAGTCCATCAAGTTTATCGATTGCCCCGATGGCAGAAAATTGCGGTATCCATGTATTTCCTAATTGGAAAGCATCCGGAAGGTTATTGCTTGCGAATGCAGTAATAAGTTTCTCCTGAGCCGCTGTCCATGGAACCATTTGTACCTTAACTTTTATTCCCGGATTTAGTTTTTCAAATGCCGGAACAAGCTTTTGTACATATTCACCTTCAGCTCCCATTGCCCAGAAATCAATAACCGTAACCGAACTCTTATTATCTGCACAACCATTGATCATGATTAATAGGAGTAAAAAAATATATGTTAGTTTATTTAACATCAATTATTACTTCTGTAAAACCATTTTACCGAATAAATCTTTTATCGAAGTTCTCACTTGATAAATATAGACTCCCGAAGGAAGAGGATTAATGTTATTGTCATTTCCGTCCCACGAAATTTCATGCTCACCTTTTTGTAATACCTCGTTAAAAAGATCTTTTACTTTATTTCCGAGAATATCATAGATGGTAATTTTAACAACTTCATTCGATTGTAACCGAAAAACAATTTTAGTAGAAGGATTAAATGGATTCGGATAATTCCCTTTAAGTTCAAAATCTCCCGGCATTTCAGCATCTTCTTTAACGCTTACAGTTGAATCAAATACAAATCCGACTTTATTCATCATACTGTCAATTTCAGAATTTGTCATAAAGCTGTTCCACAATAATTGAGTTCTATGATTTTCAATCATAACTATAATTGGTCCCTGATCAATAGCGAGGTAACTGCCGGCAAACCAATTCTCTTTAGGATTGAGAGCATCTTTAAATCCATATTCGCCCCAAATACTGCTTCCATAAGTGCGATACAAATTTTTCAACACAACCATAGACAACTCCGGCGTGTAAGGAAAAGATGAAAGGGCTGCGGTGGGTGTAATTGTTCCGTTATCATTAAACGGTTCGTGCACTCTATAACCAAAAGGATCATCAGATGCCGTTAAGCCCCATAGTGAATCGCTATAAGCCGCATGTCCGCGCGGATTAGCAATACAATAAGCCCGATTGATTAATGTATGATGTTTATTATTATTAAAATAATTTGTGTAAGCATCTTTTTTATTTCTCGGATCAAATCCTAAAAATGAATAATGAGCGAAAAATAATGGGCCGCCAAAATCCCAGCCAACATACAAAGGTATTCCATAAAAATATTTACCATTACGATAATATGGACTACTTGCCCAACCTAACGAATAAGTAGTTGCCGGAATGGGATGCG
Organism: Ignavibacteria bacterium; assembly: GCA_030684555.1. GTDB lineage: Bacteria > Bacteroidota > Ignavibacteria > Ignavibacteriales > Ignavibacteriaceae > JAGUXE01. The sequence continues at coordinate 41,745 of JAUXVN010000004.1, forward strand.
TTGGCGAGGCAATTGCAAGGAGGTAAGCAATATGAGTTTCATTCGGACCTCGAATAGTCATATTCATCTGCCAGCCGTAATTTGGTGACCAGTGCCAATATAAAAAGTTACTAGATGGATATCGTAAATACCAATCCCATTCAACTTCTTCCCATAGTGTGGTAATGATGCTTCTTATTTGTAATTCATCCGGGGTATCTAAGTTGAAATATTTTCTAACGGCTAAAAGTCCTTGAATCATAAAAGAGGTTTCAACTAAATCACCACCGTTATCATATTGACTGAATGGTATTACAGCTCCTGTTTCTCCGTTTAACCAATGAGACCAAACACCGTGAAATCTTTCTGCTTTATTCTTTAGGAAATTAACAATCTTTAATACTCTTGCTACCCCTTCATCCCGAGTAATGAATCCTCTTTCAATTCCAACCGGAAGTGCCATTACACCGAAGCCTGAGCCGCCAATTGTAACAGTGTTGTCGGAGTTAAGCCTTTCACGTGATAACCCTGAAACCGGGTGCGCATAATCCCAGAAAAATCTAAAAGTTGCACGCTGTACCATATCGAGAAATTCTTCATCGTTCATTAAATGCGTTACTACAATAGTGCTATCACTTAACTCTGATTCATTTCCTTGATTATCAACAGTACTTATGCGGTATGTATAAGTTAATCCGGTAACACCGGGAAACGCCGAATAGTAATTTTTTTCTTTTGAAACAGTTACCGGGAATACAAATTGTCCGTTATACTTTCTATAAACTTTATATGAAACAACATTAGGGTCGGTAGATTTATCCCAGATAACATCAAAATGTTTTTCATAACCGTAACCTCTTACATTTTGAGGAGGATTTGGTAGTGCTTTAGATTGACTTTTCGTCGGTTGCGGAGTTAATAATATAATAGTAATTAAAAGTATAAATAAACGGTAAGCCATAGCGTTTCCTATCTATTACGAACTATTGTGATAACAAAAGAATTCTCTGAAATGGTTTTCCCGTCATCACTTTTAAGACGGAGATCTATTTTATAATCTTTATATGATAATTTAGCCGGAAGGGGAATTTTATTCTCATTCCATAAAAGATGAGTAACGGAATTTGTCGCAATTTCCTTTACAACAAGGGGCGAAAAAACTTTGTCGTTAATAGAAAATTCAATTGAACAGTTTTTGTAAGATTTATATAAATCATTAATAACCCAAAGATCCAGACTTAAGTCCTGCCCGTTAAAATATTTTTCTTTCATTACTTTAACAGAAACATAGAGTGGTTGATAGGCTTGTTTAACAGCATAAAAACCCTTTTTCTTCTTGCCGAAAAAATCAACAACAGACCAGGTGATTGATTCCCAGCAATCGATAAACATAAACTGAAATATTCCTGTTATTCCGTCATTCTTTTTCCTTCGGTAAAAATCGATTGCGGTTTTTAGCAAATCAGCTTGATATGTTTGAGAATTATTTATGAAATCAGAAGTCGATTTCCCCTTCTCAATTCCTGCGATATTAAAAGTTTGTTCATACTGAAAATTATGATACTCCCATTCCTTAACATCAAAATTTTTAATTCCCTTTTGAGAAATAATTTTTTTCAAAGAAGATAATTCCGGAATGGCTTGAGCCCCGAATTCCGTAACCAAAGGCCCCATTGGAGTTGCAGCAAAATGTTCTTTGTTCCCCCAATACCAGCCATCATAAGGGTGCTCTTCATAATTTGAAGCGATACGAATTATTCTTGATTGATCTTCTTGTAAAACAGCATCGTAAAGGAATGGGTCAAGACTCTTAATCTGCTCACCTGGTTCATTGTGACAACACCAAAACGCGATCGAAGGATGATTGTAAAATTGATTAACCATCTCTTTAATTTGTTTAACCGCATTTATCACAAAATGATTAGATGTATCATACGTCCATTGAAGCGGAAAATCCTGCCAAACCAAAATTCCGGCTTTGTCAAATTCTTGGTAAAGTTCATTTCGATTTACATGAGCATGAACTCGTACAATATTAATATTGGCTTCTTTAAGTAAGTCGATGAGGTTTTTAATCTTGTTATTATTGAACGAACTCAACATTTGAGTCGGGATTATATTTGTTCCGCGAAGAAACAACTCTTTTCCGTTGATGAAAAATCGGTTCGACTCTTTTAATTCAACATCCCTAATACCAAACATCGTTTTGAGGGAATAACTTTCTTCTGATGTAATTGATAACTCATAAAGATTCGGTTCTCCCAAATCCCATGTATCCCATAACATAGGATTATCAATATCAAGGGCAATATTAAAAGTATCGGTAAGGGGATTTATACTTTTTGAAAATAGATTTTTATAAACCGATTTCGATTTATACTTGATGTTTATCTGAAATGAAAGTTGCGAGGGGAGAGTAAAATTATTTATGGACGATAAATCAATTAGTAATTTTGCAGATTTTTTATCCTTATCAATTTTAGATGTTACTTTCACTGAATCAAAATAGATATTCTTTCCGGTAAGTAACTCAACATCATTCCAAATGCCTCCTGTATTTTTATCCTGACCATATTCCATCGACCAGCCGCCGGGCCTGCAATCGTGATGATTAAAAATTCCTTTAATCAATTTTTTATTATATGGCCAAACTTTGCCGGGTTCTTCTTTGGGTGAAGTAACACGAACTACTAACTCATTATTTTTTTCTTGCAGATATGACCGATTAAGTCGGTGATAAAAGGATTGAAAATAGCCTTCATGACTTCCGACAAATTGTCCATTTACCCAAACATCAGCAAAGTAATCTACACCTCCGAACCTCAGTAAAGACAAGCCGGGATTATTTATATCTTTCAGATTAAAAGAATGATAAAACCATACTGCCCCATTAAAATTATTTAATCCGGCTAATTCCCAATTAATGGGGAGTTTAATTTTTTTAGAATTCTTTTCTCTTTCAATTAGAAAAGAAGTATAATTTAATTCACTTAAACTATCTGTTAAAAAATCCCACTCACCATTTAGAGAGAATATTTTTTCATTTTTCATATTTTATTCACCAAGCTGAACATCAACTTCAACAATTTCATCGCTCAAAACAAAAACAACATTGCCGCTTTGTTCTACTCCGTTTACTTTTATCGATTTAACATTTTTTCCGGTGTGATTATCATTATTTACTTTGATATTATAAACAGTATTGCGGAATAACCTTCTCACAGAATATGAATCCCACTCTTTCGGAATGCAAGGATCGATAATTAAACCCGCTTCTGAGGCTCTAATTCCCAATATCCAATCGACAACAACTTTTACAAACCAGGATGCCGAACCGGTGTACCAGGTCCAACCACCCATTCCGTAATTAGGTGAATCAGTGCCGTCAATATTGCCCGGAGTAACAAATGGTTCCGCAACATATTCATCCGGATTCATACCGTTTAAAATTGGGTTAAGTCGTTTGCAAACTTCATAAGCATTTTCATTATCTTTTAATAATGCATAAGCCCAAACCGACCATGTAGCTGCATGTGTATAAACTCCTCCGTTTTCTCTTCTTCCGGGGGAATATCGTGAAAGGTAACCAATATATTTATCCGGTACAGAGTAAGCGGGATGAAGCAACAATGTTCCATTCTTTTTTAAAAGATTTTTTGATACCGCATTCATTGCCTCTTTTTGTTTTTGGGAATCGGCGATACCACTTATTACTGACCAGATTTGTGGATTGAGATAAATTTTCCCTTCACTATTTTCGCAGCTTCCTATTTTTTGACCATTATCTTTTGTTGCACGGAAAAACCATTCGCCATCCCAGGCATATTTATCAAAGCTATTCTTCAGATCTGATGCTTTTTTTCCGTAGTAGTTTGCCAAATCAGCTTCATTTAACTTTAATAATATTTTTTCAAAACGGATTAAAATCAAATATAAAAACTCTGTAAGCCAAATTGATTCACCTTTCATATCGAGACCTACCGCACTTAGTCCATCGTTCCAATCACCAGCGCCGATAAGTGCTAAACCCCGTTCGCTTATTCTGGTAAGAACTTTATCAACAGCCCTTTTGATATGATCAAATATGCTTCCTGTTTGATTGCTGTTGTAAAAAGGTTCTACTTTATTGAGTAGTTCATAATTAGCTGTTTCGTCAATGTAATTGAAAACTAAAAAGGGAAGCCAGAGCAAATCATCGGTCATATTTGTTGACAAACCTGTTTCAGTAATTGGATGCCACCAATGCAAAACTTGTCCGTCTTCAAATTGATGGCGTGCATGTAATCGAATCTGCTTTTCTGTCAGTGCTGGATCTATAGCAAGATAAATCAGACTATCTTGTAACTGATCTCTAAAACCGAAAGCACCACTTTGTTGGTAATAAGCTGTTCTTCCCCATAAACGTCCTGCGATTGCCTGGTAACGAAACCATTTATTTACTGAAAGATTCATTGCTTTATCGGGTGTGTTTATTTCCAGGGTACCAAGAATAGTTTCCCAATTGCTTTTAACTTTACTAAGTTCATCTTTTATTTGTTCAGATGTTAAATAGTTTGCCAACGTTGTTCTGATTTCTTCTTTGGTTTTTTCAAGTCCGAGATAAAATGCGGTCTCTTTTTTTTCATTTAGATTAAGTTCAACATTAACCATCAATGATGCGATTGAATCATTCCACTTTCCTGTTTTGCCGGTTAGTTTAGATTCTTTTACCGCAATAGGATTTTGTAAACTGCCGTAATTGCCAATGAACGATTCTTTATCTCCTTCATATCCGGAAACTTTTTTGTTTGAAGCAAAGTAGCCGAAATATTCATACTCAATATTCCAATGTCCTCTATCGCTTAATGGAATTTCCCATAATCTTTTAGTCGCTGTTATTGCGTTGATGTCTTCTTCAAACCAGGTTTCAAGAAAAGTTTTGTGAAATTCACGATGATGATCGGCAGAAGAACCGAGTACCCATTCAAAATATGTAAAGATTGATAAATCAGCAGGTTCACCCGACTTATTTTCAATTTCTAAATTCCATATTTCGAGACTATGTTTATTTGGTACAAACATAGTGAGCGTAATCTCTATTCCTTTATAGCTTGATTTGAAGACGGTATATCCAAATCCAAAGCGGCACTCGTAACTGTCAAGTTCAGTTTTAACCGGCATCCATGCGGGATTCCAAACTTCTCCGGTTTTATTATTTTTAATGTAGATGTATTTACCCCAATTATCTTGAATCAAATCCTGATGCCATCTGGTAATTCGATTAAATTCCGAATGCGTATCCCAACTAAAACCGCCTCCGGTTTGAGAAACAACCAAACCGTAAGTTCCGTTTGTTAAAATATTAACCCAGGGTTTAGGTGTACGTGGTGTTTTGATTATATACTCATTACCATCGTTTGAGAAATAGCCATATTTGGTTTCGAAGTGCGTCATAAAAAAATTAAGTCCTTATGTTTCAAGAGAAGACGTTAACACGAACCGCCAACAATAAGTTCGGTTAATATTTTTACATTTTGAATTGGATCATTGTTTCCATTCATTCTGTTAATTAAAATTTGTGCTGCGTTTGTTCCTAATTCATAAATCGGTACATGTACAGAGGTTAAGCGCGGGTTTAGAAATTGAGAAACAAAAATGTCATCAAATCCTGCAACGGCAAAATCAACAGGGATTTTTAATTTGAGATGACGCGCTGCAACATAACATCCGATAGCCATCATATCGTTTGATGCAAAAATTACTTCGGGCGGATTTTCCAGCTTCATTAAAGTTTCACACGCAGCTTGTCCGCCGTTTATTGTAAAATCACCGGTGACAATCCATGACTTATTAATTTCGATTCCATTGTTCTTTAGTGCTTGCCTATAACCGAGTTCACGCTGAATAGAATCATTATTTTTTTGAGGTCCGGATATATGAGCAATTTTTTTGTAACCCTTTTCTGCCAGATAATCGACGACAGAATAAGCTCCGTTAAAATTATCAATACTTATGGAATCCCATTTTTGCAGTTCAGATTTTCCGCTGATAACAACAAGTGGAATTTTACTGCTTGCTAAAGTTTTCTTTACATCATCCTCAACAAGCGGGGTCATTAAAATCAATCCCCCCACAATTCCTTTACTCATGTAATCAACAATTGCTTCAACCATTGATCTGTTGCTATGCGAACTTGTAACCATTGTATAATAACCGTGGTTATAGCAAATTTCATCTACACCACGAATTATTTCCATAAAAAATTCGCCAAAAATATCGGGCATAACAAGTCCGATTATATTCGATTTTTTTGTAACAAAACTTCTTGCCAACAGATTTGGGTTATAGTTTAACTCATTGGCTATTGATTTAATTAATTTTTTTGTAGAAGATTTAACTTTTTTATCATCATTCAACGCTCGTGAGACCGTAGCAATTGATACTTTTGCCAGCTTCGCTATTTCTTTTATTGTTGTTGCCATTGATTTTTTTTATATTTGAATGTAAACGTTTTCATTGCGTGGAAACTTAAAGATTTTGTCTTTTCCAGTCAAGCGAAAAAAAACTTTTTTATCGTAATCAGGTAGGTTTTTACAATAAAACGCAAAATAAGTAACTTTTATTTATTATTTACATTGAAAGGTAGAATCAAGTGAAAAAACTTTTTCCCCGATCCTTTTTTATTTTTCTACTGTTTTGTGCATCTCTAACTAATTTATTAGCACAAGCTGATATATATCAAAATAATTTTGATTCCATTGACGGATGGAAAATTGTCGCTGCTGATGAAGTCGATATTAAAATTTCAAAAATTGAGTCGGAGTATGGAACAAGTTTAAAGTTAGATTATCACTTTATAGCAGGTTCCGGTTATGGCGGAATTCAAAAAGTTATTCCACTCGATCTCCCCGATAATTATGAGTTTTCATTCAAGCTGAAAGGAGATTCTCCCAATAACGACTTTGAGTTTAAGTTGTTGGATGAAGATGGAACTTCAGTTTGGTGGATGAATAGAAGAAATTATTCATTTCCAAAAGATTGGCAAACATTAAAAATTAAAAAAAGACAAATCGAAAAAGCCTGGGGACCTTCAAACGAGTATTCACCAAAGAAAATTCACAAAATCGAATTTATGATTGCCTCGGTTAACGGAGGTAAGGGAACTTTATATATAGATGATTTCAAATTGGTTAAAAGAGAAGTTCCTTCTAATCTGAATATTCAACCGGATTATTCCGCAAATTCCCAAAAAGATTTTAACCATAACATCAATTTGGCTTTTGATTCTAACAAAAACACTTTTTGGCATTCTGATCCTAACTCAAATAAAGCTGAAATAATAATCGATTTCAAAAAAGAAAAAGAGCTTGGCGGATTAACTCTTCGTTGGGATGAGAATAATTATCCTCTTCAATCAGAATATTTCATTTCTGATGATAAAATTAACTGGACAAAAATTTATTCTGTAAAAAACGGAAAAGGGAATCTTTCTTTTATTTACCTCCCCGAAACAGAAGCACGATATTTAAAAATCGAATTAAATAAATCAAACAAAAATGGTTTTGCATTAGCTGAATTGACTTTTGAGCCTCTTTCCTTCGGGAGTAATTTTAATAGATTTTTTGAGACTGTTTCTTCTCATTATCCGCGTGGTTACTATCCTAAATATTTCACTCCGGAAAAATCTTATTTTACAATTACCGGGGTTAATAATGATACAAAGGAAGCACTCATTAATGAAGAAGGTCAAATAGAAGTTGATAAAAGTAGTTTTTCGATTGAGCCCTTTATTCATAATGGTAAAGAGCTCATTACGTGGGAAAATAGTATAAATATTCAGTCACTCGAAGATGAATATTTACCCATTCCGATTGTGAAGAGAAGTGATGATAATCTCGAACTTGAAATAAAGATGTTTGCGGACGGTGAAGCCGGGAAATCAGTTTTAAATTTGCAATATACTTTAAAAAACAAATCGTCAGAAAATCAGAATGGGAATATCTATTTTGCGATTCGTCCGTTCCAGGTAAATCCATCATATCAATTTTTAAATACATCCGGAGGTGTTGCCAAAGTTGAATCTATTTTTTTTGAAAATGATAATGCAATAATCAACAACAATAAAACTGTTTATCCATTGTTAAAGCCCGACAATAAAGGGGCATCAGTTTTTGACAGAGGAGAAATAATTAATTTCATTTCGAAAAATACGCTTCCGGGTGAAATCTCTGCGTATGATAATTTGGGATTAGCTTCGGCAGCTTATACGTATAACTATAATCTTCAATCAGGAGAAGAAATAAAATACTATTTCCTTATCCCATTTCATGAAAAGGAGATTAAAGTTGTCAATCCGTTCAATAAAAAAGAAGCAGACGTATTCATGGAAAACAAACTTGCTTCAATAAAAAGCTTCTGGGAAGAAAAGCTTAACTCATTCGAAATAAAACTTCCGGGGGAATATAGAAAATGGACAAATACACTTCGTTCAACATTGGCTTATATTTTAATTAATCGTGATAATGCCGGAATTCAACCGGGTTCACGTTCTTATGAACGCTCATGGATTCGAGATGGTTCGCTCACTTCATCGGCATTGCTAAAACTTGGAATTACAGAAGAAGTAAAAGATTTTATCGAATGGTATTCTTCATATCAGTATAAATCCGGAAAGGTTCCTTGTGTTGTTGATAGACGGGGTCCTGATCCGGTTCCGGAAAATGATAGTCACGGACAATTGATTTACTTAATTCATCAATACTTTCTTTTTACAAATGATACAATGTTTCTAAGATCTAAATTTCAAAACGTAAAAGCGGCTGTTGATTACATTGCAGAGTTGATTTCACAAAGGTCAACTGATGATTATAAACTTACCGATTCATTAAAAAACTTTTACGGAATTTTACCCGAATCGATAAGTCATGAAGGTTACTCCGAAAAGCCGATGCATTCATACTGGGATAATTTTTTTGCAATTAAAGGCTTAAAAGATGCAGTTGATATTGCATCAATTTTAGGGGAAAAAGAATCTGAATTAAAGTTCATTTCGATAAGAGATAAATTTAAAACCGATCTTTATAATTCACTTTCCGGAGCGATTAAAACTAAAGAGATTAATTACATTCCCGGCTGCGTTGAACTTGGTGATTTTGATGCAACATCAACAGCGATTGCCCTTTATCCATGCAATGAAAAGTTGAATTTGCCTCAACCATATCTTAAAAATACCTTTAACAAATATTATGATTATTTTGTTAAAAGACGCGATGACACAACTTTTAATTGGATTAATTATACTCCTTATGAATTAAGGACAGTCGGTGCCTTCATTCAATTAGATCAGCCGGAAAGAGGGCATGCTCTTTTAAACTATTTCTTTAAAGATCAGCGCCCACAGGGTTGGAATCATTGGGCAGAAGTTGTTTGGAAAGATCCTAAGCTGCCACGTTTTATCGGAGATATGCCGCACACCTGGGTTGGTTCTGATTTTATATCTTCGCTCCGTTCGTTTTTTGTTTATGAAGATGAACAGCGTAAAGCATTAATTATCGGAGCTGGAATTATTCCCGAATGGATTGAGCATCCGCTTGGAATAACCATCAAGAATATGAAAACCTATTACGGAAACATTTCATTCACAATGAACAAATCCTCGGCGAATACAATATCAATTCTACTTGATGGCTCAATTCAAATGCCCAAAGGTGGAATGGTTATTAAGAATATTTTTAAAAATAAGAGTATTATTTCTGTAAGAATTAATAATGTCGTAGTTAAAAATTACAATAATTTTGAAATTGCAATTAATGAATTACCTGCGACGGTTGAAATCAACTATTGATTGTACCAAGGATTGATAGCATAATCTTTAAAACAATTAAGCCGGACAATATTCTTATCCGGCTTAATATTAGAATGCATTGCTAAAAAACATTTAGAGAGATTGACTCCCTTAAATCAAATCAATGCCTACTTCAATAAGGTCATTAATTTAGCAACGGTTTGTTTTGCTCCGTTATTATCAACAGAATTCAATTGATATACATAAGTACCGCTTGATAAACTTGAAGCATCAAAAACTACTTGATGTGTTCCTTGAGCAAAATCTTTATTAACAACAGTGGCAACTTCACGTCCGAGCATATCAAATACAACTATTTGCACTTGAGAAGCTGCTGGTAAACCAAAACTAATTGTTGTTGAAGGATTGAAAGGATTAGGATAGTTTTGTGATAAACTGAAATTAACAGGAGCTTGAACATCAACTTGAACAGTTTGTGAAAATTCAGATTTGCCATCAAAGTCGATTTGTCTTAATCTATAATAATAAAGACCTGAGATTTCGTTAATATCAATAAAACTATATTCAGTTTTTTCTGAAGTGGTTCCTCTTCCATCAACAAAACTTAAGGTTGCGAAAGAATTGTTATCCATACTTCTTTGAACTTCAAAACCGCTATTATTTGTTTCTGATGCGGTTGACCAACGCAATTCAACACCTTTGGCTACAGGAACAGCTAAGAATGAAGTAAGTTCGACAGGAACATCTGCTGCTTGTGGTTGTAATATTCTATAAGTTCCGCCCCATTCACTTCCCCACCATTGTTTGTAGAAGTTTCCGTTTGGTCCCCATGCTGGTGCACCAAGGCTATAATTATCAGGATCAAAAATAACAATCATTAAAGTAACAGGAGCTAAAGGATCTGTGTAACCAAGTTGATCCAGGTGGATTACAGTTTCTGAACTGTAACCATTATCATTATTGGTAGAATCATAAATTGTAGTCCCCGGCTTTGCATATCCAACACCTTCAGTAACACCGGCAGGGGCATTGGTTTCAAATACAAACGCAGGAACATCTGCAACCACACCAACGTAATTTTTTATTTCATATTCACTTGCACCGGAAAAATTTTTAATCTTCATAAACATACCGTCACCTTCCCAATCGAATCGGCAAACTTGCTTATCGTCTGAATCTAAAGCAATATAGAGATTAAAACCGGAACGTAAAAATTTTACTTTGGTAGTTGAAGCCTCTGTATAAGGTGGTTTAACTTCGACACCGTCAGTTGGTGTATTCCCGTTACCTGTTGGTACACCATCTTTTTTGAACATTAAATATGGAACATCAACAGCCCATGAGGCTTCGTTAAGTTGGCCGTCAAGAGTTATTGAAGTTGTTGTATTGTAAACGGGTAGTGTGGCTGGATCAACAACAGCTTGTGAATGAATTTGAGTGGTGGAAACAATTATAAGCAGAACAAATAAAGCGAGTTTGTAATGTAACTTGAGCATAGAACCTCCTGAAATAATGTTATTATATTGTATTTAGAGTCTTCGCTACGGATTAACATATAAAATGTAAACGTTTACATTTTCTGAGCGTAAACATATATAAAATTATATCTCTTGTCAAGTGGTAATGATATAAATCATCTAGATTTGTTATAACACATTAGAAATGTCACAAGATTGTATTAGAATCTTTCCGATCCTTTTTCTAATGAAGTATGTGATGAATTTTCTTTGGTGGGTAATAGTTTAATTTTTAATTAACAGCTAAAAAACAGATTAAGATGTAAGAGTTATTCCCAAACCTATATTCTAAAGTGAGCATTGGATAATACTGTTAACAATATTATGTTACGCGAGGAGTAATGGATAAATCTAAATTATTATTTTTCCAATGCAGCATAATCATTACTCAGAGTTTTGCTTCAAATCCAATTTGGTCAAAAAAAAAATTTAATTTTCTTATCTGTTTTAGCGTGTATAAAGATATAGTTATGTAACATATATTCTTATTACAATGTAAGTTCCCGGAGTATAATTATTCCCAAACTCATAGTAAAAATAAATCCGATTGTTGTAATCACAATTATATTTCCGGCGAGCTTTCCGTTTGAACCCATTGCTTCAGCCATAATAAAACTGACAACTGCCGTTGGACAAGCAAAGAGTATGAACAAAATCATCAAATCAGTTCCTCTATAACCAAAGTAGTAAGCAGTGATTGTAAATATTAGGGGATAAACAATTATTTTTAAAATCGATGATAAAACAGCCGGAAGTGTAGCGGTTTTTACTGCGTTCCAGTTTAACGAGCCTCCAATTCCAATTAATGCAAGCGGTAACGAAATTGAAGCGAGATATGAAATTGTTTTACTAATGAATTCATAAGGTCTTATTTCAAAATAAGATATCGGAATTGAAAATATTACTGCAAGAATCAGCGGATTTGTAAAAATGTCTTTCAAGATTCTTAAAGTAGAAATTTGTGCTTCTTTTCTGAACGGAAGATACAAAGCAACAACAGAAAGAATGTTGTAGAGCGGGAGTAAAAATCCTAGTATCAACGCCGCTTTGGCAGCCCCCGCCGAACCGGATACGTTTAGTATTACCGCAAGTCCGACAATTGCAAAATTACCTCTGAAACTTCCTTGAACAAACGCCCCTTTATTTTTTAAGTCGCTAATATATAGTTTAGAAAATAAAAGACTTATTAAAAAGGAGATAAAAGTAGATAGATAAATAAAGGAAATCATACCGAAATCGATTGCTTCGCTTAGGCGCAACACAGATAACTTAGAAAAAATAAAGACCGGAAGAGCGATATTATAAACCAACTTTGATGAGGTCTTAATAAATCCTTCGTCAACAAAGTTCTTGGCTCTTAAAAAAAGTCCGATTACAACTAAAATGAAAACAGGTGCAATTGTATTTGCTGAAAACAGCAGATTATCCCACAAAATATTCCATCCGACAAATTGATTTTAATTTTGCAAAGTTACAAAAATTAAGTCGTTTGGTTTACAAATTTCTTGAAATTCAGAGGTTGTATGGTAAGTTATAAAAATCCATTTAGAAAAAATTAAACTTCTTATTGATTTTTTCGATAATGACCATGTATAACTAGCTTTAAATATGAAAGATGAAATGTTCGAAGATCAGCAAATCATAAATGATGAATTTAATAGTGAAGAAGTAATCGGGAGTTCACCCGCTGATGAAGCCGTTAAGCTTGAGCGGGATCTCGGTAAATTCAATAAAGTCGGCAGGGATTATTTCCATGTCGAATTAAGACGTGATCCGGATTTGCTGACAAGTATTAAAAACAGTTCCAGATTCTATAATCTTCAACTGCCGACAAATTTGAATGAATTCTTCATCAAACATGAAGAATCAGCATTGTATTGGATTTTCGAAATACCCCTTCTCAATTATTTAGAAGAGCACACCAAAAATCAGCTCGGGACAAAAAGTGCAATCTATGATTACAAATTAATCAAAGATTACTTTTCCAAATGGGTTATCGCAAAAAACGAGAACCAGAAAAAGATGCTCGCCAATTCCACAATGAGTCTTTTACGTAAAGAAGGAAATTCCGGTGTAATACTTAATTCAATATTTATGGCGGTACTTTATTCATTTGAGCCGTCACTTCAAAATCCGGTTAAAGCTGTTGATGAATTTAAGAAAATAATTGAATCACCGGCGGTTTCAAAAATGGCGGACAAGTTTAAAGTTGAATTGTACTACTTAATGCAGCTTTATTCAGGTTTTGCCTATCTCTCCGTTTTCAATTACTATGACTCATCAATTCATTTTACTGAAGCCTTAAAACATAATCCTTACGGAATGACAGCAAAACTGTATCTTGCGTATACATCAATAAAGATGCAGCAAAGTGAAATTGCCGGATATCTTTTGAAAGAAATATACAGCTTCGATTTATACCGGCTAATGTATGCCATTGAAAATAATAGTTCTGCAATGTTTGTATATTTTCTACGCAATCCGATTATCAAAAACATTTTTTATTATTCAGAATTTGCACTTCACGTTGCTACTATAATTGATAAATTGAATGAGTCCCCGGTCTCCGACTATTCTAAATTCATAAAACTCAGAGATAAGATTAATTTATTGGAAAAACTTAAACTCGAGGGGTATTATACAGAGGATATCAAAAAGGATGTAACTTTTTTAACAAAGATGATAGGAAATTCAGAAGAGACAAAACATGTAATGTTTATCGCCTCGTTAGATCATTTTGGAGAAAAATTTGGTAAAACAGTTGAATTAATCGGGGTTGCCGCTCATGAAAAATTTCATGCAGAATACAAACCACAACTTGATATTTTTGATGCGAAGATAAAAGATAACGGTGCGGTAATTGATCAATTTCTGAAAGAGCTTCAAGATGCTAAAGCTGAACTAAAAGTTAAATTAAAAGAAGCGATATCGAAACTTGAAAAAATTACTTATGAAAATATTAGCGTTGTTGAAAACAGATTGAATAATCTTCATCTGGAAAAAGAATACGACCCAAATTTATCGTTTCAAAACTCAATGACTTACAATTTTATAATTGCATTAACAGTCTTTCTTATTGGTGGTTTTGCCGGTTATTCGAACAACGTAGGGAGTGGTTTTGGTGATTTTAACGGTACTATGGGAACAATAATATTCACTGGATTAAAATGGTCCATGTTAACATTTGCAATCGGCTTTTTAATTTCTTTGGTCTTCTCGGGATTTGTATTATTAGAGCGCTCCAATCAAAAGCAGAGACTTCTTCAAAAAATCAGTGCGTATAAAAATGAAAAAGACAGAAAAGTCGAGTATGTAAAAAAAGAAGCCGAAATGAAAGAGAAGTCCATCACAGAAAATTTCAATGACCGGATTGAACTTCATAAAGCATCAATTGAAGACTTAAAGCACCGCCGAACAGCAGATGAAATCTCGTTTAAGGTAGAAGCAGAGTCAAAAATCAAACCGATAAAGGAAAGCTTACAAAAAATTTTGGAAGAAACTTTAAGTTCATAGTACCCTCATCAGGCGATTTACAAAACACAACTTCCCTTTTATTTGGTAATCCTGGGATTACTAAATCCCCCGGTATTCTATAATTAAATAAGACCCAATAATAGCATGTTGGCTAATATTAGGCAGTAATTTTTTTGCTTAAACGCACAAAAGGTTTAAATATTGCAAAAAATCGAATAAAATACAACTCGGCATGAAATTGGGTGATGAACTTGAAAATTGTAAGGTTATAGTGCAAAATAAAATTTACATAACTCAACCCCATTTGCCCACATTGGAGGAATTTATTCCTTATTTAAAGGAAATGTACGTTAAAGGTGATGAAATAGGAATCAATAAAATATAATGTCTGAAGAAAAAGTATTGATCATCGGATTAACCAGGGTTCGAAATGAGGAATTAATAATTGCTGAAACACTCAACCATATGTCAGAATTCTGTACGGGAGGAATTTATGTGTACGATGATTGCTCTGAAGATAATACAGTATTGATTTGTGAGGCTCACCCAAATGTAAATAAAGTTGTAAAAGGATCATTTTGGGATTCGAATCGGGAAAAAGCAGAATTTGAAAATCGTCAGGAATTACTTTCTACTGCAAAGATTGAAGCAAAAGTAAATGACTGGTTTGTATATATGGATGCCGACGAACGAATTGAGTTTGATTGGTCTTTAATGGAGAATCTTGATCCATACGTCATAGCCATTAGAATGAGGCTTTTTGATTTCTATATAACTCCTGAAGATGTCAATAAAAATTATTACGAACGAGAATGGATTGGTCCCGAATATCGGGAAATTGTATTTGCATTTAAAAATTTGGACTCTCTTCGATATGAATTTCCTGATCAAAGGGAGGTTACTTTAGGAGAAGGTGTAGTCATTAATTCTGGATATGTAAAGCATTACGGGAAAGCAATATCCATAGAGCAGTGGCAAAACACTTGCGAATACTATTCAACGCACTTTCCCAAATACTCGGAGAAATGGGAAAATAGAAAAGGAAAAGCTATCCATACCCAATCTGATTTTGGATATAAATTAATGAAATGGTCAGACAAAGAATTAAATGGAATTCCAATGAATTTAGTAGACACTGAAAAAAATCAAAGACTAAAAATCCTCATCACCAACCATCATTTACTAGATTACAGAGGTACTGAGCTTTACACACTGAGTCTAGCAGTAGAACTGAAAAAGCGGGGTATTGAAGTATATGTTTATTCAAAATATCTAGGAAGCATTTCCGAAAAATTTGCGGAGTATTACATCCCGATTGTCGAGAATTTAGAGGCTTATATGGATATTGAGTTTGATCTTGCTCATGTTCACCATAACATCAACGCAATTGAAGTTAGGAATCAATTTCCCAAACTTCCAATAGTCTATGTTTCACATGGAGTATTACCTTTTTTAGAACAACCACCATTAGTAGACCTTGGTATTTCAAAATATATTGCAGTTAGCGAAGAAGTTTACAATAACCTTGTAGAAAAAGGTGTTAACCCCAGATTAATTTCCATTATTCGTAATCCAATTGATGAAAAAAAATTCTTTCCCGAAAAGCACATTAACGAAACACCTAAGAACGGTTTAGTAGTAAGCAATAAGATTAGTGACGAGAAACTAGAAATAATACAAAAGACTTGTAGACTTTTAGATATTGATCTCAGAATTGTTGGAGGACGTAATGGCGAAACCAATCAAGATACTCTTAGAGAAATGATTCAAGAGTCAGATATTATCTTTTCAATAGGAAGAGGAGTAATTGAAGCAATATTTTCTGGAAGAGCAGCTGTTGTATTTGATTATGAGGGAGGCGATGGAATGGTTACGCCCGATAACATTCTCAAACTTATGGAGTTTAACTTCTCGGGAAGAATGAGCAAAACCCAGTTCAATGTTCAGGGACTTACTGATGAAGTTAAAAAATATGATAGAAATTCTATCAATCAAGTAAGAAGTATTGCACTAAAGTATTTCTCCTCAGAGGTCATATTCGAAAAATTAATAACTGAATATTGGAATTGCATTAAGTCAAGCGACACAGATATCTCAATAGACAACTCACTTATAAAGTTTATTAGTAGTACCATTCGCGAGGTAAATTATTACACTAGTATCAGTACAGCACGATCCCCAAAAGATAATGGTTTAACTGGTAATTCTAGATTTTTAAAAAGTGCTGAAATTCTACCCCCAACTTCAAATAAAAAATTAAAAATTGGTTTTTTAGCTAATGATTTTTCTTCCGCATGCCCTATGATTAGGGTTATAAGCGTTTTACACTCCCTTCAAAAGATGTTACTAATAGATTTCATCCCTTTATTTAATCTTCAAAAATTGCGTAAAAATAATTCAGTCGACTCTATAACCGAAATCCTTGATTTAGACGCGTTAAGAAAGTTGGATGTTCTGATAGTCCAAAGAGAATTTTGTATCACTGTTCCATTTAATAAATTAAAAGAATTACTTGATGACACTTCTGTTAAAATAGTTTTTGAAATAGATGATAATCTTCTAAACCTTTATCCAGAGCATGTTCTATTTAAAACTTATGAAGCTAATCGAAAATACTTTCATGATTACTTGGCGAATTCCGATTTAGTTACTGTAACAACAAAAGAACTAAAAAATGCTTTTTCGGGGATTGCTTCACGCATTGCAGTATTACCAAACTATATAGATGATGAAATATGGGGTAACAAATTTCCGAAAAGAGTAGCTAATCGAAAAGTTAGAATACTATTTAGCGGCAGTAAAACTCATCTTGAAGACCTCGCATTGATAGAAGATGTAATTGTTGCAATATCACAAGAATATCAAGACAAGGTCGAATTTGTCTTCTGGGGAAACATAACTTCTAAAATTGAGATTAATTGTCATATCAAAAAGATCACAGATTTCATGCCATCTTATGCCACATACGCAAAGCGTCTATCTGAGTTGGATATTGATATTGGATTAATACCATTAGCCGATAATGAATTTAATAGGTCGAAATCAAACATAAAATACTTAGATTATTCTGCAGCTGGAATAACCTCAATTATGAGTAAAGTAAATGCATATAATGAAATTGTTACGAATGGAGTAAATGGAGTCTTGGCTGAGAACAATTTTGACTCATGGTATAGTGCAATAAAACTGTTGTTAGACGATTCAATCAAAAGAAATGCAATTGCTCAAAACGCACACTCGTTGGTCCTATCGAGTTATACAACTCAAACAAATGCGTTTAAGTGGTTACAAATATATTCTTCTCTACTTAATTTGAATGAGAAGAAAAAGATGCCGAAAACGTCAATTATTGTTTTGACTTATAATTCCCTTAAGTACACAAAAAAGTTTTATCAATCTCTGGTTAATTCAAATGTAGAAGAATATGAGCTAATTATTATTGATAATGCAAGTACTGATTCTACAAAAGAATTTCTAGATGAAATATCAAAACATAAACCAAAGGTTAAAGTAATATTCAATGAAACAAATGTTGGTTTTCCTTGCGGGATAAATCAAGCTCTTAAAGAAGCAAAAGGCAATTACATAGTTATCGCAAACAACGATATTGTTCTTACTGAGGGTTGGTTGGAACGTATGATTGAAGTTGCTGAAAGTAATGAAAAAATCGGGCTTGTAGGCCCAATCAGCAACGAAGTCAGTGGTGTTCAAAAAGATAAAAATGCCAAATACAAATCAATAGAAGAGATGCATAAATATGCGGCAGCGATAGCCGTAAAAAATAAAGAACAAATTTTAGAGTTTCCGCGAGTCGCTTTTCTCTGTACGCTAATTAAGCGTGAAGTTATTGATAAAATTGGCGGACTTGATGAACGCTTTTCCCCGGGTAATTATGAGGATGATGATTTCTGTTTACGTGCTCAACTTGCCGGTTATAAAACAGTAATTGCAAAAGATGTTTTTATTCATCATTACGGCTCAAAGAGTTTTAAAGCAAATGGTAATGCGGCTTATCAAGAACGACTTGATATTAACCGTGCCAAATTTGTTGATAAATGGGGAGTAACCCCTGAAGAGATTTGGCTGCAAAATAATAAAGTAAATCCACGACAAATTTTATATCCGATAAATAAAGATTTATTTACTCAATATTTTGACCGTACAAATGTTCATTTGGCAGATAAAGAACTCATCCTTGCTGAAGAAGCTATTTCGAAAGCAATTGATAATTTTGAATCCGGTAATGGAAAAATCGAACGGACTGAATTGTTGAATCTTGCCGGAAACATTTGTCTTGCAAATAATAATCTTGAAAAAGCTCAAGAATATTTTTCGTTAGAGTTAGATTTAACCCCTTCCTCTTCTTCTGCTTGTCTTGGTTTGGGTAATGTATTTATCACTTCCGAGCAATTTGATAACGCTAAAACAATGCTTGAATGGGCTGTTAAAAATGACCAAACAAATGAAGTTGCAATAAATAGATTAGGTGAAGTCAATCAACTTCTCGGGTTTTCCTTAAAGCATAATTCATTATTTGAGGACGCTGTTGATTCTGAACTTCCGGCATCACTATTACAAAACATTGTTGAACTTTTTGTTGCTGATAAATTCAGTGAAGCAATTGGTGTTATAGAAGCCAACAATGAGTCGCTGACTCAATTTATAGATAATTCTGAAAATCCCGAAGACATTGCAGAATATTACAATATGAAGGGTTTTTTATATCTGTCCACTGATAAAGAAATTGCACGCACCAGTTTTGAAAAAGCCCTTAGTGCAAACTCAACTTCATCGCAGGCATGTGTCGGTTTGGGTGAAGTATTTTTCCTAGATAATCTACTTAGTGAAGCAAAAACTATGTATGAGTGGGGAGTCTTTAATGATCCTCAAAATCAGATAGCAATAAGCGGACTTTCAAAATTAAATGAATTACTTGGACATGAACTAACACACAACAGCTTGGTAGAAAAAATTATTTTTGAAGATGTTTTTATGAAAACAGTAGAGTTGTACAAAGAATCTAAATTCCGGGAAGCAATTGAATTTATTGAACAAAATGAACATGGTTTATCAGCTTTACTTGATAACGGAGTTACAAATGTTGAACTCTCAACCCTTTATAATCTTAAAGGATTCTGCTGTCTTGGTTTAAATGATGAAGAAAACGCTGAAACTGCATTCGGAAAATCTATAAATATTAATCCGGACTCCTCACAAGCCTGCGCCGGTATAGGAGCAGTTTTTCTTTCACAAGGAAGAACTCAAGATGCTAAGACAATGCTTGAATGGGCGTTAAAAAATGATACTACTAATGACATTGCAAAAGCTTCACTCGCTAAAGTGAATGAAATGTTAGGTTTACCTTTGTATCACAATTCATTGATTGAAGTATTTTCATTTGAATCGCTATTTGTGCAGGCTTATAACTTTTTTAAAATCTCAGATTTTGCATCAGTAATAAATTTAATTGAACAACACGAAGATGAATTTTCGAAATCGGTTGATAACGGTACTTCAAGAGAAGACTTTGCAGCGCTTTATAATCTTAAAGGTTTTTCTTATCTAAGTTTGGGAGATAGTACAAAAGCGAAAAATAGTTTCGAATATGCTCTCAATGTAAATCCTGAATCTTCTCAGGCTTGCACAGGGTTAGGAGAAATCCTTTTTATCGATGATCAATTAGAGGAAGCAAAAATTATGTTTGAACGGGGAGTTAAAAATGATTCTCAAAACAATTTTGCAATTGAATCACTTGCGAAGGTTAACAAGTTACTGGGATATAGTACGGAACATTCATCATTTGTTGAAGGCTGATGGGCACACTTACCCTTTCAATGATTGTTAAGAATGAAGCTCACCGTCTCGGTGAATGTCTTCAATCAGTAAAAGAAATTGCTGATGAGATAGTTATTGTTGATACCGGCTCAACCGATAACACTGTAAAAGTTGCTGAAAGTTATAGAGCAAAAATATTTTTTTTTGACTGGATAAAAGATTTTTCTGCAGCAAGAAATTTTGCGCTTCGCAAATCAACCGGTGATTTAATTTTATATCTTGATGCGGATGAAAAGTTAACTCCCAAATCAGTAAAGGAAATAAAGCGGATAAAGCTAAAATCAGAAAGTGCCGGATATAACTGTAAAGTTACAAGCCTTGATTCTGAATTTGGGCGCGATAATTCAATGTTATATGTAAGATTGTTTTCAAATTCTAATGAGATAGAGTTTTCCGGAAAAGTACATGAGCAGATACTTCCCTCACTGATTGCAAATAATTACAAAATAATTGATACAAATATTGAAATACTTCACACCGGTTATGACATCTCCGGTGATGCTAAAAAAGATAAAGCCCGCAGAAATCTGGAATTACTTCTTAATGAATATTCAACAAATAATTCTTCGTACTATGCATTTCAACTTGGATTAACTTACCAGATATTAGAAAACGATATAGAATCAAAAAAGTATTTTGATCTGGCACTATCGGACAAAAGGTTATCGAAAAACTTCAGAACACGCTGCCATTCTTCATTGGCAATTATTGAATTGAAGAGTCATAAAGTTGAAGCAGCAGAAATTAAGATTAAAGAGGCATTAACAGAAAATAAAGACGATGCATTCTCCAACTTTGCAGCATCAAAAATTTATTTAAGAAAATCCGATTTATCAACCTCAAAGCAATTCCTTGAAAAAGCAATTCGTTTGAATAACAAAATTAAATCAGATAAAGCTAATAGTGAGTTAATCGTATTTTTAAATGAAACTGAAATGTATATTCAGGCAGTTGCTTTAGCTAAAATTATTATTGACAAAAATTATTACATAACAAGCTGCCGCAAGTTAATAGATTCAATATCAAACAAAGATGCAGCTAACACTCTTACTAAAATTGTAAATAATAATGCTTTAGATGATTCTGAAATAATTAGGTTTGTTCATAATGCAGATAAAAATGTTTTCGAGATTAGTTTACTCTTTCTTAGTGATTATAACATAATTGTTACAAAAGATATTTTGATAAAATTATTGTCCGGGAAATATCCCGAATCAATTAAACTTAAAACCATTCTTGCCAAACATTACACCACCATAAGTGATACAGCCTCTGCAATTCAACTTTATGAAGAACTGAAGGAAATCACCACAGGCGACCCTTCAATCTATTTTTATTTAATTTCACTTTACATAGCAGAGGGAAATCTTCATAAAGTGAAACATATTGTATTAGAAGTTGAAGCAAAGTTTAGCCACATTCCCGAAGTTAAATCGCGGGTTATAATTCTAAAAGAAAAACTCCAAAAGTATTTATAGATTATTCTTTGGGCTAAACCCCGGGTGGTTTCTATTAGTATCGCCCACGTCATAAATGACGTGGTTAATGGTAACTTAATTCTTCATGGCATAAATGACGCGGTTAATGGTAATGTAATTATTCACGATATGAATGATGTGGTTAATGGAAGTGCGATGCGCTTGTTTGTGAATTACATGTTTTAATTATCACATTAAGTGACTTTTTATTACTGCATTAACTCCGTCCTTCAGGACGGAGGTAAAGAATGGATGTTTTGCTTGGCTTTAGCCAAAATAAGAAATTGTATAGATAGCTATAAAAGCAATTTGGCTAAAGCCCGGGTGGTTTCTATTAGTAATGCCCACGTCATAAATGACGTGGTTAATGGTGACGTAATTGTTCACGATATGAATGATGTGGTTAATGGAAGTGCGATTCGATTGTTTGTGAATTACATGTTTTTAATTATCACATCAATTGACTTTCTGTTACTGCATTAACTCCGTCCTTTAGGGCGGAGATTAATCAGGGATGCTTTGCTTGGCTTTAGCCAAAAGAATTTTTTAGTTAGAAGAGATTCCCCTCTGCAGAAATCAAATCAAAAATTCATTAAATTGAATTACTAAAAAGATAATTCTTCACTAACACTTTATGAAAGGCTAAAGATATGGCATTTGTAAAAATATGGATTCATGCTGTTTTTGGAACAAAAAACAAAGTAAAATTTCTTGATGATAGTATTCGAACGAAAGTAATTAATCATATACTTGAATATTCAAAAAGCAAAGAAATCTTTATTGATTCTATTAATGGGGCTGAAGATCACATACATTGCTTAATTTCTTTGGGTAGAGAACAGAGTATAGCAAAAGTTATGAATTTGTTGAAAGGTGAATCCTCATACTGGATAAATAAAAATAAATTAACTAAAACAAAATTTGATGGGCTGACGAATACTTTGCAGTTTCCGTTAGTGAGTCCCAATTTGTAACTGTTCGGAAGTATATAGATAATCAGCTTGAACATCATAGAAAAAAGAGTTTTACTGAAGAGTTTAATGAGTTTGTGGAAAAGTATGGTTTTAATTCTTTGGGCTAAAGCCCGGGTGTCGTACATCTAGTATCGCCCACGTCATAAATGACGTGGTTATTGTTAGCTTCCTGAACGGGTGTGTCATGTCATCTTTTGAATTTATGCATCAATTGCTTCAGATTACTATATTAACTCCGTCCTTTAGGACGGAGTTTAAGAATAGATACGTTGCTTGGCTTTAGCCAAAATAAGAAATTGTATCGATAGCTATAAAAGCAATTTGGCTAAAGCCCGGGTGGTTTCTATTAGTAATGCCCACGTCATAAATGACGTGGTTAATGGTAACTTAATTCTTCATGGCATAAATAACGTGGTTATTGGTAACTTAATTGTTCACGACATGAATGACCCCGTTGATTGAAGTTTAATGTACCAGTGTCCGAATTACATGTTTTTAATTATCACATCAGTTGATTTTTATTGCCTCATTAACTCCGTCCTTTAGGACGGAGATTAAGAGTAGACGCTTTGCTTGGCTTTAGCCAAAAGAAGACATTGTTTTGATTGCCAAAAAACCGGTTGGCATAATGCCTATAGTGTCTACTTACACTTTATGCATTTAGAATAAAGCCTATGATTTAAAATCTGAAATATTTTTATACCAAACCATTATTTGCTGTAACACCAGCGTACAAACCCCGTCTAACCGACCCTCAGAAAATTTTTTTATTTTTTTTCAAAAAAGACTAAACTTTTTTTTTAACTTTCCGATAATGCTATTGAGAACAAAAAGTTCTCGAAAACAAACCAAGCAAGGATGCTTGGTAAAAAAACAAAATATACATGGAGGTATATCATGGCTTTCTCAATTAACTCAAACTCAGGCGCTCAAGCAGTTTATAATGCTTTAGCAAAAACACAATCTTCTACTCAAAAAGCTCAATTGAAATTAGCAACAGCTAAAAAAGTCAATTCAGCTGCTGACGACACATCAGGTTGGAACGTTGGTAAACAACTTGAAGCTGCTTCACGAAAGATGAAATCTCAGATTTCTAACATCAGTTCTGCAAAAAACTTCTTGAACACGGCTGAAACTGCTCTTCAACAAGTGTATGACAAATTGAATCAAATCCAGTCAAAACAAGAAGATGCAAGCGATCCATTAAAAGATGCTACAAGTCTTCAAAATGATGTTAAAACACTTGCAGATGAAATCAGCACAATTCTTTCAAACACCAAAATTAACAGTACTGACTTATTAGCAAGTGCCGGAAATACTTTTGCTGCCGGTGCAACTAATGTTGTAATCAATGTTGGTGCAAAAATTGGTGATAACTCTACTGCTCTTACTGCTCTAAAACTCGGTGACGCTACTTCTTTAACTACGAGCATTACTACTTTCCAAAGTAATCTTAGAACAGCTATTACCTATATCGGTAACCAGAGCCAGGTTCTTGATTCAAGGGAAGAATTTATTACGGCAGCTATTGCAAATAATGATGCAGCAATCGGATCAATTTTCGATGCAGATGCACTCGGCGAACAGATGGAAGCATCAAAAGGCCAGATCGGTACCCAGTTGGCAACCTCAATGATGGGACAAATGAATGCAGCTCCTCAACAGTTATTACAACTTTTCCGTTAATTGAAACTGCTTTAGCCCTCCTGCTCGCAGGAGGGCTTTCTTAATAAAAGAGGTAAAAAAATGTACGCCATGAATTCGAATATGCATAATCAAAGAGCAAATCAGTATGTTATAAATGAAATACTATCCGCTTCACCGGAGCAGTTGATAATGAAAGTTTTTTCATTTGCAATTGTGAATTGCCAAAAGAAAAATATGATTAAAACCAATGAAGCACTTCAAGTATTAATTGATGCGCTCGACTTCGACAATCCCGCAGCTAAAGAAATTTGTATTGGCTTTTATAGAATTTATCGTTACTGCCAGGAGCAAATGCGCAAAAAAAATTATGATATAGTCTTAAAAACATTAACAGATTTGAAAGAAACCTGGGAAACAGCACTCCAGAATAGGTAGGACTCAATGGCTTATAATATGTTATCAATAGACGGAATTAACGGTTTCGTCAATGATTGGCAGACGAGCCAAACTAAAAAGAAAGTTGACCCGCTTACCAAGAAAAAAGAAAAGTGGGCTAATCTTCAAACCGCTTATACTACTATGGTGGATAAACTAGGTGCCCTTAAGTCCATATCCTATGCTTTACAACAAACCGGAAACTCCTCTGCATTTTTAGTCAAAAAAGCAACCTCTTCAAATACTACATTTGCTGATATAACTTCTACAAGTGCGGCACAATTAGGATCGCATTCTCTTAGAATTAATCAACTCGCAAAGAGTGATACTGTAATTTCGTTAGATCAAACTTCAACTGCAGATTCGGCAACAATTCTCGGTCCCGGAACTCATAGCATGGTGGTAACTTCAGGTGATGGTAGTGGTGGAGTTATGACGAGTAGTATTGATGTTGTTTTTGAAGTCTCAGATTTCACAGACGGCAAGATTTCCAATAAAAAAGTAATTGAAAAAATTCAAAGTGCTATTAATTCAGATAAAGCTATAGTATTATCAAATTCAGTTACAGGCAGTACAGCAAGTGCCGGAACTTTCAATCTCAATTTAAATGGTAAAGAAACCCAAATAACTTACGCTGCCGGAGATTACAGCGATGTAATGGATAGTATTGCTACTCAAATCAATGCAGTTAGCGGAGTTTCTGCGGAGAAAGTAGTTGATGGAGCAAATTTTCAACTAAAAATTACGGTTACAGATTCCACAAAACATCTCACTATCAATGGAGATACAAGCGGGATATTATCAGAATTGAATATCGCGGCAGATAAAGTTATTGGTGGTTCCGGGTTATTAAATGCTTCTATTTTTACACCTTCTGACTCACTTTCTCAATTATCATTAGCTACTAAAAAATCTGGTGAAGGATATAAATTATTATCCATTCAAGATGTAAACGGCGGACAAGCACTTTCAAGTCTAGGACTTAATCTTGGTGGTACAAGGACTGCATTTGTTCAGGATACTGCAGGGACAGATACTCCCGGATTTATTTACACCACAGATTTATTGAATGCTAAAATTGAATTTAATGGAATTAGTGTAGAAAGAAATTCGAACTCAATTTCAGATCTAATTCCCGGTTCCACGGTAACGTTAAAATCTCTTATGAAAGATACCGATACCACAGCTAACCTAACCGTTGCCAGTGATTCCGCTGTGGTTACTGAAAAAATACAAGATTACATTAAGAAATTAAATGAAATTTATCTTTTCTTAAGAGAAAAGACTAAATCTACAAAAGACGAAGGACGGGGTATTCTAGTCGGAGATACGGCTGCTGATACATTATTAAATCTTTTTACTTCTGCATCAGTTGGTGCTGTTTCCGGTTTAAATCCAAACGAACTTAATTCTTTATCTAAACTTGGAATTACTTTCAGTGTTACTGATGGATTGACATTATCAGATGCTTCAAAACTTGAAAAAGCAATAAAGGAATATCCTGAGCAAGTTGAAGCTGTTTTTAATTCAGATAATGGCGTCGCTAAAAAGATTTATTCCCGAATAGAACTTTACATTAATGCAGATGGATACCTTTATAAATCAAAAAATAGTTTTGACAGATCAATAAGTTATCTTGATGATAGAATCAAAGCGTCTGAAGAAAAAATCGATAAAAATACTTCAGATCTTAGACTTAGGTATATGAAATCTATGTCACGAATGAATGCAATTTTATCGAGTCAGTCCACTTTTATTATGAGTAATGGATTTTATAAATAATGGAAACTGCCGAACACAAAAATCACGAATTGATGTTGAAACTTGATAATGTTGCGGATTCTTTCGATCTCCTAAACTTTGAAAACTTTGACGAACTCTTTCCAAAGGTTCTTAATGAGATGGAGTTAATTCACAAGATTAAATCTGCTTTGATTGCAACATATGGTTCGGAGAATTTATTGGAGTTTGAATCTGAAGCCAATTTCAAAGTGAAAATAATTGAAGAGCGATTTGCTACTATAGTAAAAATGTTTTCCGGAGAAGAGAAACGGTTGAAAAAAGAATTAGCCTCTTCAATGAACAAGAAAAAGTTATCGGTTTATAATAGGTAATTTGGTGTAAATAAAAAATCTTTGATGATTCGCTTAACTAATTTAAAAAATATACGATAGTATGGTACAAATGTGGATGTTTACTCTAAGAAATCAGAGTAAATTTAAAGTCGCACAGAAAACCAGTTCAATATCAAAGGTAATATAATGGAAATTAAAGGTGTGGGTACAAATATTTTTGTACCGAAAGAAGTGGCTAATCCCAAAGTAAAAAACAGTGAAATTACTGTTCAAAAAGATAAAGTAGAGATTTCTGAAATGGCAAAACAAATGCAAACGGAAAAAATCGAAATTAAAAACGAGACTCTTATCAGAGAGCGCATCGCCAATAAATTTTATGACTCGGATGAAGTTGTAAACCATGTTGCCGGAGCCATCTTAAAAGAGTTTGAATAATTAACCCCCTTAATATTTTTGTGTGAGTTTGTAGTTTCTCTTGTAAAAAGGTTATATTGAAATAAAAAAATAGGGGGTTTTTATTTCAGTATGATTAAAGAAGAAAAAATACAGGAAAACAAACTTCACATTTTAGGACGGCTCTCCGCCGGCTTAATTCATGAAATTCGTAATCCACTTTCTGTCATTAATCTTAATCTTGACTACATAAAAATCTATAAGGATGAACTTAATCCAGAGATGAATGAGTGTATCAACGCCTGCCTCGAATCATCTGAACGAATTAATCAACTAATAGAAAATTTTTTAGACTTCTCGAAAAAAAATCA
This sequence comes from Ignavibacteria bacterium, assembly GCA_030684555.1. Classification (GTDB taxonomy): domain Bacteria; phylum Bacteroidota; class Ignavibacteria; order Ignavibacteriales; family Ignavibacteriaceae; genus JAGUXE01. Next base: position 69,707 of record JAUXVN010000004.1, read on the forward strand.
TTCAACTGATGAGTATGCCTCCATTAATGTAGTAACCGAAAAAGCTGTTGAGATAATGTTGGCGACTTGCAGAAAATCTAATATCGAGTTGCAAACAATTCTGCAAGAGGACATTCCAAAGGTAAAATTTCAAACATTAAAAATGCTTCAAGTGTTTCTTAACCTTATGACTAATGCTGTTGAAGCCTCTCTTTCCGGTGGGAAAATCATTTTGCGTTCATATAAAAAAGAAGTAAAGAATGATAGCTTTGTGTTTTGGGAAATTGTGGATAACGGTACTGGAATAGAAGATGACGATAGAGAAAAAATCTTTACTGATTTTTATACAAATAAAGAAACAGGAATCGGTATCGGATTAAGTGTCTGTAAAATGTTGTTAGATGAACATAACGCAGAACTTGAATTTGAAAGTGAATTCGGTAAGGGTTCACGTTTCATAATAAAATTTAATATTGGCGGTTAAAAGAATTATGAATAGAAAAATATTAATTATAGATGATGATGAATTAGTATGTGTGGCACTTAAACGCGTACTCAACAAACTCGGGTATGAATCCGATTTTTGTTTGAATGGTGATGAAGCCCCCGACCGAATTATTGATTTCGAACCCGATATTATTTTACTCGATATTTATTTGACTACACATAACGGGCTAGAACTTTTAAAAGATTTTCAAAAACGGCATTTCAACATTCCGGTGATAATGATTACCGGTTACTCGGATGTGAAAATTGCCGTGAACGCAATGAAAACCGGGGCATTCGATTTTCTTTTAAAACCGATTGACCTTGATCAACTTCAACTCGCAATTGATAAAGCACTGAATGTTGTTTATCTGAAAAACGAAGTTGACAGACTTCAACTCAGATTAAAGGAAGATGTATTAACGCGAGAATTTTTCGGAACCGGAAATAAAATGCATCGTTTATTATCTTCAGTTGAAAAACTTGCTAAAAGTTCCGACACAACAATTCTAATTGAAGGTGAAAGCGGAACCGGAAAAGAAATGATAGCTAAGTTTATTCATCAAAATAGTCCCCGTAATGATGCTCCGTTCATTCAAATTAACTGCTCGGCAATTCCGAAAGAACTTGCAGAAAGTGAATTCTTTGGACACGAAAGAGGGGCATTCACCGGCGCACTTCAAAAAACAAAACTCGGGAAATTTGAATTAGCTTCAAAAGGGACAATTCTACTTGATGAGATTGGTGAGTTATCGCTTGATTTACAAGCTAAACTGCTTCGGGTTCTACAAGAGAAAAAATTCTTCCGGCTTGGCGGTGAAAAAGAAATTGCTATTGATGTTAGAATTTTAGCCGCTACAAATAGAAGTCTTGAAGAAGAAGTAAGAAACGGAAGGTTTAGAGAAGATTTATACTATCGTTTAAATGTTGCAAATATTGTAGTTCCTCCGTTACGTGAAAGGAAAGAGGATATTCCATTATTAGCATATTCCTTTTTAAAAGAGTTCGCTTCGAAGTTTGGAAAGCAAATTAAAGGTATTGACGAAGGGGCACTTGAATTATTGAAAAACTATTCATGGAAAGGAAATGTTCGAGAGCTGAGAAATGTTCTTGAAAGAGCAATAATACTTCTTGAAGATGATGAATTAAAAGAAAGACATCTTCATTTTATGAAAACACAAAACAATGTTCTATCAAAAGATGATGACGATAAATTTATACTTAAAATTCCCCCAAAAGGAATTCCGATTGAAGTTGTTCTAAAAACATTAATTCAGAAGACATTAAAAATTACTAATGGAAATCAGGTTAAAGCCGCTAAAGTATTGGGGCTTTCTCGTTCTAAACTTCGTTACCGGATGGAACAACTTGGAATTGAAGTAACAAAAAATATTCAATAGAAAAATCGGAACAAATTTTATAACATTAATTCGATTCAATTTTCCCGGTTAAAAATGCCTTTCGTTTCTTTTCCGGAAATTTTTCGATTGCATACCTTAACATAGTTCGGGGCATCTTTTTATAATTTTCAGTTAAGAAGATATCCAAACCTACGGGATCAGGTTTACCCGCTTCCCGTAACATCCAACCAACGGCTTTATGCATTAAATCTTCATTATCATTCATAAGTAAAAGTGCAAGTTGAAAAGTGGGAGAAGTTTCTTTCTCTTTAATAAATGCGTAAGTCGAAACCATTGCAATTCTTCGTTCCCATAGCATTGATGATTTTGCTAATTCCAAAAGAATATCTTTCGGCTTGTTTAGAAGATATTTACCAAAAATTTTATACGCACTTGAATCGACTAAATCCCAGTTGTTAATGTATTTTGTATGAGCCAGGTATTTATCAATAATTTCTTTCTTTAGTTCCATTGTGGATTTTTCGAAATGACGGGTAATGATAAACAATGCAATTAATCGCTCTTCATGAAACTTTGATTTTAATAGTGAGAAAGAATCATCTATCGAAAGTCCGCTAAATTTTTTGGCGATACTTCGAGAAACGGGGACGGTAATTCCAAGAAAAATATCTCCCTCTGCATATTCACCTTTACCCGTTTTAAAAAATCGTTGTAAAAATTTTGCTTTCGAAGGATTTTCTAAACGACGAATTTCTGCTTTAACTTCTTTTAATCTTACGCCTTTACTCGACATAAATTTTTCCTTAAAAAAAAGAGTAATGCAAGTATTTCTATTTACATTACTCTGAGTGAACATATAAAATATTTTTATTTATACTATCCCATAAAGAAACTTAACATTATACCTGCGGCTACAGCACTTCCGATAACACCTGCAACATTTGGAGCCATAGCGTGCATTAACAGGTGGTTTGTTTTATCATATTGTAAACCAACCATTTGTGAAACACGTGCACTATCGGGAACAGCAGAGACACCTGAGTTTCCAATCAATGGATTAATTTTATTTTCATCACTTAAGAAGAGGTTCATTAATTTAGCAAACAATATTCCTCCCGTTGTAGCAATTACAAACGAAACCGCACCAAGCACAAAAATACCAATTGAAGCAGGGGTTAAGAATGTTGTTGCTTGAGTGGAAGCACCGACAGTTAATCCGATAAGAATTGTTACTATATCAATCAAAGCTCCTTTGGCGGTATCAGCGAGTCGTTTCGTTACACCACTTTCTTTTAAAAGATTTCCGAAGAATAACATTCCCAATAATGGCAGAGCACTTGGTGTTATAAAGCATGTCAGCAGTAAACCGATGATTGGGAACATAACCTTTTCGGTTTTAGATACCGTTCTGGGGGGTTTCATTCTTATTCTTCGTTCTTTGTCATTTGTAAGTAACTTCATTATCGGAGGTTGAATAACCGGAACGAGAGCCATGTAGGAATAGGCTGAAACCGCAATTGCACCAACTAGTTCCGGAGCTAATTTTGATGAAAGAAAAATTGCAGTAGGTCCATCAGCACCACCAATAATTGCTATTGCGGCTGCTTGTTCCGGGAGGTAACCAAGAGCTAACGAAATTGTGTAAGCTCCAAAGATACCGAGTTGGGCGGCGGCTCCAAGCAAAATTAATTTTGGATTGGAAAGCAGCGTGGAAAAATCAGTCATCGCTCCAATGCCTAAAAATATCAGTGGAGGATAAATTCCTTTTGTAACTCCAAAATAGAGATAATTAAGAACACTCCCTTCTTCATAAATTCCGACCTGAAGTCCTGCCCCAAGATTAAATGGAATATTACCAATCAGCATTCCAAAACCAATTGGAATAAGTAGAAGAGGTTCGTAATCTTTAGCAATTGCAAGATAGATGAAAATTAGTGCAACAACAATCATTACCACGTGCCCTGCTGTAATATTTGCAAAGGCAGTATAACTCATGAATTGTGTAAATCCATGAGAAATAAATTCAAAAAACTTCTCCATACTTAAACTCCGATCTCGATGAGAGAATCACCTTCAAGTACAGAGTCGCCCACTCTAATTTTTATTGATTTTATTATACCCTCTTTATCGGCATTGATATTGTTTTCCATCTTCATTGCTTCAAGAATAAGAAGTTTATCGCCAATTTTCACAGTATCACCTTCTTTAACAAAGACGTTTAGTATTGTTCCGGGGAGTGGTGATTTAACATGTCCGGCTCCCTTTAAAGAGGATGGGCTGCTGGTTTTTACAGTTGAGGCGTGTGACTCCGTTGAAGGAGCGACTACCGATCTGACTAACTTTGGTGTTTTCGTTTGTTGAAGTTTCTTTTCAACTTCAACTTTGTATGTAGTTCCATTTACTTCTATTTCTGCAAGATTATCTTCGACATTCATAATTTCGACGTCGTACTCATTACCTTGTATAGTAAATTTAAATTTTTTCATTTTTACAATTCCTTATGATCTTGGATGTTGACGTAAACTATAAATTTTCGAACTCCATGGAGAATAAGTTCGCGCCACCTTATTAATCGTTAATACTAAACTTTCCTGATCGTGCTGTTCTTGAGAGTAGAGATATAGAGCCATTGCAATTGCTGCATTAACCTCACCTGTGTGAACATCCTCTTTCAAATCAGCAGATAATATTTCTCCTTTTTTACTTTGTTTCTTTCGACGGAGATAATTGAGCACTTTAACTAAGTTCTTAAAGGCAATAAAAAGAAGAAACAAAGAAGAAAACACTACCAGCATTCCGATAAAAGTTAATCCGATTCCCCAGGGATCAATTTTTTGAAACTCATGTGCATTTTCATGAATCGTTTCCATTGCTGCTACAGAATCAAAAACTGCTACGCTATCAACAATTTGTGAATACATTTTCTTCCTCCTTTATAATGGAATGTTAGCATGTTTTTTAGGTGGAAGAGTATCTTTTTTTGTTGCCAAAGATTGTAATGCTCTTATAACTCTGAAACGTGTATTACGTGGTTCAATGACGTCATCGATATAACCGTATTTTGCAGCAACATAAGGAGATGCGAATTTGTTGCGGTACTCTTCTTCTTTTTCAACTAAGAATTTTACACGTTCTTGAGGATCGGTTATTGTACTTAATTCTTTATTATGAAGAATTTCAATCGCTCCTTTTGGACCCATTACAGCAATCTCTGCACTTGGCCAGGCATAATTAATATCACCACGTAAATGCTTTGAACCCATAACGTCATATGCACCACCATAAGCTTTTCTTAAGATGATTGTGATTTTTGGGACGGTCGCTTCGCCATATGCAAAAAGAAGTTTTGCCCCGTGGATGATTATTCCACCGTACTCCTGTGCTGTGCCGGGGAGAAATCCGGGAACATCAACAAGGGTTACAATCGGAATATTAAATGCATCACAGAAGCGTACAAAACGTGCAGCTTTTCTTGATGAGTTAATGTCCAATACTCCCGCAAGGTAATTTGGTTGATTGGCAACAATACCAACGGGCTGACCATTAAAGCGTGCATAACCGGTTACTATGTTTGGAGCAAAATTTCTTTGTACTTCAAAAAATTCATGATAATCTACAACCGCATGAATAACATCTTTTACATCGTAAGGTTTGTTATTACTTTCGGGAATGATATGATTTAAGTGATCTTCCAATCTATTTATCGGATCATCGCAAGGTTGAATTGGAGGATCCTCAAGGTTGTTTTGTGGCAGGTAGCTAAGTAATTTTCTTATCAGAAGAATACCTTCATTTTCATCATCTGCAACAAAGTGAGTTACACCTGATTTTGTTCCGTGTACATAAGCACCGCCGAGTTCTTCATCGGTTACGGTTTCACCGGTTACAGTTTTTACAACCTTTGGACCCGTTACAAACATATAACTTGTATCTTTTGTCATGATTGTAAAATCAGTCAATGCCGGAGAATAAACTGCACCACCGGCACATGGTCCGAATATTGCAGAAATTTGTGGAATAACTCCTGATGCTATAATATTTCTTTGGAAGATTTCAGCATAACCGCCGAGACTTTTTACTCCTTCTTGAATACGAGCACCACCGCTGTCATTTATTCCGATTACAGGAGCACCAACTTTTAATGCTTTATCCATCACCTTGCAAATTTTTTGAGCGTACATTTCGGAGAGAGAACCCCCGAATACCGTAAAGTCTTGTGAGAAAACATAAACTAATCTTCCATCAATTGTGCCGTAGCCTGTAACTACACCATCTGATAAATATGCTTGCGATTCCAAACCGAAGTCGATACAACGGTGAGAAACGAACATATCAAATTCTTCGAAACTCCCTTCATCAAGCAGAAGGTCAATTCGTTCCCGTGCTGTTTGTTTTCCTTTTTTGTGTTGAGTTTCTATTCGTTTCTCTCCGCCACCCATCCGGGCTTGTTTGCGAAGGTCCATTAACTCTTTAATTTTATCGTTCATCATTTTGTTATTTCCTTAATTAAATATTCATCTGAAATTCTAAAACTATTTAGGGTTTTTCACAAAGCTCTGTTAATACTCCATGAGTAAATTTAGGATGTAGGAAAGCGATATTTAATCCTTCAGCTCCTTTGCGGGGTTGTTTGTCAATTAGTTGAACCCCCTTCGATTCAACTTCCGGTAAAATATTTTCTAAGCCATTTACTGCAAATGCTAAGTGATGGATTCCCTCACCTTTTTTCTCTATAAATTTTGCTATAGGTCCTTCGGGAGAAGTTGATTCGAGTAATTCTATTTTTGTTTGTCCTACTTGAAAAAAAGCAGTTTTAACTTTTTGATCAGCAACTTCTTCAATTTTATAACATTTCATTCCGAAGACTGTTTCATAATAATTTATTGATTCATCTAAATTATTCACTGCTATTCCGATATGTTCTATGTGTGTTGGTATCATTTAATTCCTTAAAATAAGATTAATCTTTTATACATTTATATTACAACGGTTTCTTTATATTCACCGAAAACTGAACGAAGTGTATTACAAATCTCACCTACACCGGCATAAACTTTAACCGCATCAATTATAGGCAGCATAAGATTTTGGTCTCCTTTTGCTGCTTCTTTTAAAGCTGAAAGTTTAGCTGTTACTTCATCATTGCTTCGTTGAGCGCGCACTTGATTCAAGAATTTAATCTGTTCTTCTTGAACTTTCATATCAATACGAAGAAGGTTTTTATGTTCTTCTTCTTTCATCTTAAATTTATTTACGCCGACAATTATTTGTTTGTTTGCTTCAACTTCTTTTTCAAATTGATATGAAGCCTGCTGAATTTCAAGTTGAATATAACCTGCTTCAATTGCTGGAACCACTCCTCCCATTGCATTTATCTTATCAATATACTCAACGGCTTTTTGTTCAATTAAGTCTGTCATAGATTCAACATAATAAGCCCCGGCAAGTGGGTCAACCGTATTTGTAACACCACTCTCGTGAGCAACAATTTGTTGAGTTCTTAATGCAATTCTAACTGATTCTTCTGTTGGAAGAGCAAGGGCTTCATCACGTGAATTTGTATGAAGTGACTGAGTTCCGCCAAGAACAGCGGCTAACGTTTGAATTGTGACACGAACAATATTAATATCAACTTGTTGAGCAGTTAATGTTGAACCTGCTGTTTGAGAGTGAAAACGAAGCATCCATGAGCGCGGATCTTTAGCTCCGAATCTTTCCTTCATAATTTTTGCCCAGAGACGGCGAGCTGCTCTAAACTTAGCAACTTCTTCAAGTAAATCATTGTGTGAATTGAAAAAGAATGATAAGCGTCCTGCAAATTTATCAATATCAAGTCCGGCTTTTATGGCTGCATCAACATAAGCTATTCCGTTTGCGAGTGTAAAACCAACTTCCTGTGCAGCAGTTGAACCGGCTTCACGAATATGATAACCTGAAATTGAAATAGTATTCCATTTCGGTATTTCTTTTGAACAATATTCAAAAATATTTGTTATAAGCCGCATCGAAGGTTTAGGTGGAAAAATATATGTTCCGCGTGCAATATATTCTTTAAGAATGTCGTTCTGGATTGTACCGCTAATTTGAGCTTTTGAAACTCCTTGCTTTTCTGCAACCGCAATATAAAGTGCAAGCAAAACCGAAGCGGGAGCGTTAATTGTCATTGATGTTGAAACTTTATCAAGTGGAATTTGATCAAACAAAATCTCCATGTCGGCTAATGTATCAATGGCAACACCGACTTTTCCTACTTCACCGTAAGCCATCGGATCATCGCTATCGTAACCGATTTGTGTAGGCAGATCGAATGCAACTGATAATCCCATTTGTCCTTGTCCGAGGAGATATCGATATCTTTCGTTTGATTCCCTGGCTGTTCCAAATCCGGCATACTGGCGCATAGTCCAAAATTTACCACGGTACATTGTTGGTTGAACTCCGCGGGTGTAAGGATACTCACCGGGAAATCCGATAGATTCATTATATTCGCTTTTGATGTCTATTGGAGTGTAGAGTGGTTTTACCGGAGTAAATGAGATTGTTGTGAATTCTTCCTGTCGTTCAGGATTTTTAGATAGAGATTTTTTATATGTTTTTTCGTCCCAATTATAATAGGCTTCTTGTACTTTATTTTTTAAGTCTTCTACTGATGACATTTGTTCCTCAAAGTTATGATGCTCTGCCGTTTGCAAAAAATATGCCCCGAAAAATATTGCTCTAAATCATTTAATTCCCCTTTTTTTTGAATAAAAGCTCAAGTTTGTCGTTAATTAGAATAGGTTTTGCAATTCTAAGAAAGATATTTTGTGCTGAATTCACTCAAAATAAAACCCAAATTTATTTGCTGTTTCGCAAATGTTGAAGTTTGCGTTGTAATGTTCGCTCACTGATTTTTAAAATATCAGCAGCTTTAACAGTGTTTCCGTTACAATAACTAACTACTTTTTGAATATGTAATCTTCCAGCGTCTTCAAGGCTAATAAGCTCATCGCTTAAAATATTTTGTTTAACAACCGAAAAATTATTATCCGCAATATCAGTAATAATTGATTTACTTGATGTTGCAACGGCATTAAAAATTATGTTTTCTAATTCCCTAATGTTGCCGGGAAAATCATACCCGCTTAGTTTAGAAATCAACCGCTCGCTAAGTGAAGTTACCTTTTTAGAATATGTTTCGTTCGCTTTATTCATAAAGTATTTTGTTAGAAGCGGGAGGTCTTCAATACGCTTATGTAATGGAGGTAGAGATAAAAATCCTCGAGTTAATCTATAGTATAGGTCTAAGCGAAATTCATTTTTATTTGCAGCTTCGAGAAGGTTTCGATTTGTAGCAGCAATTATTCTCGTGTTTAGTTTTATTGGATTGGGATTACCGACTTTATAAATCTCATTATATTGAAGTACGCGTAAAAGTTTACCCTGAAGTTCTTTTGGCAATTCTCCGATTTCATCGAGGAAAAGCGTCCCTTCATTTGCCGCTTCAAAAAACCCAGCTTTATCTGAAGATGCTCCGGTAAAAGCTCCTTTATCATGTCCGAATAATTCGCTTTCAAATAAAGTTGAAGATAACGAAGCAACATTAATCGCTATAAACGGCTTGTTTTTTTTTGGAGATAAGTCATGGATTTTTCTTGCAATCAAATCTTTACCGGTTCCAGTTTCCCCCATAATTAAAATTGTTTCATTTGTAGGAGCAAAGATTTTTACAAGGTCAAAAACTTTATACATTAATGGTGATTGAGTTATTATATCTGAAAATTCATTATAAATTGTTTTATCTAAGTGTGATAAATTTCTAAGAGAATCTCTCTCTTTTTGAATTAATCTTTTTTCAATTCCCCGTTTGATTGTAAGAAAAAGCCTTTCAAGATCGGGAGGTTTAACGATATATTCATACGCACCAAGTTTAATAGCGGTTAATGCTGAATCAACCGTGTCATTAGCTGTTAACATAATAACGGGAATATCGGGGTAATGCTGAGTTATCTGTTCGAGCAAAACGAGTCCGCTCATTTGCGGCATTGAAATATCAAGTAGTATGCAGTCAAAGTCTTTCTTCTTCAGTATAGATAATGTTGCGGCGGGATCAGCTTCAATTTCAACATTGGTGTAACCTTCATCCCACAATAATCTTCGTAATGAACGAAGAAAAGATATTTCGTCATCTATTAATAAAACCGCTGAATTTTTCATTTAACAAACTCCTTAGGAAATTGAAGCGATACAGTTGTTCCTTTGTTCAATTCAGTTTTAATAAAAAGTACAAATCCCATATTTTCCATAATGCTTTTTGATACCGACAAACCTAATCCTGTTCCGCCGCTGTTTGTTTTTGTTGTGAAGAAAGGATCGAAAACTTTATTTAGAGTTTCTTCATCCATACCGCAACCGTTATCTGCGATTGAATATAAAACATCTCCATCATCATTAGAACGACAATCAATAATGATTTTACCGGTTATCGTTTCAACTGCATCAATAGCATTTGTAATCACATTTATCAATACTTGTCCGGTTTTTTGTTTATTGCCAAATAACGAAAACGATTCATCAATATTACTTTTAACCTCAATGTGTTTTTTAATTATTTGATGATTAATAAGTCGTAAAGTTGAGTCGGTAATCTCCTTTAGTGAAAAAGACATTCGCTCATGTTCCGGTTCTATTTTAGCGAAGTTCTTTAAATCGCTTACAATATTGATTATTCTATTGCTTCCTTCATTTAAGTCTTTCAGTAAATCATTCATCTCCTGTTTGAATATATCATATTTTAGATTTCCGATTTTGAAGTCATTTTTATCTTTTGCAATTAAATCAAGATTCGGGAAAATTTCTTTCAATGATTTTTCAATGTAAGAAAGATTAAAAGAGATGAAAGAAATCGGATTGTTAATTTCATGGGCAACGCCTGAAACCAGCAATCCGAGTGATGCAAGTTTATCCGCTTGTTGAATAAGTAGTTGTTGCTCTTTAGCTTTAGCTTCAAGTTCTTTTATAGTTGTTATATCAGTGAATCGCAAAAGAATGAAATTGTTTTCTTTTAATTTAACCGGTGATGATAGTAAGTTCACCAACAATCTCTCGCCATTTTTCTTTATTGCCTGTAATTCAACCGGACCAATAATTTTATCGAAACCACTATTTCGAATTTGACTTACAGTCGTAGAGTCACTTTTAATCACAGCAGAAATCAAGTCTTTCTGTTTTAAGTCGTCATCATCAAAACCAAATTGAAATGAGAATTTTCTGTTGAAACTAACAGGATAAAAATCTTTATCAATTATTACAAAAGCGTCAGCAGATGCTTCAAATATTGTTTTATAAAAAAGCTCACTTTCGCGTAATGCTTTGTCAGTAATCCGTTTTGTGGTTATTACTTTGTTTATTCGATTTGCAAAACCGCTAAGTTCATCATTTCCTTCAAGAGAAATTGTAACGTCGTAATCGTCATTATCGGCAAGATATTGGAATTGAGTCTCAAGTTGACGAATTCTCGAAAACACACTCACTTGAAGAAAAAGGACAATTATAGTAGCGAATAGCAAACCTAACAAAATGATTAAAGTGATTATTACAGGTAGACCAAGAGTGGAAGTTTTTATCTGGTTAGTAGAGAAATAGAACAGAGATAGGACAAGGTAGATAATTCCTATTCCTAATGAGGCAGCAATTGCCGAAAGTAATAATGTTTTTTTTATAAGTGACAAGAAAACTCTTTCTTGAATTCTTCTTTACCCGAAAATTACTAAAGTTTTCGCTATTTTTGTGATAAAGATTTCGAACAGTTTCATCTATTTAATATCAGGTTAAGAAAAAATATTTTGAAGTTGAGGAACATATTGAAAAATATACATAAAATGATTGTTGTGGGGGACAAAATCCTCGTCAAGCCGGTTGAAGCTAATGATAAAACATCGAGTGGATTATTTCTTCCTCCCGGTGTTCATGAAAAAGAAAAAGTTCAAAGTGGTTATGTGTTAAAATCGGGACCCGGTTATCCTATTGCAAATCAAACTGAAGATGAGCCATGGAAGGAAACAAAAGACCCTGTTAAATATATTCCATTACAAGCTAAAGAGGGGGATCTTGCTATTTTCCTCAGAAGCAATGCTTTTGAAATTGAATATGAAGGACAAAAACTTTTAATCGTTCCGCAATCAGCAGTGCTATTATTAATTCGTGAGGATTTACTCGGTTATTAATAAAGAAAATAATTATAACAACTCAACGACCTCTTCAACAGAAGTTAAAAGCGAATCGTTTTGTACAAGTTTAAGAACATTCATTAAATCATAATGAAGTATTCTGTCTTCATTTAATGGTTTAACTACTTCACGTATCTTTGCATAAGCTCTATCTGTTCCGATTCCGGGTTTAAGAGGTTTAAGAAATTCCAATCCTTGAGCCGCTACCATTAATTCAATTGCAAGTACATTTTCAAGATTAGCTAAAATTTTATAACACTTTTGAGCAGCAATTGAACCCATTGAATTGTGATCTTCCTGGTTTGCTGATGTTGGAATTGAATCAACACTTGCGGGGTGTGCAAGAACTTTGTTCTCAGAAACCAAACTTGCAGCAGTATATTGTGCAATCATCATCCCGCTGTTTAATCCCCCTTTTGATGTTAGAAAACGAGGAAGCCCTTGATTTAATGCACCGTTCACCATTCTCTCAATTCTTCTTTCACTGACATTTGCAAGTTCAGCTAATGCAATTCCCATAAAATCCATTGCAAGAGCCATAGGCTGCCCATGAAAATTTCCTCCTTCAAGATGCTCTTCAGTTTCTGCAAAGATTAATGGATTATCATTGGCTGAATTTATTTCAATTGAAACTCTTGAGTTAACGTATTCGATCGCATCTCTGGAAGCTCCATGTATTTGTGGAATACATCTAATCGAATAAGCATCCTGTACGCGTGGATCGCCGCTTCTATGAGAATCTCTTATTTCACTCCCTTTTATCATCGCAAGTAAATTCTTTGCAGTTTTTGATTGTCCTTCATAAGCACGAAGGTTGTGTATTCTCTCATCAAATGCGCGGTCAGTGGCGCGGAGTGCTTCGTGACTTAATGATGCCGCTATATCAGCAACTTTGTTTAATCTTTTTCCCCTCGCTGTAATGTATGACGCAAACGCAGTCATCATTTGAGTTCCGTTAATTAAGGCTAATCCTTCTTTTGCCTTCAGTCGAACAGGACTCAATCCCATTTTCTTAAAAATTGATTTTACATCAAAGACTCTTTCTTTTTCTTTGCTGTCAAAAATAGATTTTTTAAAATAGTTAACTTTTCCTTTTCCAATAAGGGCAAGTACAAGATGAGAAAGCTGAACTAAATCTCCGCTTGAACCAACCGACCCTTGAGATGGAATTACCGGAATAATATTTTGATTTATCATCTCAACCAATGTTTGCATGGTCGAAAGCCTAATACCTGAATATCCTTTTGCAAGTGCATTCACACGAAGCAGCATCATAATTTTTACAATAAACGGAGGAAGTGGTTCGCCGCAGCCAACCGCATGGCTAACAATCAGATTTTCCTGAAGTTGCTCAATATCTTTTTTGCTAATTGATACATTACTGAATTCACCAAATCCGGTGGTAACACCATAAATAACTTTCTCTTCGTTTACCCATTTATCAACAAGAGTTCGGGATTTATTAATATTCTTTGCTGCTTCTTTATCAATTTGAATTTTTTTGTTTTGATGAATAAAACTATAAATATCTTCAACGGATAAGCTATTACCGTTCAGTTTTAAAATATCATTTGCCATCTAAAATCTTTCTAATTTTTTGCAGGTTTTCAATGTTTGTTTTTATTTGAAATGTGACAAATTTATTACCGTATTTTATCGAAGAGACTTCGGCGAGGCTGTGAATTAAGGCTAACGACTTTGTTTCCTCAATACGAAGTTTAATTTTTTCTTCAACAAAATCGGATGAAATTTTCTCCATTATCTTTTCATTCAATTTTGAAATATTTATTCCCCTAATTGCTGAAATCAAAACAGAATCCGGATATTTATTAAGAAGAAAACTTAATTTATCGCGATCTGTAATCATGTCTATTTTATTAAAAACTTTTATAATAGTTTTCTTCTCACATTTTAAATCAATCAAAGTTTCATCGACCACTCTTAAATGATCTTCAAAAAAAGGATGGGAAGCATCAATCAAATGCAATATTATATCTGCGTCCCGAATTTCATTTAAAGTGCTTTTGAAAGATGCAACCAGATGATGAGGAAGTTTTCTGATGAACCCGACTGTATCGCTTATTAAAATTGTTTTTCCGTTTGATGTTTCGAGTGAGCGGGTTGTTGAATCGAGTGTAGCAAAAAGTTTATCTTCTGCAAGAATACTTTCTTTTGTTAATAGATTAAATAAAGTTGATTTCCCGGCATTCGTGTAGCCAGCAATACCGACTCTGATAGTTTCTTTTCGTTTCTGAATTTGTGTTTCGCGCTGCTGTTCAATTTTTCCTAATTTCTCTTTAAGCATTGCAATTCTTGTTCGAATCATACGTCTGTCAGTTTCAATCTGGGTTTCACCGGGACCTTTAGTTCCAATTCCACCAAATTGTTTGGAAAGGTGAGTCCATGCACGCGTTAGTCTTGGCAGCATATATTGAAGTTGAGCAAGTTCAACTTGAGTTTTTGCTTCTTTAGTTTTTGCACGTGATGCAAAAATATCGAGTATAAGTCCACTTCTGTCAATCACTTTTAGTTCAAATATTTTCTCGAGATTACGGACTTGAACGGCAGTCAAATCATCATCGCAAATAATAATCTGAATGTCATTCATTTCTATGAGTTGTTTAATCTCTTCGGCTTTTCCTTTGCCGACATAATAAGCAACGTCAACTGAATGCCGGTCTTGAGTAACTTTAATAATGGTCTCTGCACCTGCGGTATTAGCTAATTCTTCGAGTTCATTTATATGTTCTATTACGGTTTCTTTAGAAATGTCTTTTGTTTTTACAGAGACAAGAATTGCACGTTCAACAGTTGTATTTTTTATTTCAATCATTTATAAGTATCCACTTCAAAGAATTTTTATACAGATAAGCATTTTGCTTTATTAACTTCTATTCAAAAATATCAATTCTACTATTGAAAAACTAAAAATGGAAATCGATAATAAAAAAGGGACCGAAACTTTTACATCCCGGCCCCTTGATGAGGCTACTAAGTTATTGAACAAAATTATTTTAGAATATATGTCCCTTAACTAGAACTTAAAATAACAGTCTACTCAGCTTCTTTTACATAAGCTGGTGCAGAAAGAACAGATTTACCTGCAATATATCCAGTTGTCCATGCGGCTTGGAAATTAAATCCACCGGTCAAGCCATCAATATCTAACACTTCACCTGCGAAAAATAGACCGGGGTAACGAGTGCTTTGCATGGTTTTAAAATCGACTTCAGAAAGTGAAACGCCTCCACAAGTAACAAATTCATCTTTATTTGGACTTTTGCCAGTGATTTCAATTATAGTATTTTTCAATGTTTTAATTAGAGCTTCTGAATGTTCGGTTTTTGAATAAGCCCAACGTAAACGTGTTGGTATCTCTGCTTTCTCAACTAAACGTGCCCACATTTTTTTCGGAATGTTAAATAGTGGTTCGGTATCCATCATTTTTCTTCTATAAAGCCTTCTGAATCGTTCAAGTTCGCGTCTCAATTTTTCTTCGGTAATTTCCGGGAACCAATCAATATGTAATTTAAATTCATATCCCATTCTTGAGAATTGACGTGCTGCAACAGAAGATAGTTTTAATATTACCGGTCCGCTAAGTCCCCAATGAGTAAATAAAATATCGCCGGTGTTTTTGAGTCTTTTGTGCCCAACAACCTGTACTTCTACATCATTAAAAGAAATGCCTGCTAATCCATCAGCAACTCTTTCTTCAACCAGGAAGGTAAATAGTGAAGGGACAGGTTTTTCGATTTCAACACCAATTTTTGAAAGTGAATTCCATATTTGAGGTGCGCCACCGGCTGTAACTATTACGCGATCACAAGTGAATTCTCTTTTATCTGCAGATACAAGTTTCCATTTCCCATTTGTATCTTCGGATGGCGGAATAATTTGATCAATCACCGTTTTAAGGGTCATAAAAACCCCTGCATTCGTGGCAGCTTTAACAAGCGCATCAATAATTTTTTTTGATTTATCAGCTTGCGGAAAAACTCTGTTATCATCTTCAATCTTCAGTGGTACACCACGATTTGTGAACCATTCCATCGTCTCTTTAGTACCAAATTTTGTAAACGGTCCTATTAACTCCTTTTCACCTCTCGGGAAATGTGAAGCAATGAGTTGTGGATCTTCAAGTCCATTTGTAACATTACATCTACCACCGCCGGAAATTCGAACTTTATTTAGAAAATTGGCCGATTTCTCAAAGATATGAACTTCGGCATCTGGAAATGTTTCAGCACAAGTGATTGCTGAGAAGAAGCCTGCTGCTCCTCCACCAATAACAACGATTTTTTTGTCTTTCATAATAATTCTTCTATTAATTGTTAATAATTAAGAATCCCTGATTAATAGGTACACAATTCCATGGCAATATACAAAAAATATTTAATATACGATGTGCATTGAATTAAAGAACTTAATTATTTTTTTTTTGAATATAGGTTTTTATGTCATTTTTATCCGATACATCTGTGTATACCTCACACCCTTTGTTTTTAAACAATTCGATCAAAGGGGCAGGAATAAACTGAGTGTGAATTAAAAATATCTCACTCGAATCGAATGACTCTAAATCTTTTGATATTTTTCCAATTGGATGAATGCCTTGTTGTAAATCTAAAGTAGCGTCATAATCAATTTTAATTTTTTCTTCATTAAGCCATTCCGGTTTATTCATGGGTGTAGTTTCTTTCATTTCATTAATTAAAATTTCATCCTGATTAATTTCCTTACGCAAGCCGTTGATTATTTCTGAGATTGATACTCCTCCTATTACGGCAGCCTGACGTAATGTTGTTACCCGCGCTACAGTTCTTCTGAGAAACGGATTTTTAAGTTTTTCGAAGTGGGGAGAATAGCTTATTAATTTTTGTTCCAACTGAGGATATTCTTCTAAAAGCTCTGCAATTTTTATATCCGGAGTAATAAGTTTTGTTTTATTTTTTAGTTTGTTGTTATTCATACTGAAGTATTCTTCTTTCCCCTTCCAGAGTTTTATATTCTTGAATGTTTTGAGTTACTTCAAGTGTTCCAAGATACTCACTATTTTCGCTTCTCATGGCATAGTAGGCTATATGAACAAATTTCCCGTGAATGTTTATCCAAAACTTAGCTGAGTTCTCTTTGTTACTTTTAAAGTCGTTTAAGATTTTTTCTACTATATGCACACTTGACGGCGGATGACAAAATTGAACTTGTCTTCCTATAATCGCTTTACTTCTTCCAAATATTCGATCAGTTCCTTCAGAAAAAAATCTTACTTTATCATCTTTATCAACAAAAGTAATATCAACGGGTAAAGTCTTAAAGAAAGATTCTAATTCTTCTTTCGTAAATGAACCTGTAGAAAGTTTAATACGATTTAAATTTTCGCTAATCTTATCTTCATGGTCTTTTAAATTAATCGGACTCCATTTAACTTCCGGATAAAATAAGCAATACCCGCTTTCATCACTTTGCTCGTAAATTTCATACCAATCATTTTCGGTGAGTGTATCTAAACTCATCGGGAATAGAATTCTTTCTTCCTTATATATCATTTCTTCT
Source organism: Ignavibacteria bacterium (assembly GCA_030684555.1). Taxonomy (GTDB): domain Bacteria; phylum Bacteroidota; class Ignavibacteria; order Ignavibacteriales; family Ignavibacteriaceae; genus JAGUXE01. The sequence goes on from JAUXVN010000004.1 coordinate 87,297, forward strand.
ACCGATTTTAAAGCTGCCCCAAATATTGTTTCAAATAGAAGTAATAATTCAGATGAACTTATTTTTTCTAAATCCGATATCGATTGAATTGAGGACTTCAGAAATCCTCTGACTTCGTCATCCTTTGCCCACATAACTTTTGGCGGACCTGTAATATTGTATTTTTCTAAAAAGGGGAATAAGAGATTTTCTTTTCGATAATAATGTTTATCGATGTCGGTTAATTCAATTAGAATATTTCTTACTTCAATTAAATGATTTGAAACATCTTCATTCTCAACTTTTTTTAATGAGGCTTCAATCAAATTCAATTTTTCGATTCTTCTGTTTATTAAGAGATTTTCTTTTTTAAATGTATCGATAGGATGCCCATCGGGGATTGTTACTTTTTCTTCTTCATTAATAAACCCGCGTAAAGCAGCCGAATGAAGATCACAATACTTTATAATTTCTTCTTCGGGGAAACCCTCTGCTATTAACTCCTGTTCGGCAGCTACCACTTCACCGTGAGGAACACTTCCCATTAACTCTTTTAAATTATCTTTCTTTTTCTCAACATCTTTCCCTTGGTTAATATCACGCAATAAATCTTTTATTTGGTCGATGCGTTTACGACTATTATTAATTATTTCACTCATATATGCTCCATTAATATAATCAGATAAAAAACTCCGATTATAAAATAAGTTAAAAGTTTTTATTTTGCAAGTCACAATAAATTATTACTTAAAATCGAACGACTTTTATAAATATGATTCTTTCAAAATATAGACATGTAATTTGGGATTGGAACGGAACTCTTTTTAATGACGTCCAACTTTGTGTTTCGATAGTAAACAACCTTCTCAATAGTAAAGGACTTCCGCCACTTTCCCAAAGCGAATACAAAAATATTTTCACATTTCCTGTAAAAGATTATTATTCTGCCGCCGGTTTTGATTTCTCAAAATATTCTTTTGAAGATTTGGGTAAAATCTGGATGGATGAATATGAAGAACGGAAAGTTTCAGCAGATATTTTTAAGGGTGCGTCCGAAGTATTAAGTCATCTAAAATATAGAGGGATTGGACAATCAATTCTCTCTGCATATAAACATGATACTCTATTAAGCATTGTTAAATATTTTGAACTTCTACACTTTTTTGATAATGTATGCGGATTAGATAATATTTATGCTTCAAGTAAAGTTAATCTGGGCAAAGCATTAATGACGAAACTTCAATTGCATGAACATGAAGTTGTGTTTATAGGAGATACTTTACACGATTTGGAAGTTGCAGAGTCAATCGGGGCGGATTGTATTTTGATAGCAAACGGACATCAATCAAAAGAAGCATTGAGCAAATCAAACGTAATTGTTGTTGATCAAATATCAGACCTAATCATTATTTGAACTGTATTTAACTCGATTTTCAGCTATCTTATAGTTTCATATTTGAGTGAATAATTTCAAATATTGAGAAATGAACTAATATTTGGTTAAATTTTGCAAATTTCAAGATGGAACAATATTTGCATAATTATTGGCTGTTCACACTTTTTATTCTAAACATAATGGATTTAACATGGATGAAGATCGTTTAAATATTGAAGAATATATCAGACTTTCAAAAATTAATAACCAAAACGAACCCGTTAATCATGTCGCAATTATTGGAGCGGGAGTTATGGGACAGGGTATTGCTCAAACGATTGCCTCAGCCGGGGTAGAAGTTTTAATAATTGAAAAAGATATTGTTCAACTTGAAAAAGCAAAAGAAGAATTATCAGAATCAATTGACCGCGAAATAAAACGCTGGGCTATGACAGGTTCCGAAAAAAAAGCTATTCTTAGTAGAATTCAATGGGCAACCACTTTAGATGGTATTAAAGATAGCGATATTATTATTGAAGCAATCGATGAAAATTTGGAAGCTAAGAAAGCAATTTTCAAAGCTGTTGATGAAATAGCTAAACCGGATGCAATTCTTGTTTCAAATACATCTACTTTAAGTTTGACCAAGATTGCAGAAGTTACTAAGCGGGCAGATAAAATTATTGGAATGCACTTCTTAAACCCTGTTCCTAAAGTTCCGTTAGTAGAACTTGTAAAAGCTCTTGAAACCTCAAACTTGACTGTACAAACCATAAAAGATTTCGCACTGAAAATCGGTAAGACTGCAGTTGAAGTTTATGAATATCCCGGTTTTGTAACCACAAGAGCAATAGTTCCTCTTTTAAATGAAGCCATGTACATACTTCTTGAAGGTGTTGCTACCGCTAAAGATATTGATACAGCAATGAAACTCGGATATAATTTTCAAAATGGTCCGTTGGAAATGGCTGATATGATGGGACTTGATGAAGTTCTTGCCTGGATGGAAACTCTATGGAAAACTTTGGGTGAACCAAGATATAGAGCTTGTCCAATTATCAGAAAACTTGTTCGCGAACGTAAACTCGGAAAAAAGACCGGCGAAGGTTTTTATAAATATGATTCTAACGGTAAAATTATTTCTTAAATAAGAAGTTATCGTTTTATATAAAGAAATTTATTCTCTAAAGGAAATAATATGAAAGTTTTAGTTTTAAACTGCGGAAGTTCATCCATAAAGTATCAATTTATTGATACAACACAGGAATTGGCACTTGCAAAAGGAATGGTTGAAAGAATCGGAATGGCGGGTGCAGTATTAAGTCACTCAAGATATGATGGTGATTCAATTCGTTTTGCTGCTGAAATTCTTGATCATACAATGGCAATCGAATATGTGCTCGCTGTTATGTTAAGTAAAAATCATGGTGTAATCGAAAGTAAAGACGATATTGATGCAATCGGTCACCGTGTAGTACATGGCGGTGAAGTTTTTTCGGGATCAGTTTTTATTACCGATGAAGTAATTAAAACATTACAGGATAATATTGAATTAGCTCCGCTTCATAATCCACCAAATATAAAGGGTATTCAAGCTGTTACAAGATTACTCCCTGAAACACCTCAATGCGGTGTGTTTGATACATCATTCCACCTTACGATGCCTGCTCAATCTTATTTATACGGTATTCCGCATGAACTTTATAAAAGATATAAAATAAGAAAGTACGGTTTTCACGGAACAAGTCATCGTTTCGTTTCATTAAAAGCAGCTGAAGCACTCGGCAAACCAATTACAGAATTAAAAATTGTAACAGCTCATCTCGGGAATGGATGCAGCATGGCTGCCGTTGATAAAGGTCATTCAATAGATACAACAATGGGTTTTACTCCTCTTGAAGGATTACTAATGGGGACAAGAAGTGGTGATGTTGATCCATCGGTTATACTTTATATAATGGGAAAAGAAGGATTATCACTTTCCGAAGCCAGCACACTTTTAAATAAACATAGCGGGCTGATCGGTTTGAGTGGTGAAAGCAGCGATATGAGAGAAATTATTGCAGCCGTAAAAGAAGGTAATAAACGTGCAAAAAATGCTTTTGATATTTTTAATTACAGAATTAAAAAATATGTCGGAGCATACGCTGCGGCAATGGGTGGAATTGACGCTCTTGTATTTACAGGCGGAATCGGTGAAAATTCTTTTGAAGTGAGAGAAGAAGTCTGTAAGGATATGGAATTCCTTGGAATTGAATTAGATAAAGAACGAAATCTAAACAAAGAAAATCTTATCTCTACTGACAATTCTAAAGTGAAAATTTTAAGAATACCGACTAATGAAGAATTAGTAATTGCTCTTGATACCGATGAGATTGTTAAGCAAAGATTAAATAAATAATTAAGTTTGCCGGTAAAGCGAATGTGATTGAAATTAGTTTTAATGCTCGTAATTTAATCAGATACTATATTATTTTTTATGTAAAAAGAGGTTAGCATGTTGTTTTTAGTTTCATTAATAGCCGCCGGCATTGCACTATTTGTTTTTTTTAATGCCAAGAAAAGATTTAACAAATCCGAAGCAACTTTTGCTATTGGGGGATTCGTTGTAGCAGTTCTAATTTCGGTTTCCCAATTCTTCACAGTGATATCAGCCGGAACAGTTGGGGTAATAGATTTTTTCGGTTTGGTTAGTGAGAATACTCTTAAAGCAGGAGTGAATTTTGTTAATCCAATGGCAAACGTCATAAAGTTCACTATCAAAACTCAAGAAATTAAAGAGCTGATGAACGTTCCGTCCAAAGAAGGATTGAGTGTTCAATTGGAAATAAGCCTTCTCTATCACCTAAACCCTGAAAACACATATGAGATTTACAAAACAGTCGGTGAAAATTATTCTGACATTATATTAAGCCCTCAATTTAGATCGGTTGTGCGAGGGGTTACTGCGAGATATGAGGCTAAAGCACTTTATACTTCAGAACGTGAAACGCTTGGTAAAGATATTGAATCAGAGTTGTCCAACTTAGTTAAAAAACGTGGTATTACTATTGAATCAGCTCCACTCCGCCAAATTATTTTACCTGCAGGCTTGACTGTAGCAATTGAAGAAAAATTGAAAGCTGAACAAGAGAGCCAAAGAATGCAATTTGTTCTTCTCAAAGAACAACAAGAAGCCGATAGAAAAAGAATTGAAGCTCAAGGTATTGCCGATTTTCAAGATATAGTTTCAAAAGGTATCAGTGATCAATTGTTGAAATGGAAGGGAATCGAAGCAACAGAAAAATTGGCGAACTCAAGCAATTCTAAAATTGTTGTTATTGGTTCAGGTAAAGATGGATTGCCACTTATTCTCGGTGGAAATTAATTCAGTAAAAAAAACTTTTTAAAGTCCAAAGTGTTAAATTAAATACTTTGGACTTTTTTTATGGCTTCATCCGCCAATCAACTTTTCTCAGCGCATAATCTTTCAAGTAATAATTATTATTTATCGTAATCAATGAAATTAAATAACTGAAAGCCATGTCATATTTCTGTAAGTATAGACTTGACATAGAATAAACATAACAATAATCATCAATCGGTATTGCTTTCCCAAGGTCGGGTGAATTGCTCAGCATACTGTCAACTTCGACACACATATTAAACGCTTCCTGAAACTGACTATTTTGAAAGAACAACTTTGCAATTTTTATTTTATTTGTTGCAATACTAACCGGATTTGCTGATAAATTTTCAAGCAGTTTGTTGGTATATTCTTTAATATCATACACTTTCAGAAATGACGATTGATTCAACTTCTTACTTATTAAAGCATTATAGTAATCAAAAATTATTTGAATTGAATCTGGATAAGCACCAAGTATTTCATGTAATCCCATTACTCCCGATGAAGATATTCCCAACTTTTGTTCGGATAAAATTGACAAATATTTTGATTCATAGTTCTGTGCAGTTGGGGGAATGAAGTTTGTTAATGCATAACTAAAACGATAATTATTTGTTTGATCGAAATGAAGATTCGCCGCACTTAAGATTTCATCACGAGTTAAAGGAAAAGTTTTTGCATAATCTTTTATAAATAATCCATTACTAAGGGTATCAAGTTTTTCGTCAAACCCATAAATTGAAAATGCCGTTTCACCAAGGTAAAATGCCCTCGGAGCCAGAAACTCAAGCAAAGGGTGCCCTTCACGATTTATCAACTCACTTTCAGATACGCTGTAAAACCCTTCCGGCGAAAGCTGTTGACAACTCAGGAATGTGAAAAGATCGTTGATGTTTATTTTTTTTAGATCATTCTTAACAGATGGTGTTTTAATCTTTTCTTGTAACAGATTAAAGTTTATCTCCATTTTCTTTTTTGTTCCGACAAGGATTAAATCTCCCTGTACCGAATTCCATATTTGTCCCATAGGAAATACAGTATTAAATGTTTTCAAAACGAGTTTTAATATTTCATCATTCAATTCATAAATATGAAACCATTGCACCATAATTCCATCTTTGGTCAATCTGTTGCTGCATCGTTCAAAATATTCTTTGGAAAATAGATTACCTATTCCGGCAATCCATGGATTTGAAGGTTCTGATATTATAACATCAAATTTTTGTTGTGTAAGATTTAAAAATGTGTGTGCATCTTCAATTACAATGTCTAATCGTTTATCTTCAATGCACGAATTATTTTCATTTGCAAAATATTTTGATGCATTAATAACTTCTGGCGAAATTTCAACGCAAGTTACCGAATTAACCGGATGAGTAAGCACTGAGCCAATCGTTACACCGCTTCCGAATCCAACCACAAAAACGTTTTTAGGATTAGGGTGCAGCATCATAGGTATTTGACCAAGCAAAACTTGTGTCGGCATATCATAGAGACTGCTTGCATCGGGTTTTCCGTTTATCAATAAAATTCTTTGTTTGGTTTCATCTTTCATTTCGACTACTGCAACGTTTGAATTTACCCCTTCTTCATAATAAAGGACATCGCGGTCGTTAAATTGATTTTTAAAATCCTGGTAAGAAGCAGGTGCCATTTCGTTAAACTTTCTGAATACACCGCTTAAAGTTGCATCTTTGTTCCACCCATCAAACAATATGGAATAACCAGAAAGTAGAACTAATAAAATAAAAAGAAATGAATATTTCTTTAATTGAGAAAATTGAGGGGATGAAAAAATAAGGAGTAAAGCGGCGAAAAGATTTATTCCCATTCCAATTTCAAAAGAAATTTTTACACCAAAAAATGGGATAAACAATAATCCGCTTAAAACCGATCCCGCAACTGTACCAAATGTGTTTACCGAGAATACCTTTCCAATCGAGAAACTAATTTTTTTACTATTATGAGTCAAAACTTCAACTGCAATGGGAAGTGTCATTCCCATAAAAATTGTCGGTAAAAACATCAAGCTGAATGAAATAAGAAATTCAATTGATAAAAAAATAGGAAAAGTTTGAGGCGACTTAATAAATAATGATGCAATTACCCATAAATAATAGGGGAGCCGCTCATATAATGGAAGCACAAGCATTGTTCCGATTGCGATAGCAACTTGACAAAATATTAGCAGTTTTATTCTGTTAAATTTTGCTATAAAATTTTGAGACACAATAATACTTCCTAAAGTTATACCGCTTATAAATGCCATCAACATAATTGAAAAAGCATAGGTTGATGAACCAAGAATGTTCACTAATAAGCGTGTCCACAACATCTCATATGTTAATGCAGCCAAACCTGATAAACCCGCAACCGCAGTTATTATGATTCCCATCGTTTTAGATATTTGGGGTACAAGTGAATAATTTTTTTCGGGTGTTTCATTTTCATCCGTTCCCTCAGAAATTTGTGGTTCGTAAGATTTATATGAAATGATAATTGCAGCCAATGCGATTACAATATTTATAATTGCTGAAAAATAGAGACTGTTCTGAAGACCGATTGCTTTTATAAGAATGAATCCCGCTAAAAATACTCCTCCAACTGCTCCGAGTGAATTTAAAAAGTAGAGTATCGCCATTTCTTTTCGTGAATCACTTATCTTTCTAACAAAGTGTTTACTGAGAATAGGAAGTGTTCCTCCCATAGCGAATGTCGGAATAATCAATAGAATAGCACTTAAACTGAACCTCAATAAATTGAATAAAAATTTATGTTCATATATGTTTTGAGATATAGCAAAGGAATGAAAAGTTTCGCCCCAAAATTCATTTAGAAAGGGGTAAGCGAGACAATATAATCCTATTAATAACTCAAGGAATCCATACCATCGCACAGGATTAATAAATGTATCAGCACGTTTACCAAAAAAATAATTTCCCCACGCTAACCCACCAAGAAAAGTGCTAAGCACAATCATCTGTGCATAATTCGTATTGCCGAGAAAGAGGGAGAGATATTTAAACCACACAACCTGGTAAATTAAACCCGTTGCACCAGACATGACAAATATAAACGCCAAAATTGGTTTTGTGTTTTTATAAGAAAAAAAATTAGTAGTCATAAATATTTTGAAGCTTATTTAAAATTTAAAGATTATCGAATTTCATTTGTCTAATATAAACTATCACATGGAATTACTTCAATAGTTTAAGATTTAGTGTCAGTTGGATTATGCCTGAACTTTATTATTTTATAATTCCAAAATAATTTGTGTGTTGAATTATTTTAATATCAACATTTCTCAACTTCAATAGAAGGTGAATTATGAAAAAACTAACAATAGTACTCTTCGTTTTTTTTGTGGGATTTATTTCTGAATCTTATGCGTTACCTCGATTTGCATTACGCACAGGAGGAGCATGTATAGATTGTCACGTTAATCCAACCGGCGGTGGAATGCGTAATGAGAGCGGATGGGGATACGGTAAAAATAATTTAAAGTTATTTAACACTTATTCAAATGATGAATTTGAAATGAGTCCATATATTGGAAAAAATATTTTATTCGGAATTGATTATAGAACGCAATATTTGGCGAAGTTTGATTCAACCCAAAAGCGTACGGATTTTCAAAACATGACCGGAGCTGTCTACCTTAATATTGAGGCAAATGAATATCTGAATTTATATGCACATTATGATTTTGTTCAATCACTTTGGCAGGGTTATGCGATTGCAAATATTCTCCCATTTAAAGGATACATTAAAGTGGGAACTTTTTCTCCAAACTTCGGAATAAGAACAGACGATCATACTGCTTACACGCGTGGAGGTGATTTTGGAATTCTTGCATCTCAAAAAGGGCTTATCTACGATCCATTTTATAGCGAAACGGGTATCGAACTCGGATTCAATTTTAATGAGTTTACAAATTTCACTGTTAGTGCGGGAAATCCATCACGTGCACTTTTTATTAAAGACCCGACTTATACAACACGCCTACAGTTTACTCCTTCATTTGGAGATTTGAATTTATTAGCCGGAGGTTCTTATGCTTCTTATAAAAGAGGATTTCTGGGAAACATTCGAAATATAAATATGTACGGCGGATTTTTCGGATTACAATTAGAGGAATTTTCGCTGCTTGCCGAATACGATATGGCAAAAAGTATAATCAATCAAGACTCTCTTTCAACCGCTTTGATGATAGAAGTTTCATACAGAATAACAAAAGGACTTGAAGCAGTTGTTAGGTATGATCGATTTGATCGAAATACTGAAGTTACGAAGGATGAGCTTTCCCGAATAGTTCTTGGTGTAGAATTTTTTCCTTATAGCTTCATCGAAATTCGTCCGCAATTTCGAATAAATATGGAAGAGCCAAAGATTGATAACAACGCTTTTGTTTTACAATTTCATTTTTGGTATTAGCAGTTTATGAATTGTTTATTTGAAATTGATTGGATTTACAAATGGAAATAGTTCTGATAACAATTGTTGCTTTTATTGCTGCCGGATTGACACTGTTTTCCGGTTTTGGTTTGGGGACAATTTTGCTCCCGGCATTCGTTATATTTTTTCCGGTTGATATTGCTATTGCAATAACTGCAATTGTACATTTTCTAAATAATATTTTTAAACTTCAGATTTACAGAAAGAGCATTGACAAAAAAATTATTATAGCATTTGGAATCCCTGCAATTATTGCTTCCTATTTTGGTGCAATGCTTCTTATAAATTTATCCGTGCTTGAACCACTTTTCGTTTACTATATCGGCGAAAACTCATTTGAGATTTTACCGATTAAGGTAGTTATAGGTTTCTTACTCAATATTTTTGCTGTGATAGAAATTATTCCGAAGTTAAATTCATTATCATTTGATAAAAAATATCTTCCTCTTGGCGGAATTTTAAGTGGATTTTTTGGCGGACTCTCAGGACATCAAGGTGCTTTGAGATCCGCTTTTTTATTACGAGTTGGTTTAAGTAAAGAAAGTTTTATCGGGACTGGTGTAGCGGTTGCTTGTCTGATAGACATCATAAGATTGTATGAGTATGGAACAGCTTCATTATCAACAGCGATACAAAATAATTATTACATGATATTATTTGCAGTAATAGCTGCATTTTCGGGATCATATATTGGTGTACGGCTTGTTAAAAAAGTTACAATTAAATCATTTCAGTTGAGTGTATCGATTATGCTTTTTGTAATTGCAGATTTAATGATACTTGGAATTATTTGATTTCAAAATACTTAATCAATTTAAATGTGGAAGTTTGCGCATAGATTTTTCGACAGCATCTTTAAAAGATGATAAATTGACAGGTTTATGGAAAACATATTCAATACCGGCATCGGAATAAGCTAACTCTTCACTTTTACCGAGATCTGAACTTAATACTATAACCGGCGGTTTGCCTTTAATGTCTGAATTTTTTAATTCATTAATAAACTGAAGCCCTGTCATTTTAGGCATAGCATGATCAGTAATAACCAATGCAGGAGCGGCGGTTCTAACTTTTGCAAGTGCCTCCTCACCATTAACAGCAGTAATTATATCATATTCCGTGGTTATACTTCTTAATAATTTTGAGTAGAGAATTCTATCAGTATTGCTATCATCAACTAATAAAATACTTGCTGATGCTTTAGGTAATGTAAATTTAAATTCAGTTCCTTTCCCATGCTCGCTTTCAACCCAAATTATACCGCCATGTTTATCGACAATTTCTTTAACTAAGGACAATCCTAATCCGGTTCCCTTTTCTCCTGCAGTTCCTTCAGATGTAAATTTTGCATCCACATTAAAAATCTTGTGCAAATTCTCTTGAGCAATTCCAACACCATTATCTTTGATGGTTATCTGAATAAAACGAGCTGACTCTGACTGTATAGCTGATACCGAAATCAAACCGTTTTGGGGAGTGAATTTAAGTGAGTTAGAAATCAAATTGTTAAAAGCTTGCAAAACTAAATTTTGATCGACGAATAAAAACAGCTCTGAATCTATTGTGTCAATTAAATTGATGTTCTTTTGCATTGCAAAACCCGAAAGAGAAGCAAATGATTTTTGAACAATACTACGAATATCGGTTTTTTCAGGTTCGAATTTTATTCTGCCTGTTTGCAGTCTTGTCCAATCCATTAATGAATTTACAAGTGAGAGCATTGTTTTACTTGAATCTTGAATGAATGTAATATACTGGCGTTTTTCTTCATTTGTAAGCTCATCATCTTGCAGTAAAAGATCTGTAAATCCCAATATAGAACTGAACGGAGTTCTTAAATCATGTGAGATGATTGAGATAAATCTGTCTTTAGTTTCATTCAACTTTTGAAGATTCTGTGTTGATTGCTTTAACTCCTCCTCTGCCTTTTTTTGAAGAGAAATATCACTTACTAATCCATATACTTTTGTAACTCTGCCCGATTTTTCTCTAACCACATTTATTTTATTCTGGACCCAAACTACACTTCCATGTTTATTGATAATCCGAAATTCAATTTCATCTGATTGTTTGTAGTAGTTTGCAAAAAGTTTTTTCAAGCGTTTTTTAACTATTGAGTAATCATCAGGATAAATTATTTTGAAAAAAAGCCGGCTGTCACTTAAGAAATCTGCCTGAGTAAAACCGGTAACTTTTTCAACAGAAGCTGTGTAAAACATAGTTCTAAGCTTACTGTCAACCCGTTCAGCAGTCCAGAAAAAATCATCAATGTTTTCAGTAATACTTCTGTAACGCAATTCCGATTCCTTAATTGCTTGCTGTACCCGTTTTCGCTCGGTAATATCGCGTGCAATAATCACAAAAAAAGTCTTTTCATTGAAAATAAAATAGGTTACAGAGACTTCAACATGAAAATGGCTTCCGTCATTTCTTTTGCCGAGGAAATCGTAACGTCCGGGCACGTCGTTTCCTAAATTTCGGGCTTCGGAGTATTGTAAAATTCTATCTCTATCTTCTTCTGCAACAATATCTATAGAATCTAAGCCTTCCATTTTTGTTCCGTTATCATAACCGAATATTTGTGCAAATGAATTATTTGCGAGAATAAATTTTCCTTCCAACTCCATTGCAATACCATCATTTGACGCATCAAATATTGAACGCATCAATAGAAGTTCTTGCTCAGTATTTTTGCGAAGCGTTATATCTTTAAAGATACCATTGAAGAATTTAATACTGTTATCAGCATCATAAACAGTAGAGAAGCTTGCACTAAGAAATAATTTCTCTCCTTGAGTCGTAAATACAGGTAATTCATAAGATAAAGTTTTTGACTCAACCAACTGACGAATATTAAATTTACGTTGTTCAAGAAACTCGGGGTCAAAAAAATCTGTAATTTTTACACGTCTTAAATCTGATGTCGAAATTTTTAATGCTTCGAGAAAAGCGGGATTTGTATAAAGAAGTTTTCCGTTTGCATCGAAGTTACAAATAAGATCGGATGTATTTTGAACTATGTTTCTAAATCGCTCTTCAGATAATCTAAGCTCCTGCTCAATTCTTTCGCTTTCTGTTATATCATCAATCAATACTACGAATGCTTCATCACCATTTTCAAACGCTATTTTGGAAAAATAAAATTCGCCGGTTTTGCGTTCTTCTTTTTTTGTGAAAAAACTTAGTTTTCTTCTTACAGATTTTGAACGATTTAGACGAGAAAGAATTTCCGCAATTGCTTTTTCTTCGGTCACTTTGATTATTTGAGCAAACTCTTTTGAATATACCTGGCTCCTTGTATAACCAAATAGTTTATCGGCAGACTTATTCCAGAACAAAATATTTCCACTTTTATCAATCGTAACAATTGCATCTGTTGTGGCTTCGGTAATTATTTGATATTGAGAAAGTTCGCTGATTACTCGCTCATAATTATCCTTCTCTAATAATTGGGCAGAAATATTTTTTAAGTATACAGAAACAAAAACTACTTTATTCTTCTCTGAAAGTATTGGTAAAAAAGAGACTTCATAACTTTGTGGTTCGTCTCGATGTTGATGTAGACTGATTATTACAGTAGTTTCTTTTTTTGAACGAATTGTGCTTTGGTATGATTTGGATATTGTTTGAATATTAGAATCTGAAAATAAATCAGAAAATATTATTTCTTTTTTCCCTGTTCGTGAAGGAAGGATAATATTCTTTGATTTGCCTGTCGAATAGATAATGTTTTCATTTAGATCGATCAAAAGAACAAGATCAAATGCCTGATATAAAATAACTTCTAAATATTCTTTTATTTCTGTTGAAGAAGTTTCTCCGGAAACTTTATTTATGTGAACATCTTCAATAATAATAAGTCCGCCATCAAATATATCTTCCGTATACAAAGCTGAGCCTTTAAGAATCACAGAAATAAAACCACCATCTATGGTTTTTCGACTTTTTATTTCGTATTCAAAAGTTTCGCCATCTTTTAATCCTTCTATGTGTTCTGATAAAAAGAAATTCTCGATAATGTTGTTTGTCAACAAATTAATTCCGATTAAGGAATCATTTTCATTGGAAGTTACTATCCCAAATTTAATTGCATTGTTGTTTGAATATGTTATAAGACCATCTTTATCAAACGCTAATATTCCGATCGGAAGAAGATTGAGCACTTCGATTTTTTTTTCGGAAGTCCAGATTGATGAACCTATATCTTGGTCTGAAGTCATAAAATGATTTTTGCTGATTTAGTTAAACAATTATACGGTATATGAGTGAAATAATCAATTTGAGAAGTAAGAAGCAATCCTTGTTTTAATTTCGATAAATCAGCATATTTTCAAAAGTAATTATTTTATTAAATTAATTGAATCGCCCACTTAACTATTATTCTTAAAGGAATTTATGGCAGTTAAAAAAAATCCCAAAACTTTTATACTTGATACGAATGTAATTTTACATGACGCAACGTGCATTCGTCAATTTGAAGAAAATGATATTGTAATCCCACTTGCTGTAATTGAAGAGATTGATCATTTTAAAAGGGGAAGTAATGTCATTAATCTTAATGCACGCGAGTTTACCAGAACACTTGATTCAATTACCGGTAAAGCATTGTTTAACGGTGGAATTTCGCTTGGCAAAGGGAAAGGGAAAGTCAGAGTAGTTATTACCAAAGGATTAAGTAATGCCATAAGAGATGCATTTAGGGAAGATACTCCCGATCATAGAATATTAAGTGCAGCTTATGAAATTCACGCAAAATCAAAAAATAAAAATTCCGTTATCCTTGTTACTAAAGATGTGAATCTGAGGATGAAAGCTAAAGCGCTTGGAATTCCTGCCGAAGATTACACTACTGATCGTGTAACAAGCATCGAAGAGCTTTATAGCGGTAAGGAAGTAGTTGAAAATTTCGATGATAAGTTGTTGTCACAATTTTATCAAGTTCCGTTTGAAATACCTGCCGATGAAATGTTCAAGAAATTAAAAAGTGAAATAGTTCCCAACAAATATTATATACTTCGTAATCAAAATCGTTCTGTACTTGCTAACTATGATTCGGTTAATCATATTTTTAAGAAGATCGATAAATCGTTAGTCTATGGAATAAAGCCACGCAACGCTGAACAAACATTTGCAGTTGATGCACTTTGTAACCCTGCGATTCCATTAGTATCAATGACGGGTAAAGCCGGAACCGGAAAAACTTTACTTGCCCTTGCTTGCGCTTTACATGTGCGAAAGTTATATCGACAAATATTTATTGCACGTCCGATTGTTCCACTTAGTAATAAAGATATAGGTTTTCTTCCGGGAGATGTAGAAAGCAAACTTGCCCCTTACATGCAGCCTTTGTGGGATAATCTAAAAGTTATTCAAGACCAGTTCCCTGAAACCGATAAACAGCATCTTCAAATAACCCAATTAATAAAAGACGAAAAACTTATTGTTGAACCTCTTAGTTATATCAGAGGAAGAAGTTTGCAGCGGATTTTCTTCATAGTTGATGAAGCACAAAATTTAACACCACATGAAATCAAGACCATAATTACGCGTGTCGGTGAAGGGGCTAAAATTGTTTTTACCGGAGATGTTTTTCAGATTGATCACCCATACCTCGATGGTGAATCAAACGGATTATCATATTTAATCGATCATTTTAAGGGACAAAATCTCTATTCACATATTAATCTTGAAAAAGGAGAAAGATCGGAACTTGCTGAATTAGCAAGTAATTTGCTATAGTTGTAAAATGATGTTTCCTCAATGAAAAAAGGATGCACATTTGATGGAAGGGTAAATTGAAGAACTGGACTCTTGTACAAATATTGACTTTACTCTTTCTAAACTTCCCTATGGAGAGGAATTTTAATCTTAAACGTTATAGTGGAATAATTGCAGTAAATATTTACTTTACTCCACTTTATCATTGCATATTTCGATAATAAACCATAGATTTGATATGTCAAAATGCACAAAAGAAGAAGTTGAAATCTTTCTAAATGATTTTCATGCAAAACTCACTGTTTTTAATGTTTTTTTTATTAGTAGAAAAAAGAACGCTGAAGCGCTCAGCAAGCTTGAAATTGACTCACTTCAACGTCTCGAATATATTAAATCAATTAAGCCCGAAAATTATTTCAACGGTCCTAATGATGACGCCTACGACCCACAAAGTCCTCCCAATTGGGAATTTGGTATGAATATCAAGAGACATGAAGTTTACATTAAAATTAATCTTGGCAAAACAAATAAAAGTGTAATGTGCATCTCTTTTCATATTGCTGAAAAAGAAATCAACTATCCATTTCATTAGAAAGAGTTTTATATGAACTATGAATTAGAATGTCCAATGTGTGACGGCACTGCTTTATTGCAAATTGAACCCGGTGTTAATACTTTCAGAAAAGAAGAATTTAAAATTCTTTCTCATTTTTATAAGTGCTCTAAATGTGAAGAAGAATTCACCACAACGGAAATCGACCAGATAAATGTTTTCCAGGTGTATAACCAATACCGGCAATTACATAATATTCCTTCTGCATCTCAAATAAAATTAACCCGCGAACGCTACAAACTTTCTGCTGCAAAAATGTCTTTGATTCTTGGGATAGGGCAGAACCAATATAGTTTATATGAAACCGGTGAAATCCCCAACGAAAGTAATTCGCAGTTGATTTCTCTAGTCACTGATCCGAACGTTTTTAAAGCACAGTTGATCAAAAGAAAGTCTCTCCTTCAGCCTAAAGAATACAATAAGATTCATGATAACATAGAAAAGGTTGTCATCTCTAAGGACGAAGCACAATTTAATCTTGAAAATATTTTCTTTAATCCCTTTTCAACTCCAAGCGAATTCAATGGCTTCCAATCAACCTCTTTTGAAAAATTTGCCAACATGGTTATTTATTTTCTGCAAAACGCTTTTCTTGTTACACGCTTAAATAAATTTCTTTTCTATGCTGATTTCCTTAACTACAAACACTCTGGTTTTTCTATTTCCGGTTATAACTATGCAGCAATACCATTAGGACCTGTTCCTCAAGATTATAAAACCGTTTACGACCTCCTTGAAGAACACAATTTTATTTCTACAGTTGGCTACGAAACCGAATATGATACCACCGAAAAATTTGTTCAAACAAAAGATTTCGATAGTTCTCTTTTTACTCAATTAGAATTGGAATCTTTGGAACTTGTCAAACAAAAATTATCTCCTCTTAAAACAAAAACGATCATTGATATGAGCCACGAAGAACCCGGCTGGCTTGCAAACAAAGACAAAAAAGAGTTAATTAGTTATCAGAAATATGCTTTTTATCTTAAACATTTTTGATTAACTGAATATGCCTGAATTCAAATCCAACGAAAGAACTTTCCAGGGGGTACTCCTTACCGCCTTTAACAAAATAATTATTTATTTAGGATATTGTTTTTCACTTGTCTTTGCAGAGGTTGACGAAGTATTAAAGTTACAACCGAAGAATGTCATCGCTCTTGATAAATTTTTTGTCGGTAACGACCAACTTAAAATTAATACAGTGTTACTGATGAAGGATGCAAATATTGAATTTAGGACGGGTAAGAATTGGGAAAATTAACATTAAAAGGCAAATGGTGGTTACCGCAATACCCAGAAAGGCGAATATCTGGAGAACTAAATTACTCAAGAAATGGAGGTGTTGAGTTATCCCTAGTGTCTCGTCAAGCTTGTAATGTCGTATAATATTTAGTATATTAACTCCGTCAAATAAAAACAATGATGGAGAAGAAATGAAAAAGTATAAGGTTACTCTAACCAAGCAAGAACGTGAAGAACTAATTGCAATAACTC